>CAYWGJ010000003.1:15983-153810 GCA_964457835.1 uncultured Anaerolineaceae bacterium
TCGGTGAAGCTCACGGATAGGTCGGCGGCGCTGAAAGTGAAGCTGGCTGTGGGCGGCGCAGGCAGGGCTTCTGTCACGGTCACCTGCTGGCTGACCGGCGCGGATGCACCGCCCGCGTTGCTCGCCGTCAAGGTCACCGTGTAAGTGCCCGCCGCGAGATATGTGTATGCCGGATTCTGTTCCAATGACGAATTGCCATCGCCAAAGTCCCAGGACCAGGCCGTCGGTGCACCTGTGGACGTGTCGGTGAAGCTCACGGATAGGTCGGCGGCGCTGAAAGTGAAGCTGGCTGTGGGCGCATCTGGGAGACTCGCGAAAGCCTCAGCCTGTTGTGATGTGGTCTGCTGTTCGCCGCCGGTCCCGGTGATCGTTAGCGTGACTGTATACAAACCAGGGTTAGTATAGGTGTGTACTGGGTTTTGCTCCGTGCTAGAGCCACCATCGCCGAAGGTCCACAACCAGCCGCTGATGCTGCCGCCGGAACGGTCGTTGAACTGGATCGTGTCACCGGGGGGATCAGTAGTATTCACCGCCTCGAAGTCAGCGGTTAGTGCGTCAGACACGGTAATGGTTGTAGTGGCAGTGTCTACGTTACCTTGATCGTTGGACGCTGTAAGCGTAACGGTATAGGTGCCATTAGCGGTGTAGGTGTGGTTAACTACAGCTTCCTGCGAGTCGGACGTAGCGCCATCGCCAAAGTTCCAGGCGTAAGTTACGTTGTCCCCAGAGGATTGGTTGGTGAAGCTCACAGGCAGCGGTGCTGAGCCGCTGGTGGTGTCCGCGTTGAAAGCAGCATCAGGCGGTGCCAAGGGCTTGTTGACAGCAATGTCCAGCTCCGCAAAGGACGAAGTATTGTTTTCACCTACGGCGTTCAAGCGCACCGTATAGGTACCCGGCGTTGTAAACTCATGGGTTGGGCTGGTGATTGTGCTGGTAGTACCATCACCAAAGTCCCAGGTGTAACCAGTTACAGTGCCGGTGGTCTGGTTAGCAAAGGTCACGGTCAAGGGGGCATCACCGCTGCTAGGCGAGGCGCTAAAATCCGCGACAGGAGCCTGTACCGGCTGGGTCACGCTAATGGTCGCCTCGGAGGTATCGTTCCCACCGGGGCCATCCACCGTCAGGCTAACAGTATAGGTACCGGGGGTGTCAAAGGTGTGGATCGGGTCCTGATCGGTGCTGGTGCTTACGTCGCCAAAATCCCAGGACCAGCCGGTAATCTGGCCGGTAGACGTGTCATTGAACTGTACGACTGCTGGCGCTTCGAAACTCTGATTTTGCGGACTGAAGCTGGCAACCGGTGCGGGCACTGCCGGGTCTTCGATGGTGATCTTACGCGTGCGGATCGTCGCGCCGGCAGGTCCGCGCACTTCCAAAATCACATTGTAGCTGCGCGGCGCGTCCGACACGAAGGTGTGCGAAGGATTGCGCAGGCTGCTAGTAGTGCCGTCACCGAAGTTCCAAAACCAACTGTCAATCTGGCCGGTAGACGTATCTGTGAATTGTACGGTTAACGGTGAGGTCCCGCTGTTGACACTGCGCGAGAAGTTAGCAATAGGGGGGTCACCCTGCTGCACGGTAACCCGTCGTGACACGTTAGCCGACCCACCTGGACCAACGACTGTTAACGTGACATCGTATATACCTGTGCTGCGGAAGGTGTGTGTAGGGCTTGTTTCATTGCTAGCCGAGCCGTCACCGAAGCTCCAAGTGTAGCTGTTGATTTGGCCACTGGATTGATTGGTGAAGCGGACCGTCAGCGGTGCATTGCCCGTGGTGCGGTCCTGGGTAAAAGCCGCAATGGGGCGGGGGATGACGGGTGTGTTGGACGGCTGTGGGGTTGGTGCGCTGTTTTGAACGCGCAGGCCATTCACCACGGTCACAACACTGCCAGAATCACGCAAGAATACGCGTAAACGCAGTTGATACACGCCATCCGGTATTGAAGTAGTAGACCAAATGCCCAAGAGATTGTTCAGCACCGGGGTCAAGCGCGCACCACCGATGGGGAACCAGAGGTTGCTGGGATTGGGTTCGGGGCCGTATTCAATCTGATATTGTAGAAAGTTCGGGTGCACCGCTGAGCCAAGCACTTGTACGTTGCCAGCGATCACACCACCGGGCTGCGGCGAAAGGATCAGTACGCTGGTCGTGCTGGGCGTGGACGTAGCGAAGGGCAGCGCAGTCGGTGGTAGAAGCGCCGTGGGGGGCTGACCAGTGAGGATGGGAATGTTCGTCGTTGTGGACACAACACCGACTTGAGTCGCCGTTCCTGGCGTACCAGGCAGTAGGGTGGATGTGTTCGTGGGTACCTCGGTGATATCAATAGGTTCTTCGGGGGCACCTGTGAGATTGCAGGATGCCAATGTCAGCGTCAGCGCTAAAAACAGCGCTAACCAGCCTAAAGGTGCGATTTTGCGCATTGTGGAATCCTTTGAATTGGGCCGTATTTTTCAACAATCACCTTTTAGTATAGCCCATCCGCTACGGCGCAACATGACGCCTAACAGACGCTCGGTCTGTTGTTGCCTGTGCGCTTAGCGCAGGAAAACGCGTTTAGGCTATAATAAAACTTGTGAAGAACACACGCAGTGGACAGCCACCCAACAGGAACAACACCGTTGATGCGCGTACTAACAAAAAAACATGCGATGACGTGGGGAGCAGGCATTCTCCTGGGCAGCACCATCTGCATCACAGCGGCAGTTATCGTAGAAGGACTGCGCATTGCGTTCTTGATCTGTGCTTTATTGCTGAACCTTAGTCTCTTGATTTGGCAGAGCAGTCGCATTCAAACGGCACAACCTCCACTACCTGACGATGCGCCTAGGCAAAACACACAGGACATAGCCCACCTTAAGACCCTGCGCAACGTATCGATAGGCTTGACTGAAGCCAGTGACTTGCAATGGGCCTGGCGACGCATGATTCAGGCAGCACTGGCCTTGACTCCAGCGGAGTACGCGGTGATGTACGTCTACGTGCCACAAGCAGCGCGCTACGTGACGCGGGACAGTACACGTCGTGACAAACAGGCTTACAGCGATCCAGATGTGCTCATTCCACTGACTTTGGTGAGCCAAGCTATGTCGCAGCAGTCTTATATTCTGGTGGAGGATATTCACAATCACCCGACTCTTTCTGGCGAAGTAGACCTCAGCAAAGTTGACTATCGGGGTGTGCTGGTGATGCCGGTAGGAGAAGCTGAGGTCCTGTGTTTGTTGTATCAAGACCACCAAGTGATTAGTGCGTCTGATGTAGACTACGTAACGCTGTTGGGACTTCAGAGCCGCAGTCAGTTGGCAACTATTCGTTTAGTGAACGAGCTGCGTATGGAAGCGCAGCGCATGACGGCCATCTTGGACGCAACCGATGATGGCATCTTGCTTTTGGATCATCAGAACCGCTTGTTGACGGCCAATACATCCGCCGAGCGTCTGCTGGACTACCCCTTGAGTGACTACATCGGCGAACACTTTACGCAGAATATGATCCCCCAGATGCAAGAACGCCGCGAGATCAATGCGCAGACACAAGCGGCTTTAGGGCAGATCAGAGACAATCTCGATCATCCACCAGAGCGTATCACCCGGCAGGAATACGCACTCACAACACGCAAGGGGAGGACGCATTATGTGGAAGAAATCGGATCACCCGTGGCCGCAGCGCATCATCAGGGAGCGTTAACCGGACGCCTGTTAGTGCTGCGTGATCGGACCAATGAAAAGCAACTCGCCGCCTACCGAGAAGAGATTACCCAAATGCTGATCCATGACTTGCGCGGGCCGCTAAGCGCGATGATTAGCAGCATGAACCTTTCTTTGGACATCATCGAAGACCCACGCGGTGTGCCGTTGGAGGAATCGCTGGTTGCCACATTGAACGTGTCGCTTGAGAGCGGCAAGAATCTGCTGCGCTTGGTAGACAGCTTAATGGACATCGCCAAGCTGGAGAACCGCAGTATGTCCCTGGACATTGAAGCATGCAGTGCAAATGGTGTTGTCCAGGATGCATTGGAGGCGATGCGGGCGGTATTCACGGCCTCTGCGCTGCACATACAACAGCGTCTAACACCGAATTTGCCGCTAGTGGCCGTCGATCATGACAAAATACGCCGGGTCATGATTAACCTATTGGACAACGCCGCACAGCATACCCCTCAAGGTGGTGAAGTGTGGGTTGAGACAGCGCAACATGGGCCGCGGTCAGTGATCGTCCGTGTTGCCAACAGCGGCAGAGCCATTGCCAAGGAAGAGCGGCTGCGTATCTTTGATAAGTTTCATCAGATCAAGGATCAGCGCGGGCTGACGGGCAAAAAAGGCACAGGCCTAGGGCTGACCTTTTGTAAGCTGACGATCGAAGCACATGGTGGTCAGATTGAGGTCGAGCCAACTGGACCGCTGAGCGGTGCTAGTTTCGTGTTTACTATACCCATTGCGCCGGGCTAAGTGCGGAGGTAAAGCACAGGATGCAAGTCCCCTCACCAAAAAACACATCGCAAGACGCGGGCTTGCGCCTGCTCATCCCCTGGTTGATGACCTTGGCGACATCTGCCATTGTCGTGGGCAATCTGCTTCAGGTTGACGTTGAGGTGCTGACAAACGCCTGGGTGGAGCCAGTGATCTTCGCCGGCTTAGCCGTATTTGCCCTGTACTTCGCGGGCATCTTGAACGAAAGCCAGCTCAGCGCCGTACATATGATTGGCATGGTGGCGTTTTTGACGTTGACGCCTACTACAGCGCCGCTGATGACCTTGTTCTTCTTTGTCGCGGCTATTTTGGGGGCCATCCTTCAGCAAGTCCGGGTGCGCTTTAATCCGCTGATTGTCCAGCGGCCCAGCAGCAGTTTGAGCGTGCTTTTCGTCGTTAATCGTGTGCTGTTGGGTTACTGGCTGTCGGGTATTGTGTATTTGGCGCTGGGGGGCGGCATTCCCATCGGTGCACAGCTCAACAACGACTTTGTGGTTGAGCTGCCCCTGCTTTTGTACGTGCTGACGTATACCGGTCTGCACTTCATTGGTTTCATGCTCGAAGTCATGTACAGCGGACGTCAGATTGTGCACGTAGTGCGGCATAACCTGGCGCGTATCACCGTTATTTTGTTGATGCCAGTGCCTTTTGCTGTCCTTGGCGCGGAAGTCCTCAGCCGTTTGGGCGCACCCTCACGCGTGATCTTCATTGGTGGGGTACTGCTCATCGTGTTGGCGATCCACGCACTGAGTATGTCTGAGCTGCAACTGCGGCGGCAGCTGGACGAAATGCGCACTTTGTCGGTGGTAACGCGGGCCATGCGTGCTCACTTGAACCTGGACGCGTTGCTGCGCACGATCTACGTGCAGGTGGCACACTTGTTGGTCGTGGAGGATTTCGAGGCATTGCTGCATGACCCAGTAAGCCATGAGCTGCAATATGCTTTGGTGATGCGCGAAGGAGAGGAACAAACACGCCTGGAGGGTAAGGGCATCGGCGACGAGCCAACCCTGATCCATTACGTGATTAGTACCATGCAGCCGCTGCTGATCCCCAGCAACCCGGCAGAAGTCGCGGAGCAGTTAGGTGTAACCAGGCCATCCATGGCGATCACCACATGGCTGGGTGTACCTTTACAGGCAGGTGGGCGCGTACTGGGTGTGTTGGTTGTAGTTTCCCGCGATCCGCAGCGCAGCTTCACGCCAGATGAACTGCGCTTGCTGAATATCGTGGCGGCCAGCAGCAGCATAGCCATTGAAAACGCCCAACTCTACGAAGAACAGCGGCAGCGTGCCGAACAGCTTACGGCGTTGAATCAAGTGGCATCACTGTTGAGCGGCACGTTAAAGCCAGAGACGGTGCTGGATACGATCATTTCATCGGCATCCGCTGTGAGTAAAGCCCATGCCATCGCCGTGTATTTATACATGGACGAAAACGAGATGTTGAGTCTTGTGCGCAGCGCAGGTCTCAGTGAACGATATACAATCGGCGCGCCGCCGCCGCTGCTGGGTCGTGTAGTAGACATGCTGTCAGCGCGAAATGATGAAGGTACGTTGGCGCTGGCGGTGAACGACATCCGCTTAGATGACCGTGCTGTGCCCATGCGGGACATGCTGCGTTCGGAAGAGCTGCTGGCATTTGTAGAACTGGCCTTGAACACGGGTAACAGCGTGCTGGGTATCATCATCATGTATTTCAATACGCCGCAGTTCATCACGGGTGACAACATTGAGGTGCTCAAGACCTTTGCCAGCCAGGCTGCACAGGCCATTGTCAATGCGCGCACCTACACCTCAGCAGACCGGGCATTTCAACGCAGTGTTGAGCAGCTCCTTTCACTGGCAGGCATTGGACGCCTACTGACCTCCACGGTTGACGTTGAGACGATTTGCCAATTAGTCATTGAGCACGCCACTTCGGCTACGCGCGTTGAAGTGGGTATGGTGCTGCTGCGAGACGACGACAGCCAGGTGCTTCACCTGATAGTGCAGCGCGGCTACCCGGATCATCTGCCCAGTGAGCTGACGAGTGCGACGATCTGGCGCGATGTCATGGCGTCGGGAGAACCGCTGGGCATTGAAGACTTGCGTTTAGATAAACGCTACCATTCCTGGCTGTCCTCGACGCGCTCAATGTTAGCGGTGCCCATCGTGCGGGGTGATGATCCACTAGGCGTGATCGTGTTGGAAAGCACACAACGGCGAGCATTTCGCGAAGAAGATAGCTACTTCGTAGGACAGATTGCCAACCAAGCTGCTATCGCGATCAACAACGCGCGTTTGTTCACACGCATCGCGAAAGACCGCGATCGCATGGAAGTGATTCTGAACGCGATGGAAGAGGGCGTGCTGCTCATTAATCGCAGTGGCTACATCGTATTGGCAAACCCGCGTATCGATTTGATCGGCTTGCGGCAGGCACAAGTCAATTGGCAGTCGCTGCCTGCTCTTGTTGATGATGCTGAGCTTGCCATTGTACAGCGCATGGGCTTTTCATCGGCGGATGATGTGCAGACCCTACTTGACACGATGGGCCGCGATGGCGGATACCCGCCGGTGATGTACGTCACATCTGGGCAGCATGGTGATCTACACATCCGACGCCACATTATCCCAGTACGCAATGAAAACGAGGCCATCATCGGGCTGCTGCTGGTGTTTTATAACAAAACGGAGGAAGAAGAACTCGCGCGGTCACGCGAGGAGCTGACGCGCATGATCGTCCATGACCTGCGTAGTCCGTTGACAGCGGTCACGACCAGCTTGAAGCTGCTCAACGACCTCGTGCCACACGACAGTGATTTCCGCAGCTTAGTAGAGTCGACGACGGACGCGAGCCGCCGCGCTATCCGCAAGCTGTTGAGCCGAGTAGACGCCATGTTGGACATTGCCAAGTTAGAGAGCGGTGAATTGAAACTGGACACTGACCTGACTGAACTGGCCCCGCTGGTAGACAACGTGATAACCGACCTTTACCCCCTGGCGCACGAACTGGAAGTGACAATCCGTTCTGAGCTAACGCGCGAGCTGCCCCTGCTTAATATCGACGCGGATAAGGTAGAGCGCTTGATTTTGAACTTAGTGGACAACGCGCTGAAATACAGCCCACGTAAAAGTGAAATCGTGATCCGTGCACAGCCGAAGCCAGACGCACGCGGTTTCGTGCGCATTGAAATCGTCGATCAGGGGCCGGGTATCCCGGATGATTACAAGGCGCACCTGTTCGAGCGCTTTGTCCAGATTGATGGGCGGCGCAAGGTACGGCGTGGGGTGGGGCTGGGGCTGACGTTTTGTCGCCTCGTGACATCGGCACACCGTGGCACGATCCACATCGAGGACAACCCATCAGGTGGCAGCATTTTCGCCTTTACACTTCCCATCGCATCGCTGCAAACACTCACTGACTGAGACTCAGCGCAGTGAAAGGCGCAGGTAAATGAAGGTGTCGCTTTGGTTGGCGGTGTGCCACTGCACACGTTTGCGTTCTTGGAAGCCGAGCCGCTGGTAGAGGGCCAGCGCGCGTAAATTGTGCACAGAAACGCTGAGTTCCGCGACGGACATGTGCTTAGCAAGGGGGTGTTGGACCAGAGTCTGAATCAATGCTGTTCCCAGGCCCTGCCCCCGCATAGACGGCACAACGATCAGGTCGCTGAGTTCGGCATAACGCGGCCACAGGGTCAGTAGCCCGAATCCGAGCAGAGTAGGTTCCGTGCCGGTATGAGCCGTCAGGCCTAGTCCGCGCCCTTGTTGGTATAGCACGTCAGCACGTCGTACCAAGGCCTTGACCCACGCCGCAGACTCCAATGGAAAGCAGGCACGATGCAGCGCGGCAGCACGTTCTGGCTTCAGGGTATGGAAGCACCAGCGTGGGTCCGGTGGATGTAGGGCAGGTGGGGTCTGGTGCATGGGCCTTTGTTCGAAAGATAGTGTATAGTGGGCATGTGCATCAGCCTGGAATGCAAAGGCGACGCTTGATGAAGATACTCATTGTTGACGATGAAGCGGTTATCCGCGAGGCCTTGGCCGCGAAGCTCCGCATGGAGGAGTATACCGTATTTACGGGGGGTACTGGGCGTGATGGACTACGCTTGTTCCATGAGCAGCGGCCAGATTTGGTGGTATTAGACATTGTAATGCCTGGTGATATGGATGGTCTAACGGTGTGTCGTCGGATACGTGAAGTGGCCGACACGCCAATTGTCATGCTATCGGCCAACGCGGTGACCGAGGATGACGTCATTGAAGGCCTGGACGCAGGGGCGGATGAGTACCTCATCAAGCCAATGAGTGCCAAAGAGTTTTCCGCCAGGGTGAAAGCGATCCTGCGGCGGGTTCAACGTACAAGCAGTGCGGACACAGCAGTGATGTATGACGACGGCTATTTGAGCGTAGACCTACATAAGCGTCAAGTGCATGTCCGCGATGAGAAAGTGCATTTGACGCCGACAGAGTTCAAGCTGCTGGCGGTGTTGATGGAAAATGCTGGGCGAGTCGTTTCGCAGCGAGAACTGTTGGAACAGGTCTGGGGCCAGGAATACATCGACGATGTGTATTATCCCCGCGTGTACATCAGCCAACTGCGGCGCAAGATCGAAGCGAATCCCTCCACGCCGACTTACATTTTGACTGAACACCGTATTGGCTACCGCTTTGAGAAGCAGCGGCCCTCGGCGTAGGGCTGTGACCGCATGGTTTCACTAAGCGCACTGACTTTGATCCTGAACGCAGCAGTGTTGGCTTTGTGCTTGGCACTGTTGTTGATCCTGTTGTGGTTTGATATGCGCAGCCGCCAGGTGCAGTTGTTGGCGGCATTTTTGTCTTTTATTGTGCTGTGGAACACAGGCTCGCTGTTGATCCAGGGTATTTACCTGGTGCAGGACGGTGATCAGCTTACGGGTGTGGCGGTGCTGCTGCTGGAGCTGGGATTTACGGGTGCGGGGGTGGCTGCTTATGCGCTGACGACGATCTTGGTCGGTGTACATACGCGCTATTTTCGACTGTTAGCTTTCTTGAGCCTGCTGATTGTGGTGGTGTTTCGCGTTTTGAACGCCACCAAGCAGTCCGCAGTTGAGCTGGGTGGTATCAGCGAAGCGTATCGCTTTTCGTCGTTGGCGCTGGCATTTTTCGGGCTGTATAACCTAGTGACGCTGTATATGCTGTGGCGATATCGGCGGCGGATGTCTAACCGCATGGTGATTGTGGGTTTGCTGGTGTTTCAAGCCGGTCAGGGCTTCGTGTTCTTGAACCCGACGCTGCCATTGGTCAACCTCGCCACGAATGTGAGTGCGATGGGAGCACTGCTGGTCACCCTGGCCTTGGTGCGCCAGCAGATCATGACCCCTTTGCTGGAACGTGGGGCGCAAATCAGCACCATGTATCGCGTCACGCAGGGTATAGCCCGACAGCTTTCAACGAAGTGGGTACTCAACGAGATCGTGCAGCAGGCCGTGACCTGGTTTAAGGCGGATGCAGTGGTCGTGTTGTTGTATGTGGAAAGTCGCCAGGTCTTGGAAGTTGCTATGAGTCACGAACTGCCTATCAGCGTGTTGCCAACAGAATTTCACCTGGAGCAGGGTCTTGTCGGTACGGTAGCCGCTGAAAAAAGCGCGCGGCTGCTGGAAAACTACAGTCGCGATTGGAAGGGCGCACCAGATTTTCCACAGGCCATGGACACTGTAGGTGCAGTGATGTGTGTGCCGATGCTGCACAACGCCAACCTTATCGGCGTACTGCTGGTGATCGCTGGGAAACAGGGCTACGCTTTCAGTCAGGATCAACTGTTGCTGCTGGAGCTGCTGGCTGGTCAGGCGGCCCTGACGATTGCCCACAGCCGCTTGTTTAACCAAATCGAAGCCGCGCGCGACCAACTTGAAACGTTGCTCACCAGTTTAGACAGCCCGGTCATTGCGGTGGATCGTGCGGGATCGTTAGTATTTGCGAACCCGGCAGCGCTGCGCATCACCAGCATTCATGAAGCGATTCACAACGGGCGGATACAAGACCTGCTGCTGCCAGACCACCGCTATGAAGATTACACGAAGCGCGTGGTGCCTACAGAACCTACCCAGGCACAGCTCTACGAAATGCAGCTTATGGGACGTGATTATTTGTGCCATATCGCAGCAGTGGATGAACGGAGTACTGGTGGCTGGGTCGTAGTCATGAACGACGTGACGCACTTAAAAGAACTTGACCGCTTAAAAAGCGAGATGCTGCGCATGGTAAGCCATGATCTGAAGAACCCAATGATGGGGGCTATGCTCAGCGTGGAGCTGCTGCAAGACATGGTGGGTCCACCGCTGGACGTGCCGGTGCGCGTTGTAGCCGGGGAATTAGAGCGCATGAAGCGCATCATTCTGGGTGTGCTGGACTTAGAGCGCATCCGCGGCGGGCGCATTGACTCGAACTGGTTCCGGCTGGATGAGCTGTTGGCGCGTATCCTGCGGGATGTACAACCGATGGCACAAAACGCCGGTATCTCACTGCACTTGGAAGCGGGTGAATTGAATATCAAAGGGGATGCCAGCCAGCTTGAGCGCGCCTTGTTTAACCTAGTGGAAAATGCTGTCAAATTTACGCTTAATGAGGGTAAAGTGTGGGTGCGCGCTCGCTGGGAGGGCAAGTCGCTGATGCGTATTGAAGTCAGCGATACAGGGGTGGGCATCCCAGCCGACCAGCAGCCACAAGTCTTTGAGCGTTTCTTTAGGGCCAATCAAGAAGGCACACAGCACATCACTGGGTCAGGTTTGGGCCTGAGCATTGTACAGACTGTGGTAGATAACCATGGTGGGCATATCTGGCTGGAGAGTACAATAGGGCAGGGTACGACGTTCTATGTGCTGCTGCCTGTGAAGAGTCGCAGCAGTGATGAAGCGTTAAGCGAAACCGCGACGGATCAGTTAGAAGGAAAGTAATTCTCATGCGTAGTATAAAGCGTTTTACTGTTACCAGAACGATGCAAGCCCTGGCAATGGGTGTGCTGCTGTTTATTGGGCTGGGCGCAGCTTGGGCTGGCGAGGAGTCTACGACGACGCCTGCTCCTTCAAAAACGCCCACACCTACCGTCCAGGCGATCACACCAACGGCTGAAGCCGATGCTGAGAGCACCGCCGGAGGTGTTTTTAAGTCTTTTACCCAGCAGGACCTACAAGTAATCACTGGCAACGTGCTGCGTCCTAACGGGATAAGCTGGTACGACAACAAGCTGTACATCGTGTGTAACGGCGACTGGACAATTTACGAAGTAGACGACACGACTGGAGCCACACGCACCTACATCTACGGTGTGCGCAACAGCCACACGCTCATCACGGAGACGAACGACAATGCCGGCCTGACGATCTGGGCACCGGACTTCGACCAGGACCTGCTGCTTAACGTCGAAGCGATCCGTTCACCGCAGCCGCTGAGTACCTCACTGGATGGGCCGTGGGGTATCGCACGGCTGGATGATGCGCATTTTGTCATCACGAACCTGGGCGACAACACACTGGTGCAGATCAGCCGTGATGGTGAGTCGGCGGTGATTGCTGAGGGATTTCGGTCTCCAACTGGTGTAGCGGTGCAGGACGATGTGGTCTATGTGGCAAATAACGGCAGCGCGCGCCGGGCGATTGAGTGGTTGAGCCTGGAAGAAGAGTCGCCGACACCCAAGCCATTAATCACTGGGTTGCAAAGCACGACCTCATTGGTGTTGGCACCGGACGGCTACCTGTATTTCGCTTATGCATTGGGGACGCGTGGCGTGGTAGGTCGGGTGGACCCGGTGGTTTGCCAGGAACAGGGCGGCTGCACGAATGACCAGATCGACGTAGTGCTGTTTACGGAGCTGGCAGCGCCTTTGGCCGGTTTGACCATCACGCCGGACCTACGGCTTTTCGTGCATACGATGTTCCGCCCAGAAATCTACTGGGTGAGGCTGCCTGATGCCAACCTCACGCAGCCCGACACCACACGTGAAGACAGCAGCGGTTGACACAACGTATGAAGCGCGTGCCGTGTTCACTGCTGCTGAAGCACGGCACGCAGCGTCATTTGCCAAGCGGGGTGGCTAAAAGCAGGCCGATGAAGGCGGCTGCAACACCGATGCCGTTCAAGACGATGCCCAGCAGTTCCAAACCGAGTGAGGGTGCGAACACGTTGATGACCTGCAAGAACAGCGCCACCAGAATCAGCGCCAGACCAATAACGACTGGCAGGCCGCGCTGACGTGCCAGAATCGTTGATGCCCCGTCGATCAGGCGCTGCAAAAAGCGTGAGCGGTCGATGAAACGCAGCATGGTGTTATCCCCCTGTCGTTGGATTTTTCAGCTCAAAGGCTTTCAACTGCGGATACATGGTGTTGGAGATGCGGATATAGAGCATAACGCCCTGACTGGTATCCTGGCGACTGAGGACGGTTGCGTGCTCATACAGCTTAGAGAGCACATCGCCACGATGAAAGGGCAGCAGGATGTGCAGCTCGCAGTGTTTAGACGCCAATCCCCCCTCGATAGCTTGAAGCAGAGCCTCTAGACCGGTCTGTTTCTGTGCAGAAATCATGACGGTAGCATAGTAGTCCGCTTGAACCTCAGCAAACTGCGCCAAGGCATAAGCATCCGTCAGCAAATCAGCTTTGTTCAGGGCCAGCACGCGCGGCACATCGGGGCGCACGTCGATCTCGGCCAGGGTATCTTCCACAGTTTCGATCTGCTGTAGAGCGGTATGGTGCGATGCATCAACAACGTGCAGCAGCAGGTCCGCCGCAGCGACTTCCTCTAGCGTAGCACGGAACGCTGCGATGAGCGTGGTTGGCAGCTTCTGAATGAAGCCCACAGTGTCGGAGAACAGCACCTGGCGATTAGACGGCAGCGTCACACGGCGGGTTGTTGGGTCTAAGGTGGCGAAAAGCTGGTCGGCGGCGTAGACGCTGGCGTTGGTCAGGGTGTTGAGCAGGGTCGATTTGCCGGCGTTGGTGTAGCCCACGACAGCAATCACAGGAATACCCGACTGCTCGCGCTGTCGGCGGTGGCGGGCGCGGTGACGGCGTACAGCTTCCAGGTCATTTTTCAGCTTAGTAATGCGCCGTCCGACTTCACGTTTGTCCACTTCAAGCTGGGTTTCACCAGGGCCGCGCAGTCCCACCCCAGCAGCGGAGCCACTGCCGCCCGCCTGACGTGCAAGGTGTGTCCAGGCGCGGGTGAGCCGGGGCAGGCGATATTCGTACTGGGCCAACTCAACTTGAAGCGCCCCTTCACGGGTTTGGGCGTGCTGGGCGAAGATGTCTAGGATGAGCACAGAGCGGTCCATGACCTTAATGTCCTGACTCAGACGCTTTTCAATTTCTCTTTGGTGACGCGGAGACAGCTCATCGTCGAAAATTACGACGCTGGCCTTGAGGTCTTCGATGCGCTCGCGGACTTCCTCCAGCTTACCCGAACCGATAAAGGTTGATGGATCAATCTGGTTAACGTTTTGCGATGCTTGTCCGACGACCTCCATGCCAGCCGTATCAGCCAGCAGGGCCAATTCGTTTAACGAGTCATCGATAGAAAGCAGCGGACGACTGCCACGGACGGCGGCGGCGACTAGAAAGGCGCGCTCTGCTTCAGCTTGTGGAATGTGGGGTTCAGTCATAGGCATCAGCATACCATGTTTTGAGGCGATCCAGCGCTTGATCTAGTCGTGCATCTGGGACGCCTAGGCTGATTCGAATATAATGCTCGCCACCGGGTCCATACGCGCCACCAGGTGCCAATGAGACCTGAGCTTCGTCAAGAGCGCGCTCGACGTATGTTGCGGCGTCCAGTGGGCCGGTGGGATACGCCCAGATGTAGAGCGATGCCATCGGGCAGTGTGCATCCAGTCCGATATGGGGTAGGGCGGCCATGATGCGGTCGCGGCGTGCTTGATAGCGGGCGTTGCGCTCCGCCAACCAAGCGGGGTCGGTTTGCAGTGCGGTGATCCCGGCGTCGTAGATACTGTGGAAATGACCGCTGTCCATATTGCTCTTGACCACCAGCAGGGTCTTGAGTACCTGGGCGGAACCCACCGCTGCACCCAGCCGCCAGCCAGCCATGTTGTAGCTCTTGGAAAAGGACATGAATTCTACGGCGTAGTCTATGGCATCAGGGACTTGCAGCACGCTGGGCGCAGTGTAGCCGTCGAAGGTGACATCCACATAGGGTGCATCGGAAGCCAGCAAGATGTCGTTTTCGCGGCAGAATTCGACCGCTTCAGCGTAGAAGTTCATATCCGCTACAGCGCCTGTGGGGTTGTTGGGATAATTCAGCCAGAGGATTTTGGCGCGCTGACGCACATCGGCGGGAATCTGGCTGAAGTCTGGAAGGTATTGATGTGCGTCACGGACGGGTAACCAGTAGATGTCGGCATCAGCCAGGCGTGCACCTTGCTGATATGACGGATAGCCAATGTCCGGAACGATGGCAACGTCACCACGATCAAGATAAGCCAGGCAGAGATTGACGATGCCTTCCTTGCTGCCTATGAGAGGCAGCACGTTGGACTCAGAGTCCAGGAATACGTCAAATCGGCGCTGGTAATGGACGGCCACCGCTTTACGAAAATCTGTGGTACCACGATAGCCAGAGTAGCCATGGCGGTCAGGGCGGCTGGCAGACTGTGCCAGCGCGTCCACAACGGGCTGGGGGGGCGGTAAATCCGGGCTGCCGATGTCTAGACGAATCACGTCAATGCCGCGCGACTGCATATCCCGGATGCGCTCTCCAATGACGGCAAAGACATAAGGAGGCAGTCGATGAAGGCGCTCAGCTTTTTCAGGCATAAAATATAGTCTCCTAAAGTCAAATGCCCCGGCGCGATTCGCCGGGACATCCCAAACGTGAAGCCTTTGGATGGGTCATGCGTCAATTTCTTTGACGGGCATTTCTCTGACAGGTATTTCTCTAACGGGCAGCAGATAAGGATCGTTAGCTTGGTTGATGCTGTCGGCTAGGTCTTGCAGGGCGCGATTAGCGTAAGCGTTGTAGCGATCCCGCTTGCCTTTGACGCGCGTGGGCAGCGTCGGCAGAATGCCAAAATTAGCCTTCATGGGTTGGAAGTGCTTTGGTTCAGCGTGGGCGACGTAATGGGTCAGTGCGCCGAGCATAGTAGTGGGTGGCAGATGCCAGGCGTCTTTACTCTCAAGCTGTCGCGCTAGGTTCACCGCTGCGACCAAGCCGGTAGCGGCATTACCGACGTAGCCTTCTACACCGACGATCTGCCCACCAAAGTACAGGTCTTCACGGTGGCGGAACTGCATGCCAGGTGTCAGCAGCACAGGCGCGTTGATAAAGGTATTGCGGTGCATCTGCCCCATGCGGATAAACTCGGCCTCTTCTAGGCCAGGGATCAGGCGCAGCACAGCTTCCTGGGCACCCCAGCGCACGTTGGTCTGAAAACCGACCAGGTTATACAGGCTGCCTGCCAGGTTGTCTCGGCGAAGCTGGACGACGGCGTGCGGGCGCTGGCCGGTACGTGGGTCACGCAGCCCGACGGGGCGCATCGGCCCATAAGCGAGGGTGTCATCCCCGCGCTGCGCTAACTGCTCAACAGGCACACAGCCTTCAAAGAAGTTCGGGTCGTCACGCTCGAAGTCGCGCAGTGCGATGGTTTCTGCGCCGCGCAGTGCCTGCACGAAACGCCCGTATTCTTCGGCATTCATCGGGCAGTTGATGTAATCATCGTCACCGCGATCATAGCGGCTGGCGCGAAAGGCTACGTCCATGTTGATGCTTTCTGCGGTGACGATTGGGGAGATGGCATCGTAGAAATAGAGGTACTCTTCGCCGGTCAGTTGTGCAATGTCTGCGGCGAGGTCAGGTGAAGTCAGTGGTCCCGTCGCAATAATGGTAGGGCCATCGGGAATGGCGCGTACTTCCTCGCGCACAACACGGATTTTCGGATGCTCCTCAATAGCAGCCTCCACGATTTCAGAGAAGACAACGCGGTCCACGGCTAGAGCACCACCAGCGGGAACCGCAGCTTGCTGGGCAGAATCCAGGAGCTTAGAGCGCAGCATCAGCATTTCGTGCTGAAGCAAGCCGCTGGCGCGGTCGCGCAGCTTGGACCCCAAAGAATTGCTGCACACAAGCTCAGCCAAGCGATTAGAAACATGCGCGCCAGTCGTTTTAGTCGGGCGCATCTCAAAAAGCGTCACGCTGAACCCGCGTTCGGCTAACTGCCAAGCGGCCTCGGTCCCTGCTAAGCCGCCTCCTACAACCGTTACGTGATGTGTCATATGGTTGTGTGGTTACTCCAAAACTCGTATTCATTCAGATCAGCAGCACTGCTTTGCATTTACGCTTGATTGAGGCGGTCCAAAGCAGTTTGGTGATAGGTTTTCAGCTTATCTAGAATTTCTGTGTTTGTTGCGGCTGTTTGCAAAGCCAGTTCATAAGCCTCGACCGCGTTGGCATATTGGCCGAGTGCAAAGAAAGCATTGGCATACAAAGTGTACAGCTTGTGATCCACGTCTTGCCCATCGGCATGGGCGGCATCTAGCGCTTCACGGACGACGGTCAGGGCCTGCGTATAATTCCCCTGGCGATAGTGTGCCTGCGCGATGCGGAAATACACTGAGATATTCCAGGGATGAAAAGGATTATAGTGCAGCGCTGCGCGGTAAGCGTTGATCGCTTTCTCGTATTGTCCCGTGCTCAAATAGGCATCAGCTAACATCTCAGAGACGCGCGACCAGGTCACGTCGGTGCCCAGTGGTTTACGGCTGACTTGAAGAAACTGGCTGAGGTGTTCAATCACCTCTTCTTCGCGTGCGCGCATTCGGCTGAGCAGTTCGCCAGTGGTAAGCAGCGCTTCGGCATAACCGTCCCGTAGGGTAGGGCGGCGCTGGGCAGTCAGACGCAGGGCGTGCTGCGCTTCGACAAGCGCTGGTTCATGTTGATGGTTCTCTCGTAGGATGCGACTGCGCAAGATGTGCACCTGGGCCAGCCATGCGGGGTCTTCGTCCGCGGGATAAGTATCCACAGCTTTGCTCAAAAACACAAGCGCCTGCCGTTGATCGCGCTGCTCGTAGAAAGCCACAAAACCCAGGCGTTCGTAGCAGTAGGCGGTCAAGGCCGGTACGTGGCTGGGGGCCAAAAGTGCCTTTTGCAGGGCATCCACTGCCGACTCAATCTTCGTATCGGTCAGCATTACCCGGCCTAGTTGATAATAGACCCAGCCAAGGTCTTCGTAGTCGGGAAAACGTTCGATAACCTGCTGATAGGTCTGCTGGGCGAGGGCGGCGTCGGCACGGTCAACGAAACCAGCGGGTGAAAGTTCAAAACGCGCGAAGTAACAGTCTGCAACCAGTGTGAGCGTATCTGGTTTTTCGTAGTCCGCACCGCTGATTTCGCGCGCCAAGCTGAGGTCGTCAATGGCTCCTTCGGGCCGCCCATTCAGCAGCCGGGTGCGTGCCCGAAGCAGCAGCAGACGCGCCTGGTCCATGTTGGGCAGCGAAGCACGCAGCCCCCGCGCGATCAGCCGTTCCGCTTTTTTCACCTGACGCTTTTGAAGCAGTGCTTCGATTTCAGCTACAGGATTGGACATGCCCAACCTCAAACTCCTTACGGACCTAATTTAACGATACACGAAAGCGTAGGGTTTTTCCAGAACCCCCAAGCGCCACCCTTTTCCTACTAGAGCGTAACGTTTCCAAGGATCAGGCTGGCGTTCTGCCCACCCAAGCCGAAGCTGTTTGACATGACATAGCGCAGGTGCGGCACATCACGCGCGACATTGGGCACATAGTCCAGGTCACAGTCAGGGTCCGGTGTGCGGTAGTTGATTGTAGGATGCAGCACTTTTTCAACCAGTGAACACACCGCGGCGACGGCTTCAATGGCCCCCGATGCCCCAAAGGAGTGTCCTAACATACTCTTTGTGGAGCTGATCGCAAGCTGACGTGCGTGATGGCCGAACACCTCCTTGATTGCCATAGTCTCCATCGCGTCATTAGCCTGAGTGGACGTACCGTGCGCGTTGATGTAGTCGATGTCTTCAGGGTTGAGGTGTGCATCGTCCAAGGCCCAACGCATGGCACGCATGGCACCACGTCCGCTGGGGTCCAGGGCAGCAACATGATAGGCATCTGATGATGAAGCATGGCCGAGCACTTCAGCGTAGATGTGCGCGCCACGTTTAAGGGCGTGATGCAGGCTTTCCAGCAGCAGGACCGCCGCCCCTTCCCCCATCACGAAACCGGACCGATCGCGGTCAAAAGGTCGGCTGGCCTCGTGGGGCGCGTCTTCATAACCGACAGCCAGGGTTTTCATGGCGTTGAAGCCAGCGACGGTGTAATCCTGCAAAATAGCTTCTACACCACCAGCCAATACCAGATCAGCACGTCCGCGCTGGATCAACTCTGCGCCAGTGCCGATGGACTGTGTGCCCGCAGAGCAGGCGGTTGAGGGCGTGATGAGCGGCCCCAGTGCTTGAATAAAGCGGCTGATGTAGTGAGCGGGCATGTTCGGCAGCGAATTTATCAGGGCCAGTGGGTTCGGTTTCTGGAAAGTCGCGCGATATTCCGCGGTGGCATCCGTAGACAGCTCATGCGCACCGAGTGTAGTTCCGACGACAACGCCGAAGCGTTCACCGAAAGCCGCCGCCGCCTCTCGGGACAGCCCAGCGTCCTTGAGAGCTTCCAGCGCAGATACCACGCCAAACCGAGATGCGCGGCCCATGCGGCGGCTGGTTTTGTGGTCAATGTATTCCAAAGGATCAAAGCCACGCACCTCGCCGGCGATGCGCACCGGCAGGTAGTCGGCGGGGATTGTTTCGATGCAGGTAATGCCGGAAATGCCAGCCTTTAGCTTTTCCCAAAGGCTGTGCGCACCGCCCAGGGCAGTCACCGCACCCATACCGGTCACGACGACACGCGGTTGTCCATTGCGCAATAACTCCAT
This sequence comes from uncultured Anaerolineaceae bacterium, assembly GCA_964457835.1. Taxonomy (GTDB): domain Bacteria; phylum Chloroflexota; class Anaerolineae; order Aggregatilineales; family Phototrophicaceae; genus CAYWGJ01. Next base: position 35,358 of record CAYWGJ010000003.1, read on the forward strand.
ACTCGAATGCTTTCTTTTAAGCGTACAGCTCAATCAAAGTGTGCGATGCTTTCACGAATGTGTTCAACAATGCGGGCTTTGACAGCGTGTACAGCCTGATGGATCGCGTTTTTCACGCCGAAAGCAGTGGAACTGCCATGCCCAATAATCACGATTCCATCCACACCTAGCAGCGGTGCACCACCCACCTCAGCGGTATCCATACGTGAACGCACACGCCGCATTGCAGGCCGGATCATCAAGCCACCTAACGCAGCAACAGGATTACTGCGCAGTTCTTCGCGGATCAAATCATTGAGGTATCGGCTGGACGACTCAAAAGTCTTGACGAGCAGGTTGCCGGTGAAACCGTCGGCCAGGACCACATCAACTTTGCCGACAAAAATATCCTCTGGTTCGATGTTGCCGACGAAATTGACTAAGGGCGTTTCTTGCAAAATGGCAGCGGTTTCACGGATGAGTGCCATACCTTTGCCGTCTTCCTCACCGTTAGACAGCAGACCGACACGCGGTTCGTTATAACCCAAGACATACTGGGTGTACATAGACCCCATAAGGCCAAACTGGGTCATCCACTCCACCTTAGTATCGGCATTCGCCCCAACGTCCAAAAACACTGTACGCCGTCCGCGGACAGGGAAGATCGCAGTCAAAGCAGGGCGTTTGACTCCGCGAATGCGACGCGGGGCATAAAGTGTCGCAATGGAAAGCGCTGCGCCGGTATTGCCCATAGTGACGAAAGCGTCTGCTGTGCCCTCTGCCAGCAGCTTCATGCCAATATGCATGGATGATTCGCGTTTAGATTTCACAACGACGCTGGGTTTGTCCGTCATCGTGATAGTTTGCGGTGCATGATGAACGCTGATCGCCGCGGCCTCAGCGTCTTGCTGACTCAGCAGTGGGGTAATTCGGGCTTCATCACCGACCAGCAGCAGTTCCATTTGCAGACCGCGCTCCATCAATTCCTGTGCGGCCTGCACGGTTCCGTTGACATCTGGGGTAGGGTGGTTATCACTTCCCATAGCATCTACAGCGATACGCATACTATGGCCTTTCATGAGTGCGTACACGGGTAAACGGCATTGACATCTCACAGCTTACCCGTATAATCGTAAACATTCAATAACGCCCTGGTGGCGGAATAGGCAGACGCGCACGGTTGAGGGCCGTGTCCCTAACGGGGTGGAGGTTCAAGTCCTCTCCAGGGCACCTGCGAGGACCTGTCGACAAGGCAGGTCTTTTTTGCTGCCTGTGGGTAGGCCGCGTGCAATTGTACGAAGTGCAATTTGCGGTCAGGCACGGGCGGATATACACTTAAGCCTATAAGCGTGCATTGAGCCGATACGCTGTTTCAGATAGGAGTTTGGCAAATCATGAGCGAGGCGACTTCCCCTGTGCTGCAGCGCGCATACGAGTTGATTGAGTCCGGGCGACTGCCGGAAGCCCGCGAACTGCTGGACGACTATTTGCTGGACAATCCTGACGATACGGATGCTTGGTGGCTGTACGTTCATGCCGTGGACGATCAAGCCCAAGGCCGCGAGGCTTTAGAGCGGCTGGCTGCGTTGGACCCCAATTACCCGGGGTTATCAGACATGCGGCGTGACGTTTCTGATGCTGAGGCTGGAATTGACATCACTGGTCGCACGCCGGACTTCGTGGCAGCATTAGATGAGACCCCATCAGCAGGCAGCAGCGATGCGTTCGATGACGCGTTTGATTTTGACTCTGGTGGTCCTGAACCGGTCTCTTCTGGTCGGCGGCGTTTGCTGTTGGGTCTCGTGGCGCTGCTCGTGGTGGCAGTAGCAATCGCTGCCGTCATCGCGCTCACACAGCTGGGCGGGGGGACACCGCAAGCGACCCAAGTTGCAGCAGACCAGACAACGGCGACACCACAAGCTGCGGCTCCTACTGTAACTACAGACAGGGGTGCACCGACGACAACCGCATCTGTCCCCACTGCCACGATAATACCACCGACCGACGTGCCGCCTACAGAGGCAAGTGGCAGTGTGATTCCTGGCCTGTCGGCTGAGCAAGCGCAGACTGTAACGGCAGTTATGGCTGATCTGCCAGTCGTCGAGGACAGCAGCAGCGTCATGACGAGCAGTGCTGGTGAGACCTTTGTGCTATCGGTGTGCAGCAGCGGGGACAATCGCAGTCTGCGTGAAACGCTGCCATCCGCGCTGGGGGCGCTCAGCGGTGCGGGGGACGCCTTAAGTGGCACGGTTGAAGCGCTGGGTATCCGGCTGGAAGACTGCGAACAAGGGAACGTCCTGCTGCGCTACGTGGTGGTGGACATCGCCAGCGCGTCAGAGTATGCCGCGGGTAACTTGGACGAAACTGCCTTTGCAGCCCGCTGGGAACCGCAGCCGCTGCCGTAGTGCGCATGTGACCACACCAAGGACGCAGGCGGCGGCGTCATTCAATAATGACGCCGCTTTCGCGTTTAACTGAGGATTTTCTTGGTCATCAACAGTTCATACATGGCTTGTATGGCCGAGGTCTGTGTGTAAACCACGCGCGTGAATACGCTGATTTCAACCAGCTCAGCAATGGACCGGCGCAGTTCGTTCCCCTCGTCCACATATTGATCCAACAGCGCTTCCATCTCAATTTCCGGCGGATCATTAGGCACCAGGAAAACAGCATTGCCTTTCTGGTCCCGCGCACGATCGCCGCCAGTGAAGGTCACAAATACCCGCTCGCCAGATGAGGCACGTACCACAGCTTTGAACAGATCAGCCGCGTGCATCCGTTCTGGGGTAATGATGATATCGCCTTTGTGTGGCTTATCGCTAAAAGTCACGGTCAGGGTGTCCATTTCACGCGCAAAGGTGGCGAGGTATTTGCGCATGTTGTTGCCGTTTTTCACGAACTCACGATAGTGGGCGCGCATCGCCTGTTCGGTGGCGTGAATGCCATGAGGAGCAAAAAGTGGATACCCTTTGCTGGAGTGTTCCGGGATGACGTCTTGTTCTGGGTCACCGTCGGAATAATAAATCACCATCGGTTCACGGAAGCGGAATTGATCTGCGGCGATCTCAAAGCTGGTGATGCCGCCGAAAGTGCGTGGTGACACTTCGTAGAGGTTGATCTTTGCGGCAGCCCGTGCTGCCAGTTCCACTTTGTGATGAATATCATAATTATATTCTACGCCGTGTGTATCAGGGTGAATTTGCGGGTCAAAGAAGAACACCTGTTTGTCAGAAAGCCAGGTGTTGATGCGATCTCGTTCGGTATTGCGCAGCAGCGTCCCTGTGGAGTCAAGAATGTTACAGGCGCCGCCAGAGAATACCTGCGTGCGATGTGCAACACTCATTTCAGTCGTTACGTTCCAACTTCCAGTCATCATTAGCCCCTTGTCATCGGTCAATGCAGCCCAAATGTATGACGAGTATAGACCGATGCGGATATTCTGACCAGAAAACAAAATGACCACAAACATGTGGTCATTCATGTGCCCGATACGGGACTCGAACCCGTGTTTTAGCCTTGAGAGGGCTACGTCCTAGGCCGCTAGACGAATCGGGCGCTTCAATAAACTATCATGAGCATACCGAAACAAGGACTATGGGTCAAGGGCTAATCGCCGAGTTTTCAGTGTACATCAGCGATAAGGGTAGGGCTAGATATTATAGATTGCTATTTTCTTAATTGACGCCAGCATCAGAGTCGTGCTACAGTTAGTAGGCATAAGTGCGCATAAATGAGAGACCGGTCAGGAGTTGACACATGACTTTGATTGAACATGATGACATTCAAATTGGCACGACCACTGAGCAGGTGCTTCAGGTGACTGACTCAGCCGTGACCGTGATTAAGAGCCTGCTCGAACAGCGGCAAATCCCGAACCATGCTCTGCGTGTCTTCGTGTCGGGTGGCGGCTGCTCCGGTATGCAGTATGGCATGGCATTTGAGGAAACCCCGCACCCACAAGACAAACGCGTCGAAGTGGGCGGTGTTACGCTGGTTGTGGACCCGACCAGCTTGATCTACTTGGAAGGCGCGACTATCGACTACGTGGACAGCTTGATGGGCGGCGGCTTCCGCATCGACAACCCCAATGCGGTCAGCTCATGCGGCTGTGGCACCAGCTTCAAGGGCAAGGACAGCGCAGGTGCAGAATCCAGCGGTGGTGGGTGCGGCACTTGCAGCAGCTATTAATGCGCGTCTTTGTTTAGGTGATGCGACTGGGGCAGGGCATGTTATTGATAATGCCCTGCCTCTTGTTTTTAACGTTCTGTCTCAGGCAGTGCGGACAGCCATTGGCGCAGCCTCACACGCACGTCTGAGGCATTGCGCATTGCCAGAAGCTCCGGAATACGTGCCGCGATTTCTTTTTGGTGCAAGCGACGGATGGTTTGCTTGACGCGCGCCACAGAGGCAGGACTCATACTCAGTTCTGTGTAGCCCATGCCCACTAGCGGCAGCGCAGCCAAAGGATTACCAGCCAGCTCACCGCACACTCCGGCCCATTTACCCTGTGTGCTGGCCGCTTCAGCGACCTTTGCCATCAAGGTTAACACGGCGGGGCTGAATGCATCGGACAACGCGGCGACGCGGCTGTTACCTCGTTCGGCAGCTAAGGTATATTGGGTTAGGTCATTGGTACCGACGCTGAAGAAATCCACCTCACGCGCAAAGACATCGGCTTGTATAGCGGTAGACGGAATTTCGACCATGATGCCAGTCTCAATATTGTCGGGTGCGGCAATGCCTCGCTGTGCCAATTCCTCACGCGCTAACGCCACTTGCTGTCGCGCGGCTTGCAGCTCATCCAACGTAGCAACCATGGGAAACATCAGTTTGATTGGATATTCAGCAGCAGCGCGCAGTACTGCTCGCAGTTGTACACGGAACATTTCGGGGTAATCCAAAGATACGCGGATGGCACGCCAGCCCAAGAATGGGTTGGATTCCTGGCCTAAGTTGATATAGGGCAGTGGTTTGTCTCCGCCTATGTCTAAGGTTCGCAAAACCATTGGGCGGCTATCGAGTACTGCCGCTACTTCGGCGTAGGCTTGATATTGTTCTTCTTCGCTTGGCGCTGTGGTGCGATCCAAGAATAGAAACTCAGTGCGGAACAAGCCAACGCCTTCTGCACCCGCTTCGACAGCAGCGCGTGCATCATCGATCCCGCCGATGTTGGCAAAGACTTCGATGCGACGGTCATCACGAGTCTGTGCAATGCTGTGCGCCGCAGCCTGTGCGACGGCCATTTGCCTAGCCTGTGTTTGAATTCGGGCGACATAGCTGCGGCGGGTTTCTTCCAGGGGATTGATGAAGACACGTCCAGAGTCACCATCAACAAACAGTGGTGTGCCGTCACCAACGGTCATGAGTTGTTCGCCCAGGCCGACGACTGCCGGAATACCCATCGCATTGGCGATGATCGCACTGTGTGATGTCGGTCCGCCCTGAACGGTACAGATTGCCTTCACAATCGATTTGTCAAGACCAGCGGTATCAGAAGGCGTGAGATCATCCGCCAACAGCACGCCTGGTTCGCTGAGCGTTGGGGTGATGGCAACCCCCATGAGCTGTGACAAGACCTGTCGACCTACGTCGCGCAAGTCAGCGGCACGTTCTTGCAGGTAAGGTGCCTCAAGTGCGCTGTAGCGCTGTGCTAAGTCCTCATAGGTTTGCTGCCAGGCAGCGGCGGCATTCAGTTTGTCACCAACGATGGCGGCGTGTGTCGGTTCCAACAGGGCGTTATCGTCCAGAAAGAGCAAATGCGCTTCAAAGATGGCAGCGGTGCCGCGCCCGACCTGTGCCCGTGCGGTTTGCCAGGCCGCTTGGACCTTCACACGGGTTTGATCGATCGCTTTTGCTAAGCGCTGCCATTCGGCATCGGGATCACTTATGCGCTCGGTGGGCACCTTCAGCGTCGGGACACGCAGAAAGCGCGCTTCACCCATTGCAATGCCTGGTGAGGCCACAATACCGACCAAGGTGTTGAGCATGGCACCTTCGTTGAGTGACACCGCCGGGGTGGTAGCAGCTAGCGCAGTGATCGGCTTTGGTGGCGTTTCGTCGTCCCCGAAGTTCTCCGCTGCCAACGCTTCGATAGCCGCCAGCGCACGCACGGCATCGTCACCAGAGGCCCTGAATTCAACCTCATCGTGATAACGGATGTCGCTGGTCATCAGCGCATTGATGCTTCTGACACTCGCAGCGATACTGGGACGGGTGAGGTTACTCACCCGAATGTCCGCATTGTAGCGGGCAGCCGTCTGGACAAGGCGTGCTGCTGGGCGTGCATGGAACCCCAGGCGGTTAGGCACAGTCAGTCGCAGCACTTCATCAGTGGCCGATGCGCCGGGTATAGGTTGGATGAATGCTTCAGGCATGTCTTCGATGAGCATTTGGCTGCGTTTTGGAGCCAAAGCGTTAAGCGCTTCTTGATAAACCTGCTCGATGCTGCTGCCTAGGCGCGCCTGCACAGCTGCCGCGAGCGTGCCTTCAACGAGTGGGGCCGGGCACAGGCGCACACGTGCGCGTACCTCATCAGTCAGCAAGTCCAACGCCATTTCCGTGCTGAGGATTGCACTGCCCAAGTCCACCAGAACCAGTACGCCGTCGGGATTATCCAGTGCTTCGATGGCACGCTGCACGAGAAGGGCATCCGTACCCAGCGGCTGACCGGGTTGGTCGAGGCCAGCAGCCAGCGCAATAGGCACGTCTGTGCCGCCCATCTCTTTTGCCAGTTCGGCGACACCCTCAGCCAGGCGCGCACTGTGCGAGACGATTACAATGCCAACAGTCATGTTCAGCGGCCTTTTAAGGTGATCAGCCCCTGGCCCGGCAGTGTTACGTTGGGCTAGGGGCTGATCGCAACGAAGTGAAGGACTAGCTTACCCAGTCGAAGGTACGGGTTACGGCCTTGAGCCATTCCGCATAGAGCTTCTCGCGGGCGTCCTCAGACATAGACGGTTTCCATTCATGATCCACACCCCAGTTGGCACGCAGATCATCGATTTTCTCCCAGAAGCCAACAGCCAGGCCGGCAGCGTAGGCCGCACCCAGACTAGTGGTCTCTGCAACGGTTGGGCGCACAACGGGCACGCCGAGGATATCGGATTGGAACTGCATCAGCAGTTCGTTAAAGACCATACCGCCGTCTACCTTCAGCGAAGTGAGATCCACGCCACTGTCCTTGTTCATGGCGTCCAGTACTTCACGGGTTTGATAAGCGGTGGCTTCCAGTGTAGCGCGGGCGATGTGCCCACGGTTGACGTAGCGGGTCATGCCGACGATGGCACCGCGCGCATCACTGCGCCAGTACGGAGCAAACAAACCGCTGAAGGCCGGGACAAAGTAGATACCGCCGTTATCGTCCACTTCTGCCGCCAGTTTCTCGACGTCGGGGGAAGTTTCGATCAAACCGAGGTTATCGCGCAGCCACTGCACCAGCGCGCCAGTGATGGCGATGGAGCCTTCCAGCGCGTAAACAGTGGGTTGGTCGCCAATCTTGTAAGCGACGGTAGTCAGCAGGCCGTTCTTGGACTGCACCAGCTCAGCGCCCGTGTTCAGCAGCATGAAGTTACCGGTGCCGTAGGTGTTTTTAGCTTCGCCCACGTCGTAGCAAGTCTGACCGAAGAGTGCGGCCTGCTGGTCACCGAGGATACCGGCAACCGGGATGCCGACGATAGCACCTTCAGCGTTGCCGTAGACCTCGGACGACGAGCGGATCTCCGGCAGCATGGCGCGCGGAATGCCCATAATGCCCAGGATTTCTTCGTCCCAGTCCAGCGTTTTGAGGTTCATGAGCATGGTGCGGCTGGCATTGGTCATATCGGTGACGTGCACGCCACCATTGGGGCCGCCGGTCAGATTCCACAGCAACCAAGTATCGATGTTGCCGAAGACAACCTCACCACGTTCGGCGCGCTCACGGATACCGGGCACGTTGTCCAGAACCCAGCGCACTTTAGGGCCGCTGAAGTAAGTTGCCAGGGGCAGACCGACTTTTTCGCGGAAGCGATCCTGCCCACCGTCTTTGGCAAGCTCGTTGCAGATAGTGTCGGTACGGGTGTCTTGCCAGACAATGGCGTTGTAAACAGGCTTACCCGTGGTCTTGTCCCAGACGACGGCGGTCTCGCGCTGGTTGGTGATACCGACAGCCGCCAGCGCACTGGAGTCAATGCCTGCCTTTTTCAGCGCACCGCTGATAACTTCCTGAGTACGGGTCCAGATTTCTAGGGGGTCGTGTTCCACCCAACCGGGCTTGGGATAAATCTGTTCGTGTTCCTTCTGCTCGACAGCGATCACCTTGCCGGCATGATCGAAGATCATGAAGCGCGTGCTGGTTGTTCCCTGATCAATTGCAGCAACATACTGAGTCATTTGTAATAACCTTAATCTTTTTCGTTGACGTTGCGTTCTTTCCAAACTGCACTATTTTTAATGCAGTGACTGGCAGCTTATACGTAAGTTCAGGCGTTGACCGCTTCCGCAGCAGCACGCAGCAGCAGGTGCATAGATGTTGCGCCGGGGTCTTGATGGCCAATACTGCGCTCGCCGAGATAACTGGCACGGCCTTTGCGGGCGATTAACGGGATGGTGGCATCTCGGCCTACTTCGGCGGCTTTGGCAGCTGCTTCAAGGGCATCAGTTACCGGCTGCTGCTCAGCGATGCCGTTCTTGAGGACTTCCAGCGCCGGGATGAGCGCATCTAGCATGGTCTTATCACCTGCTTGAGCTTTGCCACGCATCACGAGACCATTGAAAGCCGCTTCGAGGGCAGTATGCCAGTCTTCCAACGTCAATTCAACCTTGTTGGTACTGGTGGTACCCATTTGGATGAAGAAGGTCCCGTACAGTGGTCCACTGGCTCCGCCCACGGTTGATACCAAGGTCATACCGACTGTTTTGAAGATCGTGCCCAGGTCCTTGTCCTCAACACCCGACAGCTTGGTTACTACAGCCTGCATCCCGCGATCCATATTGGCACCGTGATCGCCATCGCCAATGGCTTGGTCTAGTTCGACCAAGTAATTCTTGTTGGCGCTGATGGCTTCCGCGTAGCTGCGCAGCCAAGCCAAAACCATATCTCTTGAAATTGTCACGAGGCCATCACTCCTTGTGTATTCAGGGCATGTGCATTGATTGCGCACATGCACCACCATTCGGGTTAAGGATCATACCAGACGCGGGCCTGTCGTCCCAGGTGAACCATGGGGTACGGCACACGCCACACCCCACACGTATCGTGATTTAGACGCCGCGGCGGAAGGCCGGCGTGTTCACTGGCGCGTCCCAGAGCTTAGTCAGCTCGTCATCCAGCTTGACCAGGGTTACAGAGGCACCAGCCATTTCCAGGGAGGTGATGTAGGACCCGACCAGGTTGCGCGTGATCTTGATGCCTTTACCACTGAGAATCTTGTTAACCTCATAGAACATCAAGTACAGCTCGATGAGCGGGGTGCCGCCCATGCCATTAACAAAAGCGAGCACCTCATCACCACTTTGGAAGGGCAGGTCTTCGATGATCGGAGTGACCAGCATTTCGGCCACTTCAGCGGCAGTCGCTAGTGCTTTGCGCTCACGGCCCGGCTCACCATGGATACCAATGCCGATTTCCATCTCGTTTTTGCCCAACGCAAAGGTAGGCGAGCCAGCATGCGGCACTGTGCACGAGGTCAGCGCCATACCCATGCTGCGGCTGTTGGCGTTGACTTTGCGACAAATTTCAGCGACCACGGCCAGCGGGCGCTTTTCCTCAGCAGTCGCGCCGACGATCTTCTCAGCGATGACGGTTGCGCCCACACCACGACGGCCCGCGGTATACAGCGAGTCCTGCACGGCCACGTCGTCGTCGATCACGACTGCTTCAACTTCGATACCCTCGGCACGGGCCAGGTCGGCGGCCATCTCGAAGTTCATCACGTCGCCGGTGTAGTTCTTGACAATGTGCAGCACACCAGCGCCGCCGTTGACCGCCTTCGTTGCTTCCAGCATCTGGTCCGGGGTAGGAGAGGTAAACACCGCACCAGGGCAGGCTGCATCCAGCATACCCATGCCGACGAAACCACCGTGCATCGGCTCATGGCCGCTGCCACCGCCGGAGACTACACCGACCTTGCCCTGAATGGGGCCATCAGCGCGCACGATGTAGAAGGGATCGTAGAACACCTTCAGACTGGGGTGGGCGGCCTCCATGCCCTGAAGGGCTTCCAGGACGACATCTTTAGGTTTATTGATGAGCTTTTTCATGTGGTTCAGACTCCTCTTTTGCTATCGTTTAGACGGTTGCTTACAGGCCGAAGAAGCTGGGATTGTAAATGGCGTTGTAAACCACGCCAGTGATGACCGCGCCCAAGATCGGACCGACAAATGCGCCGATGAACTGCGCGATGGAGGATGCGCGTGGTCATATTATCGGGGGCGGCGGCATCACCAGCATCGTTCTGGGCCAGAATGGGGGCAACCGCCAACAGCACAGCGACGATCAAGAGGCGTCTCATATTCGACATTTATCTTCACCTCCTTGTTAAGACAGCATCTTAGTGTTGCACTATAGTAGGATAAGCGCTGCATGGGCTGCACGGCAAACAAAACCTCAAAAACTTTTTATTATGAACCGAAATTAGCGCCAGTTAAGTTCATAATGAAACAGTGATTTTAAGATAAAAGCTTATTCCCGGAAATCTTGAACGTCAATATCCAGCGCCTCAAGCCGACGCCACAGCGTCGTGCGACCAATGCCCAGAAGCCGTGCCATCTGTGTAACTCGGCCTTGCGTGGCCTGAACTGCACGCAGGATCGCCAGGTATTCAGCTTCTTGTAGGGTATGCACTGGCTCGGTGAGCGGTGCATGAGGCAGTAGGGCACGGCGTTCACGCACATTGGGGTAGGTGGGTCAAGTGAATCGGTTGACCACGGCTGACAATTGCAGCCCGTTCGAGAACGGTTTCCAGCTCGTGCGTGTTGCCTGGACAAGGATGCGCCTCCCATCCAAATCACTTCATTCCCTGCGATGACACGCAGCAGTGTCGCTTGTGTATCCAAGTCCAGCGCGTCTACTTCATCGAAATAGAGCGCGCCACCGTTGGCAAGTTCAAATTTGCTGGGCTGTCCATCATTCGGCGCACCACTTTCGCCGATCAACAGAATAGGAGCACGCACTCGTGCAGCAGCTAAGAATTCATTTTTTTGTTTGTCAAATACTAGTGATAAGCGTACTTATCATAGAGTAATAAGAACTGCCCTGTGCGGCACACAACCTTGAAACTCTGGGTTGTGTGCCGCACAGAACGCCGTCGCACAACGTCTAATTACTCAGTGGGAGCTGAAGGCAGCGCCAGCAGTGACGTATTGTTTTGAGCGGCACTAGGATGCGGACCAACTTTGCTCTCATAGCGCCATATCACCTGCCCAGCCTGCTTTTGCTTGACTGTGCGTTTGCCTTGGAGTTCCTGCTCGTGAGAACGCAGATCATCCCACAGCAGCTGCGCATCATTCCATTCCCAGAAGCGCACGCTTTCGCTGGGCACGACGTACTTGTTTTTGTCGAATACGTTATTAGCTTCGCGCCAGAACTGAGCGTGGTTCCAGTCCACGGCTACACCACTCCGTCCAACAGTACCCAGGTGAATGATAGTGTTGTTTTTCACACGGTTGTTGTAAGCCACACGAGGGCCATGATCTCCAGAGCCGCGATCCTGGTGAATAACACCGATGCCGTTGCCACCTGCTGCGCTCACAACAACCTTGTTTTTCTTCACGCTAACATCACGTGAAGATGAAATCAAGATTTGGGCACCATACAGCCAGGCTGCGGTTTCAGAAGCGTTGAAGCGTATTGTATTGCCCTTGATGACGGCTTTGTAGCTGATCTCATGGAAAATGCCGGTGTGGGAGTTCCATTCAACCAGGTTGTTGATGTAGCGGATGTTGATACTATCAACGTCCGCCCACAGACCTGGACCGTTATTGTGGTGGACGTAATTGCCCTTGAGCAACAGGCCATCTGTGCGGCCAAACTTCGCCCCGCCGGCTTCCCAGCCAACGTGATAGCCGACTGCGTTGTTGTAGGCAATCTCGTTTTTCTTCACGCGAATGTCGGTTCCTCTACCGCTGATACCGATGTGACCATTGTCCAGAATGCGATTCTTGACGATGCGCATGTTGCTGCGTGCGTACACCCCTGCCCCATGGTTCTGGTGAAGGAGATTATTGCGAACCCGCCATCCGATACCGTCCTCACTTGGATGCACTGCACCGTGCTGTGCGATAGTGGCATATTTTTCGATCGTCAAGTCACGGATCGTCACACGATCAGCAGAGCCATAAAAGGCAGAGGGCAGTACACTGGTCTCGATTGTTTTTCCGGCGGGGTCCACGGCGATGTAAATGCGGTCTGCTGCGTAATCAAAATACCAGGTATCTGCATTCAACTGGCTGCGATCCGACACATGAATAAGCCGCTTATTGTTGACAAACAGGTCTTCAGGGCGATTGCAGCGTGGCGCGTCCACGGCGCAGGTGCCATGAAGACGCCCTTCTTGTGTTTGATCCGTGGCATACCAATGTGAACCAGCTTGTACAAAAGTGGTCAGCAAACGCGCCCCACTCAATACAGCACCCATTTCACCGCGAAAAACATCCCGGTCCTTGGGCTTGATTTGCTGTAGCCGATGCATCCCTGACTGTAGTACATACTGAGTGCCAGCCGGATGCTGATCCACGAGCGCTTGGATGTTCTGCCCAGGGGCGATATAGACGGTTGCTGAGGTACCCTGCGCTGATGAAGACCAGGACACCGAAACCGTAAACAGACTGAGTAACACGATCAGGGAGATGAGACGCAGCAAGCTTTTCATGGGTTAGCCCTCTCTCAATTCTCGGCGGCTTTGCAGTTGCATTTACGAACTTCATGCAAATGGATTGTGCCAGCATCAAGATCAAGATCAGATAGGCTAATTGTCCTGTCAGTATCAACGTACCATACTAGGAGCAGCGTACTAGTTGGGCACGTTGATGAGGGAAATGCGCTCCTGGGCTATAATGTTCACATGATCGTATGTTGGATAACGAATCGAATGGAAAAGAGGTCCGACTATGCAAGGCCGAACGCGCGTTCAACCCATTGACTTTCGCCGTGAGGAAGTAACCTACATCATGCAGCGCTGGCGTGCTGGGGATTCTTGCTCGTTGGTAGGCGTAGGAAGTGTTGGCAAGTCGAACCTACTCCAGCACCTGGCACATCCTCAAACCCATCAACACTACCTGGGCACTGACGACCCCACAGCATTCAAAGCTATCATTATTGATCCGAACCTTTTAGGTCCCCTACCCCACAGTGGAGAACAGGCCGAGCAAGTGCGCGCCTGGGCGGGTTATGAGCTGATGATGCATCGCCTATTTTTGGCTTTTTATCCCTTTGAGCACGTTTCTGAATCAGAGGCGCAGGACTTTTACGACACTTACCATGCGCTTCAAGATGGCAGCAACCCTCTGTATACGTATATGGGACTGCGCTATTTCGAACTGGGATTAGACTTCTTGTTTCGGCGCGGCATTCGTCTTGTTTTCATGTTCGATGAATTTGAGGAACTGCTGAAGCAGATGCCGGTAAAGTTTTTCCAAAATCTGCGTGGCCTGCGAGATGCTAACAAGCGGCAGCTTTCATATCTGACTTTTACGCGCACGCCCCTACCCACGCTCATCGATCAGTACGACATTGACATGCTGGGTATTGAACCGTTTGCGGAACTTTTTACCGACAATTTACTCTATGTAGGCCCTTATAACCCTGTTGATGCGCGGCGCATGTTGGATAATCTCATGGGCCGTAACAGCCGTCCCTACCCCGAAGTCATCATTAAGTTTTTGCTGTGGGCAACTGGGGGTTTCGCGGGGCTGCTGCGCGCGGCATACCGCTCGGTGGATGCGCTGAACGACATCGACGAGAGCGCTACGCTTAATGACGATGCCGCCCGCACCCTGGCACGTAGGCGGGCTGTGCGAGAGGAATGCCGTACAATCTGGACCAGCCTGACCCCTGCCGAACAGCATGTTTTGAAAGCGGCGGCTGGCCTGACGCCGCTTTATAACAGCCGTGATACTGAAAATGCCGCCAATATGCTGGTGCCTAAGCGTCTTATCAGCATGGACCGCGTGCACTCAGCGTATGCTATCGAACCGCCTGTTTTCCGGGCGTATGTCGCCAGCAATCCAGAGGAGAGTTCCGCGTGAGCCAGCCCTACCACGTTCCAGCCGGTACCCAACGGACTGAAACGGAGGTTGCCAACTCACGCTTCATTACGCAGGTGGCTCACGCACAATCAGTTGAAGAAGCGCGAGCCTTCTTGGCTAAAGTGCGCGCCGAAATGCCCGATGCGAACCATCATGTTTATGCATTTCGCATTGGCTATGGCAGCAGCGTCACGGAAGGCGTCAGTGACGATAGTGAACCAACGGGTACCGCGGGGCCGCCCGTATTGGCCGTGCTGCGCGGCACCGAAATAGGCGATGTGATTATCGTTGTCACACGCTATTTTGGCGGCGTTAAGTTGGGAACCGGCGGTTTAGTGCGTGCCTATAGCGAAGCAGCCCACGTGGCTTTCAACCAACTGCGCACCGAGTTGAAAATTGCGCGCACGCTGCTGGGCATTGATCTGCACTACACATATTTTGAGCAGGTTAAACGCCTGATCGCAGCACATGAGGGTGATCTCGAGGATGAAATCTTTGCGGATACTGTTACGTTGATTGTGCGTCTCGCCGTGAGCGCAGTTCCTGCCTTTGAAGCTGCGCTCACGGATTTGACCGCGGGTCAGGTGACACCAGTCGTCTTGGAGTAGCGGACCGTCAGCGTCAATCGTCCTGTTCTTCTTCGCTAAGCAAACGCGCGATGTAGACTTTCACTTTTCTGAGTGCTGGGTGATTGGGTGCCAAAGCCTCGGCTTGAGACAGCATTGCACGCGCGGCTTCTCGCTGACCGTCCTCGAATAGGAACCGGCCAGACGTGGAAAGCGACGGAATATGTGTGGGGTCTACGCGCACTGCACGGCTTATGTAGCTGTAGGCCGTGTCGTAGTCTTCAGCATCCCATAGCAACTGCGCGAGCATCTCCAAAACATCAGGGTCTTTGGGGGCCGCTTCCAATGCATCCAGCAGTGTTTCTAAGGCACCTGTTTGATCTTGACGCTGAAGGTAGGCTTGAGCTAACAACAAATACACGTCGATCATGCCGGGTGCCCGTTTCAGCGCGTTCTCTAGATAAGTGAGGTCCCGCGCGTCAACAGTCGTCTCGTTTTCAATGGAGTCGCTAATCTCGCCAATACGCATGTCGAATTCCGGGTCTTCAGCAAGAAGCGTCAGGCGGGAGATTTCGTTGTGAAGGTAAGGGTCGTCAATGAGCATTTCCGCTTTGGTCAGCACTTGCAGTGCCTCATTTGGTTCATCCATCGCGACGTAAGCGGCGGCTAAATTGACCAAGCGTTCAGGCTGTTCTGGTACTTGTAGGGCGGCATGGCGCAGCAGCGTCATGCCTGGATGAGCATCATCCAGATTATAGAATTCATCGACAACACTGCGTACTTCATCACCCGTCTCATCCACTTCGAGCAGCCGTTTGAAAGCTGACCAAAGCTGCTCATCATCTTCCAGTTCGATGAGCAGCAGACACTGTTGAGCCAGCACATACGCTGGGTCAACAGCCGTGTGCTGTGCGGCCGCAGCGAATGCGGCCGCAGCCTCAGCGATCACGGCGTCGTCACCGTATTCGTCTGGATCAATCAAGACGAATTCCTCTATAACCCAACCTTGTGCTTCAACCAAAGGCAGTACCTGGCCGTAGCTAGTATAAATCGCCGCGTTCGCTTGATCGTCTTCGATGGCACGCTGAAAGGCGTCAACCGCCTTCAACACCTGCCCTGCCCTGATGTACAGGTCTGCTAATGCCAACCACGCCGCGGGCTGAGCTGAGTGTTGTGACAACCGAGCCTCAAGTAAGTCAACTGCGCGCTTAGATGCGCCTTGTTGATAAAGCGCACGTGCCAGCACTGCGTTTGCCAGACCATACGAAGCAAAGCGCTGGCTCAAGGCCTCTGGCTGATCCAGTCGAGATGCCAATTCACCAAGCCCAGGTAGTGCGGCACGGTTCCAAGCCCGCGCGACCAGCCAAGCACCGAGTTCAGCCGCATTTTGTGCGGCCTGCGTCAAGGTTTCGAACGCTGTTTTGAGTGCAGCAAGGTCATAATCTGGAACTTCAGCAAGATGCAGCAGCAGTGCCAGCTCCCAACGGAAAGCGGCATGGAGCAGCGTGCTCATAGCTGCATCACTAAGCGGTGTGTGTTGAAAATCCAACGCCACGCGCCGCCCAGCGCTGGGATCAAGCAGCGCAACCGCAATGCTGCGCGCTAGGCTAGGCAGCGCCATCGTCAGGCTGTACAGGTCTGTACCACTAATGCCAAATGTCTCTACTGCATCGGCATCATCATCAGCCGACAAGTCATTTTCCAATGAGACTTGCAGCAGCCAGGTCCCACCTTGCTGCGTCAGCGCTGCCCAGACGCCCACATTGTCATCAAGCGCGTCTAAGGTCCAATCGTCTACTTCGAACTGTGAACGGCTGATATCCCAAACAAAAGGTTGTGCGGTCACGTCCAACTGAGCAAAGAGTCGATACACCCGTATGTCGCGCCAGTGCTCCAGCATATAGGCTAAGACGGTCGTCAAACCCAATGCGGTTTCAGGTGCTTCGGCGTAGATGGCCGGCCACATGCCAATGCGCACTGGTTGTTGTAATGTCAACGCATCGCCTAAGCTGGCACCACTGCCGAAGATCGCTGATGGGCGCGCGGCTGACGCAGAAGCAGTCGGTTTGCTGTCAAGTTGGATCAATCGTGACGCAAGAAGGTTAAGATCAATCATGTTTGTCTCCACATTATTCTGAGCGCAGCAAATTAGCAAAAAAAATATAGCGCCCTGCCATAACAAATGACAGGGCGCGTGTGCAGCGTATGCGGTTGTATGGTGGGGCTTACTGCACCACAGGGATCAAGCTGGTATCACCCGACATTGTGATGAAATCCGCCTGAATCCAGCCAAAGCCGATACCTGGCACGTTAACCTGCACCCAGGTAAAGTCTGCATTGCGAGCCACAACTTCAACATCACGCGGGCCGGAGATACTGCCCACCACACCCAAAGTCAGGTTTGGTGCAGCGTAGAGCGTGTAAGTCCCGGTGTTGACGTTGCCCATAGGCCGTGCCAATGTACCCCCAGCGTCGCGAATGATGGGGAGTGAGCGGCCATCGCCACGGAAAAGAGTAAACTCGCTGTTGAGCCACCCTGTGCCGAAAGTGCCCGACACAAAATACCAGACACCATCGGGTGCAAAGCCCAATACGGCCAGTTCAGTGCCACCGGGCAAGGTCGCGACCGAGGCATACTGGGCACCAGGGCCTGAACGCACGTTGAGGAAGCCGGTGTTGATCACAACACGCGCAGTAGAAGCAGACACCGCGGGGGCTGATGGGCCACTGCTGCCCGTGCCTTGTGTGTTGCCCTGCCCGATCGTGGCAGCCCCACCCGCTTCGCAATAGGCTGAGTTGACCAGGGAGCGATCGCGCACGATGAGCTGACCTTCCTCTACCCAGCCAACGCTGCCGCTGATGAGTTCGACCTTGTAAAGCGTATCCACCTTATCAAGCAGATAGGCTTCACTGCCGCCACTGACCAGGACACCTTCACCACCGCTGCCATCCGGCCCCAGCTTAAGTTCCGTGCTCTGTGTGAACTGCACAGCGCTCAAAACGCAGGCAAAGGGACGGAAAAGCACTTTGCCCTCTTCCAACCAGCCACTGGCGACACCGGGTACATCCACCTGAACCCAGGCCACCCCTTCGTTGAAGGTGGCACCAATGACACTGTAGATCACGGAACTGTCAACCGGCATGTTGCGGATCACAGCGCTGTTGATCGACGGCCCTGTATACAGCGGATGCGCGACCGTGACAGACAGGCCCCACTCGCGTCCACTGGAGAAGCCAAGGTCTACTGCTGTGTCATCGGAGTTGTTAACCGCGCCAGAAAACGACATGGACGGGGCGGTCTGCGTGAAGGCGGGTGCGGCGACCAAGGGGATATTTTGGAAGCTCCCGCGCGGGATGGCATATTGCGAGTTGAGCCAACCGGGACCGGCGATGGTAGATACCTGGTACCACACCCCGTCACTGGCGACGCCTAGTACTGGCAGTGACGTGCCGCCGACGACAGTCAGCAGGATGTTGTACTGTGTTCCTGGACCGCTGCGGATATTGAGAAAGCTGGTGTTCACGATCATGATGGGCGCGGCGAAATCCGACTGCTGCGCGCTTTCGCGGGCGAGCACAACGGACCCGGTTCCCATCACCCCCATTAGAACTGCAACAAGGATCACCAATGCGATCAGTCGTTGATGCCGTTTCATAAGAACTGCTCCTCTCTTAACGCGGGCATCGCAAGCGCTGTGTAGCACCACTGCGCCATGCAGGTCTCAGAAACGAAACCTCTCACACTGGCGCTGTCTTTAGTCAGTAGTATATGACGGATACAGCGCCAGGGCAAAATGACCTTTTCCCCAATGTTTTCAGCGCTAATCAACCGTGGTTGAAGCGTAGGGCAGCGCGTGTGTTCGGCAGAGGCGCTATGTCGTACTGTAGAGATACCACAATTCAAGTTCAGGAGACGTTTTCATGGTGCAAAAACGGGAGTTGATCTCGCTCATCGGTTTGACGCTGTTGATGGTGGGTGTCATTCAGACTTCTCATGGCGTCCAGGCAGATGCCGCTGCGGGTGCTATCGGCCAACAGGCCCTACCAAGCTGTCAAATTGCTGATACGTGTGAGAGCGAAACATTCGGTTTAAGCGTGGAAGAAGTCGCAGCATACCCAGTGCCGGACGTCACGCAAGTGCAGGCACAGCAGAGCATCGTTTACGACCGTATTTATCGCCGCGTCACAGATGCCGTCACGACTTATGACTCCCCTGGCGGGAGTGCGGTCGGCAGTGTAGACGCTGGCTTTAACTTCGTGACCGTCATGCAGGAGCGCGATGGATGGTCGCAGATTAGCGCGGAGCGTTGGGTACGCAGTGATGCTTTGACAGACGCGGTGCCAAACTCAACATTTTCAGGTGTTTATCTACCGGATGATCCACTGCCCTATCCCATTGCTTGGGTTCTAGTCAACGTGTATCCGGCCAAATATCCAGGCGGCCCGCACACTGAAGCAAATCCTGTTGTGACGCGATACACGACGGTAAACATCTATTCAGCGGTTTATGTAGACGGTTGGCGCTGGTATCAAATCGGAGCGGATCAATGGCTTAAACAGACCCAAGTCGCTAAGGTGCTGCCCATTGAGCGCCCGGAAGACGTAGACACCGAACGTTGGTTCAGCGTAGACCTTTATGAGCAAGTATTGGTTGCTTATGAAGGCGAAACACCCGTCTTCGCAACGTTAGTGTCCTCAGGGCTGGCGGAATGGCCGACCAATCAGGGCCTTTTTCACGTCTATTTACGTTACACGCGCACGATCATGAGCGGCGCATATGGACAGCCAGATTTCTATTACCTGGAAGAGGTGCCGTGGACGATGTATTTTGATCATGACATCGCTTTACATGGTGCATATTGGCATGACGGCTTTGGCTACCGGCGCAGTCATGGCTGCGTCAACATGTCGGTTATGGACGCTTATCTGATGTATGCGTGGTCTATGCCAGAATTTGACCCTGTTGATCCAGAAGATACCGGCCCAGCAGTCTTCGTGTACAGCAGCGGAGACTATCGCTGAGGAATTACTCCTACTGTTTAGCAACATTTATATGAATGGGCAGCGTAACGCGGAAGGCGGTACCGCTGCCCGCTTCGCTTTCTACGTGAATTTCGCCATTGTGGTTTTGAATGATGCCATAGCTCACAAAAAGGCCCAAGCCGTTACCATCATCTTTTGTGGTGACGAAGGGTTCAAAAATGGTGTCGATGATGTCGGCGGGAATACCATGGCCGGTGTCTTTAACCGTTAAAATGAGGCTGCCATCTTGTTGTTCCGTGCGCATCCACATCTCGCCCCCTTTAGACATCGCTTCGCTGGCATTGAGGGCAAGGTTCATCAAGACTTGCTCTAAACCGTCTTTATCGGCGTAGATGGCTGGTACATCACCCAATTCTACGTGGATGGTCTGCCCTTTATGCTCAAAGGACTTGCGCACCAATGCGCTGACATTCTCGACGATCCGGTTGACGTCAATGGGCATAGTACGCCGTTTACGCACTGGGCTTTTACCTGTAAATTCTAGCAGACGTTCGACAACGCGCTTGATGCGTTCGACGCTTTCCAGGGTGTTGGTGATAGCAACCGCCTCTATGGGCGTGCCATCTTCTAGGTCCTCAAGCATGATGTCCAAGTTGATTTTTATGGGCATCAGTGGGTTATTGATTTCATGCGCGATGCTGGCAGCCAACCGCCCCACTGAGGCCAGCTTTTCAGCACGTACGAGCAGCTGCTGAGTAGATTGCAGCTCGTGCGTGCGTTCCGCAACCATGACCTCCAGATCACTGGCATAGGTTGCCTTCATCTCGTAAAGCTCGGCGTTGTGCAGAGCCATGTTAGCCTGGCGTGCGATGCCACTGAGCAACTGCACCTGGTTGTCGTCGTAAGGTGTTTTACCAGCAATTAAGATGATGCCGTTAATCGCACCATCGTCACCGTATTGCAGCGGCGCGACCAAGCCATATTCACAATCAGGGCCGATCAACGATGTTTGCGCAGACGACCATCCGGTGAGTACACCATGCTGCATGAAGTATTGAACCAGCGTGTCATGATCAAGTTCAAAGCGAATGGTGCTGCGCTGAGCAGTCATGTGGCGATGCTGCAAGAGCTGCCCATTTTCATCGATTTTGTAGATCGCGCTGATCTCACCAGGCAGCAGGTCCAGCAGCAGAAAGAGGATCAGCTCCAACAGTTCGTTCATCTCCAGGTGCTGGTTCAACGCTTCGCTGACACGTAGCAATGCTTCCAGGTCGCGTGTGCGGCGTTGCAGCGCCTCTTCAAGCTGCCGGGCACGTATCTTGCTTTGCGCACGGGCTAACAGTTCACGTGGGTGGAAGGGTTTACGCACGTAGTCATCCGCACCTAGTTCCAGGCCTTGGACAATCTCCGGCCACTCGCCCATCGCTGTAATGACAATGGTCGGGATGGTTGCCGTGGCCTTGTGTTCTCTGAGCGCTTTAAGCACCTCAAAACCGTTCATATGCGGCATGTTAATGTCCAGCAGGATGAGGTCAGGCAGTGTATCGCGCGCCATTTGCAACGCTGCAATGCCGTCAAAGGCTGTGATGACCTCGTAGCCTTCGTACTCAAACACGCGCTGAAGCATTACCGTAGTCGCCATCTGGTCATCGGCGATGAGGATCAAGGGTGGGTTGTGGTGTGACATTCGCCGCTTACCTTCAATTTGTCGTTGTTTACACAATAGCATACTTCAGGATTTGCACCGCTTAAGACTGGATGTTGGGTTTCAGGGATGAGGCTGATAAAATGCGTGGTCATCTAGCACAAAGCAGCGAGATGGCACAACGGTTCATGAAACACAGGTATTCGGATTACGGCAAATCGATTGCAGTGGGCGCGATTATCGGAGTCCTGTTGGCTGTTGCGTTCGCAGCGGGCTTTTTTCTGCGCGATACGATGACGCTGACTCAGTTTACTGGTGCGGCTGAGAACACCTATCCGCTGCTGGGCGAAGTGCAGGCTCTGCTGGAGTCCCACTACCTGCGCGAGCTGCCGTCCGAAACGGAGCAGCAGTACGCAGCAATTCGCGGTCTGCTGGCCCGATTAGATGATCGTAACACCTTTTTCATTGAACCGCCTGTGGCACAAAGTGAGTCCGATGCGTTGGCTGGTACCTACGGCGGTATCGGTGTCCAGCTCAGGCGATCACCGGAAGGCGCATTTCTGTTGACGCCCTTTGCTGACAGTCCAGCAGCTGCGGTGGGTATCCGTGACGGTGATCAATTACTGGCGGTGGATGGGCTGTCCATTGACCTCACGATGCAGCAAGACGCAGTAGATCAGATGATGCGCGGCGAAGTCGGTGATGGTCACGGTGTTAGCGTCACCGTCCAGTTCCACGATGAGCCAGAACGGACAGTCTTCATCGCTTTTGACGTGATTAACGTCCCATCGGTGTTGTGGCGTGAGCTGGAAGAGGACAGCAGCATAGGCTACATCCAGATGCTGCGTTTCACCAGCCGCACGCCGGATGAAGTTGAAGAAGCGGCTGATGCACTAGCGGCGCGGGATGTCAGCGCGTTGGTGTTGGACTTGCGCGGCAACAGCGGTGGGCTGCTGCAAGAGGCCCTGGATGTAGCGGACTTGTTCATTGACGATGGTGTGCTGCTTTATGAGCGCACGAACAGTGATGAACGCAGCTATGACGCGCAGCCAGGAAGCATCATGAGCGACCTACCGCTGGTGGTTTTAGTGAATGCCGGTACCGCCAGCGCGGCTGAACTGCTAGCGGGTGCTATCGCGGACCGGGAACGCGGCATTTTGATCGGACAGCGTACCTACGGCAAAGGCACGATTCAGCAAATTTTCGCGCTTTCGGACCAATCATCAGTGCACATTACATCAGCGGAATGGCTGACGCCCGAACGTTTTGCGCTGGATGGGCAGGGTCTGGAACCAACGATTAACATGATCCCGGATGAAAACGGACGTGACGTGGAGCTAGGTGAAGCGCTGCGCTATTTACAAGGCGCGCGCGCCAGCACCAACGAGTGAATTAGGCATAGTGTAATGGCAAAGAACAAAGGCAAGCGTAAAGACAAAGGGGACGGTTCAGAAACCGTAGCCCGCAATCGACGCGCATCCCATGACTATTATTTGGATGAGACTTATCAGGCCGGTCTGGTGCTGAATGGCTCGGAGATCAAGTCAGTACGCAGTCACCAGGTGAACATCACCGATGGCTATGTACAAGAAAAGGCTGGTGAGCTGTGGTTGATGAACATACACATCACACCTTATAAGCAGGCCAGCCGCTTTGAGAGCCTGGACCCCATGCGCCCGCGTAAGCTGCTGCTGCACAAACGCGAGATCGCCAAAATCATCAGCCAACTGCGCGATCGCGGCACGACCATGGTGCCAACGCGCATCTACCTGGCGCGGGGTTTAGCGAAGGTAGATGTGGCATTGGCACGCGGTAAACGCCAATTTGACAAGCGAGAAGCAATCGCTAAACGCGAGTCAGAACGCCAAATACGCCGGGCAATCAAGGAGCGGTACTAAGTTGGACTTCCCACATAGCATCCGTGAAATCAATGCCCTACCCCCTGAACAGAAGTTGGCGATCTACAGCACACTGATCCCGGAATGGGTTTTTGACGAATATGGTTTAGACCGGGACAATTATACAGACCCGAACTATCCAAACATTCGTTTTCGCTGTCGTGAAGGCACCCGCGCTCTGGAGATCACGGTAAAACGCGACCCGGCAGACATCGATCCGATGCTTTATCTCAACATGGCGGATACGTTCCTAGGTCAGTTGATGGTCCTGCTGGTTGTGGTCACTGACCCCGATGCACCGCGCTACAATACTGACTTGGACGAACACGGCAACAAGACGCACTTTGGCACCAGCACGCGCAACACATATGCCGAATTAGCGGCTATGGATGCAGGACTAGCACCAGGACAGGTCCGACGGGGGCTGCGGGCCTTCCGCCGTTCGGTACCGATGTTTGAAACATTTGTGCAGCGCATGGGGCACGACATGTTTATGATCGAGCCATTGGCGTACCATAATGCCATCGTTTTTGAACGCTATGGCTTTAGCTACGTGCGTGGACACAAAGCGATGGTAGACATCCATCGAGAGTTTCAGCCTAACGGAGAACTGCACAAGCGCTTAGTCACCACGAATCCCTTTCGGAAACCAGATGCCTGGACGACAGTACGCAAACGTTCGTGGGCTATCCACGATGGCATTTTAGGACATCCTTTTACTGGGTTCCAGATGTACAAGCGTGTCGGCAAACATGCCAATGTGAACACCTTTCCGGATGCGAAGTGGTAGCGGCCAGCTTGTCGCAAGCCGAGGATTGGTTACAATGGCCCACTGTGCCGCTGACCGGCGCACACGCATACGACGACACATAGGTACAGGACAATGACTGAGAAAAAGCGGGTGCTCTCTGGCATCCAGCCTTCGGGCAACTTGACGCTCGGCAACTATCTAGGGGCGCTGCGCCAGTGGGTGGCTGAGCAGGATAACTACGAGTCCTATTTCTGCATTGTGGACATGCACGCCATTACCGTACCTCAGGACCCAGCAGCACTGCGACAGAAGACCCGCGAGGTTGTCGCTATTTATCTCGCCAGCGGCATCAATCCGGAGCGTGCCACGGTTTTCGTACAGTCTCATGTGGCCGCTCACGCAGAATTGGCGTGGGTTTTGACCTGCACTGCACCGCTGGGCTGGCTGAACCGCATGACACAATTCAAAGACAAGGCCGCCAAGCAGCAGCAGGACTCCGTCAGTGCCGGCCTATTGAACTACCCTACCCTGATGGCCGCTGACATCCTGCTTTACCAAGCGCACGCCGTACCTGTTGGCGACGATCAACGCCAGCACTTGGAATACACGCGCGATCTGGCGCAGCGCTTCAACCATCTCTACGGTGATACTTTCGTGATACCTGAAGCGATGATCCCCAAGGCGGGCGCGCGTGTTATGGGCTTGGACAATCCGCTTAACAAAATGAGCAAGAGCGAGGATTCCGAGTATCATGCAATCTATATTGCTGAGGCCCCGGAACGCAGCAAAAAGAAGATCATGCGTGCTGTAACTGACTCAACTAATACGATTCGTTTTAGCGATGACCCAGAACGCGCCGGGGTTAATAATCTGCTGACGATCTATCAAGCCTTGACGGGTCAAGACAGTACAGCAGTTGAGGCACATTTCGAGTCTGCGCGTGGCTACGGCGACTTGAAGAAAGCCGTAGCAGAAGCTGTCAATGACACGCTGGCTCCGGTACGCGAGGAATACAACCGCCTTATTGCCGAGTCAGGATACTTGGACGAGGTATTGGCAGGCGGCACTGAACGCGCGCGCAGCCGGGCAGACGCCACGGTAAGCGCGGTAAAGGACCGGGTTGGCTTTTTGGCGGCACAGTGAGACGCTGCGTCGCTTACTGTGCAGTTTGCGGGGGGATGAAATACGTGCAGGCGTCATCCCCCTGAGACTTACGTGTCAATCGGCGGGGTGCCGCGCCTACCAAACGCGCGATGAGGTGCATATCCATTTCGCATAACAGGTCGGTTTTCTGTGGCAAATTGTGGTATGGGCAGTTGGAGGTTTCCAACAGGATGCCGTCATCACTGTGCTGCCAGGAGGCCTCATAGCCGCGTTGGTTGAGATAAATGACCACCGCATCCATGCGCACTTCTAAAGGCGCATCGGGAACTTGTGCTTCCGCGGCCATAGTCTCTGCAATGCCTTCAAAGATCACGTTGACACTGATGGGGGGTAGATGGTTTGAAACCTGGTCAATTAGTGAACTGAGCAGCACCTGATAGTTATTAGGGAAAGTGCCGAGCGCCTGATCTGTAAGGCTGTAGAGGTGTTGTGGACGTCCTGGAGCGCTGCGATGACGGTGTGTTGGTTCTGTAACCAGCCCCTCACCTTGCAGCACGGTCAAATGATGCCGAACAGTCACCGCCGTGATGGGTTTACCACGCCGCGACTCCAACGCGCTGACGATTTCGTCAACTGTAGCCTGCCCCAGGTCTTTAAGAATTTCCAAGATGTAGCGGCGCGTTTCTTGCATTGTTCGTCCGTAATTGTGGTGATCTGTATCGACTAAATTCTAGCACCACACTAGAATTTCTGTCAAACTGGTTTGAAAAATACGGCTGTGGATGCTATCATGTTTGCCGTTAACTTCCTCACCTGCCCTTGTGCACGGCACATACGGGCCGAAAGCGGCATATGACACAGACCATCGCATTTCAAGGCATTCACGGCGCGTACTCTGAACAGGCTATCCGGCAGTATTTCGGGGACAGCGTCACCACACACCCTACTCCGACTCTGGCGCAACTCTTTGAGCTGATTCAACGGCGTGAGGTAGACTATGCTATTCTGCCAGTGGAAAACGCACTGGCGGGCGCGGTCAACCAGGCGTATGAGCTGCTGATGGATTATGATCTACGCATTCAAGCGGAAGTCATCTTGCATGTACATCACGCGCTGTTGGCAGCGCCAGGGGTTCAGCTCAGCGGCCTAAAAGCCGTGCGCTCGCATCCACAGGCGTTGGCCCAATGTGAGCACTTCCTGCGCCGTAATGGCATCACACCTCAACCGGACTATGATACGGCAGGCGCGGCCAAGAAAGTTGCGGATGCAGCCGACCCACACATCGGCGCGATTGCTAGCATAATGGCCGGGGAACTGTACGGCTTGACCGTGCTCGCCTCTGAAATTGAAGACGTGAGCTTCAACTACACACGTTTCTTCGTGCTGGGCCATGATGACCCGCAGCCGGGAGAACTGAACAAGACCTCCATTGTATTTGCCACGCGAAACCGTCCAGCGGCGCTGCACGAATGCCTGGGCGCTTTTGCTGAGCACGGCTTAAACTTGACGAAGATCGAGTCACGCCCACGGCGCAATCGCCCCTGGGAACCAGTCTTCTACCTGGACTTTGAGGGTCATGCGCAGGACGCTCCCGTGCAAGCTGCGCTGGCGCGACTCTTGCAACTGGCTTCCTTCGTCAAGATGCTGGGGTCTTACCCGGCAGTGAACCGCGACTCGGTCGGTATTTAGCTGGAAAGCAGGGAATTTCATGGACAAGCTCAACGTTGCAGTTTTGGGGGCCACTGGCGCAGTCGGCCAGCGTTTCGTGCAGCTCTTGGCCGATCATCCATGGTTTCGCGTCGCGGAAGTGACCGGTTCCGAGCGCAGTGCTGGTCAACCCTATGGAGAGGTCGTGCGTTGGGTGTTGGACGATGCGCCGCCTGTGGGTGTCGCTGGGCTGATGGTCAAAGTGACGGGCATTCCACTGGAATCGCCGCTGGTGTTTAGCGCGCTGCCGAAGGATGTGGCCGTCACCGAGGAAGCACGCCTTGCAGCCGTCGGCCACGTTATTTGCACGAATGCTTCAGTGCACCGTATGGACGATGATGTGCCGCTGCTGCTGCCGGAGGTTAACGCAGAACACCTGGCATTGCTGGACGTGCAGCGGGCTAAGCGCGGTTGGAGCACGGGCGCTATCATCGCCAATTCCAATTGTACCACGATGCCGGTTGTGATGTCGCTGAAGCCGCTGGTGCCCTTCGGCATTGAAAAAGTGCTGATGGTCAGCGAGCAGGCGATCAGCGGTGCGGGCTACCCCGGTGTGCCGTCGTTAGACATCATCGACAACATCATCCCGTATGTGTCAGGTGATGAAGGCAAGATGGAGACTGAAACGCTTAAAATGCTGGGGACCTATGCAGATGGTGGCATCACCTGGCTGGACGCCGCAACTAGTGCCACCTGCACTCGCGTGCCGGTGATCGACGGGCACCTGGTCAACATCAGCGTGTCGCTGCGCGAACAACCCAGCGTGGAGGCCATCATTGCGGCGTGGCAGGCGCATCGTGGCGCAGACCCGATTCCTAGACTGCCCAGCGCGCCGATGCAGCCGGTGCAGTATCTACCACAAATTGACCGGCCACAAGTCCGGCGTGATCGCAACGCAGGTAGTGGCATGACGACGAGTGTCGGACGCATACGTCCCTGCCCCGTCTTAGGCTACAAATACGCGGCACTGACCCACAACACCATCCGTGGTGCGGCGGGAAGCAGCATCCTCAACGCCGAATTGATGGCTGTTAAGGGCTATATTGCCGGGTTCCAGGTACCACTTTGATAAGCAGCGCTGCTATCTGTGAAATTCGTAGCGAAGAGCGAGCCGCCGGGTTGTACGTAGCGATGTAAGGCTTAACGACCTGGAGTTACTCACATGAAAGTGTTCATTGCAGGTATTGATGGTTACTTGGGCTGGCCACTGGCCCAATATCTGACGGCGCGTGGGCATATCGCAGCCGGTATAGACAAGGAATTGCGACGTGACTGGGTGGCAGAAGTGGGCAGCCACAGCGCAATTCCGGTTTACAGCCGCGAAGAGCGCCTAGCTGCGTTTGAAGCGCGTTACGGTCAGCCGTTGGATTACCGCGTGGGTGATATTCTAGATTACGGTTTCCTGAAGGATTTCCTCGGGGAGCTTCAGCCGGACATCATTGTGCACCTAGGCGAGATGCCCTCTGCACCCTATTCCATGATCGACCGCGATCATACTGTGTTCACGCAGCACAACAACGTCATTGGCAGCCTGAATATCCTGTGGG
Organism: uncultured Anaerolineaceae bacterium; assembly: GCA_964457835.1. GTDB lineage: Bacteria > Chloroflexota > Anaerolineae > Aggregatilineales > Phototrophicaceae > CAYWGJ01. The sequence goes on from CAYWGJ010000003.1 coordinate 63,761, forward strand.
CTATGCGCGAAGTCTGCCCGGAAGCGCACTTGGTCAAGCTGGGCACCATGGGCGAATATGGCACGCCAAACGTGGATATTCCGGAGGGCTTCTTTGAAGTAGAGTTTCGGGGACGCAAGGATATACTGCCCTTCCCCAGACAAGCCGCCAGCTTTTATCATTGGAGCAAAGTGCACGACTCCAACAACACCATGTATGCCTGTAAAATCTGGGGGTTGCGCGCAACCGACATCATGCAGGGCGTAGTGTTTGGCACCCGGATCGACGAAATGGGCGATGATCCACGTTTGCGCACGCGCCTAGATTTCGATCAGTGCTTTGGCACGGCCATCAATCGTTTCTGCTGCCAGGCCGTCATAGATCATCCGCTGACACTCTTTGGCAATGGGCACCAAAAACGCGGCTTTTTGCCCCTACGTGACTCGATGCAGTGTCTCACGATTGCGGTAGAAAATCCGCCTGAAGCCGGCGAATACCGGGTCTTTAATCAGTTTGAAGAGACCTATACAATTGTGGAGTTAGCCGCGCTGGTGAAAGAAGTCGGTGCGGAGCTGGGGATGGATGTACGGGTTAACCGTTATGAGAACCCGCGTGCCGAGGCTGCTGAGCACTACTACAATCCGGACCGCCATCACTTGATCGCGTTAGGCTATGAACCCACACACGATGTACGCGCTGAACTGCGCATTATGCTGGCAGACCTAGTGCAACAGCGCGAACGCATCGATGCCAAGCGCGGCATTCTAGTGCCAGACATTCGTTGGGATGGCAATCATCATCGTTCGGAAGTACTCGGTGAAGAAATGTCTGATGAAGAAGCATCCTACACAGCAACCGCCCAGCAGCGCTGAGGTTCTATTGGGATGAGTGAGTAAAGGTATATGGAATGCAGATACAGTTTCTAGATTTAGCCACGCTCAGCGATGAGCAGCGCGCGCGTATTATGCGCCGTGCCGAACAAGACATCAGCGACCTCCTGCCCACTGCGCAAGAGGTTACCTCACGGGTCAAGGCAGAAGGCGATGCTGCTGTCGTCGAATATACCCGACGCTTCGACGCGGAATCCTTCAGCGCTGACATGCTGAAAGCCACTCCAGAGGACTTTGCTGCCGCACGTGCCCGACTGGACCCCAAGATCATCGCTGCGATCAAAGCCGCCTACACCAACATCAAGCGCTTCCATGAAGCGCAGATGCCGGAGCCGATGTGGTTTACTGAAGTGCAGCCAGGCATCATGGCCGGTGAGAAAGTCACACCGATTGCCAGTGTGGGTTTATACGTGCCACGCGGCAAGGGAGCCTTCCCCTCGGTTATGCTCATGCTGGCGACGCCGGCGGTAGTGGCTGGGGTACCGCGTGTTGTGATCGTGTCTCCACCTGCGCCGAACGGCAAAGTTGATGATGCCACATTGGTTGCTGCGGAGGTCTGCGGTGTAGAGGACGTGTACGCGGTCGGCGGGATGCAGGCCATTGCAGCCCTAGCTTACGGCACGGAACGCGTGCCCAAGGTGGACAAGGTGATTGGGCCAGGAAGCAGCTACGTTTCCGCTGCCAAGCGCCTACTCTACGGCACGCTGGACGTGGGCTTACCCGCAGGTCCCAGCGAGTCGATTATCCTAGCCGACGAAAACGTGGACCCACGCTTGGCTGCCTTGGATCTGCTGGTCGAGGCTGAACACGGTCCTGACTCGGCGGCGTTGTTGGTGACGCACAGTCGGATGGTCGCCGAACACGCGCTCAAGGTGCTGCCGGAATACATCAACGCGCTCCCTGAATGGCGGCGTGAATTCGTCAGCCATGTACTGGAAAACTACGGCGGCATACTGCTCACTAACAGCTTGGAGGAGTCGATTCAGTTTATCAACGACTATGCGCCGGAACACCTGGAAGTGCTGGTAGATGAACCGTTCATCACGCTGCAAAAGCTGAAGAACGCCAGCGAGATTCTGTTGGGCCACATGACCCCCATCCCGACGGCAAACTACGCGCTGGGCCTGAACGCCATCCTGCCAACGGGTGGATTCGCGCGGACCTTCTCCTCAGTGAGCGTGCATGACTTCTTAAAGCGCAGTGGTGTAGGCTATCTCTCGCGTGAGGGCTACATGCGCCTCCAGGAAACCGTGGCAGAACTGGCCGACTATGAAGGCTTCCCGGCACACGCTATGGCGATCCGCAAACGTAATGAGATTTTGGGTCTGTGAGCAGCGATCTGTTAGAACGCATCCAGTCGATGCAGTTTAAGGACCAGGGCGGCGCTGAGGCGCTGCTCTTGTCCTTCCTGCGTGAGACCTTTCCCCAGCTCAACATCACGACGGTTACCCTGCGTCCGCAGGCAGTGTCGCTCAACTCGTTCAATGGCTTTCTTGCAATGAACGATGGCACCCGCCTCTTTTTCAAGACCCATGTTGAAACTGGGAACGTCGTCGGGGAGTACTATAATGCGGCTATGCTGGCAGATGCAGGTTATCCGGTGCTTCAGCCGCTATATAGCTCAACGCGCTATGGCCAACATTTGCTCATTTACCCGGTGATGGACTCCCCGACGGTGTTTGACGCAGCGCGGGCCATCGAAGACACGGACACATTTGACAGCCCGACGGCCCAGGCACTCACTGCTGCACAGCAGGCCAGCGACGATCAACTACACGAGCTGTATGCAGCCACCTTGACCCAACAGCTTGCTACTGAGGCCGCTGCGCAGCCAGTGCATCAACTCTTTCATCATCGCCTGGCCGGTGAGCGCTACCGACGGTTCTACGGCCAGGGTCAGACGATCACCCTACCCCACGGACAGACACTCAGTTTTGCCGCATTAGCGCAGTACACATGGACGATCAACGGTGCACACTACAGCGACACCCTGACCGACATCATCGCCCGCGCGCTGCATCTGCTAAATCCAGCCCAGCCAGGCCCCAGCATCATCGGCCATGGGGACGCGCACAACGGTAACGTCTTCTTCACCGATGAAGGCCTGGTCTACTTCGATCCGGCTTTTGCGGGGCGACATCATCCGCTGCTGGACCTGACCAAGCCGCTGTTCCATAATGCCTTTGCCATGTGGATGTACTTTCCTGAGGCTGAACGGGGGGACCTAAGCATCACGCTGAACGCAGACGGTAGGCATATGCACGTTACGCATAACTACGACCTGAATGCACTGCGGCATATGTTCCTAGAGAGCAAAGTTCAGCGTGTTTTACTACCAATCTTGCAGCAGCTCAAGGACCACGACCAACTGCGCAGGGACTGGCGCGCCTACCTCAAATCGGCTCTATTTGCCTGTCCATTCCTGACGCTGGACTTGAAGCGCTTCCCGCCAGAAATCACCCTACTGGGGCTGACGATGGCCGTCCAGATGGGTGCGGAAAGCCAGGGGGAGCGCAGCCGCATCGATCGTGTGCTCGACGATACCGAGACCGTCCTACGGTAAGTGCAGCGTTTCCAGCAGACGGGCGTAGGTTGGAGACTGTTCCATAAAAACGTACTCCACTGGGGATGTGCTGATTTGCGCGGCACCGATACTGCGCAAATGCTGCACAGCAGTCAGTAAATTTTGCCGCTGCAAGATAAGCGTCACGGTGAACCAGAGATGGCTGGTGTCGCTGCCCACAATGGGTGCAATTGTCGGTCCCTGTAGTCCGCGTGTGACTGGATTTTCCATGACACGCGCAGCCAAAGACTCTGCATTTTCGCCTTGAATATTCACTGTGAGCTGATGATAGCTGCGTGCTTGCAAGGCCGCGTCGATGTATTCCAACATCACACTCAGGGCATCAAGCGCGGCAGGCTGCTGCTGCAATGCCCTGCGGTTAGCCACCAAACACGCCTGCGAGTCGATAATCACGCCATCACCGAGCGGGCGCAGGTGATTTTCGCGCAGGGTCGTACCCGTCTGCGTAAGGTCCACGACTGCATCTGCATAGCCAATGGTTGGTGCAGCTTCGATGGCTCCTTCGGATTTTACCAATGTGAAGTGATGGATGCCTTGCGCATGAAGATATTGGCGCGCAGAATGCGTGTAGGTCGTGGCGATGCGGATATTACGATGATGCAGCTCGCGGAAGTCCTGCGCAACGTCTACCAGGTCAGCCATGTGTTCCACGTCGATCCAAGACTGAGGCACAGCCACGACAAGCTGACAATGCCCATATCCCAGCGCAGGATGCACTACAATCAAGTCCTCATGGGGAAACTCATGCACTACGTCCAGGCCAGTAATGCCGAATTGCACCGTACCGTCCGCGACTTTATAGGCGACATCCTTGACGCGCTGAAACAGCACCTCCACGCCAGGCAACTCCGATACAGTACCTGTGTATTGGCGTTCGTTAGGCTTGTAAACACTCAGCCCACAGCGTTTGAGAAAGTCCAGAGTCGGCTTGGCTATAGCCCCCTTGCTGGGCAGTGCTAAACGAATAGGCTGGGTCATGCATGATCTCCAATGATAATAGCGCGTAGACGGGCAGCAAGTGCATCCACATCTTCTAGTGCATAGCGGGTGGCGTCATAGACCGCTGTGTGACCGTCCAGCAACAGATGCAGGTCCTGTGCGTGTGTGTGCTCCCTTGCCCCGACAATGCGTACATGGAGGCCGTGCGCACGCAGTGCCATGGCCCAAGCAACAGCGACTTGGCTGTCCAGATCGGCAGTCAGCAGCACGCGAATCACATACTGAGACGGCACCGCTCGCAGCGCTGCCAGACGATCGATGTCTAACGCAAAGCCCACAGCCGGCACGGACTCTATGCCACCTAACAGCCGCGTGAGGTCGTCATAGCGCCCTCCTCCCCCCAGCCGTTCACCACTGCTGTGTTGAAGCTCGAACACCACGCCAGTATAGTAGTCCCAGTGACGTGCGAGGTCTGGTTGAAGGATCATTTGCTCAGCTTGAATGCCATATGCGGAGAGAAGCTTCAGGGTTGAACGCAGCGAGTCGAAAGCTTGTTGCGCAGCATTGCTTTGCACGTTTTCGGCAATGTATGGCAGCATGTCAGGTACTGGTCCACGCAGTGCAGACCATAACGCCATGAAGTCAAGCGCGGCCATGACCTGGTCACGGTGCGCGGCGTGCTGCTGTTTTCGAACGAGACGAGCAGCAATGTCTTCGCGCGAGCGCGTGCCCACATCCCCTTTCAAGCTGTGTGAAAGCACGGTGTTGAGCACATGACTGGTGCTGGCAGCACTGCCGGTGATGCTTTCATCTGCCGTTGTGATCTGGGCACGCAATACCTGGCGGACCGCTTCAACGCCTTCCGTGTGTAGGCGGCGGCGCTGATTGAGCAGCAGGCGCTGGCTGGAGGCATCTAAGGCAAATTGTGCGAGCAGAGCCTGGGTCAGCCCAACATGTCCAATGACTACCTGTGTATCTGTGAGGCGTAGCGTTTGCAGCGCTTGCCATGCCAGCCCTATCACCTCGGCGTCAGCACCCGGTCCAGCTAAGCCGATCAACTCAGCACCGGCGTTCGTGCGCTGAAAACGCGGCGCGGCGTCTTGCGAGTTAGGTCCATCGCTGAAAACAGGTCCAAAGAACTGCCAGCGTTGAGGAGTTTCAGGGCCGCTGGTCAGGTAATACGCCGCGGCCTGTGCGGTGAACTCCGGGCGCATGACCCATTGTGCGCCATGCATGGGCAAAGTCACCAGTCGGTCGATCACCTGATCGCCTGCTTTGGTGAGAAAGAGATTGGCCTGTTCGATGATCGGGGTATCCACAGGTTCATAGCCGAAACGCGCCATGGCTGCGGTCAAGATTTGCTGTATGACGGTGTACATCGTGTGCAGCGTCCTCTATGGGTGCAGTATGCGAGTCATTGCAGCCCGGATGCTACCGACTCTCTTGAGTTTTGCAATGGTTGCGTCCGTACCAATTTGTCAACGACGACGACCTAAGGCATCGGCGGCCAGGCCCAAAAGTCCCAAACCACCTAATAACATGATCGGCACGACAGGCGAAATACCGTAGCGTGCCAACGTGGTTGTGGTCAAAGTACTACCACTTATCACTGACGGTGCAGCGGTTGGCTGGGCGGCAATGCGCGGCGGTGGCGTGAAGGTCGGCAGTTCGGAGGCTGCACCGGCCCTGCTGGCACTGGGATTATTGGGGTCTACGGCAATAACGCTGTCCAGGACTCTTCCGCTAGCTGTAGCGGTCAGCTCACCACCGGGGGTCAACAGGATGGCTTCCCAGGTGGCCGTCGCACCGACGACCGTGGCATCGGTGGTGGCTTCGGGTTCCACGCTGAGGTCTGGGATGAGTGTCTGGTCGCCTATCAGGTCTACTAGATCGACGTAAACCCATGCGTCTCCTGTTGGGCTGGCCTCATAGCGCAGCCGCATCCAGTTGAAGAAACGTCCAGTAACAACGTACTGCTCACCCTGGCTAATGACACCAACGATTGCGGCTTCTGGGTCGGCATCAGCACGGACGTTAACATCCGTTTCGACGACAGCACGGACCTGAAGCAGAACTCCCTGCATCGGCGTGGCTGTTGGTGTAAAGGTTGCTGTAGGCACGGCATCTAACGCGGGCGCCGGTGTGGCGGTACTTAACTGAACCCGCAATGGCGTCGGGGACTGCCGCGCCTGCGCGTTCACCGTTATGGATGCGCTTTGCAGCAGCGCAGTTATCGTCATGATGAATCTGACTATAAGCGCGACACGAATTTGCATTCGCATACGCCTTTCCTTTCATGTCATGTGGTGAAATGCTACCAGGCAATGCGATTATCTGGAGAGAGGCGTCCTTGCTCGGCGACACGCCGTTCCCCTGCTCTATCGATATACCCTTGATACACCTGCCCTCGCAGGCCGACAACCCGCCAGCCGCTCATGACGAAATCCGGGAAGCTGTCATCACAATCAAAGCAATCACCCGGCACCCAAGCGCCGTTATAGCGACGCGCGATGTGCAGATGGGTTGCGGTGGAAAAGCCGCCCTCACAGGCTGCACGGCCCAGCGGTGTCCCCATCTGGACCGGCACGCCACTGGCGATGCGATCCGCAGACGCCAAGTGCAGGTACAGCACGGTCCAGCCTGTTGACTCATCCCCGTCACCATCCAAGTCCAGGACGACGACACCACCACCACTGCGCGCAATCACGCCGTCAGCAATGGCGCGCACCCAATACGCTGAGGTGTAGCACAGCAGATCGGTACGCTCGTCAGGTGGAGCGAAGTCCACGGCAGCCCAAGCACTGCCGCTGCCCCATCCGCCGTGCATCCCACCGGTGAAAAACCAAGTTTCGCCCGGTTGAAACGGAAGCGTCAAGGGTGGTTGTGGTGGAAAAGCAGACAACGAAGCAGGGACGTCTTGCTCCCAAGGATCACCGAAAAGCGCTGTATAAGCCGCCGAAAAGCCAGTGGCAGCTACATCACGTTCCCAATCTTCGTGGTGTGTATTGAGGCTCAAAAAGCGCTGTACCGCTGCCGTGGCCGCGTTGATTTGCTGCGAAAAGCTCATGCGGACTCCGCTGTCAAACTCCAGAATGCGCAGGTCCCCATAGCTGTAAGCGTAGAAGCCGCGATTAAGCTCATTGGCAGCCCACGCCAACTGTTTGTACAGACCGCTGCGATCAATTCCGGCTGAGTCTTCTGCGGAAATGAGGGGGAAATCTACATCACTGACTGTCGGCTGCGTGAGCCAACCCGATCGATACTCCAGCAGGGCCAGAAGCAGGCGCGGGTCCACGCTGAACTCTAACGCTACTCGCGCTACAATTTCAGGACCACTCAGCACATCGGTGCGTGTACTGCCGTTTGCCTGGCGGGCATCCACGTCATCCAAGGCCTGCGTAAGATAACCGCGCTGCTCTTGTATGAAGGCGTCCAGGTCAAAGCTGCGTTGTGCCGGGCCGCGCACCAAGAGACCATCCGGCAGGATCATCCGCGCAGGCGTCACGGCATCCGGCGGCGGCGGAAGATCAATCACCTGCCCTACTGCGATGATGTTAGGGTCGGTGACCGTGTTGTATCGCAATAGAGTTTCAACACTGGTTTCATAAAGTGCAGCGATCGACGAAAGGGTCTCACCGGGCTGCACGATGTGCTGCGCAGCGGTTGTGTCATTAGCAGGCTGGGCTGTGGCTGCGGTTGCAGGTATAAAGGGCGCATCAGTCTGCATGGCGGCAATCGTTGGAACGCTGTTGCGCGGCACTGTGATTGATGCCGATACCGCACTTGGCGGCGTTGCAGTGATGTACACGATCCGCCCACCCTGCTGACAGCTCGTCAATGCCGCTAGCAAGATGCCCCAACACAGCCCAGCAAAACCGCGTGCAATCACTCAAAACTCCAAATGCCTATATAGCCCTCTGCTGCTTGATACCTTATCGGACGGTCCGCTTGGGTGTCAAGGATAGTCACAACTGACTTTTTGTCTCCTGTCAGCTCACCAAACGTAAGGTAGCGGCTGTCGGGAGACCATAGTCGGTGACTCTGAGCAAATTGGGCAAAGAAGGCCAGCATGTAGGTCATCTCATCGGTCGGCGTAAAGGCTGTCAAGGCTTTTGTAGTACCGGAGGTGACATCAAGCAGCGTCCATTTCAACTGGATGACGGGGTGCTGCTGTGCGCTGATGCCCTGGCTGTTGCTATCGCTTAGTGAGACGTAGGCGATCTGCCTGCTATCCGGAGACCAAAAATAAGCCACGATGGTATCCGGACGCGATGCGGAAATGGTTTCACCGGTTTGTGCGTCAATGACATTAAGTACAGCCAAGCCATCGCGAATAACGGTATAGGCTAGATAGCGTCCGTCAGGTGACCAGCTCAGTGCAAGCTGACCATTGACATCCGCCTGCAATACACGGCTTTCTTCCCCCTCAATCACAAGAATGTCTGTTGCCATGACCCCTAAGTCCAATGAACCAATGGCAAAGGAGTCTGCATTGGCACCAGGGGACCACATCGGCACCGCAGCACCAGGCACTTCGTCTAGTTCTTGTGCGGCGTCGGTACTGACTTCGTAGAGGTCGAAACGCAGGTTATTGCGCTGCCAGATCATTTGAGATGCATCCGGACTCCAACTAAAGTAGAATGGCGCGCCAAAACCCAATGACCGCGATGATGAGTCCGCTCCATTATCACGAATTGCTGTGACGACAAAGTTAGGCTGCCCGATTTGCGTCATGAGCACAGCCAGGTCTCGGCAGGTTTCACCGTCGGGACAGTTGGCCGGTGCCCAGTATGCATACGTAAAGCCTTTGTCCATCGCATCATAGACCATCTTCCCAGGTGCATCACCATTTTGGGAGATGTAGACCTCGATACCAACGGACTCCAATTCACAGCAGAAATAGGCGAGGCGGCCATCAGTAGACCAGGTCGTCCACTGATAAGCGCGCTGTGTTTGGGCATCAGTGGTGAGTGCTGTGCGACCAGCGTCGTGGATAACGTGGACATTGCGATCAGCACTGATGATAGCGAGTTGCCCGGGAAAGGCTTCAGGCAGGGTGTTATCTTGGGCCAGTGTGGCAGACGAGATCAGCAGGAAGGAAATCAGCAGCATGAGTAGGGTAAAGGTGCGCATCACATTAAGCTCTCATAACCAACAGTTGGGTGAACGTCGGGTTGATTGTATAATGCGGTGGCGAATAATCGAATGAACATTAACTTAGGAGACCCCAAACGATGGCAACTCGTGAAGAGATCGCAGCCCTGTTCCCCGCTATGATTGAGCGCTTCGTCCCGGAAAAAGCCGAAGGCATTGACGCTGTAATCCAGTTCGACCTCAGCGGTGACAATGGCGGCATGTACTGGGTCAAAATCAGCGGTGGTGAAGTCAGCCATGGCGAAGGTGCAGCAGACAGTCCGAAGATGACTCTCAAGGCCGAAGCAGACCTGTGGCACGACGTGGCAAACGGTAAGGCCAACGTCATGCAGGCCTTCATGACCGGCAAGCTCAAAGTTCAAGGTGACATGAACTTGGGTATCAAGATGCAGTCCATCTTCCAGATGTAATGTAGGTCGTGTCTTATAGGGGGCGTTGTGTTAACGCCCCCCTACTGTGCCTATTCTAAGTCGTCCAGGCTGAACAAACCGCCTATCTCAAAGGACGCATTCTCGATGGCTTCGTCGATCGCATCGAGCAAGGCATCGTCGTCTTGCTCTTCAGCGATCTCCAACATCGCAGAAAGTACCCGTACTGCTTCTCTCCCTCCGATTTCTCCAAGCGCCCAAATAGCGGCCTCCTGGATTTCGCGATCCTCTTCGATCAAGAGACGCGCCAGCTTGGGTACAGCCAACCCCAACTCCAGTTCACCCGCAGCGCGTGCTGCTTCATAGCGCAGTGCACTGTCTTCGTTATCCAGCTCAGCCAATACCGCGTCTTCCCAGCGCTTATCACAGCTCACCCCCATAGCAAACAGGGCACTGACGCGCATCAAATGTTCATCACTGGTGTAGGCTTGACGGATCAAAGGCGTAACGCGCTCATGAGTACCATGTGCCAAGGCTTCCAATGCACGCCGCCGCACGTCCAAGGGTGCGCCGATGTCGTCGTACAGGCTCAACAGAAACATTTTTAAGGCATCGGACTCGCCGGCGGGCAGTTCATCCATTTCACCCTTGAGCACGAAACGGCCCAACGCGCCCAGTGCGGAGGCACGCACTTCAGTTGAGGGGTCATTTGCCGCAAGCGTTCGCAGTTTTTGATACAGCTCCAGAGTTTCGTCTTCCCACAGCAGATCAATGCTGGTCAGGCGCACAGCCGCATCCGTATCGCTGAGGCTCAGATGACCCAAGGCGCGGTAATCCATCTCAAAATTTGCCTCTGCGGTCTCTAACAGCGCTGCTAACACGCGGCGTCGCTGTTGAGCTTCCAATGCCAGCCAATCTGATTTTAAGTGCTGGATTTGTGACGAATCCAAGCCTGACAAGCCGTAGTACACATCTGCGGGAATCGGCTGAAGAGAGTCCAGCGACCGCAACTGCGCGCTGACTGTCTCCAAACTCGGCTTCTGCTGCGGATCGTAATCCATCATGATCTCCTCTCCTACACACCTCAGTTTTAGGGGATGAGGTCGGTCAGCGGGTTCAAGATGTCATTAATGATGACCAATACGCCCAATGAAAGCAAGAAAACCAAGCCTATAATCAAGGCGGTTTCTTCGCGGCGTGGTGACATCGGGCGTCCACGTACTACTTCGATCAAAGCAAAGAGGATACGTCCACCATCCAGCGGCGGGATAGGCAGCAGGTTTGTAATGCCCAACGCTATGCTAATCAGCGCGATATAGCGCAGGATCAAGATGGGCGTCTCGTTCTCAATGCTCTGTTCCAGGAAAGCGCCGCCCAACTGTGTAATACCGACAATGCTGATGATCCGTCCCTCTTCGGGTTCAGCTTGGCCGCTGAGCAAACGCACAGGCAGTTCAGCCATTAGGCCCAGCAAGGTACCGATTTCATCGACGCTGTATTGGACGGCTTCTCCCAGAGCCAAAGGCACATACTCGATGATGTCCGGACCGAAGGCGTAATTCAGGCCGCCTTCGTCGGCAAATTGTGGAATAATACCTGCACCTAAGTGCCCTATTGTTGGCGATGGGTTGACGCGCGGTGTGATGGGCAGCGTGATCTGTTCACTGTCCCGAAGCAAGCTGATCGTGATCTCTTGGCCTTCGTTTTGTAAGTTGATCGCACGCAGTGCTTCAAAAGGATCATCCGCATCGGCCAGCGATTCTCCCTCCATGGCGATGATAATGTCTCCCGGTTCGATACCCGCTGTAAACGCGGGGGACCCTTCCATCACAGACGTGACCAGTAACTGCGCATCCGCATCGGCCAGCCGTACTGCTTCAGCGCCGTCTACCTGCACGTCCACCAGGATCGAGGTCTCAACATCCAGCCGACGCAGTGTCAAGGTGACCGTTTCTCCATCGCGTTCGGCCAGGTACGCAAAGAAATCACGTGGAAAAGCGAAGACTTGGCCGTCAATCGACTCAATCAGGTCCTCATCCATAACGCCAGCCGCGGCAAACATGGAATCAGACGGGACGATCGGCAAAAACACACGCGCGCCAGCTGGCTCTTCCACGCCTATCAAACCGATAACCATGAAGATCAACAGCGCAGACACGATGTTGGCAATGGCACCCGCCGACATAAATACGATCCGCGGCCAGGGATCCACTTCATGCATGGCTTTAATGTCGCTGAAGCCACGTGCTTCTAAGGCGGCGCGCTCGTTTGCGTAATCGGCCTCGGTGGGGTCGAAAGGCTGCATATCGCGTTCGGCGTCTGCCGTTCGCTCCTCGAGCTGATCCATCATCTGCTGACGCTGCATCTCGGTCTCTTCTTCAGAAACTGGACGGATCATGTCCTCGCCTAATGGACGCACGAAGCCGCCCAGGGGTATCCAGTTCAGCGTAAACTCTGTTTCACCCCAGTTGAAGAGGCGTGCAATGCGTGGTGGATACCCCACACCAAACTCTAGAATCGTGATGCCAACTGCTTTGGCAGCCAGGAAATGCCCCAGTTCATGGATGATGATCGCTGGGATCAGCACCAGGCCGAAGGCGAGTACCGCCAGCAGAAAGTCGTTGCCTAGTAGGAAGTCAAGCATAGTGTGTACTCAGGGAAACCTATTGATCGTGGGCAATGCATTTGATCCAGTATACGCCTGTCTTATGAGACGATTCCAGACCTTCATCAACTGCTCAAATAACGCGATCGTCAGTCAAGGATGACCGCTGGACCGCCGGGTTCAGCGCGCAGCACGTCACGGACTCCTTCGACAGCCGCTAGACGTCGCTGCACCTCTGGCGCGGCTTCCGGCGTGCTGATGCAGTGCACGTTGGGACCGGCATCTAGCGTGTAACACACATCCAGTCCTTCCGCACGCCAAACGCGGACAGCATTCATCAGGGTCAGCGTGGCGGGCTGCCAATAAAACAATGGCGGGCGGCTGGTCATCATCACAGCGTGCATCAGGTTGCTGTCATGTTCAACGACTTCAGCGAAATAGGCGAAATCGCGCTGCATGAATGCGTCGGTACAGGTGGCAAACCGCGATTGGGCACCGGCTACACGCGCGTCTTGCAGATCGCTGGTGGGCGCGGCGGTGTGCCCCTGGCGAGAACCGACAGCTTTGTGCTCCCGGCTGACAACTGCGATGAGATCAACCAAAGGCCAGTAATCCGGTGGTGCGATGCTTTCGGCGTAGGAGTCGGTATCCGTGTCTGCGGCGTGCCACACCACGAAACCACTGGGCACCGACCGTGAAGCCGACCCTGATCCACGGCGCGCCAAGCGGGTCAGCTCACGCTCATCAAGGTTGGCTTCAGCAGCGCGCACAGCGGCCAGGGTCAGCGCGGCGAAGGCAGCAGCAGAGGAAGCGATACCCGCCCCCATCGGAAAGTTGTTATGTGACACAACGTCGGCGGATGCTGTGAAGTTCATGCGTTGGCGGATCACGTCTAGGTGTCGTACAACACGCGCCAAGGCCTGCGCATCAGCCATTTCTCCATTCAGGCGCAGTGTGTCAGGGGCAGCATCATCGCGCCAGGTGACGGTGGTCTGCGTCTCAAGGCCTTGCAGGTTCATGCTGAATGAGGGATTAACCGGCAGCCGCAGCGTTTCGTCGCGGTTACCCCAGTACTTGATAAATGCGATGTTGGCATAAGCCCTAGCGCTTGCTTTCACAATGCCGCCTTTCGTGTGGCTATATAACTGGGTGTGATTAGCTTAGGATTGTACCTGAAAAGTCCTGGGTTATAATTGCCAACTTGATCTCTCGCAACTTTTGGAGTGTAACTTGCCAGTCCTAATGGGACTCATCCGCACGATGCGTCCGAAACAATGGACGAAGAATCTACTTTTCGTCTTTCCCGCCATTGTCTTTGACGGTCAGCTTCTTGTACTCACGCCTTTCCTGCGTGTTTTAGCCGCCTTTTTCTTGCTGAACCTGATGTCGGGTGCAGTCTACATCATCAACGACCTTGCCGACATTGAGCGCGACCGCCAGCACCCGAAGAAGCGCAGTCGTCCGCTTGCCTCAGGGCAGGTGCCCGCACGTGCAGCGGTGATTGCGGCAGTTGTGCTGCCGACCTTCACCCTGGGTGCTGCCCTACTGCTTAGCCCGGCCTTGACGTTAGTGCTGTTCATGTACTTTGTACTGCAACTGCTGTATACGTTCCGGCTGAAGCACGTTGTCATCATTGACGTGTTAGCGATCACCATGGGCTTTGTGCTGCGCGTTGTAGCAGGTGTCGTCGTGATTGAAGTCGCTAACTTCTCTCCGTGGTTGTACGTGTGCACTGGTCTGTTGGCACTTCTCTTGGCTGTAGCAAAACGTCGCCAGGAGATCATGCTGTTGGGCCAGGAAAAAGCGGCGCAAACCCGCCCCATCTTCGCGCACTACAATCTACCCTTTCTGGACGAAATGCTGCGTGTCGTAACGACAAGCACACTCATCACCTATACACTGTACACCATAGAAACCCCCTCTGAGTTGATTTCGCGCGACTATGCCGGGCTGCTGACTGTGCCATTTGTGATGTACGGGCTGTTTCGGTATCTGTACCTGCTGTATGTGAAAGGTGAGACTGCCCCACCTGATGAAGTGCTGCTCAAAGATCGCGCGCTGCAAATTGACATCATTCTGTACGTGCTGACGATTTTCCTTGCGCTTTACGTCATACCTGCGATACAGGGGTAGATCATGGAACCGCGATACTCTGCACCTGCTAAAGTGATCCTCTTCGGGGAGCACGCGGTCGTCTACGGGGAGCCAGCACTAGCAATTCCGGTTGCATCGCTGCGGGCCTACGCGACGATCAGCCCTGGCAGTGGCTGCCAGATTGTCGCTTTGGATACACACCAAACAATGCCTCTACCTGTAGATTCTGTGACAGTGGATAACGCGCTCACGCGCATGGCGCAGCTCACCTTACAGCATTTGGGCAGTGCCCCACCAGATGCGACAATCACCATCCGTTCTGACATCCCACTGGCGAGCGGGCTTGGCAGTGGCGCAGCGGTATCAGCAGCAGTGGGCCGCGCGGTCGCTGCCGCCGTTGGTGCCTCACTAACCAACGAAGCTCTCAACGCGCTCGTCTACGACATCGAGAGAATGCATCACGGCACACCCAGCGGCATCGACAACACAGTGATCGTCTATGAGCAGCCGGTTTTCTTTGTGCGCGGACAGCCTATTGAGACCTTCCGCGCAGCCAAAACGATGCACCTGCTCATCGGCGATACGGGGCAGAAGTCCTTAACGCATGTGACAGTAGGTGAAGTCCGTAGGCGTTATAAAGCTGACGTTGACGAGACACGGGCACAGGTTGCCCAGATCGGCGTACTGACCCGTGAAGCGCGCATTGCCATACAAATAGGCGACCTTGAGCGCGTAGGTGCGTTGATGACTCGCAATCACAGCCTACTGCGTGCGCTGACAGTCTCGTCGGAAGCATTGGAAACGCTGGTCAGTGCGGCTGAATCTGCTGGTGCACTGGGGGCAAAATTATCTGGCGGAGGACGTGGTGGCAACATGATCGCTTTAGCAACCCCATCATCGATTGAAGCAGTGACGCAGGCACTGTACGATGCCGGTGCGGTACGGGTACTACACACACGTTTGGAGCCAGTAAGCACATAATAAGCCCGCAAAGAACAGAAGAATGGATAGACCGATGCTGCGTTTGCTTAAACTAGGTGGGTCCCTGCTGACCGATAAAACGCAGGAAAAAGTGCTGCGTCATGATGTTTTGAACCGCGTCGCGCAGGAAATTGCGATGGCCGCCCCTGAGCCGGGTACACTGATCTTGGGACATGGCAGCGGTTCTTTTGGGCATTTCGCTGGCGCACGCTATGGCACCATGGCGGGGGCTTCAACAGCAGCACAGTGGTATGGTTTTGCGGAAGTTGCTACCGCAGCAGCAGAACTCAACATGCATGTCACCCTAGCTTTGCGAGCTGCTGGGTTGCCAGTGATGCATTTTCAGCCGTCTGCATCGGCGCAGGCCGTGGATGGCACCATCAATGCTTTGGCTTTAAGCCCAATCAAGCAGGCTTTGACTCATGGTATGCTGCCCTTGATTTACGGTGATGTGGCCTTTGACGCGCAGCGTGGCAGTACTATTCTTTCGACAGAAGCCTTGTTCGATTACTTGGCGCGGCACCTGCCGGTGACTGAGGTGATTCTGACCGGTGAAGTAGCCGGCGTGCTGGAAGACAACGGCACAGTGATCCCATCGATCACGCCGACTAACTTTGCTGACATCACAGGCATGCTGGGCGGGTCGCGAGGGACGGATGTAACCGGGGGCATGGCCTCTAAAGTCCAGGGGATGCTTAACCTTGTGCAGCACACGCAGATCAACGGTATTCGCATCATCAGCGGGCTTGAGGCCGGTATCATCCGCGATGCGCTCCAAGGGCTGCCGGTCACAGGTACGTTTATTCAGCGCGCGTAGTCGATGGCATCTGTATCGCCATATTGTTGATCAACAGCGCTGTCAGCGTAATGGCTGTGCCGGGTGCTAGACTAACCCACGGCGCTGTACGCAGCAAACTACGTCCCTCAGCGGCCATTTGCCCCCACTCTGGTACACTGATGTCTGGCAGCAGCCCCAAAAAACCCAGTGTTCCCACGGTAATCAGTGCATATGAGAAGGTCACGGCACCGTAGGCGCGAAGGGTCGGCCAACAGAGCGGTAAAATATGTTGGCGGATGACACGGCTGTGCGATGCCCCCAAGGCGCGTGCAGCCAAAACGTGTTCTTGCTTATATACGCTGCGCACCGCCGCTCGGCTGACTTGAATGAATGGTGCAAGCTGCGACAAGGCTGTAGCCGCGATCAATGCGCTGCCCCCCCTACCCATCAGTGTCAGCAGCACCAAGGCAAGGAGTATACCAGGCAGAGCCAGCAGCGCATTCACGAGCTGCATAGTCACGCGGTCGAACCATGAATCAGGCCAATATCCAGCGATACTGCCCACACTTATCCCTATGGGCAGCACCAGCAGCATCGAGATGAACGCGATGCCGAGACTGTAGCGTCCGCCGTGCAGGGTCCGGCTGAGCATATCACGACCGAGTACATCCGTGCCTAACGGATGCACGATGCTTGGCGGCATGAGCTGCTGATCGGGTGCCGTTTGCTGCGGATCGGTCACAATGACCGGTCCCACAACAACTGCTAGCACAAGCAGTAGAAGCAGTACCCAAGTACGAGACATCACACTAACTCTGTGCGTAGACGAGGGTCTAACAAGGGATAGAGCAGGTCAGCCAAGGTGTTGAGCATGATATACAGAACAGCGAATAGCAGCACCGCACCTTGCACGACGGGATAGTCGCGGCTGAGCACCGCGTCCAAGAGTGTGCGACCTAAGCCAGGCCGTACGAAAACAGTTTCAACGATCACGGTACCGCTCAGCAAAAAACCGGATTGAAGCGCAGTAACCGCAACAACCGGTATCAGTGCGACACGCAGGTGATGCCACAGCACTATACGGGCTGGGCGCAGCCCTTTCGCACGTGCGGTGCGCAGGTAAGCGGCACTGCGCGCAGCAGACAAGCCGGGCATCAATACCCGTGCCACTGCACCAGACGTGTGAAAACCAAGCACCAAGGTCGGCAGCACAAGATACACACCGCTGCCATAGCCACTGGGAGGCAGCCAGCCCAAGCCAAGGCTAAATATGAGTACGGCCAGCATTGCGGTGAGGTAAATTGGCGCGGAAACGGCTGCATTACTCGTGAAACGCACCGCCGTAGAAAGGCCCCATGGCAATGCAGAGGTCCCGACAATGGCCGCAGCCATTCCTAAAACTAGGGTGAGGACAAGCGCTGGGACTGCAATAGACAGCGTAGCGGCTATTGCGGTGCTTAAGATAGCAGTTATTGGCCGTCCATCGCGTAAGGACATGCCTAGGTCCCCACTGAGAAGGCCAGATAGATAGTCCAAGTATTGCACAAGCAGTGGTTCATCTAAACCCAAAGCGGCGCGTTGTGCATCAATAAATTGGGGGCTGCCCCCATTAACAGTAAGCTGTGCCGTCAGTGCGTCACCAGGCAGCACACGCAGCGCGAAAAAACTCAGTGTAACCACCCACCACAGCATCAGCAAGCGGTCCACCACTGCTCGGATCACTGCGCATTACTGCCGATATAAGCCGCGTTGTACAAGACCGGGAACCAACCGTAAGCATCAAAGGTCAGCCCCTGTACACTGCTGCGCACTGCGTTCAGGTTGACTCGATCGCGAACGGGCAGCACCAAAGCTTGATCCATGATGAGCTGCTGTGTCTGGGCGTAAAGTTGTCCCCGCGTGTTGGGGTCGATCTGTTCGCGTGCCTGTGTGAGAAGCAGGTCCACATCTGGGCTGCTGAAGTTCGTCCAGTTGCGACTGCCTTCAGTACCGTAGTATGAGCTTAAGAAGTCGGGGTCTAGGCCGGTTGTGTTAAAGGCTACCAGATTGTAGCTGCCCTCTTGAACCGCTGCGATGAGACTGGGAAAGTCGGGGACGGGCAGCAGCAGTGCCTGAATGCCAACCTCACGCCATTGATCCTGAAGGAGCTGAGCTACTTCACGGTATTCTCCCCATGGAGGAACCAATACCTCCACTTTCAACGGGCCATCAGCGGTATCAAGATAGCCATCGGTATCTGAGTCACTGTAGCCAACAGATGCCAGCAGAGCGCGTGCCTGCTGCACATCATGATTGTAAAGACCGCGCAGCTCAGGATGATAGAACTGGGTGCGTTCAGCTAATGGACCCCATGCTACAGGTGCAAAACCCTGATACAACCTGTCGGCGATAATTTGTCGGTTGGCGGCATAAATCAGTGAGCGGCGAAAGACTACGTTATCCGTAGGAAAGCGCTCCGTGTTCATGAGGAATTGATCGGGTTGGCCGCCTACCTCCGCGGGGATGAGCTGCAATTGGCCGCTTCCCGTCAAAGTACGTGCGTCAACCGGGGGAATTTCGCCCATTACATCAACCTCGCTACTTTCCAAAGCAGGCAGCCGAGATGCAGGATCGCTGTAGAAGCGAAATTCAACTTCTTCGATGGGTGCCTGTGGCAAGGTGTAAAAATCGGGTCCCCAAGTGTAGTCGATGTTGCGCCGCAGCACGACGCGGGTATCGGGAATGTATTCAACAAAGGTATATGGCCCGGTACCCACTTGGTGGAACTGATAGCGTGCACCTGGATTGGCTTCGAGGGCTGCGGGGCTGGCAATGCCCAGATAAACCTGGCTTAGGGCATCCAGCAGCGGCGCATACGGCGCGCTTAGGTCGATGCGAATGGTGTAAGTATCCAGCACCTCGTGACCCAGGTATGGTCCCAGCAGCAGCACCGCGTTTTGAGAGCGGGTCGCAGGGTCCGTGATGCGATCCAGGTTGGCGGCTACGGCGGCTGCGTTAAAGGCTTCGCCATCGTGAAAGCGCACTCCCTGCTTGAGCGTAAAAGTATAACTAGTTCCGCTCTCATTCAGGGTCCAGGATTCTGCCAAGCCAGCGACAAAGCGCCCGTTATCGGGATCGCGGTAGATCAAGGTGTCATAGACCTGGCGCAGTACGATACCAATTTCAGATGATTGATGAATGTGCGGGTCAAAGCCGCTCGGCGTCAAGGTAAGGCCATAGACTATGCGTGCGGCGGTTATGTTTTGCACAGAGGGTGCACATGCGGTGGTTGTGCCAAGCAGCAGCAAAATGATAACGATATAGCGTGTATAGGTAAGCATTTGAACCTTTCCAGGTGGTGCGGCTTGGTTTAGGATTCTCAAAGGTATCAGTCCACACTAGTGTATCATATGCGGTAAGAAGGCATACAGGCAAAAACCGTGTCCACATTTAATCCCAACACCGCGCTGCTTACACCACCTAGTGAAGAAGAAGAAATCTATCCCTATCGTCGGGTATGGCGCAGCATTATCTTCGGCTTAGGTGTGCTGGGGGCTGTGGCAGTGGGTCTCTTCATCATGATTGGGTTTATTGGTATCCGTCTACCGGATACGGCGACTCCTTTTGTGAATTTGGGGTTGACGCTGCTGCCGTTGGCGAGCTGGATTGTTTTTGTGTTTATTCCGGAACGCCAGGCACCACAACCACGCGTACAAATCGTCGCAGTTGTCGTTGTCTGTATGCTGGTGACGAACGCCGTTTATCTGCCGGTGATTCAAGAGTTTTTCCGTGTGGGTGAATGGCTTCCCTTAGCGGATGCGTTTACGCGCATAGCCGGGCACACCGCAACGACGGGTGCGCTGCAAACCACCATGATTTACATCATTTTGCGCGTGATGTTGTGGCCGCATCACCTACGCATTCGCTTGGACCCCATTGCATATGCCGAATCGATTGCCGTTGGTTTTACGGTTGTCAATGGGCTGCATTTCATCACGGAGGGCGTGCCTCCGGCAGACGTCACCGCCAGCTTTGTGCTGCGGATTTACGTCTTCAACTTAGCGGCAGGTTTAATCACAGCCTATGGTTTATCGCGGATGCGTTTCGATCAGCCTGGTCTGCTGCTGATGCCCTTTGTAAGTATCGCTGCGGCCTTGGCTGTTGGGATTGCTGTACCTTTTCACGCTGGTTTGTTAAGCGCGTCTTTTTCGCCGGAAGGTATCACAGCACCACGCCCCCTGTTCAGCCTCGGCTTCACGATTGGTTTTGGCGCTGTAATCCTGCTAGTGACTATCTTCTTGATGGATAATGCCCAACGCGCCGCCGAACAGCGCACCGGCCTAGCAGAAGTCGAGATGGCGGGAATAGGCACATGACACAGTTGATCGAAGCTGTTGGTTTTGTAGAGACACGCCAGCGACGCTGGGGGCATTATCTGACCTTGGGAGTCCTAGCTGCGATGTTGGGATTGGGCGCGATTTTCCGCGATCAGATCGTTTATGCAACGGTTCAGTACGTCAACAGCGAAGCAGGTATACGAGCCAATTACCCTGCGGCGTGGCTGCTCGATGAACAAGGTGACTATGTGTTCCGGGCGCGTGATATGGCACATTTGGGCTACAAGACGACAATTCAAGTCGCATTGCTGCCTTTTGCAGAACCCATGACGGCACGCAATTTGATCGACAATCAGGCGCTGCGTCGTGCGCCTACGCTGTCCGGTTATCGTCTGCTGCGTGTGGATGACACGTATCTGATCGGTGGCGATCAACCGGCGACGCTGGCCGAATACACCTTTGTCTTTACTGAGAGCAATCCTTTTTTGGAAGCCCTGCCGATGGTGGTGATTGGTCGTGACATTATCATCATTCGTCGCGGTCAAGCGATACTAATTTCATTCATCGCAGATGCTGATACTTACACACGTGAATTACTCCGATTCGAACAGTTTTTGGAATCCTTAGAATGACTCAAGTGTTTACTCGCTTCGCACTGCTGCTTGCGATCTGCATAGCCCTACTGAGTACGCAAAACAGCTTAGGGCAAATTTTGCCTGAGGGACTGGATTTGGACCGCATTCGGCGCGCTACGGTGTTTATCATGCAGGTTAGCGATCTAACCAGCGCCCCCGTTATTCGCTGTGTGAGTTCTGGCACATTGGTCAGCGAGGACGGCTTGGTTATCAGCAATGCGCACAGCACTACCCAGAATAATGAGTGCAGCGGCGATACTTTGGTCATAGCGTTGGGCCTGCGACCTGACGCCCCCCCGGTGCCCGCATACCAAGCAGAGATTTTGCAGGTTGACGCAGGTCTCGACCTGGCACTACTGCAAATCAATCGCGGTTTTGACGGACGCCTGCTGGATCGCAGCACGCTGTCGCTGCCTTTTGTGGATTTAGGCAGTGTCGAAGACCTACGTCTGGATGAAACGCTGACAGTTGTGGGGTATCCGGGAATCAACGACCTACCGACTGCCATGGTTCCCGCTTCTGTACAGGGTTTCACGGCGGAGCCGCGTGGTGGAAACAAAGCTTGGATCAAGGTACGCAGCGACGATACTATCGGTGCACAGGGCATCACCGGTACGATGAGTGGCGGCGGGGCCTATAATCGCGCCGGCCAGCTTGTAGGCATTCCCACCACTGCCCCACTGTCGCGCAGCGGCGGCGTCGGGCAGTGCATCGCTATTCAAGACAGCGACGGCAATGCACTTATCACGCCCTTAGATGCGTGTGTGCCGATTGGTGGGTCGATCAATGCGCTGCGTCCAGCGGATTTTGCCCAACCACTGCTGCGCAGTGCCGCATTGGGTCTAAGCGTTGAGCGGCCGACCACACAGGATGTGACACGACAGCGTTTTGAGACCCAGGTGCGCATTGGACAGCCTTTCTTTGCGCCATCCATTACAGAAAACATGCCAACCACGGTTGTTTCTGGCAGCCTGCCCACTGGCACCGACAGCCTCTATTTTTTCTTTGATTACGCTGATATGACACCGGAGACGGTCTATGAGCTGCGGGTGACCATAAACGGCAGCATCAGCCCGGTATTCAGCTTAGCACCCGTTCGCTGGAGTGGCGGTGCCCAGGGCTTGTGGTATATCGGCAGCCAAGGGCAGGTGTGGCCTAATGGTGACTACACTTTCACCTTGTTGATTGATGGAACGGCGGTGACTGAACCACGTCCGCTTCGTATTGGGGGAACGCCAGAGAACACACCAACCTTTAGCAATGTCGCTTTCGGCTTGATCGAGGACGGACAGATGTACAGTGTGTCGCCCGTTTTGGGCACAGGCAGCGCACTTCAGGCTCAGTTCGTGTATGCCAATATGCGCTCTGGCCTGGAATGGTCTGGGATATGGTATTTCAACGGCAGCGAAGTGCAGCGCTTTACAGATACTTGGTCGGCTGAACTAGGTGATCGGGGCGCACACAGCACGGGCTTGAGTGTGGACGGGGGCTTGCTTCCCGGTAGTTATCGCCTGGAGCTTTATGTTGAAAGGCGACTGGCGGTCGTATCGGACTTTGTAATCGCAGGTGCGCGCGACTCCGCGCTGCCATTACCACGTGTCTTCGCAGCGGATTCTTTGCGGCTGGTCACCGCTATCAGTCCACAAGAAGCCGTTGGTGCGCCTCCCATTACCAGCGTGACCAACCCGATCGATACTTTATACGCTGTTTTTGACTGGGAGCAGATTGCGCCAGGTACATTATGGCAAATGCGTTGGTCCGTCGATGGTGTACCCTTCTATGACCAGATCACACCTTGGACCGGCGCAGCATCGGGGCGCAGCTTTGTCACGCGGCTCAGCAGCAGTAACGGTATCCCCGATGGCACTTACGTCATGGAGCTGCTGATACGGGATGTGTTGTTAGGCCAGATTGAGATTGAAATCGGCATTGGTCAGCTACCATTGGACCTCGTGGCGCAAGCAGAAGGGGTTCAACTTAACGGCTTGTTACTGGATGCCAACACCAGGCAAGGTATACCCGATGCAACAATTTTCATTATCAGTGAGGATTATTCGGTAGCCGATTTCATTCTGCGCGGTTATCAGCTTCACACCACAGCGACAAGCGACCGTGCCGGGCAATTTCGCTTAGATGTACCGCTGGCCTTCGGCGCACCATACAGTGTGCTTATTACAGTAGATGGTTACCTACCGATTGCCGCGGATGGCTTCACGGTCACAGAAAGCAGCGACAATCCCCTTGAACTGACGATTTTCCTCACACCGGATTAGACGTTTATGGCTGAAAAGCAGCGCCTAGATTTACTGATGTTCGAACGCGAACTAGCGCCAAGTCGTGAAAAAGCACGTGCGATGATCATGGCTGGCGAAGTGCAGGTCAACGGCCAACGGGTGGATAAACCGGGCACGCGCGTTGCCCAGGATGTAGAGATCGTGGTTAAATCGAGACCTCGCTTCGTAAGCCGTGGCGGTGAGAAGTTGGCTGGTGCGTTGCGCGATTTTGCGTTTGTACCTGCGAGGCTGGTTTGTGCAGATGTAGGGGCATCAACAGGTGGCTTTACGGATTGTCTGCTGCAAAACGGGGCGCAGAAGGTCTACGCGATTGACGTTGGCTATGGCTTGTTAGATTACACGCTGCGCCAAGACGCGCGTGTCATTGTCATGGAGCGCACCAATGCGCGCTACTTGCAGTCTTTGCCTGAACCGATTGATTTAGTGGTCATGGATGCTTCTTTTATTTCGCTGCGGCTGCTGCTGCCCACTGCATTGTCGTGGTTGCAAGCTGATGGCAGTCTGATTATGCTTGTTAAACCGCAGTTTGAGGCGGGACGCGCTGATGTTGGCAAAGGTGGCGTAGTGCGCAGCCGGGACGTCCATGCGCGTGTGCTGACCGAGGTGTTGTCCTTTTCGTTGGGTCAAGGATTATCTGTCCATGGATTAACAACCTCACCCATCAAAGGGCCGGCGGGCAACGTGGAATTCCTAGTTTGGTTGCGACGCAACCGTCCAGATCATCCCATGACAGGTGACGACATCGGGGCTTTGATTACGGGACACTTAGACAACTAAACGCTTTCAAGGTCATTTCTGGTATACTTACACACATCAGCTTGAGGCGCGCGTGTCAAAACGCGGCCCTGGTAGGTAGAATGCAGACACCACAGATGAAACGCGAAAACATTAGAAACTTCTCGATTATCGCGCATGTCGATCACGGCAAGAGCACGCTTGCAGATCGCCTGCTTCAACTGACAAAGACAGTTGAAGACCGCGAAATGCAGGAACAGCTATTGGACAGTATGGACTTGGAGCGTGAGCGTGGGGTCACGATCAAAGCCTCAGCAGTGCGCATGAGCTATGAGAGCGCAGACGGCGAAACCTTTATCATCAACTTGATTGATACGCCAGGCCATGTGGACTTCACCTATGAAGTGAGCCGTGCGCTGCAAGCCTGTGAGGGTGCGGTACTGGTCGTCGATGCCAGCCAAGGCATCGAAGCACAAACGCTGTCTAACGTGTATTTGGCGCTTGAGCAGGACTTAGAGATCATCCCGGTTATCAACAAAATTGATCTGCCAGCGGCACGCCCAGACGATATCGCCCAGGAATTGGAGGATTTGCTGGGCATTCCCGCAGAAGAGATGATCCGTATCTCGGCTAAGAGCGGTTTAGGGGTACAGGACGTACTAGAAGCCGTCATTAAGCAGGTCCCTCCGCCTGGCGGTCAGTACGACTCACCAGCTCGCGCGTTGGTCTTTGACTCACACTATGACTCCTACAAAGGGGTAGTCGCTTATGTGCGTGTCATCGATGGTGTTATCGAGGCACGCAAGGACTTACGCTTAATGGCTACTGGCGCGAAGTTTGAACCCGTAGAGTTAGGTATTTTCAACCCACACATGAAGACGATGACTTCGCTCTCAGCAGGGGAAGTTGGCTATATTGCCACTGGCCTCAAGACAATTCGTGAGTGTCGCGTAGGTGACACGGTAACTATGCTGTATGGTGGTGCTGAGTCTGCGCTTCCTGGCTATGAACCTGCCAAACCTATGGTGTTCGCTGGCATTTACCCCACCAATAACGATGATTACCCAGAGCTGCGTGATGCGCTTGAAAAACTTCAGCTCAACGACGCTGCACTGGTATATGAGCCAGAAAATTCTCAAGCACTGAACTTTGGTTTTCGCGTTGGGTTTTTGGGGTTGTTCCACATGGAGATTGTGCAGGAACGCTTGGAGCGGGAGTATGACCTGGACATTCTGGCAACAGCGCCCAGTGTAGAATACCACGTCGTCAAACGCAGCGGTGAAACCATCCAGATCGACAGCCCTGCCTACCTGCCAGAAGAGGGCGACGTCACAGAGATACGCGAACCTTGGATGAAGATTCAAATCTACACGCCGCAGGAACATCTTGGGGCCATTATGGATATGGTCATCAAAAAGCATGGTGAGTACGAAACGACTGAGTATCTGGACTCCACTCGTGTTGTGCTGCACTACCGGATGCCGTTGGCTGAGCTAATTGTCGATTTTTATGATCGGCTCAAGACTGTCTCGCGCGGATATGCCAGTTTAGACTATCAGTTTGATGAATATCGTCCTGGTGATCTGGTAAAGCTAGATGTGTTGGTTAATAACGAGCCAGTTGATGCGCTTGCAATGATCGTGCACCGAGATGATGCCTACTACAAGGGGCAGCGTCTGGTGACCAAACTCAAAGATCTCATTCCACGTCAAATGTTCGTCGTGCCTATTCAGGCCGCAGTGGGCAAGCGCGTAATCTCGCGCGCCAACGTTAAGGCACTTCGCAAAGACGTTCTGGCGAAATGCTATGGGGGCGACATCACGCGCAAGAAGAAGCTGCTGGAAAAGCAGAAAAAAGGCAAGAAGCGTATGAAGATGATCGGCCAGGTTGAGGTCCCCCAGGAAGCCTTTATGGCGCTGTTGAGTCTAGACGACGAATAGCGCCTGTTTTCAACCAGTTTCGGACGTTTGCAGCCAGCGGACTCGACAGCTTGCCGTTGTGCTGCAACGTCTCGACCAGATCGAATACATTCAAGATACCATCCCCTCCGGTTTCTGAACCGTCCAGTACAGTCAGATGCTGGACAACATCCAACCCTACACGATGTGCATTACGCACTATGGAACTGTGGTCTACCAACCCTCGTCCTTGATACGCGGCAAGTGCTGCGCGATGCCCTACGTCATAGGCCCCTACCAAGTCGCGCGCCGGGGGTTGCCCTTGGCCGACGCTGAACACCAAAGGTATACCGGTACGCAAAGACACCGCTGTGCCCAACGGGATATCGCTGTTGGCACACAATAGAAACTCGACACCACGCTTGATGCGCGCTGCCAGTGCATCCGCTATCGCATTCAGTAGATGCGGGTACGCTGGCAGCAGCGTCAAGCTAAAGCGCAGTGGTTGGGCCTGCCCTTCTGTGATGAAGCGTCCAAACTGAACCAAACCGTGTGTTGTCAAACCTTCTATGAGTGCGTGGGGATCAGCTTGTGTCATGTCGCTAACGCTGCCCGCAGGTCGGCGACAAAATTCCCGCCGCGTCCCGCATACAGTACATCAGTACCGGCCAGTGTAAGCCGTGCTTGACTATGCAGCCGAAAAGTTAGGCCATCGAAGCTGTGCAAGTCATCGGCCGACACCGCGTCCACGATGGCAAATGCGCCACGATCTGCGCGTTTCAAAAATGGCTTAATGTCAGTACCTGCTGCTAGTGTCACCGCATCGACTCCGAAGGCATTTTCATCCATCACAATGGCAAAATCCGGATGAGCAAAACGTCCATCCAGGATTGTGATGTGCGCGTCGCCTACGTAATCAATGCTCCGCTCAAGCGCGATCATGCCAACAGCACCAAGGGCCATGTAACGCGGAAGGTCAAACATGTAGCCAGCTACGAGGTCGCGTGTGTTTTGGATCACGAATTTAGCGAAGGGCAGCAGTGGCTCATCATAACGTTGGACGTCCGGCGGCATATGATCGATGATCGGTGAGATGAGCAGTATTTTCGAACTAAATGCTGTGATACAGCTTTGCACTTTAGTTTCAAAATCAGGCATTGTCGTTCTCCGTCAACATCGCCCAGGCCGCCGAGAGCGCCCACATGCTGACCCATGTGCTGGCAAGTTCAGCGCGTCCCCCAAAACCATAAACTCGCGTGCGTGTCTTCTCATCCGATTTGACCAACACGACAGTAGCGGTTTCCGTATCTGGGCTTTCATCCACATCGGGCAAACTCAGTGCGACAATCACCAGGTCAGCGTCAGTCTCGGCAACCAGCGTGTCAGCCGTTGACTCTGCGACGCTGCGCAGATCATCCGCATCGCAGTCGCACAAAGCATTCGGATGCGCAACATGGTGATGAATAGCTAGGTTTTGCTTTGGCATACGTTTAACAACCTCAAGCAGCACACCGCTGATGCCTGCTGTCGCGACAGCAACCCTTGCGCCGACAGATGTAAGCTTGTCAAATAGCACCGTTTCCAGGCTTTCGTCGTCACGCCCATAGACATAACTGCCGACTCGCTGGTAAATGTGGGCCGCTGTTTCTGCAAGCATTTGATCGGCTTGGGCTTCGGTGTCAGCTTTGGCCGTGATGCGAATGTCGACCTGACCGTGGTGTGCGGCTAGACCTACTGTGGGATTACTGTGTTCTAGCAGGTCGGTGCCGATTTTTGCGTCTAAAGTGCTCTCCCCGATGCCGGCAGTGTGCAGTGTCAGCGCCTTGATGAGTCCCAATTGATATTGCCGCCGGATAAAGGGCACTACGCTCTCGGTCATGAGGAATTTCATCTCGCGCGGGACACCAGGCAGCGCGATAACGAAGCTGTCCAGGTATTTCACACGGAAGGCTGGCGCAGTACCCACTGGGTTTTCGATCACGTCCGCGCTTTCGGGAAGAAAGGCTTGGCGGCGGTTGTTTTCAGTCATCTTGACACGATAGCGTTCAAAACGTGCTGCGATCTGTTCGAGCAGCTCAGGGTGAAATACCAAAGGAGAGCCAATGGCATCTGCAATACTTTGGCGCGTCATGTCGTCAACGGTTGGCCCTAAGCCGCCACAGGTAATTACTAAGTCAGAACGTGAGAGCGCCTGTTTGACAAGAGACGCAATGCGTCCACGATTATCCCCCACTGTTGTGATGTAAAAGACGTTGACGCCATAGTCGCGCAGGAGTCGGGCTATGAACACGGAGTTGGTATCCGTTAACTCACCAAGCAGCAGCTCAGTACCTATGGTAATGATCTCTGCGTTTACGTTGCTCATTCGAATGGCCTCACGGGATCAGGAATGCAGGTGCACAGATAAAAACAGTATAGCCGTGATGAATACACACAAGTAGGGCGTGTTATGTTATGCGAAAAGTGAATGTTGGATTAGATGAGGATTCTTGGCAAAATAGGCGCAGCGTATTATAATGCAGCCTTAGTGAGCAGCGATGCCCACAACGCAACATTTTTGTGCAGAATAACCAAAGTGCTGCCTCATAAAGTTCAACGGAGGGTAACCCGTGGCAAGTGTAACTTTTAGACACGTTTACAAAACCTATGTTCCCAATACGGTCGTCAAAGACCTAAATATTGACGTCGCAGATAAAGAGTTTCTGGTATTCGTTGGTCCCTCCGGCTGTGGTAAGTCAACCAGCCTTCGTATGCTGGCGGGGCTGGAAGAGATTTCCGACGGTGAGATTCTGATCGGTGATCGTGTTGTGAATAACGTGGCACCCAAAGATCGTGACGTGGCGATGGTGTTCCAGAGCTATGCCCTATACCCGCACATGACCGTGCGTGACAATATGGCCTTTGGGCTTAAGTTGCGCGGTACCCCCAAATCGGTCATCGATGAACGCGTGAACGATGCTGCTAAGAGTCTGGGTATCGATCAACTCCTGGACCGCCGTCCCCGGCAGCTTTCCGGTGGTCAGCGCCAGCGTGTGGCTGTGGGCCGTGCCATCGTGCGTGAACCCAAGGTCTTTCTGATGGACGAGCCGTTGTCCAACCTGGATGCTAAGCTGCGCGTAGAAGCTCGGGCGTTTATCAGCAAGCTGCACCAACGCCTTGAAACCACTTTCATCTACGTAACTCATGACCAGGTGGAAGCTATGACGATGGGCACACGCATTGCCGTGCTCAACGCAGGCGAACTTCAGCAGGTTGATACACCCTTCAATTTGTATCACAACCCACGCAACGTCTTCGTTGGCGGCTTTATTGGCAGCCCTTCCATGAACTTCTTCGATGCGACCCTGCGCGATGTCGATGGTGGTCTGGCTGTTGACACGGGTGTATTCCAGATCATCGTCCCCGCCAATAAGGCTACTCCTTATCGTTCGCACGTTGGCAATGATGTTGTGTTGGGAATTCGTCCTGAAGACATCCATGACATGGAATATCAGCCTCCCAGCATTACCCCGTCTCAGATCGAAACCACAGTTGAGGTCATCGAGCAGATGGGTAACGAGATGATCCTTTATCTGGAAGAAGGCGGCAAGTCCTTCATCGCGCGTACAGACCCGCGTACTGGTGCGCGGGTGGGCGCGCGACTGGGTGTTGCCATCAATATCGACAACATGCACCTCTTCAGCACGAAGAACGAACTGTCGCTGGCCTATGAACACAAAATGGCTCAGCCGGTCGCGGAATAAACAGCACATCAGTGCACTGAAACAAAAAGACCGTTCCTCAGTGCAGGGAACGGTCTTTTCTATGCTTTATTGCTGCATAGCATGAGATGTTCAGTTGGCGGTATGTAATTCAGGCCGGAACTTGTAACCGTACACAATGATGCCCGCATCACCTTCAGTGGTCAGCTTGCGCGTCACCATCTCAACTCGGTCGCCGATGTTTACAGGGCTATCGACATCGGTAAGCTGCGCCAAGACCATAGGCCCTTCATCCAGCTTCACCAGTGCCAGCAGATAAGGCGAGAAGCTTTCATAGCCTTCTGGCGGCTCTTGCAGCAGCGTAAAGCTGTAGACTTCGCCACGCCCAGAAACCTGAACAGCCTCATGCTGCTGCGCGCTGGGAAGCTTATTGTCAGTCATCGTCGCGCTCCCTAAGCAACCGCGCTAGCGTGAGTCAGCATCTTCTCGCTGGCTTCGTGATGCAGCTCAGTGTTGTCTTGGCTGCACGGCTCTGGACGGGACTGCACACTGACCTGGCCGGTGGTGTAACGCACGCATTCTAGACGGTAACGATTTGCGTTTAGACGCCAATGACGGGAAATCTGCATGATCTGCCTCGCTTGTTTACCATATCTTGATCGATCCGAATACGATTACAGCATAGCCAAGAGTGGCTCTCAAAAGCTATCACCAAACATCTCAGCGCTATGCTTGAGAGCCTATCACCCTCTCATTGCCTCGCAGCCTCAACGCAGAGGCTGCAAAATATGTGTCACTGCGGTCGTTGCAAGGCCGCCAAAGTTCTGTACAGCGATCGTCTCAGCACCTATGACCTGATTACCACCGGCTTCACCGCGTATCTGCATCACGGCTTCCACTGCCTGGTAAATACCCGCAGCGCCAACTGGGTTACCGCGGCTTTTAAGACCGCCAAACGTGGCAACTGGCACCTTACCACTCAAGCTGATCGCAGCGCCTTCGTCGGCAGCCAAGCGCCACCCTTCACCTCGTTGGGCAAAACCCGCGGCTTCCAATGCCAAAGCACTGACGATAGTGAAAGAGTCGTGTAGTTCAAAGACGTCGATATCATCAAGTCCAACACCAGCGCCACGCAATGCCTGCTCCATTGAAAGCGCCGCTGCGGTGAAATGCAGCAAGTCGCTGCGATCCTGGAGTGCGAAGGTATCACTAGCAGCTCCACTGCCCGCGATGAGCACTGGTTTCGGGCTGAGGTCCATCGCACGCTCTGCTGAAGTCAACACCAAAGCGGCGGCACCATCAGCATCAGGGGCACCGTCAAAGAGGTTTACTGGGTCAGAAACCATCGGCGCTTTGCTAAATGCTCCAGCCTTGACCGTGTTACGAAACATCGCATGGGATGCTTTACTCCCGTTGCGATGCGCGTTGATGCTGAAGCCTTCAAAGTCGGTAACGGACACATCATACTCATGCATGTAGCGCCGCATCAGCAGCCCAGCCAATGCGCTGAGCGTCGCGCCGTGCACAGCTTCGTACTCAGCATCCAGGCTCACTGATCGTGCACGCACACGGGTGCTGCCAATTGCATCTGTGGACTTTTCCACACCCATCACAACAACCGTGTCCAACAGCCCGGAAGCCACCGCGAGGTAGCCCGCACGTAGTGCTGCTGCCCCTGAAGCGTCCGCTGCATCAATGGCAAAGGTCTCAATACCGGCTAACCCCGCAAAATCTGTGATCAATGGACCGATCTGAGACTGACTGCTAAAAGTTGCGCCGTATGCATTACCCACATAGACAGCATCTACGCTGTCCAGCTTGGCATCATCCAGGGCTTGTCGCAGTGCATTTGCACCTAAATCACGAAGACCTAGCTGCCAGTGTTCACCAACTTGCGTTATTCCGGTACCGATAATTGCAACTTGTCTCATCACGTCACTATTCCTTCAATTTGCCACGATAACGGCTGTACGTCGCGTAATCGACCTCAGTGCGGCGATTGATATAATCACGAGTAGTCGGTGCGCGATGACGTGCGGCATTTACACGATCTGTCACCAACAGATCAAAAGCATCCGAACCGGCACCACTGCCGTAGCTGATCATCAGGATGCGGTCCCCCGGCTGGGCAACATCCAAAATCGCCGTTAATCCGATCATCGAAGAGCCGGAATACACGTTGCCAATCTCACCCGAAAGTAGGCCATGCTGTATTTGCTCGGCAGCGAAACCCAACATTTTTGCTGCACGACTGGGAAACTTCACGTTCGGTTGATGGAAAACCGCGTGTGTGTAGTCAGCAGCCTTAGTCCCCATCATGTCCATAAGCGCCTGAGCAGCTGACAGCGTATGATCGAAATAGGCCGGCTCACCAGTGAAGCGATCACCGTGACTGGGATAGGTTTGGTTAGAGCGCCGCCAGAAGTCCGGGGTATCCGTCACATAGCTGTAGCTACCCTGGTAAATTGCCACCGCATCCGCAGCCGGTCCCAGAATGAAAGCCGCTCCGCCCGATGCCGCGGTGTATTCCAATGCATCACCAGGACGCCCCTGTGCAGTATCCATGCCAATGCTCAAGGCATAGACGGCCATCCCACTGCCAATCATCCCAATTGAAGCTTGCACTGCTTCGGTGCCAGCTTTACAGGCAAATTCCCAGTCTGCCGCCTGAATGTTAGGCGAAGTACCCAGGCTTTCGGCAACAATCGTACTGGTGGGCTTTACAGCATAGGGGTGGCTCTCACTGCCTACCCATACCGCTCGGATAGCTTTAGGGTCAATTTGCGCGCGTGCCAAAGCGTTACGCGCTGCCTCAATCGACATTGTAGTAACGTCTTCATCCAGGCCGGCCACTGCCTTTTCTTTGACTGGACTGCCGCCTAGGCCCTGTGTCCAGATGCGTGACACTTCTGTACCAGGTAGACGATAGCGTGGAACGTAAGCACCATACCCCACAATCCCTACTTTGCGATCGGGTCGCATCAAATGCATCGGCTGAAAATCGGGAGTCATCCCATTGAAAGTCATTGTTCCTCCTTGATCTCGCGGACAATTTGCTGCGCCCGCTCCAAACGAATCGCATTCTCTCGTATCATGCGCGCTGCTACCTCCTGCACTTGGTCAGGTGTCGCACCGGCTGCGGCGGCCATCTGGCGGGCATGTAGACGCATGTGCCCGCGTTGTATGCCTTCGGTGGCGAGGGCACGCATTGCCGTTAGGTTCTGAGCCAAGCCCACAGCAGCAGTGATTTCAGCAAGCTGTTGTGCGCTGTTTACTCCAAGTATCTTTAGAGAGAGCTGCGCCAATGGATGTACGCGCGTCGCCCCACCAACAATGCCTACACTCAAGGGTAACTCCAGCACACCGTGCAAATCACCCGCCGCGGATTTTCGCCACCGGGTCAAGCTGCGGTATGTGCCATCACGAGCTGCAAAGGCGTGAGCACCGGCTTCGACCGCACGCCAATCATTACCCGTTGCGATGATAACTGGGTCAATGCCGTTCATCACGCCTTTGTTGTGAGTGGTGGCACGGTAAGGATCAATCTCTGCAAAAACTGCTGCTTCAATGATAGCGTCTACTACCTCATGACCATTCAAACCATCACGGCTGAACGCATCTGCGGGAACAGTGCCTTCAGCGCGGGCTTTGCGTCGATCGGTCAGGTTGCTCAGAATCTTCAGGTGAGCGCGACCCCCACTCAAACGCTCCAACTCAGGTGCAACTGCTTCTGCTACTGTATTCACTACGTTGGCACCCATCGCATCACGAGTATCAATCAACAAATGCACAACCAACATAGGACCGATGGCAGTCTCAGAGAAGACACGGGTTTCTACATCAACTGCCCCACCACCACGACGAACAATGCTTCCTACATATTCATTGATGAGCTTTATCAGTTCAGGTTTTGCTTCACTGATGACAAAAGCAGCCCCCTCGACATCTGCTATGTCGAGTAACTGCACTTGTGCGATCATCACAGGCGCATCACTAGATGTTTGAAATCCACCACCATCACGAAACAGTTTTGCACCATGACTGGCAGCAGCAACTACTGATGGTTCTTCAACAACCATTGGCACAAGGTGATCTTGCCCGTTTATAAGAAAACTGGTGGCAATTCCCAACGGCAGTCCATAGATTCCGATTACGTTTTCAATCATCTGGTCCGCTGTTGGCAGCGTTAAACCATCCTCTAGGATTGACGCAGTTTCTTCATCGTCTATCCACCTGCTGATGTGGTTGACTCGCTCGTTAACCGAGAGCTTATAGAATTTGTTGATATTTGATGTCTTGTTCATAGTGTATAGTCTATGCCTATATTCCTTGCAAACTCTATCCGTTGTTAATTGACTACGCGAAATCATTCTGCGAGAAAGCCATCAAAAACTATCGACAAAACAAAACACCCACCGGTTTAAGGCGGGTGCTGAGCAGTGCACGAGGTTACCGTCTCTAATCAGGCCAGATACGTGTATCCATGACATGATCCAGGATTGTCACGAAGATCAACCCAATCGGCACCACAGTTGTGATGAAGTAAATTAACCCGTACTCTTCAATCGACACAGGGCCAGCGTTGGCATCCGGGCTGAGCAGTGGCAGCAGCACCATCAAAATCAACATCCCAATCACAAAACCCAGCAGCATTGATACAGACCAAACCACCAAACGCATCACTAAAAGTCGTGACATTTTCTGCCTGACTCCTTACCTTTTCGCTCTTACACCATAGAATTGTACCCACATTCACACACAACCTGCAAGCACAATTTACCCCCTCGGTTCATCTGTAGTCCAACAATGCTATTTTGAACTTGTTAAAGCATACAAATACAGCTAAACTGAGCACTACATCAAGATAACTATGATGCCTACCCCATGTCATGCTTTCTCATCACCTCACTTCGGGAACGCGAGTCCGGGTCGGTAATATCTAGGAGCAGCAAGTGGCTGATTTATTCGACAAAGCACGGTCGTTTACGGAGGCGAAGGAAGCTATGGAGTTAGGGATTTATCCCTATTTCCGCGCCTTAAGCGACTCGGAAGGCACAACCGCTACCTTCGAAGATCATGACGTCATCATGATCGGCTCTAACAACTATCTAGGACTAACAACTGATCCCCGTGTACGCCAAGCCGCAGCCGAAGCACTTGAACGCTACGGCACCAGCGTCACAGGGTCACGCTTCCTTAACGGCACGCTCGAAATTCACCTTGAATTGGATCGTCGCCTGGCGAAGTTCGTTGGCAAAGAGGCTGCACTAGTGTTTCCAACCGGTTATCAAACGAACGTCGGGACCATCAGCGCGCTTATCAGCAAAGGGGATTATGTTATCCTCGACAAAGACGCTCATGCCTGCACTGTCGATGGCAGTCTCATGACACGCGGTGAGATGAAACGCTTCCGCCACAACGACATCAGCAGCCTTGAGACAGTGCTCAGCAAACTGCCCTTAGATGCCGGCAAACTAGTCGTCATTGATGGGGTCTATAGTATGGGCGGTGACCTAGCCCCTCTCCCGGATATTGTCGATATCTGCAAACGCTACAATGCACGCATCATGATCGATGATGCTCATGGTATCGGTGTCACGGGTCAAGGGCATGGCACAGCTCATCACTTCGGTCTCACTGACCATGTGGACCTCATTATGGGCACCTTCAGCAAAAGCTTTGCATCTATTGGCGGTTTCATCGCTGGTGATGCTGATGTTGTGCATTTCATTCAACACCACGCTCGCTCGCTGATCTTTTCTGCTGCTCTGCCCGCACCCAATGTTGCTGCCGTCTTGAGAGCGTTGGACATCATCGAAACGGAACCAGAGCGCGTAGACAAACTCTGGAAAAATGCCGGCTACATGCGTCAGGGCCTTCAAGACATCGGGTTTGATGTAGGCCCCAGCAATACCCCAATCATTCCCGTCATTTTACGAGACCAATACCGTACTGTCCTGGCTTGGCGCGCCTTGATTGATGAAGGCGTGTACACCAATCCGGTTATTCCTCCTGGTGTTCCACCGAATCACAGCTTGCTGCGCACCAGCTATATGGCAACGCATACCACAGAACACCTGGATCGCGCTTTAGAAGCCTTTAAGATCGTCGGGGAACGACTGGACCTGCTGACTGCGCACACGCCGCTCAGCGAAACCACTTAGCCTGCCCTACCCATCGGGATAGAGTTGTGACTCTATCCCGATGTTTCATCTGTAACTAGTAGTGACTGCGCTGCACTGCGCTTGTAAAAGCGATGATAAGCGTGCATTTCATCAATTGCAGCACTCAGTTGTTCCCATAGTATAGTTTCTTTGTCACTTGCCCCCCCCCTACCCCACTGTAACAAAATTGCGTGTTTATTTGGTTGTGATTTGACTACACGAAACACTTGGAATCTTATTGATGCCAGCTTCACACCACGTTGAATGATCCCCTCGGTAACACCCAAAGCGCCAGCGCCACGCCGTAAATCAAGCCGACCATCATAGACGTTGAGCGCATGTTTTGCTAAACCCGCGCATGAGCGCACCAACTTGTCGACTTCACTAGGCAACGGTGTTTCAGCAAATAGTACCACCTTTTGTGGCTTTATATTAAATAGCGCATCACGCAGTACCGCTGGGCTGGCTGGGCAGGTCCAGACGACTAACACTGACGCTTCGTACAAATCAGTACGGCGCACACTGGGCACGTCCAGAACCAGCCCCTCGTTCCAAACCACAATGCTTGTCTCGCTGCTCAGCACAACGTTCAACGCAGCATGTGGGTCAACCACATGGCGGTAGTCTATCCACTGGATAGCGTGCATATCAACATGATCTGCACGCTGTTGACCACGACGTACTGCATGGATCACGCCTTGTATTTGCTGCTTGCCGCGGTATTGGCCGCGCTCAAGTGTAAAGGTAATATCTAGTCTATAGTCACGCAGCGCTGTCATCTGTGCCATGCCACGCCACCACACGAACTCTAGCTTCACTTCTACCCCGTCAGCCGCACGCAGACGAAGCG
The DNA here is from genome assembly GCA_964457835.1 of uncultured Anaerolineaceae bacterium. Lineage (GTDB taxonomy): Bacteria > Chloroflexota > Anaerolineae > Aggregatilineales > Phototrophicaceae > CAYWGJ01. Next base: position 100,726 of record CAYWGJ010000003.1, read on the forward strand.
CCGTGTGCCGCCCTTCCCTACCTAAGGCACGTGAACGCGCAATAACCATGCCCGTAAGAAGCAGCAAAGGCATTGGGTTTCCTGAACCAAATGGCCCTAAACGCGCGATCTGCTGCGCTAAAGTCTCGTTGACGTCTTCCGGGTCAATCACTGCATCTACAAGCGGCCCGACTGCCTCCACTGTATCATACCCACCAAGCTGAGCCTGCACCTGATTCGATAATATGCGCCGCAGCGCGTCAATATGCTCAACGGCTAAGCTCACCCCCGCTGCCATCGTATGCCCACCATAGCTGTGTGTATACTGACTACACGAAGCAATTGCCCGTGTGATGTCCACACCCGATACCGAGCGTGCTGATCCCACAGCTGTATCGTCCTGATAACGCAGCAGCAACACTGGACGACCGTACTGCTCCACCAAACGGGTTGCCACAATCCCTAACACGCCGCTGTGCCATTCAGGATGTCCTAAGACTAAAGCGGCATGATGCAAAATCTCTGGCTCCCGCGTGATCATCGCTACAGCACCGTCAAAGACCTGCTGCGTGAGTACTTTGCGTTCGCTGTTGAGCAATTCCACGCGCTGCGCCAACAGACGCACCTCCACAAGATCATCACTGATAAGCAGCCGCACGCCATCAGACGCATCACCCAAGCGCCCCAAGGCATTTAAGCGCGGTCCGATCTCAAAACCGATGGTGCTTTCATCGGCCTGAGCTAAGTTAAAACGCGCTGTGGACGCCAGCTCAACCAGGCCGCGGCGCGTCGTACCACGCAAGATTGACAAGCCCCGTTGCAGCAGATAGCGCGTATCCCCGACCTGTTCTGCCACATCGGCCACGATGCCCAGCGCTACCAAATCCAGCAGATCAGCCAGGTCAACAGCCGCATCCAGATGTTGTGCAAGCGCCAGCAGCAGCATGTATGCAGTACCCACGCCAGGTAATGTGCGCAGTGGATGCCCAAGAGGCAGCATCTGTGGGTTGACACAAGCATAGGCGTTGGGCAGCACCTCTGGCAGTTGATGATGGTCCGTCACGATCACATCAACGCCAGCACTCACAGCCGCACCGATGCCAGCATGTTCGGCGATGCCCGTATCACAGGTCAAAATAAGCGCAGGCTGCGAGTCCTGAATGAAGCGCCGTACTGCGTCTGGCTGCATCCCGTGCCCTTCTTCACTGCGCAACGGCACATGATATACCAAGTCATCGGCACCCAAGCGACGCAAACCCTGCATCAACAACACGACGGATGTCTGGCCGTCAACATCAAAATCGCCCCAGATGCCAATGCGCTGGACCGGCGCTTGCAACACAACAGCTATCCGCTCCACCGCACGGTGCATTTGAGGCAGTTCAAAAGGCGAAGCGGGCACATAAACATCCGCGTCCAAAAACGCACGCGCCGACTCCAGGGTGTGATACCCACGCGCATAAAGAAGCTGCGCCACCAACGGATGCCCTCCCACCGCTTTCACGTAATCACTGGGTGGGTTCGGCAGCGATCGAACTTGCCACAATGCATCCATCACCGTCTCCTAAAACGCCACTTCAGCCACCTGATCAAAGTCCAATTCAAAGTCCGGAGGGGCGGTTTCCTCGTCCAGCAGCATCCCCTCAGCACCCAAATCCCCAGCACCAACGCCGCGCGTGCATAGAGAACGATAAAGGCAAAACCGACAGCGCTGCGTATCGTCCGTCAACGGAAACTCTGAAGCCGTACTCATAGTGTCCATTAACTGACGTAAATACGCCTCATCAGCAGCCATCTGTGCGGCGCTGTATGGAAAGACTTCAATCACATCTGGCTTTGACGCAAACCAATAACGCATCTCAACCTGTGCTGCCTCAAGCACTTGCAGACCAAACAAAGCAGCCCCAGCACGCACCATCACATAAGGGTAAAGGCGCGTTTGCAAACGGCTTTGCAGCCATTCACGCCGCGGTACACGCAGAGAGGTCTTCCAGTCGTAGATCACCACACGTTGTGAGTCGTTCATCACAACAAGATCATAAACAGCCGCCAACGAATGATCGCCTAAGCGGGTATGCAACGTTACCTCCGCATGACTCCGCCCAGCCAGATCATTCTCCACATGGGCCAGAAAACCCCGCCACCACCTGAGCAGTTCCAGGTCATTCGCAGCGACTGCCTCAATCATTGACGTGGGTACCCCCAGGGCATGCTGATGCAGCATCCGATGAAAAGAGTCCCCACGCTGCATCAGCACTTCCTGCGCCAACAGCGGCTCAGCCTGCACGGACGGCCAGCGGACTCCCTGCACATAGCGCAGTTCAAAACGGCGCGGACAATCAACGTAGTCTTGCAAGCTGCTCTTGCTGAAACGAAAATGAGCGTCTAATCCCTTGGATGCATTCATCGCTGTTTCTCCAGAAATGCTTGCAGGGCAATCACAGGCACGGATGCGTAACTCCCGCCAGTGCGGCCTGTGTTCCAGGTGACGATCAAGTCGCGCCGTGCCCGTGTAATTCCCACGTAAAGCAGCCGCAGCCGTTCAGCGACGTACTCCAAGCGTGCCGCCTGCGTGGCCGTCCCTTCAACATAGATACGCTGCCCGCTTTCATCCGCCAGCACGCGAAGCTGCGCCAGGGCCTCCGCCTCTAAGTTGAGGCTGTCTCGCACGAAGTATTTCTCGCCAATGAAACTGTCGCCGGGTTCTGCCGAGGGGAAATTGTAGCTATTGACCGACATCAAATAGACCCGGTCCCACTCTAAGCCTTTAGCACGGTGCATAGTCGTCACCGCAACCTTACCCTGATGCGCGTCTGGGTCAAAACCGGTGTCTTCCTCACCGAGGCCCAGCACGCGTCGTTGATTTTGTGCGATCTTACGCAGCTCATCCACAAATTGCGCCAACTGCCAGTCGGGATGATCGTCAGAATCACCGCGCAGGGTCATCGCTAAGCTGTAAGCCGTTGCTAAGTTAAGCGCATCGCCGAACAGGTCCTGGGCCACCACAAGGATTAGCTGGTCGATAGGCAGGGCAGCGGCGGCGTGCCAGCGCTGCACCAATTCGCGGAAACGCAGCAGATCATCCAGCACGGTCGCGTCTTCGTCGGTCGCCGCCTGTACCGACGCATCATCAGCCAGCCAATCCCCTAAAGGGCTGGGATACAGGTAAGTCTCGACATAACGCAGCCCACGCAGCAAACCGACGATACGGTCTAAACGATGCTTGCGTTCTGGATCATGCCGGTCATCACGTCGCCACACGCGGAAGGTACGCGCTAAGCTCTTTACGTCAGTTGGTGTATTCAAATGTTCCAGTGTCAGCTTCAGCGCGCCTGCCGTTTGCCGCGTGGACATCGCACTACGCAGCATCTCCACTACATCCAGTCCTTCTTGACGCAGTGCCTCCGCGACTTTAGCCCCCCGATCATTACGCGGCACCAGCACCGCTGCCGTGCGATCCGGGTGCTGTAGCAGCCAACGCTTCAGCGACTTCACCACAATGGCGATTTCTGCATCCGGCGTCAACCGCTCTGGCCAGATATGGACAGCACCTTCGCTGTTCTTTGGGTTAGGCTGCGGATCACCGCGCGGCGTCGCTTTAATCTTGGGACCTTGCAGTGGGGCCAACTTGCGCACGGCTGGCACCGGATGTTTCTTCGCACTCCAATCAATCAGGTGATTCGCCAAGCTGATGATGCTGCGCGTAGAACGCCCGGAATTGGGCAATTCACGACACTGCACATGTTTCTCTCGCAGAAACGCCCGTAGAAACTCTGGTGAGGCGGTGGTAAAGCTCTCGTAAATGGCCTGGTTTGGGTCTCCAACGCGCACCCAGTTTCCGTCAGGTCCCACAAGCAGCCGCAAGATTTGCTCTTGCAGCGCGCTGCTGTCCTGAGCTTCATCTTCCAACACATACGGCCAGCGCACCCGTAGTCGTTCACAGTATTCCGGGTCGTTTTCCAGTGCTTGCAGGGCCAACCGGATCAAGTCTTGAAAATCTACCGCACCGCGATAACGCAGTCCACGTTCATAGTCGCGATAGACCTGTGCGCCCATCTCAGCTAAAGGCAGTGGTAGATCAAAAGCATCCAGCCGCTTTTGCACTTCATAGGCCGTCAGCCGTAGGTCCTTGGCCTGGCTGATGAAGTTCTTCGCGATCGTTAGTACTGCCTGCTCCCAGCCCTGTCTGTGCACTTTTTCAACATCGCGCTCATTTAATTCTGGAGACAGATAGTGCTCCAACAGGCCAATATGACTGCGCACCCAGCCTAGAGCCACATCACGCAGCATATCATCCGCATCACGTTCATCGATGATCTGAAAGCCCTCCTCCAAGCCGACTAAGGCCGGGCGTTCCCGTACAATGTCATTCGCCAAGCCGTGCAGCGTCCGCACCCGGTAGCGAAAGCCAGGTAATAGTCCGCGTACCTGTACAAAGGCCCCCACTTGCTGGGCGAAGTGATTGACGGCTGCGTTGACCAAGGTCACGACCAGCACTTCCTGACCATCTGCAACGCGACCATCCAATACGAGGCGCGCCGCCAAATACGAGAGCGTCCAGGTCTTACCGCTGCCCGGCACCGCAGACACGCCCATCCAGCCGCCGTCATAAGCCACGACCTCGCGCTGTTTGGGCCGCAGCTTGACCTCATTCGGTATCGGTGTCGTCATCGACGCCCTCCTTGTCAGCGTAATCATCGCCAAAAGGATCGTCTGCATCCTCGGCGACGGCCAATTCTTCAGCGAGGGGTGCCAGCAGGACCTCCGTGCCTAGAAGCCGCCGCAGCATTCGATCTAGCGCCTCCAACAGCGGCCCACGCTGCTCATAGCCGCGCTCATTGAGGGCGCTGAACCCCATGTAGATTTGTCCCCGACAGCGCCGGATCAAACCATTAACCAGACGGCGCAGGGCCTCGTACTGTGCGGCCTGCTCATCGGCATCGGTCCAAGGCATGTTCTCCGGCCAGCGACGGCTGAGCACATGGGGGTGCGTCAGCGGCTGATACAAGCGTTCCACCCAACTACGACCACCGATCCCCAGCCAGAACTGATAGGCGACGCTCACATTACGCAGCAGAAAGGTATAAGCCGGTGCAATGAGGACTGCATCAGCTCCTGCTTCATCAAGCTGCCAACGCCGCAGATACTGGTCGGCAATCACGCCGCTTTCCATCATCTCAACGTATTCCTGGGCGAAGGGTTTATCAACTGGCGGCATCTGGATCAACTGCCGAAACTTACGGGCTGAGTCGATCAAGTCCGCCGCCAATGCCGCTGCGTCAAAATCCGCATGGAAGCCGAAACCCGGCTGTGATAGGACCTCTCCGAAGAGTCGGCTCCAGAAATGATCTAATGCCAGTGGTTCATCGTCGGCATATGCGTGCAGCCAATCGAACAACAAGTCATAGCGCTCCCCGATGCCATAGGTAATCCGTGTCTGCATCTGCGGGATAACCTGGGCGAAGGGATACAGTGCACCGTTTCGATACAACACAGTAACCAGAAGCTGCGCGCGCACCGGGTCCAGCCCATCAACAGCCACAGCCAGTGCCTGAGCGAGGTCTTGGGCACTGGGTGGCCTTCGCCAATCGGGATGCGCCAGGCGCGCCAGACTCAACAGTGCCCGCACAGGCCGTTCCTGGCGCAATGGGCGCGACGGTCGATGAGTACGCACGGGCACATCAGCTGCCGCCAGACGGGTCAACAACGCAAATTGCAGCGCATCCGGCACGTAAGGCGCAATGATGACAATCTCAGACGGCGGCACACCCATATCATGTACGAGAGACTGTACTTGTTCCGCTACACCGTCCAGCAGTTCGGTATAGAAATGGTAGGAGTCATACCATATGGCACCCTGAGGATCACCAATACCTATTTCGGTGTCTATCTCTTCATCACCCGGCACCAGCGCATCAATGAAGGCTGTGCGCAGTGCAGCAAGATCAGCGCTCTGCACAAAGCTGTCCGCCAAAGCCACATTCGTCTCACACTGTCCACGCAGCAGATCGGTGTGCTCAGAGTCCGCGCCTAGAAACTGCCGATACCCCGCTTCGCTGTCCTGGATAATCAAGGCGGACTCAAAGTGTGACAGCCAATCCGCGATCAGATCATGCGCAACAGGTGTGTCTTCTTCGACGTTCTCATAGATTAGATGGCGATACTGTTTATCCAAGTACGCGCGTACCGGTTCCAACGACCACAACGCCCGCGTGAAGACCTCGACTTGCAGAGAGAAATCCAGCAGGTTATGCGCAATACAGTACCCTCGGAAAGCCGTGGCACACGCCTGAACCTGCTTGTATACCTGGCGCTGCGCCTCGTCTACTGCCGCCCATCGCAGCCGCCGCTCAATGTCTGTATGTGGAAAGCCCACCACCGCCGCTTTATTCAAGTTGTCGATGATCTGACTGTAGAGCCGCCCCCGGTTGATGCTCACCGTGCCGAAGTATCCTTCTTGCTCGATGAAGGGGGTCACGACACGGGCCATGTAGTACTGTGCGGTCTCCAAAGACAGAAAGGTTGGCCGCCGTGTTGGATCAAGACCGTAATCCGCCGCGACAAGCGGAAAGAATAGATCGACCATCCGCCGCGCCAAACCACCAAGAGTCAGAATGGTTGGCGGGCTGCCATTGATTGTCACCGCGCTATCCATCAACTCCTGGTATGGCGCTGCCAGGGTGCGCTGCGGCGCCATGACCAGTATCTGACCGCCAGGCACGCCTGACCCGATCAAGTATCGCAGACGTGCTACCCCGACACAGGTTTTGCCAGTACCAGCCGACCCCTCAAGAAAAATGTGCGCATCCAGCGGCGCATGAATGACCTGCTGCTGCGTAGTGGTGAATTCAAGACTCATGGTGTGGCGGTCCTGTGTCACAAAAAAATAAGAGGGCACACCCTTAATGGGCATACCCTCTATTTTAGCACAAAAGGTCTGTGCCGCGTTGATACAGTATCGTCTATTCGACGAAGACCGCTGCCGTCAGTGCCGGGACCTCAAAGGTACCCGTTGCCGCATCAAAGGCGCTTGTCTGCACGACAGCATCGAACGAGGCGGCCTGCACCGGATGCAAGCTCAGCCCTGCGTCAACCAGCTCTTCAACCGTGAAGCTGATCGACTCCATAGTGGCGTTGTAGATCACCACGATACGCGCATAGTCGGCATCGAGGTCGCCAAGGTCCGTCAAGCTCATGACGATGAGACCAGGAACTTGATCCACACCGGTATTATGGAAGGCCACCACTGCCTGCACCTGTTCGGCGGTTTCCAGGCGGAAGAGCTTGCTGCTGTAGCGGATTTGCAGCATCTCGCGGAAGTGATTGACGTTCTTGAGCACGTCCGCATTGCTGGGAGCCAGGTCCGTATTACCCAGCAGATCGCGCATCACGTCCCAATTTTCGCGGTTGCTGCCCACGTTGGCAGATGGCAGTCCCCTGCCCCAGTTCGTCGTCTCATAGGTGAAGTCGAGGGCATTGAACCAATCACCGGAGTTATAGCTGTCGCGGTCCAGAGATTTGGAGCGCAGCATGTCCGAACCGGCGTGGAAGAAAGGCATCCCCTGCCCGGTCATGACGATACTCAAGCCCAAGTTCTGCATCCGCACGCGGTCAGCCATCGACGTATCCAGCGGGGCTTTAAGCTGGATGATATCGAACAGGGTCTCGTTGTCGTGTTTGGAGATGTATGTCACAACTTCCTGCGGGTCTTGGGTGTAACCGGCGGGCGCGCTGCCGTAGGGCACATCCGCGCCAGTGATGGTTTCGCCGTCACGCCCAACGAACTCGTAGGCGGCCAGGTTACCCGCCAGCCCCACACGAATCTGGTCCTGGAAGAGCAGCAGACGCGCAAGTTGATCTTCTTCACTGCCGCTGGTGATGCCGTTGGGGTTGGTGTACAGCCCATTGATGAAACCCTGATCTTGCAGGCCCTCAAAGGGATTGCCACCGCGTACAGCATCGCGCAGACGGTCACTAAAGGTACCGATACCCGTCCCTGGCAGGTTAAGCTGAGTCGCATTGACACCACGCGCGTTATCGGCCACTTCGCCGAAGTTCCAGCCCTCACCGTAGATGTGAATCTTGCTGCCGTCGACGCCGTGTTCTTCCAGCGTCAGGGCATCCAGGGCTTCGCGCACCTTTACCATGTCATCGACCATGTGGTGCCCCATCAGGTCAAAGCGGAAGGCATCCACCTTGTACTGTGTCGCCCAGAAGACCACCGAGTCGACCATGAAGCGTTCCATCATGTCATGCTCAGTGGCGGTGTTCTGGCAGCAGGTGCTGGTGGTGACATTGCCGTTGGAGTCCAGGCGGTGATAGTAACCCGGCACGATCTTGTCGAACACGGACTTATCGCTGAGTCCAGCGGCGTTGGTGTGGTTGTACACCACGTCAATCACTACCCGCAGACCGCTCTGGTTAAGCGCCTGTACCATCTGACGATACTCACGGATGCGGGCCTGCCCGTCCGCGTTCGTCGCGTAACTGCCCTCTGGCACGTTGAAGTGGAAGGGATCATATCCCCAATTGAAACCGTCCGCGTCGCGTACCTGGCTGATGAGCGCCTGCTGTTGCTCAGAATCGGGCGCAAATTCAGCCAGCACCGCCGGGTCCACAGGGGTGCGCAGGTCAGGGTTTTCCTCGATGGTGGCAATGTCCATGGTGGGCAGCAGATGCAGGTGCGTCAAACCAGCGACGGCCAACGCGGACAAGTGCTGCATCCCGTCCGACTCTGCTTCGATGAAGGCCAGGTACTTACCCTGGTGGGCTTCCGGCACCGTCTCATCGTAGATACTAAAGTCGCGGACATGCAGCTCATAAACCGTGATGTCTTCGGGGGCATCCAGTGAGGGCTTGACAAGATCGTCCCAACCAGTCGGCTTCTGCTCTGTATCGTTGAGGTTGACGAACTGACTGCGGGCGCTGTTCATCGCCAGACTGACGCTGTAGGGGTCCGTGACCATCGTCGTCTCGATGCTGCCAGTCTGCCGCACGTAGACGCTGACCTCAAACTGATAGTACTTGTTCTTCCAGTTCGGGGTGCCGGTTACGCTCCAGACGCCGGTCACATCATCACGCACCATCGGCATCACCTCAAAGCCGGTGTCCAGTGCGGAGTCATCATAAACGTAGATGGACACGCTCTGCGCAGTGGGTGCCCAAAGATGCACAGACGGGATGCTGCGGTCCCAAGTGATACCCAACGGCGCATCCGTCGTGTAGAGGTCATCCAGCACACCAGGGATTTGCAGGCCAGTCGCATCCAGTGGCAGACCATCAGCGTCCACAGCTGCGATCACATGCTGCGCACGCAGGGCATCTGGCACTTTGTCCAGGTCAGCCTCATCGATCTTGAGCGCGGTTAGCCCGGCCAGATGTGGGAACTTCGCCAGCACGTCCTCCGATGGCCCCGCTGCGTCCGCCGTCAGCGCAATCGTTTCGCCGCCTTCCACGCCGTTGGGCGTGATCGCCAAGCCCGCATCCGCCGCATAGTGCAGCGCGTAAACCGCGCCATCAGCGGCATCATCGGCGCTCCACAGCAGCGTATCGGCACTCACCCAGTGGGCACGCGCACGGGTCAAGTCACCACGCAGCCCACCGCCGACAAACACAGTCATCACGTTCGTCTCCCCGTCGAAAACAAAGGTTACAGCGTCGTCGTCACGCGGCACCTCAAAGCTGATGGGATCGCCTCCCACAGCGCCGTCAGTGCCGATGGTCTGCTCCGCGTCTTCTTCGACGACAACCAGCGCTTCATAAGCCCCAGCAGGCAGCGCCTCAATGGACGCGGTGTAGGTGCCCTGGTCACTGGGGTCCTGCATCCACGCCACCATGCAGGTTGGTTCAAAGTCCGCTGCGCAGCCCGCTTCGTCCTGGAAACTGCCCATCACGCTGACGATGCGGCTGTTCACGCTGTCGGTGATCCAATTGCTGCGGTGATCGTAGTAGAAACGCACCGTACCGTCTTCCGGCACCGTTAGTGGGATGTTAGCACCACCGGGTGCGGCATTCAGGCCGTAGTTTTCGTCCCAACTTCCGTTCAACGCGGCTTTATATTCGTAGTCGCCCGCGCTCAGCTTGTAGACACCGCGCCAGACATTATCCTCACCTAATGTGAGCATTGTGGCTTCACAGGGTGGCTGCCAATCTCCATCACAGCCGAGCTGCGACTGGATCGTCCCGGCCACGGTCACACTGTCTGGGTTAAGCACTGCTCCCGACCCCACAGTTTCCGCAGGGTTTGCTTCCACGATCACGTAATCTGCCGGAATCGGCTCCGTGGTAATCACCATCACGTTATCGGCGCTATCAAAGCTGAAGGTCACCAAGGTGGCGTCATCTTCGACACTGAAGGGGATGTTCGGACCGTCCTGCGCGCCATCCGCGCCGTAGTTCAGGTCCCAACTGCCGTTGAGCGCGACCTTAGCCTCATAACTGCCTTCTGGTATGCCCACCGTCCGATAGACATACACGCCGTCGCCATCAACGTCTTGCAGCCAGGTGAGGTAGCAATTCGGCTGCCAATCACCCTCGCAGCCGATTTCGTCCTGGAAATCACCAGGCACGGTCGCCAGGATCGTATTCACGTTGTCGGTGATCCAACCTGTTTTCACATCAAAGGTAAAACGGACCGTCGTGTCTTCCTCCAGCACCAGCGGGATGTTGGGACCGTCACGCAGCGCACCAAGGCCGTAATTCCAGCCCCAGCCGCCATCCAACGCGGCCTTGTACTCGTATTCACCGGCTGCAATAGCAAACTCACCAAACCAGATGTCAGAGACCGTATCGTAACTCAGCCAGGTCTCTGAGCACGGCGGACTCCAGTCCTCATCGCAACCTAGTTGAGTTTGGATGGTACCCGCAATTGTCACGCTGCCCGGATTATCCAGCACTAGCACCTCTGGGCCGCCAGTCAGTGCAGCCGGTGCAGGTGCTGCGTCAGCCGATACCGTACCAGCTTCAGGATCGTAAACGAAAGTCACGAGGGCCTGCGTCTCCTCAATGACCAAAGTTGTATCGTCACCCACAAGGCCATCCAGGGTGCCATCGATAGAAGCGCGGAACTCGTATTCACCCGCTTCAAGCACGACTTCAAGTGTATAAAGCCCATCCATCTCAGCAGCGGCGGTCAGTTCACAGTCGAGTTGCCAGTCGCCCAGACAGCCGGTCTCGCTTTGGAAGGTACCGACCATAATCACAGGATCGCCACTGTCTTGACCACTCACATTGAACACGAATGCTGCCGGCAGCAGCAGCATAATCAAGGGCGCTAACCATCGTATCTTTGGGTTCAAATCCAGTTTCTCCTTCGGTTTGAAAATCAATTTCTATAGCAGGAATCGACAAAACGCCCCGCAATGCGTACAAAATACCTTGCGCATACAGCGGAAAGCATATCAAAATGCCTGCTTGATGGCAATCAACGCGATGATGACTTGTACAGTCAACCCGCACCAGAAGGCCGTTTTCGTGTACATTATGAATGGACAGTATCATGCCTCTGCCTTCACACTAATAAAGATCAGCGCTAAGTGACACGAGCAGATGCCCATGAACGAAAAGATTCTCGTCGCAGAAGACGACACGATGACCATCGAACTTATCAAAACCTATCTGGAACAGGCCCACTTTCGCGTGATTACCGCCAATGATGGCCGCCGAGCCATCGAACTTGCGCGAGAAAAGCAGCCCGATCTCGTCATCCTAGACTTGATGCTGCCGCGTGTTGATGGCCTGGATGTCTGTCGCATTCTACGCAGCAGTTCGGATGTGCCTATCATCATCTTGACAGCCAAGAGCACCGAAGATGATGTGCTGCTGGGCCTGGACCTGGGCGCAGATGACTACATCACCAAGCCTTTCAGCCCGCGTGAACTCGTGGCCCGAGTACGCACGGTGCTGCGACGGCTGGGGGCACAACACCAACAGCACGACGAAGCCCCCATTGAAATGCATTTCGGTCCACTGGCTATCTATGTGCAGCGCCATGAAGTGAGCAAATACGGACAGATGGTCAGCCTAACACCGCGCGAGTTCAAGCTGTTGTACACCATGGCCCGCGAACCAGGTCGTGTGTTCACTCGTCATCAACTATTGGAGAGCGCCTTCGGGGTCGACTCCGAAAGCTTGGAGCGCACTGTCGATTACCACATTATGAACCTTAGACGAAAAATAGAAGATGATGCTGCTACCAACCTTTTTGTTCAAACCGTCTTCGGCGTTGGCTACCGATTCTCGGCAGGTCCCTACAATTCGTAGCCTACGCTTTCGCTTGATTGTCTCAGTCTGCTTCGTACTGGCGATGACGACGATCATCTCCGCCTGGTTTGCCAGCTATTCCGTGACCGAACGTTTTGAACGCTTGGTATTGGACAACGAAGAAGCCCTGGACGCCTTCATCGCCTCCGCCGGCCAAGACGCCGAGTCCACGCGAGGCCTCATCGTTGAAATCTACTATGACGACGACACACGGGCACAGCAAGCCTTCATCGCGTCAGCCAATCAAGCGCTGCTGCTGGTCGTCATCTTCAGCGGTGTGGCCGCCATGGCGATGCTGATGACCCTGACACACCCTGGCCTGAGCATGATCGAAGAACTAACAACCGCAGCTAAACAGCTTGCAACAGGAAGCCTGGATCAGCGCGTGCAAATCCGCAGTGCCGACGAAATCGGCGAGCTGGCCCGGTCCTTCAACCACATGGCCGACACCCTGGAACGTAACGAACAACTACGCAGCAACATGGTCAACGACATTGCCCATGAACTGCGCACACCACTGTCTAACGTTCAGGGTTACCTTGAAGGGCTGCGTGATGGGGTGATTACGCCCAGTGTCACGCTCTTTGCTAATCTGCACGATGAAGCTGCATTGCTCACGCGCTTGGTCAACGACTTGCAAACCTTGACCTTAGCCGAAGCCCGTGAGCTGAACCTGAACCGGCAGGCCACCCACATCCGCAGCATCATAGATCGCAGTGTCAATAGCGCCAACAACGACGCGCAGTACGCCACCATTACCGCAGAAAGCTCGTCCAACTTACCCCAAGTCTACGTTGACGCAGGGCGTATCCAGCAGGTCTTGAGCAACCTCATCGAAAACGCCCAGGTCCACACGCCCGCCTCCGGGCGGATCACGATCAGCGCTGTGGAAGACAGCAGCACACACCTGCGCGTCACGGTCAGTGACAACGGCAGTGGGATCGCCCCGGAACACCTCCCTTATGTCTTTGAACGCTTCTACCGCGCGGATCCATCACGGACCCGCGCCACCGGTGGTTCAGGCATAGGGTTGGCAATCGTCAAACAGCTTGTTGAGGCACATGGCGGTAACATCTGGGTGGAAAGCAGCGTCGGCAAAGGAGCACGCTTCAGCTTCACCCTACCGACTGTCGCTGAAAATGAACGTGCGATAAAACCCAATGACTTCCCAACAAGTCCCTAGAAGAATTCCAAACACCTCTTGTTAATCTTTTTGGGACTCAACGGTGTCTTAAAGACACGTTAAAGAGCACAGCTTGGTGGCTTAATCTGGGTGTTTGTGCCCACAGTGAGTCGCAATCTTGGCAAAGCACGCTATACTCACTGTGGGCATTCCCCCCAGTGGTGTCACCAGGCACTCACTGATTAACCGCTTGTTTTAAGAGGAGAAGCACAATGAATAAGCTGACCCGCATCCTGTTTATTGGGATTGTGGTCGCGCTGGTCCTGTCGCTGGGTATTCCTGCCCTAGCTCAGGAGCGCGAGACTGGTGAGGGCGCACCGATCATCCAGCCGAACTTCGGCGCGGACATCGCCACCCTCAACCCGATCATCTCTAATGACGGCACCTCCAATGACGTCATCGCCAACATCTTCCCTGGCTTTGTCGGTATCGATCCCGAAACCGGCTTCTTTGAGCCGAACATGCCGCAGAACGTCGTCACTGGCTGGGAAATCTCCGACGATGGTCTGGTCTACACCTTCACCCTGCGCGAAGATTACTTCTGGAGCGATGGCACCCCGGTGACCAGCACCGACGTGATCTACTTCTGGGAAGCCATCAACGACACCAGTGTGAACGTGTCCGGTTCCTACACCGACCTGCGCAGCCTGATCGAAAGCGTCGAGGCCCCGGATGACTACACCGTAGTCGTGACCTTCCTCAGCCCGGATTGCAACGCCATCAACAGTGCCGCGCTGCTGAACCCGGTTCCGGCTCACTACTACAGTGAAATCTACCCCGAGCTGTCCGACATGAACGACAGCCAGGAAAACCTGAACCCCGCCGTGACCGCTGGCCCCTACACCTTCCGCAACTTCCGCCCCGGCGAGCAGGTGACCTTGGTAGCTAACCCCGACTATGCCGACGGCCCGACCGTCCCGGCTGGCTGGATTTACAAGAACGTCGCTGACCAGACCTTGCAGGTCGAGCAGTTCCTGAACGACCAGCTCACCTTCTCGGCCATTCCCCAGTCGCGCCACGCGGAACTGCTGGAACTGATCGAAGCGGGCGAATACCTGGGCTACGAGAGTAGCCGCGCCAACATGCGCTTCCTGTCCTTCAACAACGGTGACCCCACAAATCCGCAGCCCGGCCTGGATGAAGACGGCAACCCCATCGACCAGGGCCTGCACCCCATCTTCGGTGACGTGCGCGTTCGCCAGGCACTGAACTACGCCATGAACTTCGACGAAATCAACGAAGGTGTGTTCTTCGGCCTCGGCGAACAGATGGCTACCCACAGCCGCCCGGACAACTGGGCGCATCCGGAAATCACCCCCTACCCCTTCGACACCGAGCAGGCTGCGGCCCTGCTGGATGAAGCGGGTTGGGTTGACGGCGATGGCGACGGCGTGCGTGAGTGCACCGGCTGCCTGTACGCTACTGAAGTAGACCCCGAATTCGAAGGCTCCTCACTGGCTTTCGAGCTGCTGACCAACGCTGGTAACGTTTCCCAGGAAGCTCTGGGCGTGGTGTTGCAGGATCAGTGGGGCGAAGTCGGCGCTGACGTGACCTTCCAGCCCATCGACTTCAACGTGCTGGTGGAACAGTTCATCGGCCAGGACTACGACGCCATCATGATCTTCTGGGGCTTTGGCTACCCCTTCGATCCAGATGGCACCGGCGTGGTCTTCGCTGCCGAGAACGACATCCCCAACTCTGGCTTCAATACCCAGTCCTACTACAACTCGCGCGTCGAAGAAATTCTGGACGAAGCGCGCGCGCTGCCGGGTTGCGACATTGAAACCCGCAAGGCCCTCTACGAAGAGATGTACCTGACCCTGCAGGACGACGCACCCTGGATTTGGATCGGTGTGGGTAAGACCCTTGCCGCTGCCCAGACCAGCGTCGAAGGCTGGGAACCCAAGCCCCTGGCCGCTTCTCAAACGCTGTGGAACCAGGAATACTGGTACGTGGCCCCCTAGGGACGCCGAACGCTAAGTGATAACGCAGCATCCCCTCCGGTCCATGCCGACCGGAGGGGTGTTTCACCCACCGATAGGTATCTCAGTTCGTACAGGTCTAAATCATGGTTAAGTACATCTTCCGGCGGCTTGTTCAAGCCATCCCTATCTTTTTCGGTATCACCTTGCTGTCATATGCCCTGATGGCAGCCACCCCTGGCGGGCCAGTCGCAGCGATGGCATTCGCCGCCAACATGCGTGCCGAACAGGTCCGCCAGCTCGAAATCCAGCTCGGTGTCAATGACCCCTGGCCGCTGCAATACCTGCGCTGGTTGGCTGGTGATGACTGGATGCGTTGGGATACTGACGACGACGGCATCGCCGATCAGAGCTTTCTGCTGCCGCTGGAAGGTCCTAACGGGGAACCGCTGCCCCCCGGTGACAGTGAAGGCATCCTGCGCCTGGACTTCGGCACCTCATTCTCGCAAAAACGCCCTGTCATGGATGTCATCTTAGAGCGTTTCCCAGCTACGCTAGAACTCGCAATTTCTGCGTTTTCAATCAGCTTAGTGGTCGGCTTAACCGTGGGCATCTTAGCCGCGATCAACCAAGGACGCTGGTTTGACCATGTGACCCGAGTCGGGGCGGTGCTCTTCGACGCGGTACCCGTTTTCTTCTTGGGCCTCATTCTCCTGCTGGTCTTTGCGTCCAAATCTGGAATCAATGGCGGTATATTACCTCTTGGCGACCGATGTGAGACCTTGTTAACGGACGAATGTCCGCCTATTTACCAGCGCCTGGAGTATCTGATCCTGCCCACCTTCGTGCTGGCAACAGGCGGTATCGCGGCTTATTCGCGTTACATGCGCGCCTCCATGTTGGATGTCGTCTCGCAGGATTACATCCGCACCGCACGGGCCAAGGGCCTTAGCTCGCGCCAGATATGGTTCCGCCACGGCGCGCGCAATGCCCTGATCCCGATTGCGACTTTCCTGGGGCCGGCGATTGCGTTCTTGTGGGGTGGTTCCGTCATCACCGAGACCATTTTCAACTGGCCCGGATTGGGGCGCACCGTCGTCAACGCTGTGACACAGCGTGACTACCCGCTCGTGATGGCAGCAACGCTGCTCTCCGGCATTTCTGTAATCTTGGGCTATCTCTTGTCCGACATCCTGTACGCGGCCATTGACCCGCGCATTCGCTTCGACTAATCTGCGGGGGTTAAAGAACCATGTCTGCACAACCGTCTGTCGTCAACATCGCTGACGCGCAAGAAAAAGAGCAAATCCGCAGCGAGTCGCTTTTGACCAAAGCCATTCGCCGTCTGTGGCACGACCGCCTGACGATGGCAGCAATCTTCGTCATCTTGGTGTTCACACTGCTGGCGATCTTCGCACCATTCATCAACGAATACGTGCTGCAAGTAGACCCCAATGATACCAATCCTTTTAACGCCTTTGCCCCCATCGGCTCTGAGGGTCACATTCTAGGCACGGACGACATCGGGCGCGATCAGCTCGCGCGCCTACTGGTGGCCGGACAGGTCTCACTAGGTATTGGTTTCTTCGGGGCCATCATTTCGCTGACTATCGGCATGTTCTTCGGCACGATGACCGGTTACTTCGGCGGTGTCGTCGATGACATCATGAACTGGCTCATCACCACATTGGACTCGATCCCGTCGCTCTACCTGCTGATCTTGATTTCGGCAATTTTCCGTCCCACGGCTGAAGCCCTGGTGCTGGCTATCGCACTCATCAGTTGGACGGGTACCACGCGCATCATCCGAGGACAAACCCTGTCCCTACGCAACCTGGACTACGTACTCAGCGCCCGCGCGATGGGTGCTACGCCCTGGCGAATCATGTTCATCCACATTGTCCCGAACTTGATTTCGGTGACGGTGATTGTGCTGGCGCGCGCCATCGGCGGCCTGATGCTGGCTGAAGCGGGGCTGAGCTTCCTGGGCCTGGGTGTGCAGCCGCCGCAAGCGACCTGGGGCAATATGCTGACCAAGTCGCAGCAGTTCTTCAACCTGGGCGGCCACCTGGTGATCGCACCAGGCTTGGCGATCTCGATCACCGTGCTCTGCCTTTACATCATCGGGGATGGCATCCGCGACGCTTTCGACCCCACCCAGTCATCCCGCGGCAACTAACACAGCAAGTCCAACGAAAAGCCCGCTGAGGATATTCAGCGGGCTTTCGAGTGTACGTACATGTGTGTGGCGTTTGCGCACTTACAGCTCGCGGCGCAAAATCTCAGTCAGGCCACGCTCGTTTGCCAGCAGCGCGATCTGATCCAGGATCACTTCCACTGTAAAACGCGGGTCTACAGGAACAGTCGCCTGAACGGTCACGATAAACCGGCCACGCTGCACAACCTTCAGGCCATCAACCGCCTCTACTTCGCAGCCAGTCGTGCTCTGCTCATAGTAGCCGTCTTCATTCAAGGTATAGCCCTCAGCTTCGGCCAATGTATCTAGAAAGCCATCCACAATCGCAGCACTGGCATCCGCACGCGACGCGAAGACGTCCATGGTGTATCGCAGGCTGATGAAGGGGAACACATCCAGCGCGCAGTCCTCGTTTTCGATGAAGCTGCTGATGCGGTAATCATGCAGGTTATCTTCCAGGAAACGGGCATAATCGGCCTGCACATCCTCCGGTGCCGCATCCGCGATATTCCCAGCCAGCTCTGGCGCTTGAGAAACCGTAATGCCGATACCCTCCGAGGCCAGCACTGAGGCCAGCTCGTCAAAAGCCGTCACAACCTCTTCCTGACTGGCCGGGGCTGCCACTTCATAGCCGCTGTCTACCGTGGCCGGGTCCGTGACAATCAGCACGGTGTCCAACAAGGTGGCTTCACCACCCTGCTGTGGGTCCCGAATTTGGATCGACTCCACGTTATCTTGACCAGCTAGCACAGTGCCGAAGATCGTATGCACAAAGTCCAAGTGCGACGTCGGTACCGCCGTGATGAAGAATTGCGAACCGTTCGTGCCCGGCCCCGCGTTCGCCATCGCCAGCCAGCCAGGGCGGTCGAAGGTCAAAAAGCCGACAAACTCATCCTCGAACTGATAGCCGGGGCCACCTGCACCTGTCCCAGTCGGGTCACCGCCCTGCGCCATGAAGTCCTCGATCACGCGGTGAAAAATGGTGTTATTGTAGTAACCCGTCTGGGCCAAAAAGACGAAGTTGTTCACAGTCACCGGTGTCAGGTCCTCAAACAGCTCAATGTACACCGGCCCGGCAGAGGTGCAGAAGATAGCCTGATAATTCACGCCCGGCTCCAAAACCTGCTCCGGGGACGCATATTCACGGGTATCCGGGTCTTCCACCGGAACCGCCGCCTCACATAGTGCGGTCGGGGTCTGCGCCTCGACTTCAGCCTCGTCGTTCTGGGCCACAACAACCTCATGAGAGGTCAGCACAATCCGACCCGTACTGGACTCACCAAATGGGGCGGTATCTTCAGTGGCTTCGGCCTGAACTTCTGCTGTGGTGTTCGGTTGAACGCCCGCTTCTTCAGTCGCAGCCGATTCTCCACCACCACAGGCTGCCAACACAACCGGCAGCAGCAGCACCAACAGCAGCATCCAACGCATTTTCAACATACTTCCTCCTCTGTATCCTGAGTGCTTTTTTATTGTATCGGCCATCGCGCTACAATGACATAGCTTAATTGGCCCAGAGCGATATAATCCGACCGTTGTCCGCACTTATCTTGGAGCAAGTATGACACAACAGCTTAAGCGCGAACTGGGAGTCCCAGGGGCTGTCTTGATGGGCCTTGGGTCGATTGTTGGCACCGGCGTTTTCGTCAGCATTGGTATCGCGGCAGGCATTACCGGCGCTTCAGTCATTTTAGCGGTGATGGTGGGTGCCATAGTTGCAGCTTTCAATGGTTTAAGCAGCGCACAGCTTGCCGCTAATCACCCAGTCAGCGGCGGCACCTATGAATACGGCTATCGCTACTTGAACCCGTTGTTGGGCTTCACGGCTGGTTGGATGTTCCTGCTCGCCAAGAGTGCCTCCGCGGCGACAGCCGCACTGGGATTCTCCGGCTACCTGCTGGGTGTGCTTGGCGCGGACTCCGCCTTGATCGTACCCATCGCGCTGGCTGCCGTTATCATGCTGACACTCATCGTAATTGGGGGCATTCGCCGGTCCAACATGACCAACACAGCCATTGTGTCCATTACACTAGGCACATTGGCGCTGTTCGTCGTCACAGGTCTGCACAGTGCAATTGAAGGTCTATCCACCAACTTGATACCGTTCTTCAGCGAGACGGACACGGTGCAGAACTTCCTCTACGCCTGCGCGCTGATGTTCGTGGCCTACACCGGTTATGGCCGCATCGCGACCCTTGGTGAGGAAGTGCGCGAACCACAGCGCACGATCCCGCGTGCCATTATCACCACACTCGCTTTGACTATGCTGCTGTACGGTACAGTCGCTTTCGTCGGCACGGCAGCCGTTGGTGCTGACCTACTCAGCCAGGGCGCAGCAGAACAATCGGCCCCGCTGGAGGTCGCAGCACTGCAATTCAGCGGGCCGCTGGCAGCACAGATTGTGGCATTCGGTGCGATCACAGCCATGCTAGGCGTGCTGCTGAACCTCATCCTAGGCTTGTCCCGCGTGCTGCTGGCGATGGGTCGGCGGCGTGATATGCCCGCTATCACAGCACGGCTTAACAGCGCCGAGACGACCCCATATGTCGCGGTCATCATCATGGGGACTTTCATCGGTCTGCTGGTACTTATCGGTGACGTGCGCACGACCTGGTCCTTCAGCGCCTTCACCGTGTTGATTTACTACGCTATCACTAACTTGTCGGCGCTTCAGCTCAGCCAAGATGAGCGCCTGTTCCCCCGCTGGGTGTCATGGGCCGGGCTGGCAGCCTGCCTATTCCTAGCCTTCTGGGTTCCGGTGGATGTGTGGCTGTTAGGCTTGGGTCTCATCGTCCTAGGGTTAGCCTATCACGCCTTCGTCGCGCGCCGACTTTGGGATAATTTGGGATAAAGTGGGATAAATTTCCATCAACGCTTAACATTTTTAAGTGTCAGTTCAGTTCACCTCCTCTTGCGAGGACGCAAATTGGCTGCGGTAGAGGTTGGCATAAGCCCCACCCTGCCGCAGCAGTTCCTGGTGGCTGCCATCCTCGATGATATGTCCCCGGCGCATCACCAGAATGCGATCCGCATCCCGAACGGTACTCAGCCGATGGGCAATGATAATACTGGTGCGATCTGCCAGCACGCGCCTCAGCCCTTCTTGGATAAGCTGTTCGGTCTCTGTGTCAATACTACTGGTGGCTTCGTCTAGAACCAGCACACTTTCCGGACTGTGGATCAAAGCGCGCGCCAGTGCCAAGAGCTGACGCTGCCCCTCAGACAAATTGCCGCCGCCTGGCAGCAGCTCAAAGTCGTAGCCCCCAGGCAGGCGCTCAATGAAGGGTGCAGCACGAGCCGTTTCTGCTGCTGCCCTCATTTGCCCGTCTGTTACGCGGTCATCGAACAAGCGCAGGTTATCGGCGATCGTGCCGTTAAAGCAATACGGACTCTGTGGCACGACCATCACATGATTGCGCAGGTCATCCAAGGCAATATCGCGCACATCCACGCCGTTAATGCGCACATGGCCGCTGTTCACGTCATAGAAGCGTGCCAGCAGGCCGGCCATGGATGTCTTACCTGCCCCAGTCGCACCGACAATCGCGACAGTCTGCCCCGGTTCAATGTGCAAGTCAATGCCACGGATCACAGGTGCGTCAGGGGTGTAGGCAAACTGAACGTCTTCAAAGGTGATCGACTTCTGTGGGCCGGGCACCGTTTTCGGCTGCGGCGGTCCTTGAATGTCCGACTCAACCCGCAGCATCCGCGCGATGCGCTCACCGGCGGACAGCGCCATCTGGATCTGCGTGAACTGGTCTGACAGCAGCAGAATAGGCACAAAGCTGCGCCGCGTGTACTGAATGAACGCGATCACCATGCCCAGCGATGCCCACTCGGCAAGCATTCCCTGCCCCCCGCCATAAAGCACCAGGCCCAGACCCACTGCCGTCAGCAGTTGCAGCGCTGACGCGAAGAAAGTGTACTGGTCGCGCACCAGGATATGCGTGCTGCGATAGGCCGTATTCACCTCATCAAACTCACGACGGCTGATGTCCTGGCGATTGAACAACTGTACTACCAACATTCCATTAAATTGTTCGTTAACGAAAGCCTGATACTGGCCGACAATGCGGTGCAACTCTGAGGAAGTTCGACGAATTTTGACGCGGAAAAAAGCGGTGATGATCGTCATGATGGGCAGCACTGCCAGGCTAATGAGCGCCAAACGCCAGTTCAACGCGAACATCGTTCCGACTAAGCCTATCAAGAGCACTAAATTGCTGGCAACCATGACAATACTTGTTGAGAACAGCTCAGTCAGCGCTTCGATGTCACTGGACAAGCGCGAAACGATCTGCCCAACAGGAGTCTGATTAAAAAAGCGCATATCCTGTCCAAGAATGTGCTCATACAGGCGCTGCCGCAAGCGCAGTAAGGCGTTCTGCCC
Source organism: uncultured Anaerolineaceae bacterium (assembly GCA_964457835.1). Classification (GTDB taxonomy): domain Bacteria; phylum Chloroflexota; class Anaerolineae; order Aggregatilineales; family Phototrophicaceae; genus CAYWGJ01. Next base: position 122,658 of record CAYWGJ010000003.1, read on the forward strand.
CACCGTTTGCAGAAGATATACATAGCCGAACTGGAACACGAAGATACCCGGTATGGTCAGGAAGAAGAGCAGGGCTAGGCGGATCAGCCCTTGGCGGTCCTGGTTGGCAATCGGGCCATCCACCGCAAGCTGCACCAAATACGGCGGCAGCAGCGTTAGCCCCGTGGCAATCAGCAGCATGATGAAAACGAGCACCAACTGTTTCCAGTAAGGCAGCAAAAACTGGGCTAAAAGCCAGAGCAGATAACGGTCACTAAACTGGACCCCTTGTTGGGCATCCATGCGGGCATCAGTCAAGGCCTTCGATGACATCGCGTTGCATTTCCTCTCGTAGTTCGCGGCTGACCATCTGTGCGTACTGTCCACCTTGGGCAATCAGGTCCACATGCGTGCCGCTTTCGACTATACGGCCCGCGTTCATCACCAGTATCAGGTCAGCATCTTTCACAGTGGCGATGCGGTGCGCAATGATAAAACTAGTGCGTGATTTCAGCACATCGCGCAAGTCTGCTAGAATGTCCGCAGCGGTATGCATATCCACACTAGAAAGCGCATCATCCAACACCAAGATACGCGGATCACGCAGAACCGCACGTGCAATCGCCACCCGCTGCCGCTGTCCACCAGAAAGCATCACGCCCTTTTCACCGACGAGCGTATCCATCCCATTAGGTAATTGCGGTAAGTCGTTACTCAATCGCGACACACGCACAGCATCGTCCAATGCCGCATCGTCCACCGCTTCTAAGCCCATACGCACATTGCCGTGCAATGCCTGACTAAATAAGAACGTAGACTGCGGCACATAGGCGATGTGCTGCCGTAGATAATCTAGGTCCCACTCGCGCACATCCACACCATCGATCAGCACCTGCCCACTGGTAGGGTCCATAACGCGCGCCAGCAGATTAACCAGTAGGGTCTTGCCACAGCCGGTCGGTCCAACCAGCGCAACGACTGTACCCGCGGCAACATGCAGATTAATGTCCTTTAAGAGCTGTTCGCCATCCAGTGTGACGCCGACATGCTCCATACGAATTTCACCGCGTGGTGCCTTGATGCTAACGGGTTCGTCCGGGCTGCGGATCGCAGGGTCCTTGAGCAGCGGCGTGAGGCGGGTCAACGCACCACGTGTTTGCTGGTAGCGCTGATACACCGTACCGATTTGCAGCAGCACCTGGCTGATGAGGCCCAAGTAGACCAAAAAGCTGGTGAAAACCCCCAAAGACATCCCCTCATCGATGACCAGCAGCCCCCCAGCCAAAACGATAATGCCCATGCTCGTCTCGCTAATCATATTTGGCAGCATTCCAACCGGCTCATTACGCCGCTTAAAGAAGAGCCAAGTATCCCGAAAGTGCTTGTTCTCCGCGTAGAACTTACCCGCTGCTTGCCCCTCTTTGCCCGCTGTCTTGATGGTCTGAATGCCACTTACACTATCCTGCACGAAAGCTGAAACCACACCGGCTTGATCCTGCACCCGCTCAAAGAGATCAGCCAAAAGCAGCCCGGCCCGCATCTGAAAGGCAGTGGACACACTGAGCACCAGCAGCAAAAGCAGAGTCAGCGGCAGATGCGTAGCACCCAGCAGCAGCATCGCAATCACTAAACTGACGACCGCACTGCCCATACGGTTAAAGGTCAATGCCAACAGCCGCCACATCAACACGATGTCAGCGTGCATCCGCGAGATCAAATCACCTGTAGGATACTGCTGGTAGAAGGCGTGTTCTTGTTTCAGCATGTTGTCAAAGAGGTCACGCCGCACCGCGTAGTTGACGGCATAGGCCACCTCTCCGCTGTAATGCCGCTGTCCGAAAAAAGCTGCCACGGTGAGTACAGCCAACCCCACGACCGCCGCCACCCACAACATGATTTCATCTATACCAGTCCCCGCACCGATCCGGTCGATAATCACGCCAACCAGGTAAGGCTCCACAGCAGAGGTCAAACCACCGAACATGCCAAAGGCCAGCGCCAATATCCCGGACCGCCGCTCATGCGCTACATAGCGCCACAACCAGCGCATATTCGCTGAGTGTGCCTGGTGTTCGTATGCCATATGACCTCGCATCACTTACGGTTGGATAGATTGATAGTATAACAAGAGAGACTCAACCGCATGAGTCCATTTAAGTTTTTTCAAATCAACGCAGCACACCTTGCAATCGATCATTTCCCGCATACAGATTGTTGACAAAGAATTTGACGATTTGTATAATCCTTCACGATCTTACGGGAGGGTGACACAGACCCCTGTGCCATCTCACGCAGCATACCAACGCGACAGTCGGTTCAGCCCTGTGGCATCTATCCACGGGTTTTGTGCTGTAGCGCGGTCGTGTCGGTGCTGGCGCATCTCTCAAGGATCAACACAACTTGGCCGGAGAGGTTTTCTTATATCTATGTACACACAAGACGCACTGAACACACTGACAGATGAGCTGGACTTTGAGGCCCTGCTCAACCAATCCTTCGCTCAGGACAGCTTCGAACGCGGTGACACGGTAAAGGGGCAAATCCTCTCCGTGGATAACCAAGGACTCATCGTTGGCGTTGGTTCCGCCCGCGATGGCTTCGTCCCACGCAAGGACCTGGAACGCATTGAGATGGAACCCACCGACTACGCTGTCGGCGATGAAGTCAAGGTCACCATCATCCGTATGGAGGACGACGAAGGCAACCTCATGCTATCCATCGCCCAAGCCCGCCAAAGCGAGGACTGGGATCGTGCTGAAGAGCTGATGGAAAGCGAGGAAAACTGGGATGGCGAAGTCGCGGATGCCAATCGCGGTGGTTTGATTATGCTGTTTGGCAACCTGCGCGGCTTTGTGCCTGCCAGCCATGTCGCAGACCTACCGCGCGGCCTCAGCGAAGAGGAACGCGTGGCATATCTGCGCCGTTTCGTTGGTCAGCCAATCCCCGTGCGTGTGATCGAGGTCAACCGCAAGCGCCGGCGTCTGGTCTTCAGCCAGCGCGATGCTGTGCGTGAATCTCGCGAAGAACGCAAAGAAATACTGCTTGAGTCCTTGCAAGAAGGCGAAGTACGCAAAGGACGTGTCAGCGGCCTACGCGATTTCGGTGCGTTTGTCGATCTGGGCGGTGCCGACGGCCTGATCCATATCTCCGAGCTGGCTTGGCACCGCGTCAAACACCCCAGCGAAGTCCTGAACATCGGCCAGGAAGTTGAAGTGTACGTGCTGCGCCTGGACGAAGAAGGCAAGCGCATTGGTCTGAGCCTCAAACGCCTTCAGCCTAACCCCTGGAGCATGGTCGAAGAGATGTACCACGTCGGCCAGCTCATTGATGGGCAGGTCTCGCGCTTGGCCGACTTCGGCGCGTTCATCAGCATGGAACCAGGTATTGAAGCCCTGCTGCACATCAGCCAGATGGGTGACCCCGCACCCGTGCACCCCTCACAGTTGGTGCGCGAAGGCGACCGCCTGCTGATGCGTGTCATCAGCATTGAAGCCGACAAGCAGCGCCTGGGCCTAAGCCTGAAGGAAGTTACCGAAGAAGAACGCTTCCGCTGGCAGGAACAAAACCCTGAAGTCGCACTCAATGAGATCACAATCAGCGAAGCTGACCATAGTCAGGGTGAAGACCTTACGGTACAATCCGAAGATAGCGATGTGGTTGATGAGGTCAGCGTGTCTTAAGGGCACCGACCCCACCACAAATTCGGCAGGGAAGGAGGTGAGCAGGTTAGATGGCATCTGTTAAGCTAAAGCCCAACGAGTCGCAGGAGCAGCTTCTGCGCCGTTTTCGCAAGAAAGTCACTAATGCGGGTATCCTGAGCACGGTGCGTCGCAAGCGCTGGCACATTTCGAAGAGTGAGTTGCGCCGCATCGAGAAGAAGAAGGCTATTCGTCGCTCGCGTCGTCGGCAGCGGAAAGCACAGACACGCTAAACACCCAAGCCGGTGGCACCCCGCAGGCCCCCGCTGCTGCCTTTGCGTGGCAGCGGGGCCTTTGCTTGAAACACGTTAAGGAGAGCTATGTCCAAAAAAGAAGATAAGATCGAAGTAGAAGGCACCGTCATCGAAGCCCTACCCAACACGCAGTTCATGGTAGAACTCGATAACGGTCACAAGATTCTGGCCTATCTGTCCGGCAAAATGCGCAAATTCTACATACGCATCGCGCTGGGCGACCGGGTCAAAGTTGAAATGAGCGTCTATGACCCCAGTCGCGGTCGCATCATCTACCGCCACCGCGACGGAGGCCGCAGCACCACCTCATAGCACAGCCAGCATATTCAGTCCTCGCGCTTCTCACCCCAGTGAACCGCGATGGTACCAAACATAAACGAGCGATACGACACCTTCACCAAGCCTGAAGCACGCATTAGATCGGCTAGCTCTTCGGGGGTCTTGAAGGCTTGTGTTGATTCTGGCAAATAGCGATAAGCATCCGCTCCCTCTTTGCCACTGATAAGCCGCCCAAGAGTCGGGATACCGTACTTGAGGTAAAGCTTGATAAAGGGCTTAAGCAGGTTATCCGGCGGCGGCGAGCTGTCAAGAACGACCATGCGCCCCCCCCGCTTAAGCACACGGATCTGCTCTTCGAGCGTCCGGGTGATGTCAATGACGTTGCGCACAAGATAGCCAGATACTACCGCATCGAAGCGCTCGGCGGGGAATGGCAGGTTCAAGGCATCGGCCCCCAGCCAGGCGATGTCTTGTCCCATAGACTGCCGCTGCCCCACGAACATCATCGGCATGGCAAAATCCGCGCCAATGACTTGTGCACTGGGCACGGCCTTGAGCACTTCAAAGGCAATATCACCCGTGCCAGTCGCCAGGTCAAGCACCACGCCCTGCTGCGGTACCTGGGCCTGCTTGACGACAAAACGCCGCCAACGTTGATCCTGCCCCCCCGTCATGACGCGATTCATCAAGTTATAGCGTTCCGCAATACGTCCAAACATGTCCTGCACGTAAGCAGATTTTTCCTGTCCGGTGAGGTTTGCACCCATTGTTTTCTATCCTTTCCACGCAGTAAGTGGCGTCATCTCGGTTGAAGTGAACGTAGTGGCAGCACTGTGCAGATCAAGGATGAGCCGCCCATCGTTTTCCACAACGCGCAGTGCATCAGCACGTTCAAGCAGCGTGGACAACAGCACACCAGCTGCTAACTCCGGCAAGATCAACGCTGACGCATGCGCTTGATCGCCGATGGCACTGATGCCTATGCGCCGCACGCTGCCACGCTGCGAGACAGTTCGCGTTTGCACGACGGTTAGTCCTTGCGACCGCAATGCGCTGCCGACCGCATCCGCATCATGTGGATTGACCGATGCAGGCAGCACGACCATAAGCACACGATCAGCGGTCATTTCCAGTCCCCACAAGGTATACATAATCTGCTGGGCCTGCATTTCATGCGTGATCTCGGCACTGACGATGATCGCTTTGTCGCCGAAATGCAGCGCGCGCACCTCCGGATGAAGAAGGCGCAGCACCGGCAGCAGCAAATGCTCCACTGCACGCATTGACCAACAGTGTGCTTGCTGTGACTCAAACATGAAGTACGGCATCGCGCTGTGGCTGATACGGGTCACCTCCATCACAGCCATACCATGTGAGTCCGGGTGCAGCAGGCCTTCAATGATGACATCAGCGTTGGCCGGCACTTCGACAGGCTGGGATTGTGCCGTCACCAAGGGAACCGCACGACCTCGCAGCCAGCCAGCCAAGTAATAGGAATTGATGTAGCGCGGCAGTTTCAACAAGCTGCTCCACACTTGTGCAGGATCACCACCCAACACGAGGGCCGCTGGTGTTGGGAAAGTCAGCGGATCAAACGGCTCCACACGCAGGCGCTGCGCACTGAGGATGACAGCATCAGTGCGGCACATACGCATCGAATCGCCAAGGCCAACGATCAACTGCGCAGCCTGGAAACCAACCTGTCGCTCGTCCAGCGGCAGCCCACCCAATTCATATAGATCAGGGTCCACCGGGCTGTAAGCCGCCTCTCGATCCTGACGATGCATGGTCACACCAGCCGAACGCACCGCAGTCATCAAGTCCGCGGCCCGTCCCATCAACGCACTGAGCGAACGCGGCACCGACGGATCAATGAGCGTGCTCAGCCGCTCACCCAGCGCATCCAGCGACTCGTTACCCAAAGCCCATGCCAGACGCTGTCCATCGCTAAAGGCATTGACGACTACGGGAAAGCGTACTCCAACAACATCCGTGAACAGGAGAGCCTGACCTTCATACTGATGGGCCACCAGTTGAAGATCAGCCCTTGATGTAGACGTATCAATCTGATGCAAGTGTTCGGACTGTTCCAAGCGGATGAGATACTCATCCAGATTACGGTACGCCATAGTGCGTCCTGTTCACATTATTCAAAACGATTTGAACGTAAATTATAATACAGACCAAGACCTGTTTTCATAAACGCTCCGTAAGTGTTCGCAGCGAAAGCTGACGCAGCAGCAAGTGCTGAGGCTGTGTGGAGGCCGAAATGCCAAAACCGAAACGTCCCTGGGGTGTCACGATTGCATACTGGTTATCGACCCAGGCAATGAAGCCCAAAGGCCCTCGTGGCACACGCCTGGTTGTGAAGACCTCGGCATCATCAATGAAGAACCGCACTACATCTGCACGCCAGATAATCTCGTAGCGACGCCATGTAGAAAGCAGACCCAATGAGAGCAAATGTTCCTTCACGCCCAATGCGGCCTGCCCCACCGGCCACAGCCGCCGATACAGCGCAGGCACGCGCATCAACAGGAAGCCAGGGGGAGCCAGTGGAAGCAGCGCAAAAAACGCTGCGGGCTGTGTATTGAACACCGCCGCCTTAAAACCACTACCCGGCACATCCAAAGCCAGAGGCATATCATTGGGCGGCCCGGAAAAGAAAAACCACAGCGCACGAGGCAGTCGATAACCGCGTTCACCCGGCGCAAAAGGATGGTTCCAGAAACCGAAACCCGCCGTCCCTACAGACAAATCAATAGCGCGTGCCTCTAGCGACAAATGCAGCGGTGGCCGCCAGCGGAACTCATTGCGCTGACGATAATCACTGAGCTGTGCGTCCGCGTAGTGTTTGCCATCCAAAATGGGTAGTTGCAGATGCCATGTCGTCTCTTCAAAGATGGCTGTACGCCCCAGCCCAATTTCTACGGGATACAACTCAGGTGTCATGAGACTTATCGCTGGATACCGGCCCCCAACCCCCGCCACCGGGGGTTTCAATGATGATATGGTCCCCAGGCAGAACATACAACGCCGCTTTAGAAGCCAACAGCATGTGCAGCCCCGCGCGCAAGTGATGATTAGTCCCCGGCTGCCCAGACCCGCCATCAGCCAGACCATAAGGCCCCTGCTGCCGCCGCTCGCTGTTAATGGTCACATGGGCAGCCGCTTCAAAAGCATATTCGCGCACAACGCCCATCCCACCACGGTACCTGCCTGCGCCACCGGATTCATCGCGCAGGGCATAGCGCACAATACGCATGGGCAAAACGTATTCTAATGCTTCTACGGGCGTGTTAAGCGTGTTGGTCATATGGCTGTGACGCCCGCTCACCCCATCAGTCGATGGCCCAGCCCCATGGCCGCCTGCAATTGTTTCGTAGTAAACAAAGGATTGGTGACCGGCGGTGCTGCCCACTGTGATGTTGTTCATCGTGCCTTGACTAGCTGCGGGAATCTTATCTGGCAGGGCCTGGGCCAACGCCCCTAGCACAACATCAGTGATACGCTGCGAAGTCTCAGTGTTGCCTACAGCCACTGCCGCGGGAAAGTCTGGGTTCAGCAGGCTATGGGTGGGCACTCGCACGTCAATCGGTTCAAAACAGCCGTGGTTGACCGGAATCGCATCATCCGCAAGCAGACGCACGACATACCAGGTTGCAGAACGCACAATCGCAGGCACTGCATTGACATTACCCAAAGTCTGAGCTGAAGTCCCCTCAAAGTCAACGTGCATTTGCGCCCCATTAACGCTCACTTGCACCTGGATCACCAGCGGCTGGTCTGTCTGTCCGTCACCTTCCAGCACATCACAAAAGCGATATTGCCCATCCGGTATACCCGCGATGACTTGCTGCGTAATGCGCTGGGAATAATCTTGCAGCGCTTGCGCATGTTCTTTAAGCGTTTTCAATCCGCGCGTGGCGATCAAGGTTGCTAACCGGCCTTCACCTGCGCGATGAGCAGCAAGCTGCGCCTCAAAATCACCGGTACGCTCATCCGGTGAGCGGCTGTTGGCGGTAATCAAATCCAGCACCTCCACGCGCAGCATGCCATTCGCTACAATGCGCGTGGGCGGAATAATGATGCCTTCTTGGTAAAGTGACGTGCTTAGCGGCAGCGACCCCGGTGCCATGCCACCGACATCCGCGTGATGCGCCCGGCTTGCCACATAAAAGCTGACATGCTCTCCCGCATACACGGGTGACACCATCGTCACATCCGGCAGGTGCGTGCCACCATGATAGGGATCGTTCAGGATCACCACATCGCCCTGCCCCAGCTCACCCAAAGTCCGCACTGCTGCCTCCACCGAAGCGGGCATACTGCCCAGATGCACTGGGATATGTGCAGCCTGTGCAATCATGCGCGCCTGCGCGTCAAACACAGCACAGCTAAAATCCAGCCTCTCGCGGATGTTGGGACTGAAAGCCGTGCGCTGAAGCACCAAACCCATCTCTTCCGCAACCGAGGCGAACAGATGCTTATAGACTTCCAGGCTAATGGGATCAACAGGCACAGGCACACTCCTTTTGATGGCACTGAATAGCATCATACGAAGCGCGGCAAGTCTTGGCAATGGACACATTGTGCGTTGCAAAAGTGCATCCGCTTTTGTATGATGTTTTGCAGCGGGCCCGTGGCGCAATGGCAGCGCAGTTGACTTTTAATCAATTGGTTGCAGGTTCGAGTCCTGCCGGGCTCACTCACCCGGACCTGAGTCGAACTCAGGTTCTTACTTTGGCCATTCTGATGAATGGCCTTTTTTTTCTACAGTGGCAAAATTAGCTGAGTGAGTCGGTACTCCAAATCAGCCAGATAAGCCTGCGGGTTTTGACGGAAACGACGCTGCAAGGTGCGCTTGCGCCGAGCCGCGTTCAACTCGTTTCGTAGCGCCTGCCAATCATCAACAGAGGCGGGAACCAGGTGGAATAATCCGGGCCAGTAGCTGTGCATGACCTTGAGGAAGTGTCCAACCGCGTCTTGCAGTGTGCCGCTGTGCGGTTGTCGGCGTGTCATGGCCCCCACCAGACCGATGAAACAGCGCTATACCTGTTTACCGCTCAAATCTTGGGCGTTGTCCAGTAGCTCAGCGGCGGCATGAACCCAACCATCGGCAGTCTCAATCGGTGACCAGAGGTGAGCGGTGCACTCAAGGCCGCGCCGTAGCAGGGTTTCGAGACGCATCAACTCGGCTGGCAGCCCCCTTTTCCCGCATCTGGGTCAGACACTCAACAATAGCGATGAACCGGTCACGTAATCGCAGACCTGAGGCCACTAAAGGGGGGGCGCCCGTCGTCGGTGAGGGCACTGCGCACCGCCTGGCGATAGTCGTGGATTATGCCGCCCATCTCATCGTCACGTTGAACCGCCTTGCGCTCCAACGGAAGAATCTTGCGAACGTGCTTCTTGAGTTCCTTTTTGGCGTGACGATCCGCTTCGTAGATCGGAAGGGCCGCTTCACGCAGATAGCTGTGGATTTCCCCCACCGTCTCGTGGTGTCGGTACGGTATGTGTCAAGGACTTTGAAACAACTTCGTGAAACCAGAAGTTGGTGACTGTATCGGCTTCCGCATACACCACGTCCAGGTAGGCTTGCAGGCGGTCCACCTGGGCCAATTGGGTTTCGGGCGGGATGACTTCCACACTCAGCAGGGGGGCGCTACCTTCGTCGGTGATCTCAAGCGCGGTGAGGGGGTAGCTGGTGCGCGTCAGGAATTCTGCGACCCAGCCCATGGTACCCAGGTAATTGACTTGGAGCCGCTGATTGTCACGGGTACGGCCCAGCACAGGCAGGGTGCGCCCCACCGGGATGATCGCCAGACGTTCTGCGTCAGACCCCGGCTGTCTGCGCAGGCTGGCTTCCAGCAGGATGAACACCGAGCGCCCGGTGTCGAAGACGGGGTCCGGGCCGATGACGCCGGTGGTCAGGTCGGTCAGGGGCAAGTCCTCCACGCTGAAGCTGTACTGTACCAGCTCGCTAAAGACCCACCTCGCGCTGAAATCCCGATTAGGGCGGCGCACCTCAAACCAGGTGCCGTCAGCGTTGCGGCCTACGGCAAACAGCACTTCCTCTTCAAACGTGGACGTCACCGCGTCGGATTGCGCATCAGGCAGGACGCGGATAAAGGCGCCGTCCACAACCACGCGCAGCCTGTACGTAGCATCAAGGGCGGTAGGGTCCATGGTGGCGGTGTCGTCTTGGGCGGTGGCAGGCAGAGTCAGCGTGAGCATAAGTAAAAGAGCAGTGAGTACACGGGTCATGGTAGAATAAGTGTAGGCACTTTTGTGTCAGCTTTTGGGGTTCACTACACAACCTAGTCTTGGACGGGTCATTTCACAGACGGATAAAACACAAGCGACTGAAAACCAAGTCGAGTGAGGTAAGAGTCTCAGGTGGGAATCGCTACCGATATTGTCATTGTTGTTGTTGCTGCGCTGATCGGTGCATTGGTTGCACAAAAATTAAAACAACCGCTCATCCTGGGGTACATCCTCGGTGGTGTACTAATCGGCCCCTATACGGGTGGGATTACCGTCAGCGATGTCCATGACATTGAACTCCTAGCAGAGTTGGGTGTTGCCCTGCTTCTATTCGCCCTAGGCTTGGAGTTTTCGCTTAAAGACTTGCAGCCCGTTCGTCGGGTTGCTTTACTGGGGACGCCCATTCAAATGATCTTGACGATTGTGTATGGGTTGGGTATTGGTCGGTTGCTTGGGCTGGATTGGACTGAATCCATTTGGCTGGGCGGGATTATTTCGGTGTCCAGCACAATGGTCATTCTGAAAACCCTGATGGGGCGTGGTCTGCTCGGCACGCTTTCCAGCCGGGTGATGATCGGTATCCTTATCGTACAGGACCTTGCTATCATTCCGCTTATGCTGGTTCTACCGCAGCTTAACGACCTCCAAGCAGGGTTGCCTTCCTTAGCAGGTGCCGTTGTAAAAGCCTTCATCTTTATCGTTGGCATGATCTTTATCGGCACAAGGGTAATGCCCGCTCTCATGCAGATTATTGCCCGATGGAATTCACGTGAATTATTCTTGTTATCAGTTACTGCCATTGGTTTAGGGGTTGGGTACATCACGTTTCTTTTTGGGCTGTCGTTTGCGTTCGGGGCGTTTGTAGCGGGGATTGTGCTAAGCGAGTCAGACTATAGCCACCAAGCACTTGGGGACATCACACCGTTACGTGATCTGTTCGGATTAGTGTTCTTTGTCTCGGTCGGGATGCTGCTTGACCCCGCTTATCTTTTTGACAACCTGCCCACAGTATTGCTGCTAGTTACGCTGGTGGCCATCGGCAAGATGACCATTTTCAGTGTTTTGGTGCGTGCATTCGGTTACGGTAATATTATTCCTATCGCTGTTGGCCTGACCATGTTTCAGATAGGTGAGTTTTCTTTTGTACTGGCGCGAGTTGGGCTAAACACGCAATCAATCTCGCAGGATTTGTATTCACTGCTTTTAACAACTGCAATCCTCACGATGATTCTTACGCCTCTGGTATCTCGCTTAGCCCCCCCCGCTTACCGCGTGTTGAAAAAACGTTTTCCCCAAGAGAAGTTAGATACAATCAACTTACCCAAGGAAGGACTGCGTAACCATATTATTATCGCAGGTGGTGGGCGCGCGGGTTACTACGTAGCCAAGGTTTTGCAACGGATGAAGCTGCCGTTTATTGTCATTGAACTGAACCAGCGGCGCGTTGAACAGTGCAAACAAGAAGGCATGCCAGTGATTTATGGCGATGCCAGCCAGACCGTGGTGCTTGAAACCGCCGGGATTAACACAGCCAAGCTGATGCTGATCACGCTTCCGGCCATTGTCACCACACAGATAGTCGCGGACCGTGTCCGCTTGCTCAACCCCGATCTGCACATTGTTGCACGTGTTGAAAGCATTGAGCTGTCGCACATTCTGCACGAGCATGGCGTTTATGAGGTCGTCCAACCGGAGTTTGAAGCTGGATTAGAAATCGTCCGTCAGGCGCTTTTGCATCTGGAAATCCCCGCGCCGGAAATCTACCACTTTACCGATGAGATTCGCCACGAACTATATGCACCGCTGCAAGAAGCAAACCCAAGCCACCAGACAATCACCAAGTTAAAGCAATCAGCGGGGCATCTGATGGAATTGAGCTGGATTGATTTACCACAACAAAACGCTGTCTCAGGGAAAACCATTCAAGACCTGCAAGTTCGACAGCAAACAGGAGCATCGATTGTGGGTATTTTGCGTGAAGGTGCTGTGATTGCGAACCCAAGTGCTGAGAGCCAACTTCAGACAGGCGATGTCATTGCTGTGCTCGGAGACAGGCACCAAGTAAAACAAGTCCGGCAATTATTGCAGTCCGGTTCTGTTTAACCCATAAAACATATTTACCATGAAAGTGGTTTTGCAAGCATCAATTTTGACAGTTCCCCATAAGTTCGCAAACCAGACGGGCTGCTGAGCGTCCCCGGCTGAGCAGATGGCGTGGGTCCACCTCTGCTCCGCTCTAGTGCGATATCGTTTGCGTGAGCGTACAGCGCCCGCACGTCCTCTCACTGTCGCCGCACTTCACGGCGAGAGGCCTCCTACGCATTGAGCATCAACACAGCACCGCGTTCCTGCATCACACAAATGATGATGCTCTTATTCGCAACTATGACATCCTGTGATCTTGTGCAAACGCGCTCTTAAAGACTCGTCGATCAATGTCTAGAGGGGATGGGGAAAAGTTAGGACTTTTCATAATTCGCTTGTGAAATAGTTTACAATGGCTGTAGTGAACCATTGCAAGAGGGCGAACATGGACGACCTACACGGCACCCATATCAAAGGCTATCAGCTCATCGAACGGATCGGCAGCGGCGGGTTTGGCGCGGTCTATCGCGCCAAACAGAGCACCATCGGACGGGAAGTCGCGGTCAAGATCATCCTGCCTGGCTTCGCCAACAACCCGGATTTCATCCGCCGCTTCGAGACTGAAGCCTACCTGGTTGCGCGCTTGGAGCACCCGCACATCACACCGCTGCACGACTACTGGCGCGATCCGCAGGGGGCCTACCTGGTGATGCGCTATCTGCGGGGAGGCAGCGTGCGCGATGCGCTGGCCGACGGACCTTACGAGCTGGAAGCACTGTCTTACCTGCTGGACCAGATCGCGTCGGCGCTGGACTTCGCGCATCGTGGCGGCGTCATCCACCGCGACATCAAGCCGGGCAACATCCTGCTGGACGAAGACGCTAACGCCTATCTGGCCGACTTCGGCATCGCCAAGGACCTCAGTCGTGTGCAAGATGGCCTTACGGCGAAAGACGCACTGGTGGGGTCGCTGGATTACATTTCTCCGGAACAGGCGCGCAGTGAACCCGTCACCCCGCGCACGGACATCTACAGCCTGGGTGTGACGCTCTACGAGATGATTACAGGCGAGCACCCCTTCAAAGAAGTCAGCAGTGCGGAACGGCTCTATAAGCACATCAACGATCTACTGCCGGAGATCAGCGGCCTGCCTGACGGTCTGCAAGACACGATCAACAAGATCATTCAGCAGGCGACGGCCAAAGACCCGGCGCAGCGCTACCCGGACGTGCTGGCACTGGCGGTGGCTTTCCGCGAAGGGGTGGGGCGCGGGACGACCAACGGTGTCAGCAGCGTCGTCGAGCAGCTCACCCTACGTGAGCAAGAAATCTTGTCGCTGATCGCCAGGGGGATGAGCAACCGCGAGGTGGCCGACCACCTGGTGATTACCATAGGTACGGTGAAATGGCACTTGAACCAGCTCTACAAGAAGCTGGGTGTACGGGGCCGTGTGCAGGCCATCGTGCGCGCGCGCGAACTGGACCTGATCGTGACGGGTGACAGCCGCGTTGTGCCGCAGATCGTGGGTTCGGAAGCGTCGCGGTCGGTGCTGCTGCCGGAGCCTGAGAACCCCTACAAGGGCCTGCACGCCTTCCAGATGGCGGACGCGCCGGATTTCTTTGGACGTGAAGCATTGGTCGAAAAGCTGGTGGCCGACATGCAGGCCAAGACGCCCAATCAGCGCTTCTTGGCGGTGGTCGGGCCGTCGGGGAGTGGCAAGTCGAGCCTGGTGCGTGCGGGATTGATCCCGGCCTTGTGGCGTGGTGCGCTGCCTGGCTCGGAGAAGTGGTTTGTGGTGGATATGATCCCCGGCACGCACCCGCTGGACAAGCTGGAAGTCGCGCTGATGCGTGTAGCGGCGAACCAGGCCAACAACCTGCATGAGCAGTTGGCCCGTGACGCGCGTGGACTGCTGCGGGTGGCTGATCTGATACTGCCAGGTGATGACAGTGAACTGTTGGTGGTGGTGGATCAGTTCGAAGAGGTGTTCACGTTGGTGGAGGACGAAGCAAGCCGCCAGCACTTCCTGGACCTGATCGGTGAAGTCGTGAGTGATCCACACAGCCGGGTGCGGGTGGTGGTGACGCTGCGTGCGGATTACTACGACCGTCCGCTGAACTACCCGGCGTTCGGCGAACTAGTGCGCAGCCGTTTGGAAACGGTGCTGCCGCTGAGTGCGCAAGGGCTGGAGCGTGCAGTGCGCGGCCCAGCGGAGCGTGTCGGGGTGACCTTTGAGCAGGGCCTGGTGGAGCAGATCGTCAGCGAGATGACGTACCAAGCGGGGGCGCTGCCGCTGCTGCAATACGCCTTGACCGAGCTGTTCGACCGGCGTAGTGGTCGGCTGCTGACGCGGGAAGCCTACCAGGCAATAGGTGGTGCGGTGGGCGCGTTGGCGAACCGAGCGGATGACATCTACACCGGTCTGAGCGAGCCGGGTCAAGGGCTGGCCGAGCAGATGTTCATGCGGCTGGTGACGCTGGGCGAAGGCGCGGAAGACACCCGTCGTCGGATACCACAAGCAGAACTGTTGGACCTGAGTGCGGACCGTGACCTGATGGAAGAGATCATCGAGCAGTTCGCGGATTTCCGCCTGCTGTCGCTGGACCATGACCCGGAAACGCGACAACCAACGGTGGAAGTGGCACACGAGGCGATCCTGCGGGACTGGGAGCGGCTGCGGGCTTGGATCAATGCAGCGCGGGACGACCTGCGTCTGCACGGCCAATTGACCGGTTTAGTGTCCGACTGGCAGTCAGCGGGCCAGGACCCCAGTTATCTGCTGCATGGCGCACGGCTGGTCCAGTTTGAGAGCTGGGCGGCTGAGACATCCCTGGTACTGACGCCGCGCGAGAAAGGGTATATCGCAGCGAGCATCCAGGCGCGGGCAGCGCGCGACACCGCAGAACGATCGCGTCAAGAACGGGAGACCGCCCAAGAGCGGCGCTCACGTCGGCTGCTGCGGACGCTGGTGGCAGTGCTGGCGGTAATGTTCATCGGAGCGGTGGCTTTCTCGCTGTTTGCACTCGACCGTGAAAACCGCGCCGAAGCGGCCCTGCGTGTGGCTGAACGCGAGGCCGCCGTAAACCGCAGTTTGGTCTTGGCTAACGAAGCTCTCGATACACGTCAACGCGGCCAAAGCGATTTAGCGTTGCTCATCGCCCTAGAGTCCGTCAAGATAGACGACCCACCCCAGAACGCCATCCGCGCCCTATCAGAAATTACGCGGAGTATAGGCAGCCGCGCTATGTTGCACGGCCACGTCCACAGTGTCCACGAGCTGGCTCTCAGCGCGGATAACCGCTTGTTGGCATCAGGCAGCTGCGCGACGCTGGTTGAGGCGGTGTGCCAACGTGGGGAGGTCATTTTGTGGGATGCGGCCACCTACGCCGAACGGCTGCGCCTTGATGTGCAAGAAGCGGGCTGGATAACCGGGCTGGCCTTCAGCCCCGATAGCACCTACATGGCTACATCCAGCGAAAGCGGCGCGGTATGGTTGTGGGATGCCGCAACTGGCGCACCCATCCGCCGCATGGAAAGCGGGCCTGAAGTCGTATACGCCCTCTCCTACCATCCCACCGCCCACCACATCGCCATTGCAGGCGGGGATGGCCGCATTTACCTGTGGGATGCCGAGGCGGGCGAAGTTTTGCAGACGTTTGAGGGGCATGAAGGCGCGGTGCATGCCGTGGCCTTTGATGCCACAGGTGAGCAGATGCTCTCCGGTAGCGCCGATACGCTGGTGCACCTGTGGGATGTGGCTACGGGCGAAATACTACAAACCTACCAACCCCCTACGCCTGTTGCGTCACCTGTACAGCACGTTGGCTTCGATGCCGCCAATGATTGGGTGGTGGCCGCCAGTACCGAACGCAACGTATGGCGCAAAGACGATGCCGAGCACATTTACACCAGTGGAAACACCCTGCGGACGCACGGCCTAGCCATCGCCGACGATGGCCGCACCTATGAGGGCGTAGGCCGCTTCGTCCGTGAGGAGCACCCCAACCAAGGCGGCAAAACGATAACCTCGCGCCTGTTGTACGATCATAACACCATCATGCGTTCCGTAGTCCTCAGCGTGGATAATCGCTTGTTGGCGACGGGCGATGATGCGGGGGTAGTGCGATTGTGGAACCCAAACGCGCAACGCGCCCAACGTCTGAATGTGGATGTTGGATGGGCTTCTCGTCTAAAGCTCAGTCACGATGAGACTCTTCTACTCGTTGGCAACTTGTCCAACACCATCGGCCAAGTCCAAATCTTCGACGTGAGTACAGGCGCATTGCTGCACACGCTGACGCATGACTTTCCGATAGCGTGGGCGATGTCGCTACATCCTGATGGCCGACGTGTGGCTATCGCCTCTATTAATTTTTTCCAAAATGATGTCGATAGCGACCTGAAGCTGTGGGATATCGACACAGGTGAATTGCTACAAACCTATGAGGGCCTCAACGTCCGCATCAGCAGCATATCGTTTAGCCCCGATGGCCGCTACCTCATCAGTGGCGCTCAGAGCTTTGCAGGCATGGGTGAGCTGCTGTTGTGGGACGTGGAAACGGGCGAATTGCTGCTGCGCTTCAATCAAACGGGCGACATCGGTCAAGCGTTGTTTACGCCTGATGGCCAGCACATCGTAACCAGCGCCTACTTCGGGCGCTACGTGGGCGTGTGGGATGTGAACACGGGCGAGCTATTGCGCCGTCGTGATTTTGATACCCATGTAGAGTTCAGCCAGCTCAATCCCACAGGTGATGCGCTGTTAGTCGGCTTAGAGGATGGCCGCCTGCTAGAGGTGGACATACAGACGCTGGAAACCCGCCGCAGCTTTGACGGCCACACGGGCACCGTCTGGGATATTGTCTTTAGCGGTGATGGGGATTTGATGGCATCGGGTCAGCCTGATGGGATCGCCATATTGTGGGATTATACCACAGGCCGCGAGCTTGATCGCATCACGCACGAAGGTGGGTTCCAGACCAATCTCGCCTTTGGCCCCGATGACAAGACCCTTTTCACCAGCGCTTACAACACGGATGTCATTGAGTGGTACATCAGCAACCAAACCCTGGATGATCTACTGGCATGGACGCAGGCTAACCGTTACATCCGTGAACTCACCTGCACCGAGCGTGAGACTTACCGCATCGAGCCTTATTGTCAGGACTGAGGGGAAAAGTTAGGACTTTTCATCGCTTGTGAAATAATTTACAATGGCTGTAGTGAACCATTGCAAGAGGGCGAACATGGACGACCTACACGGCACCCATATCAAAGGCTATCAGCTCATCGAACGGATCGGCAGCGGCGGGTTTGGCGCGGTCTATCGCGCCAAACAGAGCACCATCGGACGGGAAGTCGCGGTCAAGATCATCCTGCCTGGCTTCGCCAACAACCCGGATTTCATCCGCCGCTTCGAGACTGAAGCCTACCTGGTTGCGCGCTTGGAGCACCCGCACATCACACCGCTGCACGACTACTGGCGCGATCCGCAGGGGGCCTACCTGGTGATGCGCTATCTGCGGGGAGGCAGCGTGCGCGATGCGCTGGCCGACGGACCTTACGAGCTGGAAGCACTGTCTTACCTGCTGGACCAGATCGCGTCGGCGCTGGACTTCGCGCATCGTGGCGGCGTCATCCACCGCGACATCAAGCCGGGCAACATCCTGCTGGACGAAGACGCTAACGCCTATCTGGCCGACTTCGGCATCGCCAAGGACCTCAGTCGTGTGCAAGATGGCCTTACGGCGAAAGACGCACTGGTGGGGTCGCTGGATTACATTTCTCCGGAACAGGCGCGCAGTGAACCCGTCACCCCGCGCACGGACATCTACAGCCTGGGTGTGACGCTCTACGAGATGATTACAGGCGAGCACCCCTTCAAAGAAGTCAGCAGTGCGGAACGGCTCTATAAGCACATCAACGATCTACTGCCGGAGATCAGCGGCCTGCCTGACGGTCTGCAAGACACGATCAACAAGATCATTCAGCAGGCGACGGCCAAAGACCCGGCGCAGCGCTACCCGGACGTGCTGGCACTGGCGGTGGCTTTCCGCGAAGGGGTGGGGCGCGGGACGACCAACGGTGTCAGCAGCGTCGTCGAGCAGCTCACCCTACGTGAGCAAGAAATCTTGTCGCTGATCGCCAGGGGGATGAGCAACCGCGAGGTGGCCGACCACCTGGTGATTACCATAGGTACGGTGAAATGGCACTTGAACCAGCTCTACAAGAAGCTGGGTGTACGGGGCCGTGTGCAGGCCATCGTGCGCGCGCGCGAACTGGACCTGATCGTGACGGGTGACAGCCGCGTTGTGCCGCAGATCGTGGGTTCGGAAGCGTCGCGGTCGGTGCTGCTGCCGGAGCCTGAGAACCCCTACAAGGGCCTGCACGCCTTCCAGATGGCGGACGCGCCGGATTTCTTTGGACGTGAAGCATTGGTCGAAAAGCTGGTGGCCGACATGCAGGCCAAGACGCCCAATCAGCGCTTCTTGGCGGTGGTCGGGCCGTCGGGGAGTGGCAAGTCGAGCCTGGTGCGTGCGGGATTGATCCCGGCCTTGTGGCGTGGTGCGCTGCCTGGCTCGGAGAAGTGGTTTGTGGTGGATATGATCCCCGGCACGCACCCGCTGGACAAGCTGGAAGTCGCGCTGATGCGTGTAGCGGCGAACCAGGCCAACAACCTGCATGAGCAGTTGGCCCGTGACGCGCGTGGACTGCTGCGGGTGGCTGATCTGATACTGCCAGGTGATGACAGTGAACTGTTGGTGGTGGTGGATCAGTTCGAAGAGGTGTTCACGTTGGTGGAGGACGAAGCAAGCCGCCAGCACTTCCTGGACCTGATCGGTGAAGTCGTGAGTGATCCACACAGCCGGGTGCGGGTGGTGGTGACGCTGCGTGCGGATTACTACGACCGTCCGCTGAACTACCCGGCGTTCGGCGAACTAGTGCGCAGCCGTTTGGAAACGGTGCTGCCGCTGAGTGCGCAAGGGCTGGAGCGTGCAGTGCGCGGCCCAGCGGAGCGTGTCGGGGTGACCTTTGAGCAGGGCCTGGTGGAGCAGATCGTCAGCGAGATGACGTACCAAGCGGGGGCGCTGCCGCTGCTGCAATACGCCTTGACCGAGCTGTTCGACCGGCGTAGTGGTCGGCTGCTGACGCGGGAAGCCTACCAGGCAATAGGTGGTGCGGTGGGCGCGTTGGCGAACCGAGCGGATGACATCTACACCGGTCTGAGCGAGCCGGGTCAAGGGCTGGCCGAGCAGATGTTCATGCGGCTGGTGACGCTGGGCGAAGGCGCGGAAGACACCCGTCGTCGGATACCACAAGCAGAACTGTTGGACCTGAGTGCGGACCGTGACCTGATGGAAGAGATCATCGAGCAGTTCGCGGATTTCCGCCTGCTGTCGCTGGACCATGACCCGGAAACGCGACAACCAACGGTGGAAGTGGCACACGAGGCGATCCTGCGGGACTGGGAGCGGCTGCGGGCTTGGATCAATGCAGCGCGGGACGACCTGCGTCTGCACGGCCAATTGACCGGTTTAGTGTCCGACTGGCAGTCAGCGGGCCAGGACCCCAGTTATCTGCTGCATGGCGCACGGCTGGTCCAGTTTGAGAGCTGGGCGGCTGAGACATCCCTGGTACTGACGCCGCGCGAGAAAGGGTATATCGCAGCGAGCATCCAGGCGCGGGCAGCGCGCGACACCGCAGAACGATCGCGTCAAGAACGGGAGACCGCCCAAGAGCGGCGCTCACGTCGGCTGCTGCGGACGCTGGTGGCAGTGCTGGCGGTGGCGGCAGTGGGCGCGATGCTCTTTTCCCTCTTCGCCCTGGACCGCGAACAGACCGCGCAGGCGGCGCGTGATGAGGCGGACATCGCCCGGCAGAGTGAGCAGGCAGCCCGCGTCGAGGCAGAAGACAGCCTGCGCCGCACCACCGCCCAGCGCCTGGGCCTGGACGCTGCGGCGTTGGCGCTTTCCGGTGGGGAAGCGGACCTGATCGCGCTGCTGACGGTGCGTTCCTTGAACACAGAATACACGCCCCAGGGGGACTTCGCCCTTCAGCAGGCCCTGCAACAGCCCTTCCCCACGGCGGTCCTGGACACTGGTTTGGAGAGCGGCGGCGTGAAGTTAGCGCTCTCGCCGGATGGCAGCCTGCTGGCTGGTGCGGCTGGCGTGGCGCGCACCGCTGACTTTGACAACGGCATCATGGTGTGGGATTTGGCGACACAGACCCGTATTGCCGCGTTTGGTGCTGCTGAGGAAGTGGTGGCCTTTTTGCCAGACGGTGAGCGCTTGGCCGGCATTGACCGTCTCGGTAACCTGAATGTGTACAACGCACGCACCGGGGAACTGCTGTACGCCCTCAGTGATCTACAGGGGTTCGCAATGGACTTGGCCGTGCTGCCGTTGCAAAACGCACTGGTCTTGGGTGGATTGGACGGCAGCCTGATGCTGCTGGACATGACGACCTGGGAGACGACAGCGCATATCCAACCACATAAGAGCTGGGTGCATCTTGGTGTCTCTATGGATGGCCGCCGCCTGTTGACGGGGGGGAGTGTATTTGAGACGTATTTGTGGGACACCGAAACGATGGAACGGCTGGCGGCATACGACCATGAGAAAATGTACGCCTTCAGCCCTGCTATGTCAGCCGATGGCCGCCGCTTCATCACAGGATCAGGCACCGGCATGGTGTTTATCTGGGATGTCGATCACCCCGATGCGCCACTGTACCGTTTCCAGGGGCACTACGCTGGCATGCAGCAGAACAGCATGTCACCTGACGGACGCTTTGCCGTCACCAGCAGCAACGATACGCGGGTGCGCTTCTGGGACCTGGAGACCGGCCAAGAGGCCCGTCCCCCGCTGGTTCACCCCAACACCGTGCTGTCTGTGCTTTTCTCACCCGATGGGCAGACGATCTACACCTCCGGTGCGGATCGCTACATTCGCCTCTGGAACGCAGAGTTCCAGCCACCGGTGATGGCGTTTGACACCATCCTAACCCTGCATCCTAATGCCTTTTCGGCTGACGGTACCCATTTGGCGATGATACAGGAAGATATGCTCTCCATCGTTGACCTGGAAACAAGGGAGGCACGCAGCATCTCGGACGGTGTGCTCAAATTTGGCTTAGCCTATACGCAGGATGGCGGCTCTGTTCTGGTGGGAGCGAATGGCTATTTTGGTGATGAACCAGGGGCACAGGGGGAAGTGTTCATGTACGATGCCAACACCCTGGAGCTGACCGGACAATACGAGCGTATGCCGTATAGTGTTGTGGACATCGACGTGTCGGACGACGGGCAGTACGTCGCAGCAATCGGCATGGACCCGAACGGCACGGTGATGATGTGGGATGCCGAAACCCAGGAAACGGTCTTGTCACTGAGCCACGGTGGTGCATCACTCTCCCTGGACATCTCGCCAGACAGCCGCTACCTCCTGGCGGGGAACTGGGGCGGCGTGGCGGCCATGTATGACGCAGCCAACGGGGAGGAAGTCTGGCGTGAAGAAATGGGCTGGGGCCAGAGTGACGTGCAGTTCAGCCCTGACGGCAGTACCTTTGTGGCGTCCGGCGGGGGGCCGGTGCTGCGCATCTGGGATACCGAAACGCGCACTCAAATCGGGGAGATCACCGGACATGTGAAGGGCATCTCCAGCTTGAGTTTCAGTCCAGATGGCACCCTGCTCATGACCGGCAGTGAGGACGGTACGGCCCGCATCTGGGACCTCAGCACGGGCGAGGAAGTGCGGCGCTTCTACAGCGAATTCATCAACCATGTGCTCATCTCGCCGGATGGCCAGAGGGTGTTGGTTGATGACAATATCCGCGTTCGACTGTGGAATCTGGACATCCATGATGATATTACGTACCTGTGCAGGCAGGTGACGCGCGACTTCACACCGGCGGAGCGTCAATTTTATGAAATTGGCGATGAGGTACCCACCTGCCCGAGTACTGGCGAATGATGAACTCATGGATGGGCTGGAGGAAAATCGCTACATCCTTGAGCTGAGCTGCACTGAGCGTGAGACTTACCGCATCGAGCCTTATTGTCAGGACTGATGCGTTGGTCTAGGGTGGCGCAGAGGACTGGGTTCAGTGGCGCGCTGCCTTCCTAAGTACACGTTGTGCCTGGTGTGGGCCGCCGATGACGATAAGGTGCCCACACACCGCCAAGCGCACAGATCGTCACGATTGACGAGGCACCGGTGTCCATTTTTACGTTTGATGTACGCAGCGATAAAAAAGGAGACACACATGTTGGGTAAGGCGAAGTTCTACACCGTTTTATGGCTGGTTCTGACAGGGCTGCTGCTGGTCGTGGCCGCCAACGCGCAAGAGACTACACAACCGGAAGCCGTCGGGCTGCGCGCTGATGCGCCAACCTACGCGCTACACGGGCCGCACTGGGTGGGCTTCACTACCCGCGAGATTGACGACGGTAACGAGCGCGTGCTGCACGCCTCGATTTGGTATCCAGCGCTCAATCCCGACGGCCTTGCCGAAGAAATCACCTATCAGTTGATGGGGATGCCAGCAGAAATGGGCATCTTTGGACGCGCCATCGCGGATGCTGATCCCGACCTTGCAAATGGCCCGTATCCGCTGGTGCTCATCGTGCATGGTAGTGGCGGTTTTTCCATGCATTTGAGCCATATTGCGGGGCATCTGGCATCGCATGGCTTTGTAGCGATGGCCGTTGAATACGAAGAGAGCATGCTGGTTGGCGGTGATATGAATCTGGCATTCATCTCACGTCCGGAGGACATCACGCGCCAGATCAATTATGCCGAAACCGGAGAATGGGCTGACTTAATCAGCACCGAACAGGTTGCAGTGGTCGGGCAATCCTTTGGTGGCCTGACGGCACTGAATGCCGGTGGTGGTCGTCTCGCTTTCGATAGCTATCTGGCATGGTGTGCCGAGCATCCCGAATTCGATCCGATGGGGCTTTGCCCGATGCTAGCGGAGGATATGGGCAGAATTGCTGAACGGGCTGGTCTGGAATCCGTTCCGCAAGGGCTGTGGCCAGATATGAGCGATGAGCGCGTCGCTGCGATTGTGCCGATTGTACCGGCGGGTCGCTTTATCGGGCCGGATGGCGCAGTCGATATTGATGTGCCGACGATGATCCTCGGTGGCACGGGTGACCAAATCGCCATTCCAGAACCGAATCAATATCAAATCTACGACGCGATGACCGCCCCTAAGACGCTGGTCATGCTGAAGGAAGCCAATCACATGTTCCCGGTCTTCAGTTGTGACGATGCGCCCTGGGTTGGCGCACAGGGCTTCTGGTTTATCTGCGAGGATGCGGTCTGGGATCGTAATCGTTCGCTGGATTTGACCAATCATTTCGTGACGGCCTTCTTGAAAGCGGTCATCATGGATGATACAGAAGCCGCCGCCGCGCTCGCGCCGGATGCGGTTGACATGCCGGGCATCGCTTATGAGACAACGATGCGATAGATGAAATTAACAAGGTGGAGCATTCTCCAAACGGAGATGCTCCACCTTCGGTGTGGTCAGCAGAGTATCGATTAGGCAATCCTACTGCGGATCGACGCGCTGGTGTAATCCAGGATAGATACCACTACGGCAATTGCCAGCACCGCCACACCTGCATCACGGTAACGCAGCAGGTTGATCTGCTGTTGCAGCAGCAGGCCGATACCGCCGCCCCCTACAAAACCAATGATCGTAGACATGCGCACGTTGATGTCCCAACGATACATCGTGAAGGCGATGTAAGGCGGGATGATCTGCGGGACAACGGCGTAGACAATGGTTTGCAGCCGGCTGGCCCCGGTCGAGTCAAGTGCTTCAATGGGGCCGCT
The DNA here is from genome assembly GCA_964457835.1 of uncultured Anaerolineaceae bacterium. Taxonomy (GTDB): domain Bacteria; phylum Chloroflexota; class Anaerolineae; order Aggregatilineales; family Phototrophicaceae; genus CAYWGJ01. Next base: position 147,063 of record CAYWGJ010000003.1, read on the forward strand.
GTCGATATTTTCGACCTGTTCAGAATACAGCTTGCCCAATGCGGCGATCGAGTGAAGCGTTAATGCCAGCACGCCGGCAAATGGGCCGATCCCCACCCAGATCACAAACACCAAGCCCATAATCAGCGGCTCAATCGAACGTACCGTGTTGAGCGCTGTACGCGATACGTTGTAAAGTACGCTCCCCAATGGAAAGCTGCTGTGCACACCGGTCAGCAGACCGGTGATACCGCCCAGCAGCGCGCCTAGCATCACGTTTTCAAACACATAGCCTGACACGCTGAGGCCGAATAAATCTCGCGTCGTTTGTGGAGGCAGCGTGCCGTCAATCAAAGCGCGCCCGATGTTGAGGTATTCAAACGTTAGGATGAAGGTCAGAACGCTACCTGCCCACAACAGAAGCACGGGAAGCAAGCGCTGAAAGGTCGTGCGCTGGTAAACGGGTACCGAGGGGGCTAGAAATCTCTGGTACAGCCGCACTGGGATCTGTCCACCGATGAGCGCAGCAGTAATCGGGGAAAGGAGACCCAGCAGCGCGGCGGATGTCCCCACCCCTCCCACGAAACCCATCAAGATAACACCGCTGAGCACACCCAACACGGCTGCCGCTGCATAGGATGCTGTGCCACGCAGTACCCGCAGCGGTGCCACCATCAGTCGTGTCGTGATCCCGGCCAGCACAAACCCACCTGTGACAGCCCCTACAACAGGCGTGAACAGGGCAACCAATTCGCCCAGCACACCCAAGAGGTTGGCCACAGCATCCAAGCTGGCGGCAATAAGTGTCGCATCACGCAGGCTGTCGGCTAGGTTGTAAATCTGATCGCTGCCCAGCAGCCCCAACCCGCCAATCGCCCCGATCACAAAGGTAATCGCAACGGCCATCACCAAGCGCATCAGCACCAGCACGGCCAGGCTGATTGGGGCGTTGTCGGCTGAACCTTGTGCAGCCATTGCCCGCGCCTTCACACGGAACAAACCGACCGTGCCTATCACTGCGCCAAGCGGAAGCAGGAAAGCGGCCAACGCGCCCGATTCTTCGCCACTGCCTACACGCACCCCGACATCAGCAATGGGGGTCAGCAGCGCTGCGCCCAACACTGCACCCAGCGCCAGTGCGATGAACGCTAGAAGCAGCGAACCGACCGACAGCCGGATCGGGCGCATCAAATTACGGGCGGCCAAAAAGCTGATGAGCGCGGCAATGGGAATCGCGACTGTGGTTGCCACCAACGCCATGAAGATAGTCTCTATCATGCGCCCGACGACCAAGCGGCTGGTCTCGCTGAGCTGTACACGGCCTAATGGCACCGCCGCACGGATCGCAATTTGAGAGACCTGCCCTTCAATACCTCGCACAAGCGGCACTTCAACGCTGCCGCTGAAACTACCTTCACGGGTGAAAACAAAGTCTTCGCGGCCAATTTCTAAGATTTCACGCGGGCGTGACTGTGCGTCTTCACCGGGTGGGTCCCAGCGGATGCGCCCCTCCGCCAACGGCGAAAAACCGGTGACTTCAATCTGCACAACGTCACCGGGATCACCGCAGTCAGGGGTCAAGGTGATGACCGCCCCCTCAACGGCTATCGGAGGCTGTTGGACGGCTTGATCGGCTTGGCAGCCCACGCGAAAGTTGGCGAAAATGTCAATCACCTCACGTTCCTGCTCAAAAATATTTGGGGAGAGCAGGTCACGCAGTGCGGACTCCACATTGGCCTGACGCTGAGGTTCTTGGGGGCGGGCAAGGTTGATCTGCGTGACCGTCCAACCGTAAGAGTAGATCACAAAGCCGATGGCAATGACTAAAACGATCAGCAGGCGACGTAGGGAGTGTGCCGGGCGGGAAGTTTGAGAGTCAAGCATGGGGATGGTATCCTTCAGGAAACATGAACTTCAACCGCCTCTTCGCCGTAAATCTCTTTGAACCTTTGATTATCGATTTCTTTGGGGGGGCCGTCAAATTCAAGGCGGCCATCTTTAAGCGCGATAACGCGGTCGGCGTAAGTGCGTGCCAGGCTCAAAAAGTGTAGGCTGGTGACGATTGTCAGCCCATCCTCTTTGTTGAGCAATTCCAGGTATTTCATCACGGAATGTGATGTGGCGGGGTCCAAGCTGGCCACGGGTTCATCAGCCAGCATCAACTCCGGATTTTGCATCAGTGCACGGGCAATGGCGACACGCTGCTGCTGCCCACCGCTGAGGTCATTGGCGCGTTTATACGCTTGATCGCTAATGCCGACTCGATTCAGGTTCGCCAAGGCGCGGGCTTTATCCTCTGGCGGGAAGTAGTTCACCAGGCTCAATATTTCACTGATGTAGCCCAACCGCCCGGCCAAAACGTTATTCAGCACGCTGGCGCGCTTAACCAGGTTAAACTGCTGAAAGATCATGCCAATGCGACGTCGCACAAACCGGATTTCTTCCTCACTGACAGCTGTGATGTCCAGGCCATTCCACACGATGCGGCCATCAGTTGGCTCAACAAGCCGGTTAATGCACCGCAGTAGGGTTGATTTACCGGAACCGCTGAGGCCAATCAGCGCCACAAATTGGCCATCGGGCACCTCAAAGCTCACTTTATCCAGCGCTTTGAAGCCGTTATCATAAATTTTCGTCAGGTTTTCGATGATGAGCATAGGGGGCCTCAGTGGCACTAATCAGCCGGCAGACAGGGTGTTTTGGCCTGCATGCCGGCTGGGTTACATTGCTGATGGGGGGATGCGGTTACTCTTCGCCGAACACGTCGGTTTCGGTCAGGCCCAGCACTTCGAACTGAAGGCGGACGGAGTCAAACACGCTGTCCTCGATCTGAGTCAGGGTTGTCCATGAATACCCATCGGAGCTGCCCAGTGCGGATTCAGCCCAGGCTTCCGTTTCAGAGAAGGCCACCAGCGCATCGTAAATTTGGGTGCGCAGTTCGGCGGGGAAGTCCGGCCCGAAGCTCATGGTGTCGTTGGGGATGGGCGCGCTCACACGCAGAATGCGCACTTGTTGGATGATGTCCGGGGCCACTTCCGACACCGAAGCGCGGGAGTCCAGCACGCGGATGTCGCCTACAAACAGCCGTCCTTCGTCATTGACAAACGGTTCATCGACAGTCAGGTCCCAGGGTTCGGCCAGGTCGCCGTAGTTCCAGGCAGAGCCGGGGGTGAGGGGCGGGCTGAAGAAAGAGGTGGCGAAATCCACTTCACCGTTGTAGACGGCCAGCACCGCTTGATTATGGCCGCCCGCTTCGACTTGTTCACCCGGGGCAATGCCCAGAGCCTGAAGCTCGACGGAAGGCACGATGAACCCAGAGGTGGAAGCGCGGTCGGGGTAAGCCCAGCTGCGGCCTTCCAAATCACCCAAGGTGTAGATGTCGCTGTCACGGCGCACCAGGTACTGCGCCCAGTAGACCGGCCAGCCAAAGCGCACAGCCGCGGCATGTACTTCGATATTGCAGCGGTTGCTGCCGATCACGAACCCCGCTGCCGGGATAAAGCCCATGGAACGGGCGGTATCGGCACACATGGCTTCGATAGTTGCGGCATAGGAGGTGGGCACACTGACTTCGAAACTCAGCCCAGTGGCTTCTTCCAGAGCCTGACGCAGCACTTCGCCACCCTCGATCAAAGTTTGCGCCTCAACAGACGGCACAAAGAAAACCTGGATGGGGTTTTCGGGCGTACCCAATTCGGCATCCTGTGCAGCAGCGGCAGACAGCCCTAAAAACAGCGATACCAGCACCATTAGGGGCAAAAAGAACTTACCTGTCATTTTCATGTGAAGCATCTCCCAGGTATTGTTAGACCGATAGTTTAGAAGTTAGTTCACCGCTGTTAAGGAATCGAGCCTTTTAGATTAAGAAAATATAAAACGCTAAGGCCTTCTGTGTTGGCACAGACACTATACCGATACAGCCGTCAAACTGGCGCTACTTCAGTCCGCTCTGCGGATGCCCGACCCGTAGAGGTGTAACGGTGCGCCCCCCTACGACACGGGCCGCACCACCCGAAACCCACGACCGTCGACACGACCGCTCGGGGAGTTAGCGTCGCGGGGCGCAGTGCAGGTGAAGGGCGCTCCGGCAGTGGTCTGGATCAACCCGCCTCCACGGGCGGAAAATCCATCCTAATCTTTTTCACGAAGTTGTTTCAAAGTCCTTGACACATGCCGGTTCAATCAAGATGCGGGTCAAATACATGAAATCACCTACACGATCGCCGTCATTTGTAACTATAAGGCGTGTAAACCCTTCATCTTGTAAATACATGCCGATCTCCAATTCATATTGTCCCGACTCGGCATCATCATAGATTGTCAGTGTATGCATATCCTCAATGATCTCTCCCGGTTCCCATGTTGATGTTGGGCGAGTCCAATCTACAGGCATTGCATTAGAGTCAGCTTTCTTGGTTAAAATAAGAGGGTCGATTACATTGGCAAATACCACATAATCCGATTCAATCGGTTCTGTCGCCTGCCAATAGAGGGTTAGATCTACTGTATCACCAGGTTGAGGGGATAAATTACTTATATCGTAGCCAATAAGTTCAATTGATTCACCGAACTGTATTGACAACGGGTTAGGAATGCCGTATTGGTCTACATAGCGTGGTACAGACAACTGACTTACTGTGAGCGTATCATCGCCGTCACTCATCACAAGCCGTTCGCCAGTTGGTTGATGATACCAGCCAATACTTACCGTTAAATCAGTTGGCGTATACAGAGAGACTGGCACGAGAATAGGGATTTGTGATTCCCAAGTACGGCCAGCAGTCAAGTCTTCAGTAGCCATTCGGTTAATCGCTGGATATAAATCACGTTGTGCGACAATTACACCTTCAGCATTCACTAAGTGAATAAATAAACTCCAATTGCGGGGTGTTACACGCTCCAACCGCCAAGCGAGATTGAGATAGATCGTGCTACCAGGTTGGAGATTGTCATTTGTCAGATCAGCCCGCAAAAGGGCAATTCTCGTCTTATTTGCTCGGAAAACCGCTATCGGTTCCTCTGGTGCTTCTATAAGCTGGGGCGGTGGGGCAAACGCTGGACGAATCACGGTGAAGGGGGCAAGGGCTGCCACACTGAAGAAAAATACGCCAGCACCACCGACGACGTATTTGCGCCAATGAAAGGGCAACCACACACCTAATCCAAATACGAGTAACACAGCTAGGCTACCAAGCGCGCCAAATGCTAGCCGTCCTTGCATTGCAGGGGTCATCAGTGACCAACGGATTAAGCTAACTAAGGTGATTAAAATCCAAAGGGCTGTTATACCCAGGGCGAAATCGCCCCAATAGCGTCTTTTGATGCCGTAAGTGATCGCGCCAATTACACCAGCTAGGGAAAACCCGGTAAATATAACATAAACAAAATCAGGCAGTGGCGCATAGATAGCACCTACAAAACTCCAAGTACTCTGGAGCAGTGTATCTAACTCCGTGGTCAAGTCAAATAATGATAGATCATGACGACCAACGACATCTAAAAAGACGTTGAGCGCTGTTGGGTCACCGTAAGTGGTCCAATTGTGCCAATACCACCATCCCGCGATAATAATTGTCACACTACCGGAAATAATCCCGCCACGCAGAATATGTTTAGGGAATGTACGTGCCCGGTAATCGAGCATTGCTAATGTGAGCGCAACCAAAACGATGCCCAAAGCAAAGCTGAGTTTAGTTAATAGACCAGCGCCCACGACCAAACCAACAAGCGTGTAGCTGCGCCAATCTGCCGGGATTTTATCTTTGAGCCACAGCACAAGGAGTAAAATCAACACATTACCAAGGAAAGCCGCTAGTGCATCATTACTTACTGAGGCGCTTACAAGGACGAACATGGGCAAAAATGCTTGCACTGTGGCGGCACCCCATGCGACCCAAGGGCGGTTTGGAAATAATGTGCGAGCTAGATAATAGGTTATCCAAATGGTGCCTAACCCGAAAATCGTAGAAAGCGCACGCGCTAGATGAACTGCAAGAACAGTGCCTTCTAGCGGGCGTGGTTCCGGTGGGTGAATTACGGCATTCGGAACACTGTCTTCCACATATTGAATACCAAGTTCATGTGGGTTTAGACGGCGCACCTCATTAATATCGGAAGTATCAATCGGCGCGGTAAGTATTGCAGATAATATGTAATAGAGTGGAGGTTGTGCTGCCTGCTGACGCCAGGGTAGTGGATTTTGTGGATCCAACACCGGCAAACGCAAGCCGTTATTTTCTAAATGATGTACGACCGGATAGTGCCACACCTCATCTGCCGACTCAAAGAGTGGCGTCATCATATTATAGGTTGTCGCCAACAATAGAAATAGCATGCTGATTAGCATCAGTGGGCGAGGCATTGTAATGACCCCCAAAAGCTGGACGCAAAAGTGCCTGTGCTTATTGTAGCATCAGTTCTGGCTGGCGAGCCAACCAGTGTGCCTTGTACTCAGCCGGGGTAAGACAACTCAGCGTTGAGTGGATGCGCTTGTGGGTGTAGACCTCATCCAGAAAGCGCCCGATAGAGCGGTAAGCGCGCCGCTTCATCCCACACGGCGCGGAAGCTCCCGCCCAGGCCACGCCCCGATGTCGGCCAGGTCCCACCCGCCCCCCAGCCGCCACGACAGCCAGCGCGTGAACGCCATCGCGTCGTACCAGCTCACGGTTTCACGCGGGTGGTTGGCGTATTTGAACCGCTAATTGCCAAGCGCGCTGTTGTGCCCGTCGGGGATGCTCAGCCCCTCCCACCAGCGCGAGTCGCCCCAGCC
>CAYWGJ010000004.1:0-31621 GCA_964457835.1 uncultured Anaerolineaceae bacterium
CACGGTCATCGCGTCCGCCACGGTCATCGCGTCCGCCACGGTCATCGCGTCCGCCACGGTCATCGCGTCCGCCGCGATCCTCCCGGCGGCCACGTTCTTCCCGACGGCCACGCTCTTCGCTGCTGTTTGATTCACTTTGTGTGTCTAGCTGTTCTTGATCGCTCATGCGTAAGGTCTCCATGTTGATGTTGTTGCACCCTGATATGGGTCAGCAGTGTTTATGCAAATGTTCCGGGGCCGCAGCGCCGCTCAGCGTTGGATCAAAAGGTGAAATCGCCGTCACTGCCGTCATCAGCGTCATAATCCAGGCTGTGGCTGTGATGGCGGTCCCCCAGAATTATCATCTCATTGGCAACCAGTTCTGTGCGGAAGTGCTTCTTGCCGGTTTCGTCTTCCCAACCGCGCGTCTGTAAGCGGCCTTCTACGTAGACCTGCTGCCCCTTAGAGAGATGCGACTTGCAAATTTCGGCCAAATTACCCCAGGCCACGACGTTAAACCATTCGGTTTCCTCACGTCGCTCGCCTTCAGCGGAAGTCCAGGTACGTGTGGTAGAGACACTGAAGCTGGTTACCGCGCGTCCACTGGGGGTATAGCGCATTTCCGGCTCACGACCGACGTGACCGATAATCATCACTTTGTTTAGACCGCGTGCCATGAATGCTGTTCCTGTGTTGGTATGCGACGTGCGATGCGGTACTTAGTCGTCCGCACGGATCACCATATAGCGCAGCACATGCTGAGCGAGCTGAAAGTTGCGCTCAAGTTCAAGCAGACTGCCGCCTTCAACGTCCGCGTAAATGAAGACATAGTAGCCCTCACGCTGCTTGTCGATCTCATAAGCCAAGCGACGGCGACCCCATTCATCAATCTTGTTGACGGTACCCTGGTCTTCGGCTTCGATCCAGCCCTTCACGTCTTGGATGTGCTCACGCAGCACGTCATCATTGGGGTCCATGCGCAGGACAAATGCAACTTCATAGGGGCGTTTCACAGTAGGTGAATCCTTTCCACGGGATGTGCCCCAGCACGCTTTGTGGGTGGTTATGCTGGAGCGGAAAGCGAACAAGTTGTATGCTGCTGATGCAGTGGGCAAAAGCCGTATTATGCTACCTGAAGGGTCGATCTCGTGCAACCGTTGATTCATCACAGTGAACCGTTTCACAGAAGCGGCAGGGGCCGTTTGTTACCGTCACATGGTTTTGCATCGCGCTGTGTGCAGCGCTTGGCGTGACGCCGCCAATGCCAGCGCCACTGTCAGCCAAAAGAGCATGATCGATCCTTGGAAGTCGATGCGGAAAAAGTAAAGGTCCCCAACTCCGATCACCAGTGCGCTCACCAACGCTGCGTGATAGCCGAGGTGAATCGCGTCCAGGTCGGGGTCATGGCGGGCTGTGGGCCAAGCCTGCAACCCGTAAAGGAACACGCCGCCGACTGTGGTCAAGAAAAGTGCCACCCCAACCAGCCCGATTTGGTTCGCCATGATGAGGTACATATTGGCGACATCGGTGTAGATGTCGATTTCTGGCGTACCCGTGAAACCTACACCGAACACTGGATACCGGCTGATGAGCCGCAGGGAATCGTTGGTTTCGCCTACACGCATCTGGGTCGCCAGGTCACCGCCGGTGAAGGCATCGATGAAACGTTCCACGTAGCCTTGGGTCTGTGGCAGTACCAGGACCAGGGCTGCACCCAAAATCAGCAGCGCCAGCAGACGCCGATAGCGCATCACAGCAATGACGCCCAAGCCGACGCCGAACGCAGCCATGGCGGTGCGTGAATACGTGAAGAACAAGGTCACCCCCACCAGGCCCAGCACCAGCAGCGTTACCCAGCGATAACGCAGCACCGAGCGTGTAGCGAAGGCTTGCGGTGCAATCATCGCCGCGGACACAGCCAGCATCCCGCCCAGGCTGTTGGGGTCCACCCAGGTGCCGATAGCACGCTCGGCCAGGTCAGGATTGGACTCAATATAGCGAATAATACCACTCGCCGGGTAGCCGATGATCGTCAGTTGGCGCAGTAGGCTGGCAGCTAAGTCGTCAGGCAGCACGTAAAGGCCCATCGCCAGCAGTGCCTGTGCTCCTACGCCTAAGATCACCACCAGGACCAGCCGTCGCAGCGTGGCTGCATCGCGTGTGAGGTCCACCACCATGAACACCATACCGAAGGCCAGCAAGGTCTCGGCGAATTGCCGGATAATCAGCGTGGTCGGTGAGGCATAACGCATCCCTAAAGCGAATGCCAACAGAATCCACAGCACGTAGATCACGAGCAGTCCATGGACGGGCGTGAGCTGTACGTCGCGTCGCCTGCCGGTCATCCACTGCATGATGTAGATCAGTAAGAATGCGCCGATAGTCAGGTCGATCAAAGTGGGTGTAAAGCCGATGCTGAAGGGAAAGGTCCCGAAGGGCAGCAATAGCACAGTAGCGACGATCGCATACAGCGCCACCTGGACGCTTGTCAAGACATACAGCCCGATCAGCACCCCTAGTACGGCTCCGGCAGTATACAGTGGGCCGATCAAAGTCAGCATCAGGCCAACGGTCCCGCCCAGCAGCCCCACCATAAGGCCGACTAGAGTGGCGTAAAGGCGGCGGTCCATGTTGGCGAACCTTGCCTGTACGCCCTGTTCCAATGGGCTGAGTGTGCGTTGTGCCATTCCTCTATCCCCTCACACGACTGACGATCATGAAGAGGCTAAACAGCCCCAGACCGGCCCAGGTCAATACACTGAGCAGCACGCCGATTCGGTAGCTCAGTGGATCATAACGCAGGCTGACCCGATGCTCTCCAGCAGGGACTTCCAGCGCCATCAAGCCGCCATAGGCCCGGACGATCCGTGTTGGCTTGCCATCGATTTCCGCGTGCCAGCCTGGATATGCTACATGCGCCAGGGAGAGTATTGCGTTTTCCGGTGTGTTGACAATCACGGTGAATGTTTCCGGCGCGTAGTCGATTATCGTAGTGCCAGCGCCGTCCGGTACGAATTCGGGCAGAGGCAGCGTTGGCTCACGGTGTAGGATGGCCGTCTGGCGTGGGTCGAATTCTGGGTCAGCCAGCAGGTGCCGTGCCGACTCGTCATCAGATACTGTGACGGCCTCATACAGCAGATGGGCGTAGGGGCGGGGTGCTGTCAGTCGAAAGAGGCTCACTGGGCCGTCTACATCTTGCCCATGACCGAGCTTTTCCCAGGGGACGGGCAGCGCCTCCCAGTCGGAGTACACGTAGCGCACCGCGAACAGCTCCCAGGCGCGCTCGTCGGGCAGCCCGAATTCGATGATCTCTTGCACACCGCTCAGAAACAGCGGGCTGATCCCTTGAATGTCTGCGACTTGATACAGGCTGCCGTAATTGGCACGCAGCCCGCGCAGACCGTCCACGCGGAAAGGGGGGGCGGTATCGGCTTGCAAGGTCTCTATCAACGGTGGGCGGATTCGTGCAAGCTGTTGATCTGGCGGAATCGGGTCGTAGTTACTGCTGTTCATACCGACTGAAAACAGTTCAAAGACGATTAAAGCGATCACTGCTACGCGCACCTGCCCTATCTTATGGCGCGGCAGCAGCGGCAGTAGAATCAAGGCCGCTGCGCTCATCAGCAGGCTGAAGGTGAGCGTATTCAGTACGGGCGTGAAGACTTCGCGCTGTGCCGTCCACAGCAGCAAAGCGACCGCTGCCGACACCCCCAGCAGCAGCGTCAACAGAGCGAGACCAGCATGCAGTCTGCCTCTCACCAGCGCATCCGCCTGCGTAACCAGAAACACCGCACCGAAGCCGCCTAGTATCGCCAGGCCGTTCGCTACTAGATAAGCAGCGCGTTCCTGCCCACGGAAAAAGCTCAACCCAGGCAGCGTGTTATACAACGCATGAAACAGCGCCCCGTCCGCGCCGACGCTCAGCGCCAGCGCCACGATCACCACTGCCGCCCAGAACCACGCGCGCACCCACTGTTTCCACACAGCGATCAGCGCCAGCGCCAGCCCTGTGATGCCGACATACAACGGTGACCATTGACTCAGCAGGCCCGGCACAAGCAGCCCCAGCATATCCCGATACGGGAAGCCGCCGCCTTTAGCGTCGAAGCCCATCTCACTGCGTGAGGTGCGTAGTAGGTATTCTGCGCCAGGGAAGAGGGTCACAGCCACTGCCCCCACGCCGATGCTGCCGAACAAGGCCATGCTTAGCATGAAGACCCGCCACGAATAGCGCTGCGCGTAAGTCCGATAAGCAGCATAGGCCACCAGCAAATAAGTCAGGAACCAGCTTGTCTGTGGGTGCCCGGCCATCCAGCTCAACCCTAACGCTGCCCCTGTCAGTGCGAACCACGGCCAGCGCACCCGGCCAGGGTGCCGTGTCCCTTCCAGGATGCCCAGCGCGGATAGTGGCAGCCAGATGCCCGCTTCCAGCAGGCCTAATTGCAGCGGTGGGTAACCGCTCAGGTAGCCGCCGTAGCCCGCGATGATCGCTGCCGCCAGCCCACCGAACACGCTGGCCCACTGCGGCGACTCACGGGTTAGACGGCGGACAAAGGCGTACATCAGCAGGGTATAGAGCAGTACATGCGCTGCCATTTCCAGTTCCAGCGCGTGATAGGTCCAACCGGTGCCACTGATGCTGCTCAGTGCGATGGTCGCCAGCCGAGGCGGATAGAAGACTGCCGCTTGGGTGTCTGCGATGAAGGGTAGGCCACCGTTGTTATACGGGTTCCACAGCGGTACTTCGCCATCGCTGAAGCGTGCATACTGATAGGCCCCGAAGGCTACGAACTGCCCGCTGAAATCGCCCTGTGTCAGCGAGGCTTGATCCGCAGCCACCGGCGTGAAGAGTCGCCAGAAAAAAAGCAGCCACAGCACAACCAGCAGCAGCATTGCCAGCAGATCAAGCCGCCGGTCTGATGTGTGCGCACTCATTGCGGGGCCTCCATAGGCTTACATACCCCCGTGATTGCCTGTGCGTAGAAATCGACGTGCGCCTGCGCGATGCGCTCCCAATCGAACGCCGCGCGCAGTGACTCAGCGCCTTGGGCCAGGCGTTTGCGTAAGGCAGGGTCACGCGCTAAGACCTGGATGGCCGCACTAAGCGCGGGCACGTTCTCCGGCGCGACAGTCAGCAGGTTTTCGCCGCTGCGGAAGGTCGGTACGGGGACACTGGGCTGGGTCGTCAGGATGGGGCGCGCGTGCTGGATAACGGCCATCAGGCTGCTGCGCCGGTACGATGCGCCGTCACGGAAGGGCAGCACGACGAAATCTGCCGCGTGCAAATAAGCACTGACTTCTGTGTCTTCGACGAATCCGGTCCAGTGCACATGATGGCGAATCTGCCGCGTGTTGATGAGCGCGTCAATGGACTGCACATAAACGGCGTTGGTCGGATCACTGCTGCCGGTGCGCCCACCGATCATCAGCAGGTGAACGGGCATTCCTGCGCGGACGAGCTGCGCTAGGCTTTCCAGCACAGTATCGACCCCTTTACTGTGGTTCACAAAGCCGAAATGGGCGATCAAAGTGTCCGTCGGTGCGATGCCCAGCTTACGCCGCCAGTCTGCGCGCTGATAACCGTCGGGCAGCGTCGTCGCTACACTGCTGCCCAGCGGGATCATGGCGGCGCATGGATGAACAGACAGCCGCATGTGGTCCTCATGGTTAGTCGCTATGATCCCAGCGCCGCGCCGCGCCAGCCGTTGTACGATCCAGGGACGCAGTGGCCCGGCCTTGGGAAACAAGTACGGAAATCGCAGATCATGGAAGGTCGTCACTAGCGGTGCGGCTTTGACGTATCCCGGCGCAAAGTGCACCCAGGGCGACATCTGATATGCGGCGGTTTGATAGTGCAGGTTCACCACGTCCAGGTGATTAGATTCGGCCCAGTGGTTCAGATAACGGAAGGTACGGCCCCGCCAACGGCCCGGCTTATGTGTCAGCGTAATGTCGGGGTCTGGTTCGGCGGCACGTTCATCACTGTAGATGAAAACCTGGTGTCCCTGTGCTGTCAGTGTCCGCGCCAGGATACGGCAGTGCGCGCCTATGCCACCTTCCATCGGAGGATACTCTCCGGTGACCAGTCCAATGCGCATTATTGACTCTTCAGCCCACTGCGCAGCACCTGCCAGTATGCTTGTACGCGCGCGCGGCGCATGGCGCGTTTACTGCCCAGCATTCCCTTGAGCGCTTCCAGGCCGAGCTGCCAAGCATAGCTCAGCAGCAGAAAGGCGCGCAGCACATTTGCGAACAGGATGCCATGAAATTTGGAGAAGTAGCGCAGTTTGCTCTGCTGATAGTGAATGTGTTTGCGCGCTGCCACCTGATCGCTGCTCTTGCCGCCGTGATGCGTGATCTGTGCGCTGCCCAGGTAGACCACGCGCCACCCGGCGTTTTTGGCTCGGTGACACCAATCCAGCTCTTCATAGTACATCACGTAACCGGGGTCCAGGCCGCCAATCTGCGTGTAGACCTCACGCCGCAGCATCAGCGCGGACCCCTGTACCCAGTCAACATCTAGCGTGGCGTTATCTGATGGGCCGACCACGTAATACGTCTCTAATAGATGGCTGGGCGCATGGTCTTGCAGCCAGGTACTTTCGAAGAAGGCCAGAGTTCGGGTCGGGAAAAGCCGCCGTGTGGATTGTGTGCTGCCGTCGGTGTTGAGTGTGTGCGGCCCTACGATCCCGACCTCCGGGTGTGCATCCAGGTAAGCGATCATCACTGTTAGTGCATCCCCGATGACTTCGGTGTCTGGGTTTAGCAGCATGAGGTGCCGCCCCCGTGCTGCCTCCAGGCCGATGTTGTTGCAGCGCGTAAAGCCCAGGTTTTCGTTTTGGGGCAGCAGCATTACGTCAGGATGTTTGTCGCGTACTATCTCCAGGCTCTGGTCGCTACTGGCCGAGTCGACGACGATGGTCTCGATCTGGTATGGCTCGTGCTCCGCCGCGGCGATGCTGTGCAGGCAGGCGTCCAGCAATTCTGCCACGTTCCAGCTTACGATGATGATGGATAAGTCGAGCAAGGGGTGCTCCATCTGGCGTTTTTACAAGTGTTTGCGGCATTTTACCAGCAGTTTACCTTTCCTGGAGGGTCTGATTACATCTACCGCGCATGATAGGGGCATAGATCGAATGCAACTGGCACACACACACAAGGAGTAGTAAAGATGAAGCGTTTCAACAAGATGGGTATCCTGATGATGGTAGTGATGGCCTTGGCCCTGACGGTCGGTGCGGTGAGCGCGCAGGGGCACGGCGGTGATCGCGGTGATCGCCGAGCGGGTGATCGGCCCATGGGTGAGCTGGTAGAGGCGGTTGTCACTGAGACCGGCCTGACCGCTCAGGAGATCGTTCAAGCCATTCGTGACGGTTCCACATTGGCCGAACTGATCGAAACCCACGGTGGCAGCATCGATAACGTGCTGAGTACCGCTACGGTCAACGCCACTGAGCGCATCAATAGCGCCGTTGCTGACGGCAAGATCATCCAGGAACGCGCTGACGAGATGCTGGCAGCGTTGGATCAGACCCTGACCGACATGCTCAACGGTGAAACTCCGCTGCGCGACTTCCGTCCAGGCGACCGCCCGCGTCCTATGCCGCGTGAAGAGGCACCACTGCGTAACTTCATCCGTGGGCTGGGCGAAGACCTGGCTGAAGCGACCGGCTTGAGTGCCGATGAGCTGCGCGAAGCCATCCAGGACGGCAGCACCCCGCGTGAAATCCTGGAGGCTGCTGGTGTAGACGTGGACGTCTTTAGTGCTGACGTACTGGCTGATGCACAGACCGCCTTGGACGAAGCGGTCGCGAACGAGACCCTCACTCAGGAGCAGGCCGATAACGCCATACTGCGCCTGGAGGACCTGCTGCCCAATCTGCTCGACGGTATCCGCCCCGGGCGTGACAACGCCAGCGCCGGCAGCCTGTAAACATCCACACTACCTACCTTCACAGCGCACAGCACCGGGGCACGATCAACGTGCCCCGGTTTTTGTGTGCTTCAGCCTACAGCAGGCAGTCGGAAGAGTTGTTCGGCGTTCTGTGTGGTCTGCTGGCCCATCGCTTCAATACTCACCTGATGCAGTGCGGCTAGGCGCTCCACAATGTAAGGGATGTAGCTTGGCTCATTGCGTTTACCGCGATATGGGTGCGGCGTCAGAAAGGGGCCGTCGGTCTCCACCAAGATGCGGTCCAACGGCACCTCTGCTGCGATGCGGCGCAGATCATCTGCTTTCTTGAAGGTAATCGGTCCAGTGAAGCCTAGATAGAACCCAGCGGCCAGTGCCCGCGCTGCCATGTCCGGCGGTGCGGAGAACGAGTGCAGCACGCCGGGGCGGTCCTTGAGCGTTTCGGGTAGGTCTGCTGCCCAGCGTTGCAGGATGGGCAGCAGGTCTGCGCTGGCCTCACGGTTGTGGATAATTACCGGTAGTGCCAGCTCAGACGCCAGCGCCAACTGCGACTCAAAGGCGGCTTGCTGCGTGGTTTTGGGGCTTTTGTCCCAGTAGTAATCCAGGCCAATTTCCCCGATCGCGACAACCTTGGGATGCGCAGCCAGCTCACGTAGGGCGGTCAGGTCTTTTGTGCTGAACTGGGCGGTGCTGTTGGGATGTACACCGACTGCCAGTGTGATCCCCGTGTACCGTTCCGCGATGGGGATGCTGGCTCGTAGCGACTCCAGGTCTACCGCTGGAATGATGATGCGGCGTACCCCAGCGTCAGCCGCACGCTGTAACAGGGCGTCACGGTCAGCGTCGTAGTCCCCAAAGTTTAGGTGGCAGTGCGTGTCGATCAGCTCAGGCATGACGGCTAGCTGATTTCCCCTTTCTTGAGGGCTTGGATGTCCGCTTCAACCATCATCTGGATGAGTTCATCGAAGGATACCGATGGTTCCCAGCCCAGTATGGCCTGTGCCTTGGCTGGGTCACCTACCAGTAGATCGACTTCCGCCGGGCGCATGAAGCGCTCATCTTGGACGGTGTAGTCCTGCCAGTTCAAGTCCACACAGGAGAAGGCGACCTCCAGCAGGCGCTGGACAGAATTAGTCACCCCAGTTGCCACGACAAAATCACCTGGCTCATCCTGTTGAAGCATCATCCACATAGCCTGCACGTAATCCCCAGCAAAGCCCCAGTCACGCTTGGCGTCCAGGTTGCCGATGCGCAGCTCACTGCTCATGCCTAGCTTGATCTTGGCAACGTTGTAGCTGACCTTGCGTGTGACAAATTCCAGTCCGCGTCGTGGTGATTCGTGGTTGAACAGAATGCCGCTGTTGGCGTGCAGGCCGTAGCTTTCACGATAGTTGATCGTGATCCAGTGGCCGTAGACCTTGGCAACGCCGTAGGGGCTGCGGGGGTAATAAGGGGTGTTTTCGTTTTGCGGCACTTCACGCACCTTGCCGAACATCTCACTGCTGGAGGCCTGGTAGAAGCGGATTGTCGGGTCCACTGTGAGAATGGCGTCCAGGATGCGGGTTACACCCAATGCAGTGACATCCCCGGTGAAGACCGGCTGCTGCCACGATGTTTGCACGAAACTTTGCGCCGCCAGGTTGTAGACCTCATTGGGTGCAATTTCAGCCAGGGCACGGTTCATGCTGGTTTGATCGCTCATATCCCCGCTGACTAGGGTAAGCTGATCTTGAAAGTGGCGGATGCGATCAAAGCGCAGGGTGCTGGTGCGCCGCACCATGCCATAGACCGCGTAGCCTTTTTGCAGCAAGAACTCAGCGAGGTAGGACCCATCCTGCCCGGTGATGCCGGTGATGAGTGCTTTCTTTGCCATGTGATTACTCCTCTTCGTTTGGGGTGATCCGCTGACGGGCGTCTTCCATGACATCCATCAGGGTTTGGGTGAAGCTAATCTGAGGTTGCCAATTAGTAGCCTGCTGGAGCCGCGTGATGTCTCCCAACAGGATAGGCAGTCGGCTGGGACGCAGCCGTGTTTCATCAATGGTGACTTGAATGTCGGCGCGTGTGTAGCGCAGCAGTGTATCTAACACGGATTGAATGCTGTGCGCCGTGCCGGATGCGACGTTGTAGGCTGCGCCCGGTGTGCCTTGTTCCACTAACAAGCGGTAGGCTCGCACGATGTCGCGCACGTCGGTGAAGTCGCGCTGGGCGGATAGATCCCCCACACGCAGCACAGGCTCTTGCATTCCAGCCTCGATGCGTGCGATTTGCATAGCAAAGGTCGGTGCAACGAAACGCTCGTTCTGCCCAGGCCCGAAGTGATTAAAAGCGCGTACCCGCATAGTGGGCATGTCGTGGCTGTGGGCATATTGTAGGGCCAGCATGTCCTGGGCGACCTTGCTGACGCTGTAGGGTGAAGTGGGCTGCAAGGGCGCGTCTTCAGTGATAGGTACCTGTGTCACGATGCCGTAGACTTCCGCTGAACCCGTCACCAACATCCGCGGGCGAAGGTCTGCGGCCAGACAGCCCAGGATCAAGTTGAGCTGGGCACGCACGTTGATCTCCAGCGTGTCCCAGGGATACTCGAAGGAATGCGGCACAAAGGACTGCCCAGCTAAGTGATAGATTTGCAGCGGCTGTACCTCACGGATGAGCCGTGTTACTGCGTCCGGTTCGCGCAGGTCCAGCGTGTGTGTCTGCACGTCCACAGGGGAACGCTTGGGTGTATCCAGATAGGTCCCATGCAGCTCTGCATCCGGGTAGGCATCGCGCAGATGTCGCAGCAAATGCCCGCCGACAAAGCCCCCCGCCCCTGTGACCAGTATACGTACCACTACACCGTCCTTTTGTGCGCCGCATCATTTGTGCGCTGCATTCTTTTCATCACGCAGCGGTCATTATATCGGACGCAGCTTGACTGAACAGGCTCAAGGCTGTGGTGGATGCGGGATGACCAAAGCATAAACCTCTTCACGGCCCGCCAGCAGTCGTTCAATAGCGATAACGTCATACAGTGTGTTATTGGAAAAAGACTGACTGCGTACTCGTAACGCGATGCGATCTTGCTCGTCGGCGATGATTACATCGCGTGTTTGGGCCTCAGGAGCTAGCACAACGAGCGAAGCTGTTCTTCCCAGCACGCGCGTCACCATGCGCTGTGTGCCTAGGGGCACAGAGGGGCGCAGCGGTGCCACACCGGGCGTGCCGACTGCACTGTCAGCCGGGGGGGCAGTGGGGCTGCCCAGGTACAAGCTGAATACATGGCGGCTTTCGTTCGTTAGGTTGACTAGGCGTATCGAGGGGTTGGACTGCACAAGGTTCAGTTGATCGTCGCTGATGAAGGTCACGAACAGGTCTTCACCGCTGCCGCCGCTGAGGTACACACTGTAGTCTGTCACTAGGTAAGGATCACTGCCGGGGCTGGTAGGAAGCTGCTGTGAGGCGGCGGCCAGCAGTGCGCCTGTGGCGGCGTCTTCTACTGTGATGCGTAGGGTATCGCCAGTGAAGGGAATGCGCGCGGAACCACTACCGTACAGCAGACTTTCCACTTGGAGGTTATCGTTGATGTAAACGTTCACAGGAGTGCGTGCGTAAGTCGCATTGACAATCCGGGCTTCGCTCACAAAGTCAGCCGCGGGTAGGGTGCTGTTTGTGCTATCCTCTAAATCTGTCAGGATCGCTTCGACCGCAACCGGTTCACTGAACAGGATCGGGGCCGTGTCCATTTGCCCCGAAATCAGGTAAAGATAGCTGCGGCCTGCGTCCACGGTGAAGCGGCTTTCCTCCACCACGCCATCTGTCTCATCTGTTACGCTGGGGTCCTGGGCAATGACATTCAGCTCAGCGCTGCCGCTGATGGTGCTGCTGCTCACCTGACCATAAAGGGCTGACACAGACGTCTCATCATCACTGAAAAACAGGTCTACGCGGCGGTGCATCGGCAGTGTGTTGACGAAGGTGATTCGGGCCGTTTCCGGCGCGACCGCTCCCAAGGCTTCGACCACTGGCAGCGCTTGCAGCGAATCGCGGGTGCCCATCACCACGATGGTCAGGGTGTCATCAGGGCGCAGGTTCACCCGCTGACCGCTGAGCAGTGGCATGTCGCTGTTGGCATCAGCCCCGGCCTCAAACACGCGCAGTTCTACACTTCCGCTGTTGATCGTTTGGCGCGCGCCTGCTTGGGTATAGCTGAGGCCCTGTGCCAGTGGTACGCTGCCTAAGTACAGGTCCAGCGCAGGTAGACCCTGCGCCATGTGGATGCCACGCGCCGTCAGCACACCCGGCACGCTGCGTTCGAAGCGCAGTATTTGCAGCGACTCGGGGTCCTGTGCGCTGCCAATGAGTACAAAAGTATAGTGCACCCTTTCGCGTAGGTTCACGCTGTCGAGTGCGAGCAGCGGCTTGATCCCATCGGTGATGGTGTAGGTCGTGCTGCCTACGGTTGCCAGCAGCCCGCCTGACTCGCGGTCGAACGCGATAGGATCAGTCATCGGTTGCTCACCGCGCGTCACGGTGATGTCTGGTAGGCGCGGCACGGCATGGATGAAGTTCACACGACTTGCCCCGCTCTTGATGGGGTCGGTGATTTCACGGTAAGTTGTCAGCACGCGCGCATCCGGTGTGCCGGTGAGGACCAGCAGCAGGGAGTCATTTGCAGCGATTGTGAGATCGCGGATAAGCAGAGGAGGCGCGTCGCTGTCACTCAACGAGAGGCTCAGTTGGTATTGGCCTGCGTTGATGGGCGTTTGCCCGCTTGTGCTGCCGAAACCTAAGCGCTGGGTAATGTTCACACCGTTGACGCCAACATCGATAGCTTCGGTATCACTGGCAGCATGAATCACGCGGAACTCTGCGCGGCGTGTTGGGTCGTTTGCATTGCGTCCTACGGGAACGAGGGTCGGTGCAGGCGTGTTCGTAGGCAGCGGGGCTGGGGTAAAGGTTGCGGTTGACCCGGCGGTCTGTTCCGGTGTCGGGCTGGCCGTCTGCTCCAAGGACATCACGGTCGGCAGTGAAGGGTCACCTGGTTGACAGCCAGCCAAAAGCCCGATCACCGTCAGCATGAGCGCTGCCAGCAGGCTCCAATGGGCATGGAGAGGAATGTGTCTGTCCTGGAACATGTGTACCGACCGATCTATTCTGTATCATCGCAATTTTAGTGTAGTCAGGATTGCCCCACTGCGAAAGCCGCGATCGCGCAACAGCCCCGGCATCCGACTTTGTGGGCCGGGGCGGGGCTGTTGGGCACTGTTTTAGAGGGACGTGGGGCGATCAACCCTCGCTGTTGTCTTCGCCCGCAGTGTCTTCATTGGTGTCGCTTTCTAAGTCGGTATTGATCGGAATCCCGTCGAGGTCTACGAGCTGGCCGTTAAAGCGAACCGTGACAAAGTTGGACGCGATCCAGCCGTTCACGCCGTCAAACGTGACCTCAAGCCAGGTGCTGTCCGCATTGCGCGTCAGGATAACGACCCGATCATTCGACGGGATCGATGCCAGTACTTCGCCATCTACGCTGGGTAGACGCCGCAGGTTGAGGTTGGCACCAGGGTCCAGCTCGACTGTTGCGACATAGGCATCCTCGAAGGGATCGACTGTTGGCTGGACCAGCGGCGGTGCGTCCGCACTGATTTCGCCGCGTTCGACTTCTTCATCGGCGGTCAGCAGCAGTTCACGCTCTTCCATCTCTTCTAGGTCAATAGCGGCATTGCGGAATTCGTAGCGGATGTAGGTGGCGCTGGCCCAGCCAGTGATGCGCCCGCCTTCTTCTGGACTGTAGCCTACGAACACCCATTCACCGGACTGTCCTATGCCCAGGAAATCAAGGCGCGTACCGGTGACAGCACGGGCCAGCACCTCACCATCTACTGTGGGTAGGCGGCGGATGTTTAGGCTGACGCCGGGGTCCAGGTTGAAGACATAGGCATATACGACGTCTTCGACCACGGGTGGCGGTGTCACGGACGTACCAACGACCTCACCGGGGCGATTCTGTGGGATCATGGCGAGGTTAGCCAGGCGCTGTAAGTCCCCGTCAGGTGCACGCACTTCCAGATACAGCGCATTCACCCAAGCATTGATGCTGCCGCCGTCACCGGTTTCGAAGGTGATATTGAGCCAGGTCTCTGCGGCTTCCAGGTCTTCATTTTCAGTCAGGCCCTCGGCGGGGTCCACGAATTCGGTCCCGTCGTCCAAGAGAATTTCATTGCCTTCGATGTCCACTGGGGCACCGACCCGACCGTTGACCGTTACGGTGGACCCGCTGGGGGACAGGCCCAAGGACAAGGCCTCAGAACTGGGATACAGGCGGAGCTGGAGGTTCACACCAGGGTCCAGCAAGATACGTGCTGTCGGCGGCTGATCCTCATCAACGACTGGCGCTGCTGTGGCAACCGGGGCTTCAGTAGCTGCCGCTGCCGCTTGTGTGGGGGCGGGGGGGGCTTCCGGCGCAGTGGTAGCTTCGGTCGTGGTTTCAGTGGAGGCGTCCACCACGATTTCTTCGGCACTTGGCGCGCTGTTGATGCCAGTACTCAGGCGCGTATCGGCGATGCTTAGAGTCACACCCTCGTCATTTTGCAGCACGAAAATGTTGTAGTACACACCGCCGTAGAACAAGGTCTCTGGGTAATCAAGGATGGCTCTGCCTTCGCCGAAGGCC
This sequence comes from uncultured Anaerolineaceae bacterium, assembly GCA_964457835.1. Taxonomy (GTDB): domain Bacteria; phylum Chloroflexota; class Anaerolineae; order Aggregatilineales; family Phototrophicaceae; genus CAYWGJ01. Next base: position 14,544 of record CAYWGJ010000004.1, read on the forward strand.
ACCTCACCGGCAATTGCGCCCGCCAGCGGCGGGTTCAGCGCGGCGTTCTCTGTCACGACTGTCCCATCGGCCAAGGTCAGGTTGAACCCTGTGCTATCACCAAGCGTGTTGATAATGCTCACTACAGCGGTGCGCGGATCCACGGCACTGATGTCGTCTACCAGTGTTTCAACGCTGATCGCGTCCGCGCTGCCCAGCGGCACCACTGTAACAGCGCTGCCCGCTTGCACCGTGATTGTCGTGCTTAGGATGTCCGTACCGCTTCCAGCAACCTGGAGGCCGACTTCATAATCCCCTGCCGGTACTGCCAGGTGCTCGCTGGCTTCACCATAAGCCAATGAGGACACGGCCTTGACGCCATCGAGGGTCAGGTCTACGGAAGGTGCGTCTGAGACGCCATGTGCAAAGCGGACGAATCCGACTTCGCCTTCAGGTTGTGCAGGTGCGGTCAGCAGCAGCACCTCAGCGGCATTCGCCACGCCGTAGAACACCAGGGTGTTGACTGTTGCCGCGTTAAGGTCCAGCACGGTTTCTTCGACTACCGGGTCGCCGCCTGCGGTGGGGATAGCAGCGAAGGTATAGGTGTCAGGCGGGGGCTGGCTGGGGCCGAAAGTCCCCTGGTAGCCTAGGCCGAAGGTCAAGGTTGTGGTTTCGATGTTCGGCCCGGCCACTTGTAGGTCTAGGTCGGGGCTGTCTTCGATGGCGTTGATGATGCTGAAGCGGGTCTCTTGCAGCGTCATAGAGGTCACGTCGTCGCCGTATTCGACGAAGGCTAGTGGGTCCGCAGATGAGGCGACCAGAGTGCTGGTATCGCCTGCTGCCGCGTTGAAGCTCTGCTCAAACAGCGTGGTCGTCAGGCCTGCCAAAGTCACGCGGACAGTCTGCGTACCGCTAGGGACCGCGATATAAACGCTCGCTTCTCCGTAGTCCAGGCTTTCGACGCTTAAGCTGTCATTGACGTAGATGTCGATGGCGGTCAAGCCCGGCACGACGTGAACGAAGCGAAACAATGCCGTGCTGGTCTGCGCGGCGGATGAAAAGCTCAACGCCGCTGCAAACACTAACAGCGTTAGGGTGAGTACAAGGGTGCGTTTAAGGTGCAGCATAAGGTCCTCCTTGTGCGTATGCTGTGCGGCAATCGTACCACTCGTGGGCCTGGCCTAGGTACCTTCTTCCCACTGGTTGAGGTACTGTTCCTGCTGCGGGGTTAGGGTATCAATGTTGATGCCCATGGCCTCCAGCTTCAGGCGGGCGATTTCGTTATCCACGTCCGCCGGGATCGTGTAGACCTCAGCGCCCATTTCCGCCGCGTGTTTCACCATGTATTCCGCGCCCAGGGCCTGGTTGGCGAAGCTCATATCCATCACGCTGGCGGGGTGGCCTTCGGCGGCGGCCAGGTTAATCAAACGGCCTTCGCCCAGCAGGTAGATGGCGCGCCCCTTGACGATGTATTCTTCCACGAAAGGACGCACTAAACGCGGATCACCCTGGCTCATCGCGCGCAGGCCGTCGATGTTGATCTCCACGTTAAAGTGGCCGGAATTGGCGACGATGGCCCCCTGCTTCATCTTCTCGAAGTGATGGGTGTCAATCACGTTGATGTCGCCGGTAGCGGTAACGAAGATGTCGCCAATGGGGGCCGCTTCCGCCATCGGCATCACGCGGTAGCCGTCCATAACGGCTTCCAGAGCGCGCATCGGGTCCACCTCAGTAACGATCACGTTGGCCCCCATGCCGTGGGCGCGGCTGGCGATGCCACGGCTGCACCAGCCATAACCCGCCACAACAACTACGCGCCCAGCCAGCAGGATATTCGTGGCGCGGATGATGCCGTCAATTGTGCTCTGGCCGGTGCCGTAGCGGTTGTCAAACAAGTGTTTGGTATTGCTGTCGTTGACGGCAATCACCGGGAAGGCCAGCGCACCGTCTTTAGCCATCGCTCGCAGGCGGATCACGCCGGTGGTGGTCTCCTCGGTGCCACCTACGATTTCATCCAGCAGTTCGCGGCGGTTTTTGTGGATAGTACTCACCAAGTCGGCACCATCGTCCATGGTGATGCCTGGCTTGTGGTCCAGCGCGGCGGTGATGTGATCGTAGTAGGTGGTGTTATCTTCCCCCTTGATGGCATACACGGGGATTTCGTCGTGTACCACCAGCGATGCCGCTACGTCGTCCTGTGTGGATAATGGGTTGGACGCGCACAGCACCACGTCAGCGCCGCCGGCTTGCAGCGTGCGCATGAGGTTGGCCGTTTCGGTGGTCACATGCAAGCAGGCTGATACGCGCACCCCTTGCAGCGGCTTTTCCTTTTCGAAACGCTCGCGGATTTTGCGCAGGACGGGCATTTCCTGCTCAGCCCAATTGATGCGGTAGCGCCCACCTGTGGCCTGTTCCAAGTCCCTCACGTCGTGTTCGATGCTCATTGCGTCTCCTAAACTCGATTCGCTGTGCGCTTCATGCGCCGGGTTCATCGGCGAGTCATTCTAGCACAGCTCATGCACGCTGATTAGGCTTCGCTTTTTGAGTCACTGTGCGGCACGTGGTCCACCAACAACGTGTTCAGTACGCCTTGGTCATCAAAGGCGGTGCGGAAGCGGTCCACAAAGTCACGCAGCGTGAAGCGGTGGTTCTGTGTCCCGACTTGCTCCAGAACGTAAGTAGCCGCCAGGGAACCGACTAGGGCGCTCAGTTCCCAGTCCCAGCCCATAGAAATACCGCGTATCAGGCCAGCACGGTAGGCATCGCCCACACCGGTGGGTTCACGCATCACCGCTTCCGGGAATACCGGTACTTCCAGGCGGTCTCCGTTCATGTAGATGTACGATCCCTTTTTGCCTTGAGTGATGACCAGTACGTCGATGATGCGTCGCAGATCGTCAATGCTGTAGCCGGTCTTTTTGCTGATGATGCCCGCTTCGTAAGCATTAACGACCATCACATGCGCACCTTCCATGTCGCGTTTCAGCTCGTCGCCGGTCAAGCGCGGCACCTGTTGGCTAGGGTCGTAAATGAAGCGGATGCCCCGGTCACGGCATTCCTGCGCGAGCTTGCTCATGGCGCTGGGGGCATTGGGGGAAATGACTACCAGGTCCGGCGTGCCGGGGTAGGCATCGGCCAGGCTGTATTCTGCGGCGTGCGCCATCGCGCCAGAATAGAAAGAGGCAATCTGGTTATTATCGAGGTCCGTGTTGGCGAAAAACGAGGCTGTGAACACTGCATCAATCTGGCGCACTGTGGACGTGTCCACGCCGACGGCTTCCAGGTGTGCGCGATAATCTGGGAAGTCGCGCCCAGCGGTGCCCATCAATTTTGGTTTTGCACCCAGCAGTGCTAAAGTGTATGCGATGTTGGCTGCCACACCGCCCCAGTGCTTGGTCATTTCATCAACCAGAAAGCTGAGGCTAATTTGGTGCAGGTCTTCAGTAATAAAGTGGTCGCTGAAGCGCCCCGGAAAACGCATTAAATAATCGTAAGCAATTGAGCCAGTGAGTAAGATGTCCATAGTTAGCCTATGCGGTCAGTCCGTCAAAAACGCGGTGACATTATATAGCACCTCTGCGTCAGCGCCATTGCAAATCTACATCGGCAAAGGATAAACACACATGGCACGCTTTATGAGAGAGCGCTTGACTAACAGCGTTATGGGCCTAGATATCGATGGACTGCGGCGCGGCCTGTACAGCGATAAATACTTGGCGAACGTGGTGCAGATTTTACGTACAGCCACCGACCAAGGCTATCATTTTGCTGGTGAAACGCGCTCTGATGACACCCTAGACACAGGGCCTTTCTCTGTTGGAGACGCGATTGTCGAAGCGCAGGTCTTCCATCGTCGGCAGCCCTGGGCCGTGGTCGGTGGGGTTGATGCAGCCCTGACTATGCTGCGTCATGCCAGTGGCTACTTCCAAGGTGATACCTTCGTTGAGACCTGGCGTGCCTTGGAAGTACAGGCAGTGGCAGATGGCGCTTTGGTACATTATGGTGGAGACTCCAGCATCGTGACTCCTGTGCTGCGCATCCGGGGGCGTTACCGTGACTTTGCCCTGCTGGAAACGGCTGTGCTTGGCGTGCTGACGCGCATTAGTCGTATGGCGACTAATGTTTATACGTTAATGCAGGCCGCTGAGGGCAAACCGCTGCTCTTTTTCCCTGCTCGTTATGATCTGCCCGACGTACAGGCTGCTGACGGTTACGCTTACTGGCTGGGCATTCAACGCTATAACATGGATTATCAAACCGATAAACAGCCTTTCATCAGCACGGATGCACAGGGATTGTGGTGGGGCGGCAGTGGTGGCGGCACCATTCCCCATGCGCTGATTGCTGCTTTTCTAGGTGACAGCAGCGCGGCTATGCTGCGCTTTGCGGAAACACTGCCACCTGACGTACCACGCATCCTGCTGGCAGACTTCCACAACGACTGTATCGCGGATACCTTGCAGACCCTGCGTGCCTTTTGGCCGCGCTATAAGGCTGCCTATGAGGCCGGGGATGCTGAAGGGCAGCGGCGCTGGACACTAAAGGCCGTGCGCTTGGATACCGCTGGCAATATGGTGGATGCGGCGCTGCCCCCTGCTTCGGAGGGCGGGGTGTCGCCGATGCTAGTGCGGGCTGTGCGCAGTGCTTTGGACTCCGCTTGGGAGTCGTTAGGGGAAAGCGGTGCCATGGCTCAAATCGCGCGGGAATATTGCCAGCGCGTCCAGATCGTTGTTACCGGCGGCTTTAGCTTGGATAAGGTGCGCCGCTTTGAGCAGGAGCAGGTCCCGGTTGATGTCTATGGCGTTGGCTCCGCATTGATGCACAATGGCGGTGCCAGCACAACCGATTTCACCATGGACGTCGTGCGCGTGCGCGTCAATGGGCAGTGGGTGTCAGCCGCAAAGCAGGGGCGTCAGCCTGGTGAGAACACGGACTTGAAGCCGGTGGATTTAGGCGCGCTTTAAGGCCTCTGGCTCGAATGATAAAAACACTGTGTTGAGAGAGGATAATAAGCCTTATGGATGAGGGCAAGAACGGCCACGATCAGGCCCCAGGCAGTCTGGATGATTTGCTCTATAACCGCCGTCGTGCTGAACTTGAGTCTGGCCGACAGCCACGGATGCTGCCCGCGCGAGAAGGCCGTCGGCATGTCTCCATCGGGGCATTGATCGAGCGCATTACCACCGCCTTCAGCCAGGAGCATGCCGATGACTCTGCGGCACTGCTGGCCAGTGACACGAAAGCCGAGCGACTCAAACTGCTGCGTGATACAGTGGAGTACGTGTTGGCGGTCGAGTCAGTCCAGCTATCATCTCAACAACGCGCAGCATTGATCCGTGAAGCCTACGCAGAACTGTTCGCTTATGGTCCGTTAGATGAACTGTTTGCTGATGAGACGATCACCACGGTTACGCTGTCCGGCATCAGTAAAGTATCGGTGCGGCGTGGTCATGGCAACCTGGAATCCCTATCGCCGATCTTCGATGACCTGGTGCACATGCGTCGGATCGTTGGGCGGATGCTGCGCAGCGGCGGCACACGACTCAGCCCAGATATGCCTTTCATCGAGACCGGCTTCATCCTGGATGGACGGCGTGCCAGCATCACGGTATCCGGGCCGCCGGTGACGATCAACCTCAGTGTGGACATTCGTCTTCATCCGCGCGCACTGCCCTTGTTATCAACGATGGCACCTGACGAGACGACGCGCACATTAGTTGAGGCGGTGCTGCGTTCGCCACATGGTTTCATCATTGCGGGCGAACCAGAATCCGGTAAGACAACGCTAATGTCCATATTAGCTGCGTTCCTACCCGGCAAGGGCCTGCTGACCGTGGAACGTGCTGGTGAGCTGCACCTGCCTGAAGAGGCTGAACGGCTTATTGTGCAATGGCCTTCCGGGTTGAATGATGACCCCGCAGATGCTGCCCGCAGTTTTGGTCAGCAGATCGAGGCAGCGGCGGACCGTTTGCAGGGAAGTACTGCATCCCACACCCTTATTTTGGACGAGGTGCGCGCGGACGAGCCGGGGGCCATCGCGCCGCTGCTCTGGTCAGATCACAGCGCGCGCTTGCTGTGGGTGCTGCGCGGCTCCACAGAACCGAAGCGCTTAGCCGCCTCATTGAGTGCCTTGGCGCGCATCAACGACCCCAAGCGTGGCGAAATGCTGCCGCGTGCGCTGTACCAACGCCTTCCTTTTGTCATTACGGTGCGGCGTCGCAAAGAGCAGGTAAAGGTGCACGGTGTCGCGGAGTGGCAGTTTCCGGAAGGCCAGCCCTACCCGGATTACATCGAATTGCTGGAACCCGATTGGGAAGGGCTGACGCTCACGGGAAGGCAGCCGATGCAGCCCTTGGACCTGCCCGCTGATTTCTTCACACGCGAATCGCGCGATTAGGGCTGTGTGCGCTTACCTAGCGCTGATGGCCCGTCGCAGGCTTTCGGTGAAGGGTGGGCGCAAGATGCCACGCTCCGTCACGATGCCGCTGAGATAGCGATGCGGCGTGACATCAAAGGCAGGGTTGCGGGCCTTGAAATGCTCCGGGACCAGAGCGTTACCATAGGGCGCAATCACTTCATCTTTGCTGCGCTCTTCGATGGGGATCGCGTCGCCATCGGGCAGGGATAGGTCTACAGTGCTCGTAGGGGCCACGGTGAAAAATGGAATGCCGTGTTCTTTGGCAAGTATTGCGATCTGATAGGTGCCGATCTTGTTGGCGAAATCCCCGTTGGCTGCCACGCGGTCTGCGCCGACCAGAACCAGCTTGATTTCACCCCGGCGCATGTAATAGCCGGCGGCGGTGTCCGAGATGATATCGTAACTGACACCCAGCTGTTCCAGTTCCCAAGCACTGAGCCGTGATCCTTGGAGGCGGGGGCGGGTTTCGTCCAACAGGACGTGAAAAGCCTTGCCCTGTTCATGTGCTGCGCGGATCACGCCCAGGGCCGTACCGTAATCGACCGTAGCCAGCGCGCCTGTGTTGCAGTGATGCAGCACAGTCATGCCGGGTTCGATCAAGACGGCACCATTGGCCCCCATCGTTTGATTAATGCGCACGTCGTCGTCGGCGATGCGCTGTGCCGATGCCAGCAGGGCCGCGCGTAAAGCATCGGGGTGTGCAAACTCCCGGCTTTCCGCCAAGGCCATCATCTGGTCCACTGCCCAGGCTAAGTTGACTGCTGTCGGGCGTGCAGCCTTGAGCGTTTGCGCCGCGCTGCGCAGGTCGGCCAGCAGGGCATCTAAGGAGTCTGCTTGGCTTTGACGTGCCGCCAGGGCCAGCCCGAATGCAGCCGCTGCACCGATGGCAGGTGCCCCACGCACGGTCATGTTGCGGATTCCTTCAGCCACCGCTTGGTAGCTCTCTAAACGCACTTGTTCTAGTGCCCAAGGGATACGCCGTTGATCGATCATGCGGACGGCACCATTGTGCCAGTCTACGGTGCGCATGGTTTATCCTTTCGCGTGCGGTTCATCATGCTTCTATGATAGCACCGAAAGTGACAACGCCCGACTCAATGACCTAAGCCGGGCAGGGGACATGTGATCGGGATTGTGCCGTTTACTGATTGGCAGCCGCTACCAAAGCTTTCAGCCCATCGAAGCTGCGGTCAGCCACGGGGCGGGGGCTGGCGTCATTGCCGTAGCGTACTAAGATGGTCGGTGAGCTGGTGACGCGCAGGCTGGCGGCCAGGCGCTCATCAACGTCGATCTGTTCAGCGGTGCGGGTGCAGCTTATGAGTTCACCACGGTCGAGACCCATTTCGTCGGCGAAAGTCTGACCGACATCCAGCGTGAGCTGACGTCGTTCGGCAAGGCCGTAGAGCACTTCGTAAGCATCCCAGAAGCTGTTGGGCTGAATTTCGTCGGCGCATTCGGCTAACTGCACAGCGTAACGGGTGGCCTCACCGCCGACGGTGATGATGGTGCGATATTCCAATTGGGCCTGGCCATTGACAACGAACTCTTCGACAAAGCGATGCACAGTGGGCTTGTACTGCTGGCAGGCTGGGCAGTTGAAGTCGGCGAATTCGATCAGTGTGATGGGGGCATCGGGGTCTCCCAGAATAAAGGCACCGTCGGCAGCACGGCGCTGTGGGATGTCATCATAGAACCCCGCTTCAACGGTGATGCTGCTGCTTCCGGACAGCATAATGGCGATCACAGCGACTACGGCGGCCAGACCACTGATGCCCAGGGTCAGTACCAGGTTCTGCTGCTGGCGCTTTGCCGGTGAGGCCGACGATTTCTTTGCGGTTGAAGTTGTTTTTTTGCTCATGGGGTTTCTCCTCGCATGTGCTGCATGTGCTCAATACACTTATGCATGCAACGCATCATACAGAGCAACTGGACGTGAGTCCACATCAGCAGGGGCTTTTTCTGTACAAACTCATACAATATACGCCGAAGCTAAGGTCAACCAGCGGTCTATTTTCCACGCAGCGCTTCGCGTTCAGCTTTCTTAAGTGTCTTGACCACCAAGTCGTAGGAGTTGTCGATCATCTCGTATACTTCGTCCATAGGGATACTGCCATCCACAATGATAGTGTTCCAATGCTTCTTGTTCATGTGGTAGCCAGGCTGTACGGCGTCGTAGATGTCCCGCAGGATGATCGCTAAGGCGGGGTCGCATTTGAGGCTGATGCGCGGGGGCTGATCGTCAAGGTCGGTGGGAATCAAGGCGAAAATCTTGCTCATCACCTTGAACACCAGGGTTGTTTCATCAAAGGGGTATGCTTCCACTGCACCCGTTTTACGCATACAGTAGGCACGCAGGCTCTTCAGGTCGGTCAAATCCGCCTCCTACACCGCCAGCATTTACGGAAAAGGCCCCCTGTCGTAGGGGCTGACAATCCAACACAGCATCCACACAATTTCCCAACACTGATTATACTCCAGGCTGTAGCGCATCGCACCCACAGAAAAAGCGAGGATCGATCATGCCCATTGATACTACCCTGTTGACCTTTGTCCATCTTACCGACACGCACATTCAGCCTACAGCGGACCTGAACACAAACACCGCTCACCCGCCAGCTAACGTCCGTGCGATGCAGGCCGTCGCTCAGATCAACGCGCTGCCTCATCCGGTTGACTTTGTGCTGCACACAGGGGACGTGCTGCATGATCCGACCGTCCAGCAGGATTATGCTGCTGCTGCCGCGATTTTCGCCCCGCTTAAAGCTCCTATCTATTACCTCTCTGGCAATCACGACGTGGCCGATATGCTGCAAACTGGCTTACTTGGGCAAAAAGTAAACCCACTGCTTCCCGGTCAACACTTTGACCTGGACTACCAAGGGGTGCAGGTCATCGGTTTGGACAGCAGCTTGCCACGCACCCCACATGGACATATCGGCGCTGAACAGATGGCTTGGTTCGAGACTGTATGTCGGGTGGATGACCCACGTCCGCTGCTGGTTGCCGTGCATCACCATGTGCTGCCGATTGGCGTGCCTTGGTTTGATACTATGGTTATTGATGACGGGGTGCGGCTGCATGACGCTCTCGTGGCCCGTCGCGCGCGGCTGCGTGGGGTGTTCCATGGGCATATTCATCAGGACTTTGTCACTCAGCGGGACGGCGTGACCTATCAAAGCGCACGCAGTACTTGGTATCAAGTCCGTACTTGGCACGGCCAAGCCGACATGCTGCGTGATGATGATCCGATGCCGGGCTTTAACCTTGTGACCATGACGACGCGCGATACCTTCGTGCGCAGCCTGCGTTTCACATTTGACCAAGCAGACAGTGCCTGACAGGGACCGTATGATCGACCCAGCGCCGCAATCGCATGAGCTTCCGCGTTAAATCCGATATACTCATGTGTGTGATCTTATGAGTCGTGAATTGAGGAGGCGAGGTATGATGGCTGTGACTAAGCAGGCAAGACCCGAACATTATGTACTGCGGATTGTTTTCTTGAGCCTGATGCTGACGATGCTGGTAGGGGTTGGCATCATGGGGCAGGCTCAGGGTGACCAACCTGTTTTTCGAATTGGGGTGATCGACAGCCCCGGTGGGGCCATCAACCTGGGTGCCCAGCTCGCCGTCTCACAGATCAATGCTGTGGGCGGCGTGATCGGCGCTGATGGCAGTCGATTTCGTCTGGAGATCGTCAACGCTAACCCTGAAGACAGCGGCATCAGCGGTGCCATTGGCAACATCGCTCAGGCCAGTGTCATCGCCGTACTGGGGCCTGGTAGCAACCAGGACATCAGCCAAAACCTGAATGCACTACAATCTCTGGGCGTGCCTGTGATGACCCCAGCGACCGGCGATACGCTGTTGGCATCGGATACGACGGGCTTGATCTTTCGGGCACGTGCAGCTGAAGTCTTCCGGGGGCGTGCACTAGCCGCTTACTTGGTGGACGACTTAGCCTTCGCCAACATTACTGTTGCTCAACTTGATGTTGACAGTACAGCGGGCGTCGTTGGGTTTTCAACGGCGGCCAGCGCGCTGGGTGCCTCAGTGAACAACGTCCTGTTCCAGACCGGCATTGAACTCAACAGCTTGGCGTCCCAGGTGGCTGGGGCTGCGCCGCAGGCTGTGGTGATCTACGGTCCGCCGGAACGCAGCGCGTTGTTCTTCGCTGAACTGCTGGCAAATGGCTACACCGGGCGCGTAGCTTACAATCAAGTGGATGCGCCGGGTTTCCGTGACGCGCTGCCTTTAGCCGCTATGGATGCGATCATTGCGGGCGAGACCTGGGCCGTAGCCGCTGATGACTCCATCAGCACAGATTTTGTGTTGGCTTATGCGCGTCAGTTCAACGCAGTGCCGGATGCGGTGGCTGCGTCCGCTTACGATGCGATGCGCCTTATCGCTGAGGCGATCGGGCGGCCCGGTGAGCTGGCCGATAACCTGCGTCAGCTTCCCGATACACAAGGTGTTCAAGGTGTGCTGCGCCCTGCCAACCTGCCGCGTGGCGAAACGAGCAACAACACCTTAGTACTCGTCCACAATGCTTACGGCGGTTCCAGTGTTGCAGCACGCTTTGCTGATGGCGTTCGCGTTGATGATGAAGCCGACCTGGTGGTGAGCACTGCCACGCCAGAGCCTACGGTCACACCGGATGGCGTTATCGCGACGGTTGTGAGCCAGGTGCTTAACGTGCGTACCGGTCCCAGCACCAATTACGACGTTTTGGGGCAGTTGCGCAATGGGGATCAGCAGCGCGTGCTGGGTGCCAACACCAGCTTGAGCTGGTTGGTGATCGAATTCCGAGGACAGCAGGCTTGGATTTCAGCGGAGCCGAACTTGGTGGAAATCTTTGGCAACTTGAATACTGTACCCGTTGTCGCAGCACCCCCCACACCAACACCCGGTATTCCAACCAGCACCCCCGTACCCGCGATCCCGGACATTGTAGTGACGAACGTAACCCCCACTGAGGTGCTGTTCAATGCAGCGACGACTGTAAGTGTCACAGTGCGTAATGCGGGTGGCGTAGATGCTGGTCCCTTTGCAGTGGCAACCAGCTTCGCGCCGGATAACGTTTACGCAGCGGAGAACCTGAGTGGACTGGCTGCGGGGGCTTCTACCACCTTCCAGGTGACGATGCCCGCTGTTGCCCAGACCGGAGTTTTTGAAGCGACCATCATCGCTGACCTGAACAATCAACTCAATGAAGGCCAAGCAGGCGAGGCCAATAACGACGATTACATCTATGTCTATCGGGTGGACCGCGCCTCAGTGACCAATGTCGCCACTTTAGGCACAGGCGCTGGCATCGATGTGGATGGCAACGGGATACTGGACTTTAGTTACGTGGCAACAGGCTTGACGACTAATGCGCCTTGCGCTGGGTCTGCCAACTGCATGGGGCTGATGAGTCCGACCTATACCTTTGACACCGTGCATCACGATCTGATAACTGCTTCTAACGGGATAAACACTAACTCGGTGTTGAACATCTCGCTCACGACTGGTGCGACGATCGGTGTGCTGACCGACACAGGCCGCCGTGTAGTGGTGCGCGTTGATACCATCGTGCCTGGTTCGTCTGTCACTTTCACCTATCGCGTGTACTAAGCGCTGTTTGGCCCGTGCTGATCGACGCCGTATCAGCACGGGCGGTTTGCGCTAAGGAGGCTTTATCATGCGCAGCATTCCACCTCCAGATGGGCCGCTGCCAGCGAGTTATCAACAAACAGATGCCGCTTATGTGTTTAATGCGCTGCATGCTGGGGAGTCCTGTGCGCTGATTGGCGTGGGCAGTGTAGGCAAAAGCAACCTGCTGCGCCACCTGATGCGCCCGGATGTCAAGGCGCTGCACCTGGCTGAGGCGGCGCCCTACGTCATGACTGTGCTGTTGGACCCACACACACTGATGCTGCTGCGCGCACAGGCCGCTGAACGTGTCGGTGATTTGTGGATGGGCTATGAGCTGATGCTCAGCCGCCTCTACCGCGTCGTGCGTGATATCCCAGTGCTGTATGAGGCCGGGGAACCCGGTCAAATGTCCATCGCACAGCGCATTAAGGCAGCGCACAATGAGCTGTACAACAGTGATCCCGTGATTGCACAGCGGGGCCTGCGTCACCTTGAAAACGCGATCTACAACATCCTTCGCCAGGATGACCGTTACCGGATTGCCTTTTTCTTTGATGAGATCGAAGAGTTCATGCGTCTACCTGCTGAGTTCTTTCTGACACTGCGTGGCATAAGGGACGACCACAAAGGGCGTTTAGCTTTTGTAACCACCAGCCGCAGCGACTTGGTAGACGTGATGGTTAAGCCTTTTGAGACCCGTCACCGGGAGACAATCGAAGGCTTTGTGGAGCTGTTCCACGAGCACACGCGCTACATCAACCCACTCGACCCTGCCAGTGCGCGCGCAGCACTGAATCGCTTTGTAAATCGTTATAATGACCGCGACAAGCTCAACGACCGGCAGATTGCCTACCTGACCGAGGAACTGCTTAAGTTGACCGGAGGGCATGTGGGGCTGCTGCGTCGCAGCTACAAGCCGACGATCGACTACTATTTTTACGCGCAGCAAGCTCAAGGCATGACCTTAGCGGAATATTTGATTACTAACAGCGGCGTGCAGAAAGAATGTCAGACCCTCATTGACAGTTTGACGCTGGAAGAGCGCGCCGCTTTTAGCGAGATTATCAACCACAGTGTGGATATAGACCCAGTCATCGCCGGGCGGCTGATGGACAAATGCGTCATTGAACAGACAGGTGCGGGTTATCGGTGCCGCTATGCCTTGCTGCATCGCTACTTATCGACACGTCCGGGTGCCTTATAAGACAAGCCGCTACCAGTCGTCGTTAATGTCCAGTGGGGTATCGCCATCCAGCGCTAAAGGGCGATACTCCGCATCACTGATGGCGTTATTAGACTTTTTGGGCGTCTGCGGTGGTATCAGCGAGGGCTTGGCTGGCGCGGCAGTGAGGGCATCTAGGCCAAAGAGCGGGTAGCTGGGCTTGAAAAAGTCACTGGCAATTTCGCCGGTTGTTGAGGGCATTTCTTTAACCATGCCGCGGCTGTAAACGAATTCCATGATGACCGAATCCGGCACGCTCAGCTCACGCAGCTTGGTCACATAAGCCTCTAGCTTGACCATTTCCGCGCTGGCATCCCGGCCTGCCTGGGCGGTGCGGTCCAGCAGTGCAGGCCAGTAGTCTATGGAGGTTTCAAGAACTTGAACGCCTTGTGCGGCTGCGATGCCAACCAGCACTTGCTGCGCTAGGTGCTGCCTTAGTTCACGTAGGCAGCGCGTTGTGAATACTTCGGCGAAGCTGCGCTCCATGAAGAATTCGCGCGCGGCGCGTTCAGTGGGTTTGCTGAACACAGCCGCTAACTGCTGGCGCTGGGCCTCCACTGACGGCGTGCGCGCAAAACGGTTCAGCACTTCTGGCTCGGTGACGCGGCGTGGATCGGGCATCAGCACATAACTCAATGTCATGCTGAAAGCAATGCTGTGCTGAGTGAGTACGTTATCAAGCGTCAGTGATACTGGGATCAGCGCGTCGAGGTCCCAGAACAGGCCGATGGTATCACGCGGGTCAATCCAGAGGACCGGGGCTGGCGGGGCCGTAGCCGCTGCGTGCAGGAATTGCTGCAAAGCCTGCCGTGCATCATGGGCGATTTGCTGCTGTCGTTCTGGTGGGCAATAGGTATGAATCACCTGCATTCGGTCTTCAGGGGATAAAGTGTGTAGGTTGCCGGGCGCGCTGCCGTGCTGTTGTGCCATGACTTGAGCACCACAGGCAAGTTGGGCCTCGATAATGCCTAGTGCCAATGCAGAATGTATGGCCCCATGCATGGATTGTGGAATGCTGTGCGCTAGATAGGTGTCGATCAAGTCTTGCGGCATGCCGAAGTCCAACAGCGCTTGAATCACCGACTGTGCAATCCGTGGACGTGGACGCATCGCTGCACGTAGTTGATGTCGCGGAGAAAAGACCGGTAAATAGTAATAGACTTCGCCGCGTCCAATCTCGAAGGGCCAGGTGCGCTGTGTTACCACAATTACCGCTGCGATCCAGATTACGATGAGGCCAGTGGGCAGCAGTACGAGCCATTGACCCAATAGGGGGTGCGCGGCCATAAACCCCATCAACAGCGCATAGCTCATTAACGGTATGCTGAAGGTGAGACCTACCCGCAGCCCCACCCATCCGTCTCCATGCCGACGTTGTGCGATGCGGTATTGGCTCCAAAGGGTGAACAGCGTCATGGTTCCTGCGACGGCAACGATCATCCACTGCCACTCAGGAATGATAAGCAGGGCAGCGGTGTTTAGTAAATGCAGCAGCGACGCGATCAGTGCCGTATACAGCACGAAGAACACACGATAATCCCGTCCCGCTTTCCGCTGCTCAAAGCAGCGCACCCATTCGTGCAAGGTGCGGCCTGGTTGAAAGCGCACCTGTGGCTGGGTCGGGAGGTCGGGCGGTGTTGAAGACTGAGCCATAGCCGAGTGACTCCGTTGGTGTTTGGTATATGGGTCCATATTAACCCGGCACTGCGCGTGTGAAAAGCCGTTTGAACTGATCGAACTAAGGGCACATCATCCCGGCAATCAACACCGCCCCACACACTGTGTGGGGCGGTCGTCGGTTATGTCCGACGGATCAAAGTCTATTTTCAGTCTATTGGCTGCGTGATGTCAGCGTGCACGCTTACCCTCGGTCAGCTTGGCCGTTTCGATCTGGTAGGCTTTCCAGCCAGGACACCAGGTCGTGTGCCAGCGCCAAATGCGGGCCGCGGCGCTTTGGGGGTGGGCTTCCGCGTAGCGGCGGATGCCACAGGTTTCACAGAGCGTTTCCTCGCTGCTGCTTTGTGATGGAGCCAAGGTCAATGCCTCCTTGATTGGCTCGGTCTACATGCGGTGGCACGCTTCAGCCACCCTCTCGCATTATGCGCCTGCTGTGAGGTGCCGCAAAGATGCCACGCGGCCCCTTGTCATGTGATAAACGTCACAAACCTTGGCGCTGTGCTCCGCTTGACGCCATGCCTCGCCTGAAATAGACTGGTATGCAGTGCCACGGCTGACCCAACCCTCATCTGACGTGGTGGTTGCGTTTAACGTACAGGTGCTTGAATCGGACTATGCGTTGTTAAGAGCTTGGAGCAAACAGATGATTGGTAAGGCTTGGCTGCGTCGATTCGGTAGTTTTAGCGTGTCGGCGCTGTTGTTCGTGGTGATCTTCGCAGCAGGCGTGCACGTAGGGCAGACGAACCTGCCCACCGCCGCACAGACTGGGGATTTGAACGTCGCGCAGTTTGTTCCTAATACCCTACCCCCGGCGGATGCTGACGACGCCTTTGCCCCCTTCTGGGAGGCCTATAACCTCATTCAGAAGAACTACGTGGATGTCCCCGATCAGAGCGTGCTGGTGGATGGCGCAATCAAGGGCTTGGTGGATGCGCTAGACGATCAATACAGTGGCTACACTGAACCGCAGTTCTTTCAATACTACGACAGCCTTTCCGGAGAAGTACAGGGCATTGGCGTGATGATCTCCGTCAATGAAGAGCGCAACCTCATCGAGGTCATCAACGTGTTTGAGGGCACCCCGGCACAAACGGCTGGCATTAAAGAGGGTGACTTCTTCCTGACAGTTAACGATGAGGATGTGGCTGGCATGTCCACTGCCCAGATTGCCGCCCGCGTGCGTGGGCCAGAGGGTACGACCGTAGAAATCACAATGCTGCGCGGTGAAGAAGAGATCGACTTTGTGATTGAGCGCGTGCGCTACACCAGCGATATCGCTAACTACGAGTATGAACTGCTGGATAACGGCATTGGTTACATAAAGCTGGTGCAATTCACGCAGGATGCCCGGCGGGAGATTGACACGGCGTTGGATGCACTGGATGCGCGCAACCTTGACGGCTTGATCCTGGACTTGCGCGGCAATCCCGGCGGCCTACTGAGCACAGCGGTGAACATCGCCAGCGCGTTCTTGCCCGCAGGTGAAGTCATCTTGATTGAGGACTTTGGCGACGATACCGAGCAGGTCTTTGAAGCCAATGGCAGCGATTACGGCTTCAGTGGGCGGTTCGTCGTGCTCGTGGACGAGCGCAGCGCCAGTGCCAGTGAACTGGTAGCAGGTGCCTGGCAGGATAACGGTGCGGCGACCATCATCGGGGCCACGACCCTGGGCAAAGGCACTGTGCAGACACAGCGCGAGCTGGTCAATGGCGGCGGTCTGCGTCTGACTATCGCCCGTTGGCTGACCCCCAACCGTAATTGGATTCACGAGCAGGGGGTGACGCCCGATGTTGAAGTCTTGTGGTCCAGCGAAGACCGCGACGCCGACCCCGATACCGACCCACAGCTTGAAGCTGCGCTGGATTTCCTGCGTGAGGCTGTAGGCACGGCTGACTAAGCATTGATCTTCAGCATGGGGGCAGTGGTGTGCCGCTGTCCTTATGCTCAGCCAAGCCTGTTCGGGCGCTACGGTGCGTGCTATACTGCTGCTGCTTTGCATAGCTTTTGAGGAGACAAAAACATGGCTATTGCGTTCCAGATTGCATCTATCGTCATGTCGGTGATGCTGATCGTGTTGATTATGCTCCAGGTGAAGGGGGGGGGCCTGGGTGCCATGGGTGGTGAGGCGGGCGGCGGTATCGCACG
>CAYWGJ010000004.1:31631-130153 GCA_964457835.1 uncultured Anaerolineaceae bacterium
TACTTGGACGTGTAATCTCACGGGTAACTGTACCTGGTAATCTGTATCCTGGCAGTTGCTTCCGCCTAACGAATGCGGTGGTGGGTGTGCGCTTCACCTAAGCACCCACCGCCTGTTTCCCCCTGATGATCTAGACATTGCTCTCCCCATTGACCCGACTGCGTGAAAGGCGTGGTGCCCTATGTTGCGTGGATTTCGCTGGCAGTTTTTGGCGCTTCTAGCTGCGGCACTGCTCTTTGGCGTTGTTTTACTGACCCGTCCAGCACCCACTGAGCTGCCCCCCCCGCCCACTACGGCGCTAAACGCGCCAACGCAGATCGCTGTTGGACCGGGCACCTCGACCCCGGCTACTGCTCCTACTGCTGTGCCGACGGCGGTGCCGACTGCATCCGATGGTGCAGTGCCGCAGGTTGCTGCCTCAAGCAGCGAGGATGATCTGAAAACCTACAGCGAGGGGTTGGTCGGTCAGGTGCAGCGTTTGAACCCGCTGTTGGCTTCGCTCAACCCGGTTGACGCGGACATCACCGCACTGCTTTTCGAAGGTTTGACGCGCATTAATCCTTATGGCGAACCCGTTGCGGCCTTGGCTCAAGACTGGGTGATTTCTAATGATGGGTTGGAGTATGTGCTGCGACTGCGTGAAGATGTGCTTTGGCATGATGGTACCCCCTTCACTGCTGATGACGTGGTATTCACCATGGCGTTGCTGCGGTCGCGCGCGTTTCCTGGGGATGCGCGCCTGAGCGAATTTTGGCAGACTGTGGAAACCATCAAACTGGGACCACACCTGATGCGCTTCCGCTTGACCCAACCCTTGGCTAGCTTCCTTGAAGCACTGCGTATTGGCATGTTGCCCGCACATGTTTTCAGCGGTACGCCGCCAGAGCGCCTGGCCCAACACCCCGCTAATTTATCGCCCATTGGTACCGGGCCGTATCAACTCGAAACCCTGCACGCCGGGACGGATGGACGTATTAGTGAGGTGACCCTGCGGGCCGCGCCCAGCTATCAGCAGCGGGCTGATGTCGTTGGTGGGTATGCGATACAGCGTCTGCGCTTCCGGCTGTATGATCGTTTCTCTGAGGTCGTGAGTGCGCTGCAAACCGGTCAGATTGATGCTTATGCCGCGCGCGATCGGGCCGAGCGCGCTGCATTGCTGCCGCAAGTGCGCACAGGGGGCTTGCAGGCTGTCAACAGCATTGAGCCAACGGTCGGAACTTTTGTCTTCAACTGGGCCGACGACGAGACGCCGATTTTTCAGGATCAGCGGGTGCGCTTGGCGTTCCAATCAATGATTGACCGGCGTGCTATAGTGGAACGCAGCATGGTCAACGTGGCGCTTCCAGCGGACAGCCCCATCTTATCGACGTCATGGGCTTACTCGTCCCCACGCGCTGATGATCCCCCCAGCTTAACGCGGGCACAGGATTACCTGGCACAGGCACGGGTAGACTTAGAAGTAATCTATGCCGATGAGTCCGCCGACTCAGACGCGACCCCAGACCCGGCTGTACCGCCGACAGCCACACCCCAGCCGCAGCCTATCATGCTGCTGCTGCTGACGCCAGATGACCCCGCGATGACTGCACTCAGTGAAGAAGCTGCGGCTGCTTGGCGGCAGTTAGGCGTGGGCGTCAACGTGCTGGCGCTGCCTGTACCGGCGTACCGTGAGCGCTTAGCGACTGGGACGTTTGACATTGCGCTGCTCGAACTATCTAAGCTCGGCACGGCAGACCCCGATGTGTACAACTTCTGGCATCAAGGCCAGTACCCAGATGGACAGAACTACGGCGCTGCGGATGACCGTACCATTAGTGAATTGTTGGAGGAAGCACGGCGGCAGTCCTTTGGCATCAACCGCATTGACGATTATCACGCTTTTCAGCGAGAGTTCCAGGCGCGGGCTATCGGTATTCCGATGTACTCCCCGCTCTATTCGTACTTCCTCAGCCCGAAGGTGAAGAACGTACAACTAGGTTTCATCGGTTCACCGGTGGATCGCTTCGTGACGCTGGCCGAATGGGACCGCGAACCTTAAGGTCTTAGCGTGCCTTTTCTGCCGCTAGAATATCACGCAGCAGGTCACGCCGGTTTTTGCCGCGCAATGTTTCCAGCTTGCGTACATTGAGCGGGTCAATGACCTCGCGCAGCACACGCAGTGTTTCGGCGCTGGGTGTTGGTGTTTCAAGCAGCGGATCGGCTATCAGCAGCGGAAAGCCGGTCTTGGCCTGCACACTTGCCGCTGTGATACCCGGGTGCAGGTGGGTGAGGCGCATCTGGCCCTCATGCCAGTCAAACTGGCCTAAGTCACTGACCAAGTAGCGCGGTCCCTGACCTCGTGTGCGCTGCACGCTGTGTCCCAAGCCGCTCACGAAGTCCACCTTTTCGACGAAAGTCACTGGTGAATGACGCGGTACGTAGAGGTCGATGTGATCGCTATAGGTTGTTACATCTGGAATACCGCCGGTACCCGGCAGGCGCATCCGGGGCCTTTGGTAATCCCGCCCGAAGGCGATGTTGTTGGTGTTCCCGGCGGTATCGATCTGTGCCGGACGGAAGAACTCACGCGGGTTGTAGGTGGGCAGCAGTTCCGCTGCCGCCGCGACGAAGCCTACGTGAAATAAGCCGCGTTCTAACCAAACGCCCTCCATAGTGGTGATGCCCAGCGGTCCCCATTGGTCGGATAGCGACTGCCCAATGGCAGAAGCAAAGCGCACGTTGGGAGCGTGAGTCAGTTTGGCAAGGATGAACCCGGCCATCACTAAGGGCGTGTTGATTCCCTGCGCCAATACATCCCCATCTTCAACCTGTTGAGCGATGCACACGCTGATGATTTCATCCGGGATGTGGGGCAGTGGCTGCGCGTGGGTCATTGCTGTTTGCCTTTCTGGGCGATTTCCATCTGTGCGTGTGGCTTGTCATCAACATACTGAGCACCCCAACTGGGGAAGGGGATCGGGATAGAGCGCCATGCTGCGACAGCCTTCAGGTTTTCAGGTCAAAAAAGATCATAATGGACCAAAGTGTGAGTTACCAGTGTGTTCTACGTCACTTTGCGCTTAGCGTCAGCAGATGATAAGATATAAGCAAACAAGAGCTACAAGCCTTCGCATCAGTCAGCGGCACATAACGGCCTTGACTATGCTACAATAACATAACTTGCGCGTTGGATAGAAATAGGAGCGCTGCATGTCTGTCGTGACTGTGTTGAAGCAAGCAGACATCTTTGATGAGCTGACCAATACCCAGCTTGAGCTGATCGCGTCAATCTGTGCTGAGCGGCATTATCAGGCCGGTGATGTCATTTTTGAGGAAAACACCCCCGGCGATGAACTTTACGTGATCGCCAACGGTGAAGTTCAAATCATCGTGGACCCGGCTTTGGTAGGCAAAGAAACTTCATCAGGCCCACACACCATTGCTACTTTGCGGCGCGGCCAGTCCTTTGGCGAAGTGTCGCTGGTGGACGAGGGGTTGCGTTCGGCTGGGGCGCGCTGTTCGCAGCAGGACACCCGCCTGATCGTCATCCCACGGGATAAGCTGATGCTGCTGTGTGATACCTACTCACAGCTTGGCTACCGTTTGATGCGTAACCTGGCAGCCGACTTGGCGATGAAGATTCGTCATACGGATTTGCAAGTCCGCGAGCAGCTTACTTGGTCACACGACAAGTAAGTCTGTTGTTTTAAGGCGCGTATACATCGCGACATGGTGACAATGCACAGCCGCTGGACTGTGCATTTCGTGTGTCTGCTGGCTGTCGTACACTGATGATGTTGAGAAGGATTGCAGTGGATGAGAAGTAAACACCTGAGCCTTTTTTTCCTGTTGATGCTAATATCGTTGAATGTTGTGGCACAAGCTGGTGAAGCTCAGCTGCGGGTGGGGTTGCTCATAGCTGACGATACGCCGCTTGTGCTGCGCCTCAGTGGGCCTGAAGAGCGCGTATGGGACTTGCTGCCAGAGCAGGCACTTGATCCGTTCAACTTGGTCGCCGGGGAATACCGTCTAACGCTGCTTGATGCCGATACTTCGCTGCTTGATTTCACCTTAGAGGCGGGGGGGCGCTACACGCTGCTTGTCTATGCAGATCAAGAGGCTGATCTGGCTGCCAGCCTGCTGCCCATGGATGACCGTGTAATTGCCGATGGGGAGGGGCGGCTAATAGTCTTTCATACCCTGGATGCCAACGTAGACCTGCTGCTGGATGGGGCACTTTTTGCCCCTGACATTGAGGGCGGCGTTGATGGGGTGCTGACACTTGATCTGTTGGCCGGGGTCTACGAGGTGGCACTCAGTCCAGCAGGCGACCCTGAGACCTTGTTGCGTACCGTTGATGCGCTGCGTTTGCCCGATCAAGGGCAGGTTGTGCTGGCCTTGGGTGGACAAGCTGAGCCAGCGTTGTTGGTGCTGACCGACTCTCTGGCGGAGGAAGACGCTGCATCCGCTACTGCTGAGCCTGAGCCGCAAGCTGAACCGACTTTGCTGCGCTACTGGCACCTGTCTTCTGGTACGCCGCCGCTGGACCTTTACATTAACGGGGTCCGGCAGGATTTTTCGCCGCTGTCCTTTCCGGACGCTTCGCCCTGGCTGCGGCTGGACGCCGGGACCTATCGTGTGGCGGTCACTGTGGCAAATGAACCCATCCAGGCTGCGCTAATCGGCCCACTGGAGGTTACGCTTGACGCGGGCACCTTCAATCATCTGACAACAATAGGTGCTTTAGCGAACAACTCTGTGGAACTGCATCATATTCAGGAAACATTCAACGCGCTGGGTACCAACCAGTTTTATTTGAACGTTTTCAACGCGGACCCGAACTTAGGCGCGGTGAACCTTACACGGGGTAATGAGGTGAGTTTGGTGTCACGCTTGGGGTATCCGGGTTTTTTCGGTGCCAATGATGGCTTGAGTACCCTGGTGCTGCCTACAGGGACCTATGTGCTGACGTTCACGGGAGCTGCATCAGGTCAAACTGTACTTGAACTGCCTGCGCGGCGTTTTGTTGCGGGACGCAGCTATTTCGTGGCGGTGATCCGAGCCGATCCACCGTTCTTGCTCACCTTCAGCGACATCGCTGAAACGCGCGCTTTGTTGGCGAGTGATACGGCGGATTGAGCCGGCGTGTTTAGCGGCGCAGGCCGAGGTCTGCGCCGCCGACTGTGAGGTCTGAGTTATTCAGGGATCAGGCGTACAAACTTACGTTTGCCGACTTGCAGTACCACCGGCAGCATGTCTGGTGTGACCACAGCCATCGGGTCTGTGACGGGTTCCTGGTCCATGCGGATACCATTTTGCGTCATTAGGCGCTTGGCTTCTTTGCCGCTGCTGACCATATTCAGGTCACGCAAGATGTCCAGCACGCGCTTTTCTTCGCTCAATGCTTCCTCTGGGATGTCATCCGGGATACCGCTGCCATCCTTGCTGCGGAAGACCTCATCCCAACGTTTCTGTGCGGTTTCAGCGTCTTCCGGGCTGTGGAAGATGGTGACAATCTCGCGTGCCAGGGCCATTTTGACCTCGTTGGGGTGCTTTTCCCCGGACGCAAGTCCAGCTTCTAGTTTCGCGACTTGATCGGGCAGCCAGCCCAACAATAGTTTGTGATAGATCGGCATGGCTTTGTCCGGCACGCTCATCACTTTGCCGTACATGTCCCAAGGCTCGGCCAACAATGGGATGTGATTGCCCAGGCTCTTACTCATCTTGATGTCACCATCGGTGCCAGGCAGGCTTTCGCCCATGATGATGGCGACCTGCGGCTTCTGCCCTAAGCCCTGCTGGAGTTTGCGCCCGGCTACCAGGATGTTGAAGAGTTGATCCTGCCCGCCGACCTGCACGTCCGCTTCCTGGGCTACCGCGTCATAGGCCTGCATCAGCGCGTAGAAGAACTCGTGCAGGTAGATGGCTTCGTGTGCGTCCATGCGCTTGGCGAAATTTTCACGCACTAAGAACTGCTGCACGGTGAAGTGACTCGCTAAGCGGATGATGTCAGCGAAATCGAGTGTCGATAGCCATTCGTCGTTGTGGCGCACGCGAGTGCGGTCCGGGTCCAGAATCTTGAAGGCTTGTTCAGCGTAGGTCTGGGCATTTTCACGCACTTTTTCGGCGGTGAGCTGTTCGCGTGCCTTGTCCTTGTCGGAGGGGTCACCGATGAGGCTGGTAAAGGTGCCGACCAGGAAGGTCACGTCATGGCCGAAGTCCTGAAATTGCCGCAGCTTGCGCATGGTGACGGTGTGTCCCAGGTGTAAGTCGGCGGTACGCGGGTCATAGCCGCAGTAAACGCGCAGTGGACGCCCCGCTTTTTCCGCCTCAATAAGGCGTTCGCGTAGTTCGTTACGCATACTGACCCGTGTTTCGGGGTCACCGTATTCTGCCCCCGACATCAGCACTTCGAGCTGTTCGTCGATGCTCGCCATGGTTTTCTGTCTCCTGGTACCTGAGTGAGTCACGCTGGCAGTATAACACAGCCCTTGGCGCGTGTGGCACGGCAAGGCACAAGGCGGTTGTGATCCCCCCTGTGCCGCACTATAATCGCATGTGTTTGTAAGCGATAGACTGACCTGTCAAGCATAATTGAGGCTGCTATGAAGCGGATGACCAGCACCGAAGCGCGCGAGGCGTTTCTGAGTTTCTTTGAAGGAAAAGGGCACCGGCGCGTGGCGTCTTCGTCTCTAGTGCCTGGCAACGACCCGACCCTGCTGTTTGCTAATGCTGGCATGGTGCAGTTCAAGGACGTGTTCCTAGGCAGCGAGAAGCGCGACTACAGTACTGCCGCGACCTCGCAGAAGTGTATGCGCGTCAGTGGCAAACACAACGACCTGGAAGAAGTTGGCCCGTCACCACGCCACCACACGTTTTTCGAGATGCTGGGCAACTTCAGCTTTGGTGATTACTTCAAGCTGGACGCGATGCGCTACGCCTGGGAACTACTGACTGAGGTCTACGGTCTACCGGTGGACCGCTTGGCGGTGACGGTCTATGAGCGGGACGACGAAAGCTACGACCTATGGGTCAACGAAATTGGTGTGGACCCCAAGCGTGTTGCTCGCCTTGGCCCCAAATCGAACTTCTGGCAGATGGCAGAGACCGGCCCTTGCGGCCCGAATACCGAAATTCACTGGGACAAATATCCTGAACGCAGCCTAGACGACATTATTCCCTCGCTGGAAGCGGATGACGACCGCTTTCTGGAAATCTGGAACCTGGTCTTCATGCAGTTCAACCGAACCCAACCGGACCCGGCTCACACCGGCGAGTTTGACGAGCCGCTGCCCGCTACCGGAGTGGATACGGGTATGGGTTTGGAGCGAATCGTCAGTGTGCTGCAAGAGGCCACCGCGAATTACGGGGCCGACCTCTTTATGCCGATCATCGAGAAGACACAGACGATTACCGGGCACACCGATACCGAACGTGACGCCAACATTGTGCCGTATCGTGTGATCGCCGACCACATCCGCGCGGCAGTCTTTCTCATCGCGGATGGCGTGCTGCCGGGTGCCAAGGGCCGCGATTCAGTCGCACGGCTGGTGCTGCGCCGTGCGGCCCGTTTTGGTGCCAAGATTGGTCTTAATGAACCATTTCTTGCCGATGTTGCTGATGCTGTAATTGAAGTGATGGGCAGTCATTACAGTGAGTTGGTTGAGCGCGCTGAGGCGATCAAGCGGGCTATTGCGAAAGAAGAGACTCTCTTCCGCCGTACCCTAGACCGCGGCTTAGTCGAACTCAACGAGATGCTGGACGAACTACCTGAGGGTAGGCCGCTGGACGGTGAGCAGGCTTTTTATCTCAAGGCGACGCTGGGCCTGCCCATTGAAGTGACGCGAGACATCGCCGAAGAGCGCGGTGCTACAGTGGACATGGCTGGTTATTATGCCGCTGAGCAGCGCCACGCTGAGGTCAGCGGTGGCGGGCAGGCTATGGGCACCATAGCCTCAGCGGAAGTCTACACTGCGCTGCTTGACAGCTTGCAAGACGGTGGGCTGCTGGGTGAGGCGGGTGTGGTTTACGAACCCTACGGGCCGACCACTCTGGACGATCTGCGCGTGCTGGCCTTGGTGCAAGAGGGGCATCGCGTGGAATCGGTGATTGTGGGCGAGAAAGTCGAAGTTGTGCTGGATCGCACGCCGTTCTACGTCGAATCCGGCGGCCAGGTGAGCGATACCGGCGTGATCCAAGGGGAGGGGTGGCAGATCGAAATCGAGGCGATGAAGAAGCCGGTCAGCGGTCTGTTGGTGCATGTCGGTGAAGTTGTTGAAGGGCGTCCTTTTGTTGAATCAGCAGCCCTTGCTGTCGTGGATGCCGCGCGCCGCGCCGATATTACGCGCAATCATACCGGCACGCATCTGTTGCACGCTGCGCTGCGTAATCACCTGGGTAAGCACGTACAACAGCGCGGTTCGCTGGTCGCACCGGACCGTCTGCGCTTCGACTTTGCCCATGATGAGCGCGTCACGCCGGAAGAACTAGTCGCCATCGAGCGTGAGGTCAACGACCTGGTGCTGGCGAATTATCCGGTATGGGCGGAAGAAAAAACCCTGCAACAGGCGCGTGAAGAGGGGGCTATGGCGCTGTTCGGCGAGAAGTACAGTGACTGGGTGCGCACCGTCAATATCGCGCCCGCGCCCGGTCAGGACCGCTATAGTTATGAGCTTTGCGGTGGCGTGCACGTCAAAGAAACCGCGGAAATCGGCGCTTTCGTGATCGTCAGCGAGGGCAGCGTCAGCTCCGGTGTGCGTCGCGTTGAAGCCTTGACCGGGCACGCAGCGGCGGCCTACGTCCAGGATAAGCTTTCCATGCTCGATCAGATCGCGGCCCAAGTGGGCAGTACGATTGACGAAACTCCCGCGCGCATCGCGGCTTTGCAGGATGAGGTTTCCACGCTGCGCAAGGAAATCAACGCGCTTCGGCGTCAGGCGGCACGGTCGGACTTTGAGAAGCGTATCGACTCGCTGGAGGACTTGAACGGCGTCCAGGCCCTGGTAGCCCGCGTGGACGACGTGCCCATGGATATGATGCGCGAGATGGCCGACTGGTTCCGTGATCGTGTGGACAGTGGCGTGATCGTAATCGGCACGGTCGTCGGTGATAAGCCGCAGCTCCTGGTCAGCGTGTCCGATGATTTGACGAAGCAGGGCCTGCACGCAGGTCACATTGTCAAAGCCGCAGCGCAGGTAGTAGGCGGCGGCGGGGGGGGGCGTCCGAACATGGCACAGGCGGGTGGAAAAGACCCTGCTCAGTTGGACGCTGCTCTTCAAACCGCGCGCCAGCGAATCCGCATGGATTTCAAAGGCTAATGTCACACTAAGCAGGTGAACGGACGCGCAGCCCATGCCGAAGAACATTCAGTTTGTGCAGATCGAAGCCGGTGAGGATGCTGCCTCTGTCCGGGACCGGCTGTCGTTCATGCGTGGGCAGAACGTGCTGTTGGTGTGGCCGGAAGAAGGCACAGCACTGTCCCGCAAGCTTGACCTGGTGCTGGTTCAGCGTGAGGCGATGCGCCGCGCTATACGCATCGCCTTGGTGACCCATGACATGGACGTGATGCAGCACGCGCGCGAGCTAAACATCAGCAGTTTTGAGACCATTGGTGCCAGCCAGCGCGCCACTTGGAAACGCGCACGCACTAAGGTCTTTGCCAACCGCTGGCAAAAGCCCGAAGGTGAACGCGAACCGAGCGAGCTGATGTCGGTTGCCAGCCGTGTGCGTTCGGCCTCTGGACGCGCACTGCCCCGGCTCGTGCGTCTAACACTCGTTGGCCTGGTGATCCTGGCGGCGGCCGTGTTAGCCTATCTATTGATCCCCAGTGCAGAAGTCACGCTTCGCATTCCGGTGGAGCGAATCCGCGTGGATGCACAGATTACCGCCGACCTGGAAGCTCTCACTGTGGACATCACACAGGGTGTCATTCCGGCGCGCGTGCAGCCGGTCGAAATCCAGGAAACCGGGCAGCGCAGCGTGACCGGTGCCGTGGACCTGCCTGATACCTTTGCGTCAGGTACGGTCGTCTTTGTCAATCTCAGCCAGGACCCGATTGACATCCCGGTTGGTACTGTTGTGCGCACCAGTGCCGCTGAACCCTTTGTGCGCTTCCTAACAACCGCTCCAGCCACGCTCTCTGGCAGTGACAGCGCGCGTGTGGAGGTGCCGGTCGAAGCAGCCGCGGAGTCATCAGGAGCGGTAGGCAACGTCGGCATGGGTCTGGTCAACGCAATAGAGGCCGATTGGGCTGCCGATGTGACGGTCAGCAACTTGTCTGCCATGAGTGGTGGTGAAACCCGTTCACTGCCCAGCGTCACCCAGTCTGATCTCGATGCCTTGCGTGGGACGGTGCGTCAGCAGCTTTTCACGCGCGCTCTGACAGAGTTGGAAACTTACCTCAGCCCTACAGAATTCGTCATCGAAGAGACGCTGACGATCAGTGATGAACGTGAAGACTGGCTCGACTACAGCGCCGCCGTCGGTGACTTCGCTGAAACGGTGGACTTGACAATGCGTGCCGTCGTGGAAGCTGTCGTTGTGGATTCCTCGCAGGGGCAGCGCATCGCTTTCGCAGAAATCGGGCGGCAGATCCGCGGACGGCTGCTGAAGCCGGAGACGCTCAACTATACACGCGGCGCAGTGACATCTGTGGACGCAGCCGGGCGTGTCACTTTTATACTGATGGGCGAGGTGGATGTCATTAGCGACGTGAACCGCGCCGCACTCGCGGCGCAGCTTGCCGGGCTGTCTGTGTCCGATGCTGAGCAGCACATCTTGGAGACTATTAATTTGGCAGATGGCGGTCCGGCACAGATCACGTTGAACTCGCCCTGGGGCGAGCAGATGCCGCTGCTGGCTGCGCGCATCAGCGTGCGCGTGGTGGAGGTGCCGCTGCCATGATCCACCGGCCTGCCGGGCGTTTGATCGGCATTGACCACGGTATCAAGCGGATCGGTCTGTCCGTCAGTGATTTGTCCTGGGCAGTGGCTCGCGAGCTGTTAATCCTCAAGCGACGTTCTAAAGTGGAAGACTTTGAGCGGCTCAATCGTATCGCAGCCGAACAGCAGGCAGCGGCTTTTGTGCTGGGTGTGCCGCACAACGAACCCGCCTATGAAGGCCAGCACACCCAGGCGGATACCGTGCGTTTGTGGGCACAGCGCTTTAGCGAGACGACCGCGCTGCCCATCATTTATTGGGATGAGCAGATGAGCAGCCATGACGCTTTAGCAATCGCCAGGCAGCAGAAACGTAAAATTGGACAGCCCATTGATGATCTGGCGGCGCGGGTCATTTTGCAAAGTTACTTGGACGCCTTACGTGACGGTCTGGCGGCGTTTTCCCCACGCCCCGGCTCCAACGACGACGAGACGTGATATGCTCTCGGCAAAGATGAGGTAGAGGTTTATGTCATGGAGTTAGGTGCGTGAGTCGTAGAATCCTGGGCCTGTTGGTCAGTGGGGCGGCGCTGGTGGTTATGTTGGGGGTGTGCGGCCTGCTGACTTTGATGCTTGTCGGTGACCAGGTGTCGCTGCCGGGGTCCTTTGATGGCCTGCGCAGTGCGTTAGGGCGCATCAGCCTGGTAGGGCGCGAAGCAGAATTGAATACGCCTGCTGGTATCGATCCCACCCCGATGCGCTTCGATGTGGTACCTGGGGATACGTCTACGGCGGTGGCAGCACGCCTGCGCGAGGCTGGGTTGATCCTGGATGCCGAGCTGTTCACGCAGTACGCGCGCATCGAAGGGTTGGACCGTCGGCTTCAGGTGGGGACGTATTTCTTGAACCAGACCCAGACGATCCCGGAGCTGGCGCTGGCGCTGACTGATTCGACCATGGGGCATGTGCCGTTTCGTGTGTTGGCTGGCTGGCGCTTGGAGGAAGTCGCTAATGCGGTGGAGAATAACAGCCGCCTGCGCTTCAGTGGTGAGGAGTTTTTGCAGGTAGCAGGGCCGGGCGCAGCGATACCCGCTGCCTTTGCGGAACGTGTGGGGCTGCCTGACGGGGCATCACTGGAGGGCTTTTTGCATCCAGGGGATTACAAACTGCCACTGGAGACTACGCCGCAGACCCTGCGTGATGCGCTGACCGAGTCCTTCTTGGCAACGGTTGACGAGCGTTTGTCAAACGATGCGGCTGCACAAGGGCTGACACTCTACGAAGTGGTCACATTGGCTTCAATTGTACAGCGCGAAGCGGTCCAGGTGGATGAGCAGCCGCGCATTGCTGGGGCCTATCGCAATCGGCTTGAGATCGGCATGAAGCTGGATGCCGATCCGACCGTGCAGTACGCGCTGAGCAATACACGTGGGGGGTACTGGCCCGGTATCACGCGCGCCGATTACACCGGGGTGGTGTCGCCTTATAACACGTAC
Source organism: uncultured Anaerolineaceae bacterium (assembly GCA_964457835.1). Taxonomy (GTDB): domain Bacteria; phylum Chloroflexota; class Anaerolineae; order Aggregatilineales; family Phototrophicaceae; genus CAYWGJ01. Next base: position 43,984 of record CAYWGJ010000004.1, read on the forward strand.
TTGAACATTGGCCTGCCGCCTGGTCCCATCGCCAACCCTTCTCTGAGTGCAATTGAGGCCGTGGTCTACGCAGAGGCGCATGGGTATTATTTCTTCCGCGCTGACTGCCGTGATGACGGTTACCATGATTTCGCGGTGACTTATGAGGAGCATGTCGCTAATGGCTGCGAGTAAGTGGTGGCGTTTGGGCATAGGGCTGCTGCTTGTGCTGGCTGGGTGTGCCCCTAGCGTAGCAGTGCCCCAACGAATCGCGCTGCTGGCACCTTTTGAGGGCCGCTACCGGGAACTGGGCTATGAACTGCTTTACGCGGCACGCTTGGCTATTGCCGATTCGGGCAGCTCTCACGTTGAGCTGCTGCCCGTTGATGATGGGGGCACAGCGGAATCTGCGGCACTGCGGGCACAGGCGTTGGCCGCTAACCCCTATATCGTGGCTGTGATTGCGGCAGGGTATCCGGCAGCGTCAGTGCAGGCGCAGGCAGCTTACGGAGACCTGCCGGTCGTCGTCATTGGAGGCTGGGCAGCAGGGCGAACCTATGAGCGCGCGTATTTGCTAGCGCATCCCGAAATTGCGGCGTCTACATCGTCGCGCGATTTGCTGGCATTAGCTGAACAGTCACCGCCTTTGGTCGGTGGTGATGTTTTAGCGCTAAGGGCTTTTATTGATCTCTATGCGGCTGACCCGGCAGATATGACCATTGTGTCGGCGGCTTCGCTTCCGGATGCAGCCTTCCGTGAGCGCTACCTTGCCAGTGACCTCTACGTTCCAGAGCCTGGTCTGCTGGCGACAACTGGCTATGATGCCGCCTGGATGCTTGCAGCGGCACTGCAAGATCAACCCACGCGCGATCTGTTGGCACAGCGCGTAGCTGCTGTGGTTTATGATGGTTTGACTGGACGTATCGCCTTTGACCCGGAAACGGGCTTTTGGCAGGCCCCGCCGTTCAATCGCTTTCGTTACGATCCAGTGGTGGGCGGGTTAGTGCTTGTGGATGATTCTACTGGCGATTAAGGAGTCCTTATCCGATGAAGACCCCCCTCTATCACAGTGAATACGCGCGGCAGCAGGCAGAGAACGAACGTAAGGCGATTGCCGTGCTGCTTTTTGCGGCTGGCTTGCTCTTGGGTGTGCTGCTGATGGCGCTGCGTGCAGCTGCCACACGTCGGCGTCAGCCAGGCACGGAATCGCCGATAATCGTGTCATAGAACAGTGGCAGCGCTGGTACGGTCTCTGGGCTAATGTGAACGGCTGCTGTAAGTTGTGACTGACAGTAGCGCAGCCCGGCGTCGCTGTTAGCGTGTATGGTGAGCAGCGGATCACCAACCTGCACGACATCACCGATTTTGGCCTGTGTGACTACGCCGACGGCGTGGTCCAGCGCATCTCCTTTCTTGGCACGCCCTGCACCTAGTTCTAGAGCCATCCGTGCGATGCCCATCGCATCGACTTGGCTGATGGTGCCGCTCTGTTTAGCGCTCAGTGTCACGACATGCTCAGCTTGAGGTAGACGTGCCGGGTCATCCACGTAAGTCAAATCCCCGCCCTGCCCACCGATCAAACGCCGAAACTGGGCGAAGGCTTCGCCGTTGTCGAGGCGATGGGCCAGCTCTGTACGGACGGCGTTGGGGTCGGTCCAACGCTGTCCTTGACCAGCCAGACGCAGCATGTGCTCAGCCACTATTAAGCAGTGTTCACGCAAGTCTGTTGGGCCGCCGCCGTTCAGCGTTTCGATGGCTTCGGCGACTTCTAGCGCATTGCCTACAGCGTGGCCCAGCGGTTGATTCATGTCAGAGACTACTGCGATCACGTCGCGCCCGGCGCGGGTGCCGATGTCTACCATTTGCTGCGCCAGCTCGCGGCCTTCAGCGACGGTTTTCATGAAGGCACCACTGCCGACTTTGACATCTAGGACGATGCCCTGTGCCCCGGCGGCGATCTTTTTACTCATGATGCTGCTGACGATAAGCGGCAGGCTCTGTACAGTACCGGTGACATCGCGCAGGGCATAGAGTTTGCCGTCGGCGGGGGCCAGCTCTGCGGATTGTCCAGCCAGCACGATGCCAGTAGCGCGTGCTACCTGACGAAATTCCGCTTCGCTGAGGTCGGCGCGGTAACCAGGTATCGACTCCAGCTTATCGAGCGTGCCCCCGGTGAAGCCCAGGCCGCGTCCACTCATCTTGGCAATGGTCACACCGAATGAAGCCACCAGCGGCAGCACGATCAGTGAGGTTTTGTCCCCGACGCCGCCGGATGAGTGTTTGTCCACGGCATAAGGCGTGATGTCGCTGAGGTCGAGCTGTTGACCCGACTCAGCCATGGCAAGGGTCAGCTCAACCGTTTCTGCGGGCGTCATTCCACGCAGGACAACAGCCATGAGCAGCGCAGCGGCCTGGTAATCGGGAAGATCGCCGCGGGTGTAAGCGTCAATAAACCAACGGATTTCGTCCGCGGACAAGGCTGCACCGTCACGCTTCTGGGTGATAATATCGACAGCACGCATGGGTTCGCACTCCGTCTAAAATGTCGTGGGTCCGGTCGTCAAAGGGTGGATGTATAGGATGCAAAGGTGCGTTTGTTATGGTTGAAATGCTGCTGATGTTCGCTGCGATTATGTTGTTTGGTGTGCTGCACACGCTGCTGGCGGGCCGGGTGAAACCGTGGTTTCGCCGCCGCTTTGGTACGCGTACTTATGAGGGATTATACCGCATCTTGTTTAACCTGTTGGCGGTAATTACTGTGGCACCAGTTGGTCTGTTGATGATGCTGCGGCCCGGACCTGTGATTTGGTCACTGGATGATGCGTGGCTGCCGCTGCTGCTGCCGATTCAGGGTTTGGCCCTTGTTGGCTTTGCGCTGTCGCTGTTGCAAGTGGACCTGATGCGTTTTGCGGGTCTGAGTCAGCTTAAAGCCTATTTGACCGATGAACAGCTGCCCCTTCCGCCGGAACCGATGCAGATGGGGGGCGTATATGCTTTGGTGCGGCATCCCTTGTATCTTTTCAGCTTAATGCTGACCTGGCCAGTGCAGACGATGACCGGCGCTTATCTTGGCTTCTGCGTGGGCATGACGTTGTACTTTGTGGTTGGCTCACGTTTGGAGGAACGGCGGCTGGCAGATGCGTTCGGTGCGCAGTACGAAGCGTACCAGGCGCGGGTACCCTGGCTCTTTCCTTTGCCGCGGCCTAATAGAGGCTCTATGGGTGCGTGAGCGGCTCACTTATCTGATTTCGATAAAGTCACCGTTGACAAGCCTTATCTCTGCCTGATACTATGTTCCTCACAACAACACAAGGTGCGGGGTAGAGCAGTGGTAGCTCGTCAGGCTCATAACCTGAAGGTCGAAGGTTCGAATCCTTCCCCCGCGACTGAGGCGATGTAGCTCAACCGGTTAGAGCGCTTCACTCATAATGAAGAGGTTGTGTGTTCGAGTCACACCATCGCCAACGACAGGAACCCACGTGGTTCCTGTTTTTGTTTCATGGCTTTAGCTCTTCTGCGCGAATTAAGTCCGCCCACGTTTCTCGCCGCCGCGCTACCGTCCACTGCGTGCCATCGGCTTCGATAACGATTTCCGGGGGGCGGGGGCGTGCGTTATAGTTGCTTGCCATGACCATGCCATAGGCTCCTGCCGTGAGTACCGCCAGGAGGTGCCCTGGTTGCAGCCGTGGCATTGAAACCTCGCGGCCTAGCACGTCCGCCGTTTCGCACACTGGCCCGACGACCTGTACTGTCGTGGTGTGTGGTGCGTCCTGCACAGGTACGATGCTGTGCGTCGCTTGATACAGTGCCGGGCGGATAAGTTCTGCCATGCTTGCGTCGGTGATGACCAGTGTTTGCCCGGCTTGCTGTTTGACATACAACACGCGCGTCAGCAGCAGTCCTGCATCTGCGATGATGCTGCGCCCTGGTTCCATCAACACCTTGTACGCTTGCAGCAGTGGTGCCAGAGCCTCGGCGAAGTGCGGTAGAGGGGGCATGGCGTCATCGGCAGTGTAAGCGACTGGCAGCCCACCGCCGATGTTCACCGTGCGGATGTCTGGAAAATCTGCGATTACGGCCAGCGTGTGTTCAATAGCACTGCGGGTGCCCTTAACATCGTGCAGTTGGCTGCCAATGTGAACATGTACGCCAGCAAAATGCAAGCGGGGATAGTTCCCCTGACGCCTCAGCAGATCGTGCACACTGGCCGCAGCCAGGCCGAATTTCGCGCCGCCGTGACCTGTCGCGATGTAAGGGTGGGTGTTGGCCGTCACCTCTGGGTTGAGGCGCAGTGCTACGCGCACGCCATTTACGCCCAGTATTTCTGCGTGCTGCTGTAACGTGTCCAATTCTGCCGCATTTTCTACGTTGAACCAGCCGATTTGTTGTTCCAGCGCGTAGCGGATTTCTTCAGGGGTTTTGCCGACGCCCGCAAACACGATGTGTTCGGGCATGGCCCCGGCTTGCAGTGCACGATAGATTTCGCCACCGCTCACGGCGTCAATACCCGCCCCAGCTTGAATCAGCGTTTGCAAAACCCGCAGGTTGGCGTTGGCTTTGGCACTGTAGTGTATTTCTGGATTGAGCGGCGCAAAAGCCTGGCGGATGCGGTCTAAGTTTGCCAGTGCACGCGGCAGGCTGTAGACATATGTGGGTGTGCCGACCTCAGCGGCGATGGTCAGCAGCGGAATGCTGTCTATGTGCAGGTTCCCCTCGTGGTAGCGGATGGCGTCGTTAAGCACGTCAGTGTCCCCGCAGGCGGATCAAGCGATGAACCGGTACGCTGCCCAGGCCCTTGAGGTTCACGCTGTCTACCGGTTCGGCTTCAATCAGGTTCTGGATAACCTCCAGCGTGCCCTGGCTGATGTAGATTTGGTCGGCAGGGGCGATGCTGCACAGCCGCGCGCCGAGGTTCATGGCGCTGCCCAGCGCGGTGTAGTCAGTGCGCATAGGCGGCCCAATTTCTCCTGCGATGACCTCACCTGAACTTACGCCGACACCCATGGCAGGCAGTTCGATCGCCTGCTCGGCCAGTTCCATGCGCAGTGCATGGTGTTCACGCTGCATTTCAGTGGCAGCACGCACGGCTTGGTAGGCATGATCCTCCATTGGGATCGGGGTACCAAAAAGCGCGATAATCTCATCACCGACAAATTTATCCAGTGTGCCGTTGTGCTTGAAGATCACATCAGTCATGCGTTCCAGGAAGGTACTGAGCGTGCTCACCAGGGTTTCTGGGGCAGTGCGTTCAGCCCATTCCGTGGAGCCGCGCAGGTCAGCGAAGAGAGCGGTGAGTACCACGCGCTCTCCCTGGAGCACGCGGTCATCCGCTTGTTGGAGCAGGTGATTGAGAACCTTGGGGTCCACCGACCGCCCCAGCACACGTCGCATTCGCCGTCGTTCCAGGCGCTCGAAGATGGCGGTGTCGATCTGGCTGGTGATGGCTGCTAACATGCGTCGGTCTTCTGCATTAAAACCGCGTTGTGCCCGGCTGTTTACGGTGCCAAACACGCCGATGATGCGGTCATTGAAGATCAGCGGGATAGCGATCACCGAGCGGACCGCGCCTTCCGGGCGGTTGGAATGCACGATGTCGCCTTGTTGCAGGGCCATGCGCGAGTAGCGGCGGATGATGTCGTAGTAACTAGGGGAGTTCAGCAGGTTGTCCACCGTGGAGGCTTTGAGTTCCAGGTGTTCTTCCTCGGCTGCGTTGTAGAGCATCAGGAAGCCCATCTCACTGGAGACGGCCTGGCAGATTTCCGTGAGCACGCGCTGGGTCATTTCATCAAGGTCCAGCTCACGGTCGCGAATCTTGTCGATCTTGTAAATGACCTCCAGTTCCCGGTTGCGTTGTGAAAGCTGTTGTACAACGCGGTTCTGCATCAGAGCGCTGTCCATTTGGGTGGTCATAGCGTGGATCAAGCGCTCGTCGGCCTTGTTGAAGCGCTTGCTGCGCCCAATGACGATGGACCCCAGCCGCACGTGCGACACGATCAGCGGGGCAGCCAGCAGCATCAAGCCTGAAACAGACGACGGCCCAGGGATGATTTGAGGCAGCGTGAGGTTGCCGGTCAGTTCGCGGATGTTGTCCAGGGCGGCGGCGCTGATGTTGTCACGCCCGGCGATACCGCGGATCATCATCTCGCCTGTGTCAATGTGCGTCAGCAAGACCATACTGAGGTCGGCGTCGAAATACTCCATCAGCAGGGAAGTAAAGCTGTTAATTAGGTCGCTTTCACCACTGTTGTTGTCGCCGAGGTGGTCAATTTGGTAGATGGCTTCGAGTTCTCGGTTGCGCTGTGCAAGCTGCCACATCCGCCGTGCTTGAATCACCGCCGAGTCAATCTGGCTTTCGGCGGTTTCCAACAGCTTGGCATCTACCTCACTAAAGCGCTGACCTTGGCGTGCTAGAAACACTGCACCTAGAAGCTGCGTGTCTAGGATAACGCGCAGGCCTAAGGTATGCGGCCAGTCTTCATTGGGCACGGGGCCGGGGCTGCTGCACTGCATGGCTTCCCAGCATAGTGCTATCGCGTGCTCTTCGGAGATGCCGTAGCTCACGATGAATTCATGGTCGGTGGCTTCTTCGTTGACCAACATCACTGCGCAGGTATCCGCCTGAAAATGTTCACGCAGTAGCTTAAGAATCGCCTCGAACATCACGCTGGGGTCATCATCGCTGCGCAGGGAGTCGCGCGCGTCATCTAGGGCCATAAGTAGGGCCAGTTGGCGGGTAGTTTGCGTCAATCGTGCTTCAGTATCGTCGGTCATACCGCTTTATGCTCCTCATCGCAATAAACGCCAAACTGGGGGCTTTGTGAGTATCTAATCAAACCCACAGTGGGCCGGTGTCGATTATCTGTGCTGTCCATCGTATAATGCACAGTATATTGTAGCGAATGTGGCCGCTTTGTGTTAGCACATGGGCGCTTTTCATCCTACAGTTTTGTACGTGAATACGAAGACGAGGCAGGTGCAACTTGGTTGTCGAAACAAACAGGGGGCGTTTAGCCAATGATTATGACGCCATCCGGCGGCGGGAACACAGCCTGATTACTGATCTGCTGGAAGTGCTGCCTAAGATCAACGACCTGCCGGAGGATTATGCTGGTCAGGCCCGCGATGCGCTGTTCCATACAGATCATCCCTTCTTGATGGTGTTTGTAGGACCGTTTAGCTCTGGTAAGACCAGTATCATTAATGCGCTTTTAGGCGTGCGCAATTTCATGGAAGTAGGCCCGGTACCCACCACCGACCGCATCAGCATTTTACGTTGGGGGGAAGATGCTCTGCGCATGGAGTCCGGTGGTGAAGCGGATGCCGTCTTTCATCCTTCACCGCTGCTGAAGAAGGTCAGCTTCGTGGATACTCCCGGCCTGGAGTCGGTGTTTCAGCGCCATGAGGATACGACACGCCGTTTCTTGCATCGCAGCGATGTGGTCATGCTGGTTATGCTGTCAACTCAGGCCATGACTGCCAGCAACGTAGCGTACATTCAGAAGCTGCGCGACTATGGTAAGAAAATCATCATTCTTATCAACCAGGCGGACTTACTGTCCCCGGAAGAACGCGAGACGGTCCGCGATTACGTATTGGACCAGAGCATGAGCAAGTTGGGGTTCAAACCGCAGGTGTGGATGATCTCTGCTAAGGTGGGGATGCAGGCCATTGAAGCGGGTGCGGAGGGTGTGCCGGAGCCAGACCTGTGGGCACAGAGTGGTCTGGCAAACGTCAGTGAGTATATTGAAAAGCAGCTCAGCGATGTAGACCGCGTGCGGCAGAAGCTGCAAACGCCGCTTCAAATTATGCAGAGTGTTAGCACAGGGGCACTGCGGGCCTTGAGCAGCAATCAAGCAGTGATTGACCAATATCAGAGCATCAACAACAACATCGAAGAGCAGTTGGCCGCCCACAAACGCGAGCAGGACAAGAATGTCCGCGACATCACGCTGGAGGTTGGTGCGCACTTCGACGAAGCGGCGAAGCGTGGTGGCGAGGCGATCCGCGAGGTGTTTCGCTTCTCGCAGGGCTTCAATGCGATGGGGCGCGGCCTGATGGAACTCACCGGCCTGGCGCGCCTGTTCCGCAGACAGGACAACCAGCCATCTTATGTGCGGCGGGCCTTTGAGAAGCATAAGGTCTTTGAGCCAATTGGTCTGCTGCCAGGGACTGTGGATAAACTGGGGCCGCGCATCGAAGGCCGTGACGTGCAGGACATCGACGATCTGGTGAAGTATGGACAGCGCGAACTGGGCAAACTGCCGCCGACGATCCGCGAGCGGGTGATCGGTATGGTGCAGGCCCCGGTCCAGTATGATCGGCGCGCGCTGCAAGACATGCGCACTGAACTCGAACGCCTTGAGGACGCGGCTCGTGTCCTTGAAACGGAGAAGATCGGCCAAACGGCACGCAATACCCTAATCTACTTTGCGCTGTTTGAGTTGCTGGTGATTGTGTTCGGCGTGGCGGTACTTGCCAGCGGCTTAAGTGAAAGCCAGGGGCAGCTTCTGATCGTACTGATCTTCCTGATCCTTGGCCTGGGTATGGCGGGGCTGGCTTTCATGCCCTTGGCGGGGCGCTTCATCGACACGCGCTATGCTAATCAGCTCGGCAAGGTGCGCAGTCAGTACGTTGAACGCATCACGAAGGCTGCCGATAAGCAAATCGAATACGGCATGCGGCTGCGTCGAGATGCCATCGCACCCCTGAGCCGCCTGGTTGAAGCACAGACAAAAATCCAGACCGAGCAGCTTGAGCGCCTGCGCTTTGCGGAGCAAGAGATGGCGCGTATCGAGGCTGATCTGAACAAGATGGGGTCACGCAGCCCGCTGTCATTGGGAAAGTAAGGTGATGCTATGGTAATTAACACACTTGAAGGCCCGCTGGATGTACTGCGTCAGTCGGAAGTTAATTTGCTTACCGACCTAGCCGCCTCCCTGGCGGGCTTTGGCGATGATGCGCAGGACGATCGCCGCCGGTTGGAGGAGGTCGCCCAGGACCTGCGCGAACTCTTCTACTTGGTGGTCATTATAGGGGAGTTTAACGCGGGCAAATCGACTTTCGTCAACGCGCTGCTGGGCGAGTCCGTACTGCCGATGGGCATTACACCGACGACGGAGCGTATTGAGCTGGTGCGTTACAGCGACGTACCACGTCCTACGCCGATCATGCGTGGTGACAGCCTGCGTGAGTGGGCACATCCCAATACCGGCGCAGAGGGCGTGGCGATTGTCGATACACCAGGCACAGGGTCTGTGTTCCAGAAACATGAACAGGTTGCTAAGGACTTTCTCCATCGCAGCGATCTGGTGATCTTCTTGCTATCGGCTAAACGCGCCTTTGCCCAGACAGAACGCCTTTACCTTGAAATGGCGAAAAACTACGGCAAGAAGATCATCCTAGTGGTAAATCAAGTAGACCTACTTGACGACGCCGAACGGACCCAAGTCCGCCGTTTCATCGAGCAGCAGGTCAAGGAACTGCTTTCGATTGAGCCGCTGCTCTTCATGGTCTCGGCTAAGCAGTCCTTGGAGGCACAAAAAGCTGGCGATACGGCTGCTGCTGCTGGTGGTGTGGATGCTGTGCGTGCCCACCTGCGTGGTGTGTTCAACGAAGCACCACTGGCGAAACAGAAGCTGTTGGCGCAGCTTAACATGGCGCGCACAACGGTGCAGAAATACGTGGATGCTGCCCAGTCGCAGAGTGATGTGGTCGAAGCCGACACCTCGAAGGTAAAAGCGGTACAGGCCGAGTTGGCGCAACAGTCTTTGGGCATTGACGCCCAGCTCAAAGCGGCTCGTGCTGATGTGGATAAAGTCTTTCAGGCCATCCGGTTGCGTGGTGCTAACTTCATCAACGAGAAGCTGGCTGTTCGTTTGACTGGACGCCCCCCCAGCCGTGAGGCACTGCAAACAGAATTTCAGGATGTGGTGATCGGGCGCGCCGTGCGTGACATCAACGAAGCCACTAACGAGTACGTCAACGCTGTTGTGGATCACAGCCGCATGTACTGGCGCAGCGTCATTGACCGCCTCAATCAGCTCCATGATGTGTTGGAACAGGAGCTGGGCGGCCTGGATGCGGGCGTCTATGCTCAGCAGCGCGAAAGCCTGCAAGAGGCCATCCGCATCGCCGAAGCTGAGCTGCGCAACTACTCTACGGGTAAGGTTGTCGATGAAGTGCGCGGTATCTTTGAAGAAAATCTAAACGGTTTCAAGACCAGTTCACTGGCGGCTTTCGGCGGTATCATCGCGCTGATCGTGGCGATTGCGACACCCGGCCCGCTGATTGGTGTGGGGGCGGCCCCCCTGGCACTGCCTGCTGCCATTGTCGCGGCACCGGTGGCCCTGGTCGGTGGGGTAGCGGCACTGCGCTATTATCAGCGCGCCAAGCAAGATACGCTGGACAAGTTCAACGCGCAGGTCGATCGCCTGGAACGTGCCTATCATGACGCACTGGACGACCTCACCCGTAAAGAGCGCGACCGCCTGTCGCAGTACGGCAGCCGCGTGCTGATGCCCATCTTCAGCCGCTTAGAGACCCTCTCGCAGCGCTACGATGAACAGCTCACGTCGATCAAAACCTACATGGACCGCATCGAGAACTTGCAGACGCGCATCGAAGACCAGTAACACTGTACAGCGCGGTATCTTACACTAACCAGAAGCGCAGGCCCAATCTGAGCCTGCGCTTTTTGTCGCAAATACTTATTCAGCGTTGGATGGGACTGATCAGCCGCCTTTGACCGAACCGGCCAGCAGCCCACGCACGAAGTAGCGCTGAAGCGAGAAGAACACAACCAGCGGTACGATGATCGACACAAAGGCGCTGGCCGTGAGAATCTCCCAGTTTGCGCCACGGGAACCCAACAGCTCGCGCAGTGCGGAGGTCATCACGATCTGGTCGGCATCCTTGGTGAGGAATACCAGAGCCACCAGTAGGTCGTTCCACACCCACAGGAACTGGAAGATGGCAAAGGACGCCAGCGCTGGGATCGACAGCGGCAGCACCAGCCGCAAGAAAATCGTGAAGTGTGAGGCCCCATCAATTTTAGCCGATTCAATCAGCTCACGCGGCAGGCCGCCTATGTAGTTGCGCAGCAGGAAGATCGCCAAGGGCAGGCCGAAGCCCGTGTGTGCCAGCCAGATGCCAGGGTAAGACTTGGCCTCAAAGAAGGGCAGCACGTTGGCGATATCGTTGTACATGCGCAGCAGCGGGATGAGCGACATTTGCAGCGGCACCACCAGCAGGCCCACCACGGCTGCAAACAAGAACTGCCGCCTCGGAAACTCCATCCAGGAAAAAGCATAGGCAGCAAAGGCGGCAATGGCAATCGGGATGATAGTTGCTGGGATCGTCACGGTAAAGGTGTTGATAAAAGCCTGCCCGATTCCCTCCGAGTTAAGCACCTCATCGTAGTTTTCTAGGGTGAAGCGCGGCGGCACGGTGGATGTAAACGAGAAGCGACGGCCTCGGTCTTCGTCGATGGGGCCGCGTGTGGAGCGCATCTCATAGGTACCGTCCTCATTGACCGTCAGAGTCAGCCCTTCTTCAATCTCAGCAGCGGTCCCCGCCTCAAATTCGCCGGGGTTGGCCGTAGTCAGGCCGAAGGTACTGATGGTGTCGCGACGGCCTTCATCGAAGACCTCACCGCGGATGACGTAACTCTCATCGTCAAGCCGAATCTGGTCTTCGGAGGTGCCGGTGCGGGCGGTGTCATTGCTCTGCACAGTGCTTAGCGATGTCCACCATCCGGAAACGGACAGTTGGTCTTTGTCACGCAGTGAACTGATGAGAAGCCCAAAAGTCGGCAGCGTCCAAAGCATAACAATTATGACCAGGACCGTGCGGGCGATGAAAGCTCCCACACTCATGTTCAGCAGGGGAATACGAGCACTCATCGGTAGGCCTCCTCGCGCTGGAAGCGGCGGATGTTAATCACCATGACTGGGATGACTGCCACCATGATGACTAAGGCCAGCAGGCTGGCATAGCCGGTATCAAAGGCGCGGAACATCTGGTCGTACATATAATTAGCCATGACCTGGGTGTTCCAATTGCCGTTGGTCATAGCCAGTACGATGTCAAAGACCTTGAGCACGACGATAAGAATGGTCGTCCATACGACGAAGATCGTGCCCATGATCTGCGGGACCATGATACGGAAGAAGGTCTGGATTTCGCTGGCCCCGTCGATGCGGGCGGCCTCTAAAGTTTCTTCCGGGACGCCACGCAATGCCGCGCTGAGCAGCACCATGGCGAAGCCAGTTTGGATCCACACAAGGATAATCATCAGGAAGAAATTGTTCCAAAAGGGGATTTGCAGCACGTCCAGCGGCTCACCGCCCATTGACACAACGATAGCGTTCAGCAGGCCAATGTCGGGGTTGATGGCGTAGACGAACTTCCAGATGACGCTGGCACCCACAAACGAAATAGCCATGGGCATGAAGATGAGCGACTTAGCGATGTTGCCCCAGCTCACGCGGTCAGCTAATACCGCAATCAACAGGCCGAAAATCGTGCTTAGACCCGGTACGAAGACGAGCCACAACGCATTATTACGGATCGACTCCCAAAATTTAGTGTCGCTGATAGCACGTTCGTAATTTTCTAGTCCGACGAACGTACGCGCGCGCTCATCCATGAAGCTGAAAAATGTAGTCTGGATCAGGGGATACACCAAGTAGATACCCAGGATCAGCAGGGCCGGTGCGATGAACAGCCAGGGACGGATCGACTCGCGTCGTTTCTCGCGGCTGATGAATTCTCCACCCGGACCGGTCGTGTCTGGCATCAGGGCATCCAACAGCCAGTTGGAGCCGTAGAAGTAAAGGGCGGTGACCCCAACACCTACGACAATAGCAATCAAGGCGTTCAGGATGTTTTCCATGAAAGATATCCTCTCTACAGTGTCTCGTTTGCGTTCACGGCGTTCACCCTTTATGAAATCAGGGTGACACAAGGCCACCCTGATCGGTGTTACCGTAAAGCTTGATTTTTCAGGGTCTTACTTCAGCTCATCCCACGCGGCTTGGATCGCGTCGGCGGCTTCCTGTGCGCTGATGTCGGTGCTGACGAAGTTCACCATCTCACGCCAGAAGGCACCTGCACCGATGCCGCCTGGCATCAGGTCGGAGGCGTCGAAACGGAAAGTGTCGGCGGCCAGCAGGATTTCACCCTGCTTGCGCAGCGTGTCGTTGGCGTAAGCATCCAGATTCACACCCAGGTGCGGGGTCAGCAGGCCGCTCTGCGCCATCCAGATTTCGTTGGCCAGCGGGGTCTTTAGGTAATCCATGAAGGCACGGGCCAGTTCGCTGTCTTCGGTGATAACCCACAGGGTACCGGCACCCAGCACTGGGTTGCCCAGGTCTTCAGCTTCGAAAGCCGGGAAGTAGAAGAAGTCGGCGTCCACGCCTAGCTCAGCGTCTTCGGGGAAGAAGGAGGTGATGAAGCTGGCCTGGCGGTGCATGTAGCACTGGGGCGGCACGGTGAAAAGGCCGGCAGGGCTGTCACGGAAGTCAGTAGCGGCCACGGCTTCGGGACCACCGTTGACGTAATCAGCGTTCTTGGCGAAGCTGCCGAACAGCTCAATGGCACCCACGACTTCTTCGCTGTTGAAAGACAGTTCGTTGCTCACCCACTGGTCGTAGATGGCCGGGTCCTGGGTGCGCAGCATGATGTCTTCCACCCAGTCGGTGGCGGGCCAACCGGTGGCGTCACCACTGCCGAGGCCGATGCACCAGGGAGTGCCGCCGTCTTCCACGATCTGGTCGCTCAGCGCGATCAGTTCTTCCATAGTTTCGGGCACTTCGTAACCGGCCTCGTCGAAGTTATCGGGCGAGTACCACACGATGCTCTTCAGGTCCACCTTGTAGAAGAAGCCGAAGAGCTGTTCGTCGCCATTCTCGTCAGCGTAGGTGCCCAGGTCCAACCATGAGTCGGCGGCGGCATAGTTTTCACTGATCCATTCGGCGGTTTCTTCACCCAGCGGGGTCAGGAAGCCGCGAGAGGCCATGTCAGCGGCCAGGCCGGGCTGCGGGAACACGGCAAGGTCCGGCGGGCTGCCCGCTTCCAGGTCAATCACAATTTGTTGTTCGAAGCTGTCGGAACCGGCGTATTTTACGTCGGCACCAGTGGCAAGGTTGAAGTAGGCAATCACGCTCTCAACGAGATCACGGTCTTGCCCCAGCCATGGGCCGAGGATAGTAATCTCCTGGCCGCTTAAGTCCAGTTCCTGGAAGGCTTCCAGGTCAGACCAGGTGAAGCGATCGTCTTCGCCGATGGGGAATGCCAGCTCATCTTGCGCCACTGCCGACATCGTGAAGGCAGCCAGCAGGACTGCAACAACCAAAAGAATGCTAAGGGGCTTCTTGGACATAAAAAGGTCTCCTGTTCTTGTTTGCTGTTTCGGAACCAGCCGCAAAAATGGGTTAAGCTCATCTTTGCTTGAGGTCATTGTACTTTGATCCAGTCATTACCGCAAACGTTTTTGAACAACTTTGGGCACTTTGCATGAAAAGGCCTGAGTACGATCAGTACCTTGATCTTGTTATTTTGATTACTTAATTGTATTTTGCGTATCACTTATAAGGTGGCGCTTAAACGTTAAGGTTTTCTGAACCTGCATCTAATGTCCTGGCTCGTCGCGTTGTTCTATTGTGTTTGAGCACATTTTGATTGGACAACAACGGAGGTTTTTCCCATGTCTACTCGCAATATCGTTATCGGCGGCGTGGTAGTAGTGGTTGCGGCGGTTGCGGCGGTGTTGGGCTTTGTGTGGATCAGCGGTGGGTCCGGTGAGGCCAGCGGTGAGACAGTCTCTGAGGAACTTGAAGCGGGTGCTGCGGAACAGTCAGTTTTCCGGATCAACCAAGAGGTTTCGGAGGCGCGTTTTATCATCTACGAAGAGCTGCGTGGTGAACCTCTCGACGTCGTAGGTGCTACCAGCGACATCGCAGGTGATGTGTTGATTGATTTTGCAAATCCCACGGCCTCTGAGCTGGGGGCCATTCGCATCAACCTGCGTACCTTAGCGACGGATAATGAATTCCGCAATCGTGCCATCCGTGGGCAAATCCTGCGTTCAGCGGAAGATGCCTATGAATTCACGGACTTTGTACCGACCAGCATTGAAGGGCTGCCAGAAACTGTTGCGGTGGGGGATGAAATTACCTTCAGCGTGACAGGCGACCTGACCTTAGTTGATACCACGCAGCCGGTGACCTTTGATGTGACGGTGACTGTGGTGTCTGAAGAACAGCTCACTGGGGTGGCACGTGGGCAGGTACTGTATCCTGACTTTGGCATTTCCATTCCAGAGGTGACCAGCGTAGCGAATGTCGCCGATGAGGTGCGTTTGGAGTTCGACTTCACAGCAGACTTAGTTGTTGCGGATGATGCTGATGAGGAAGAAACGGACGAAGCGCCAGGGGCGTAAACAAGGCGCTGCAATCTTACTGGGGGCAGTCTGCTGACTGCCTCTGTTCGTTTCATAGGCCCTGCTCATTTGCTACATGCCATTACGCGCACTAAACTTCCAATCATTCGGAATTGTCTTGAAGGGAAAATAGGCCACATGAGCGCTGCGGCGGATCAAACACAGCTTGAGCAGGTTTTACCCGATTACGCCAAAGTTGTGATGGTGCCCCTCGCTAACCCACAGACCGCGCCTGATTTGCTGCGTTTGGCGGCTGAAGTGGTGGAACCGGACAATGGACGCATTTTGGCGTTGATTGTAACCATGGGGGACCCGGACAAAGAGACGCAGGCCGTCGATGCCATGCAGCCTATCTGCGAGTCGCTGAGTGCCAAACACGGCTGGCCCATCAGCTTGGTGACGGTAATTGCCACGAGTGTTGCACGCGGTATTTTGGACGCTGCGCGTGAAAATGGAGCGGATTTGGTTGTGCTGGGTGCGCACAAGCCGGTGCGGGGTCAGGTGGTTTTAGGCACGGTTGTCGAGGGCGTGTTGGCAGCGTCCCCTTGCGATGTGATGATTTACCGTATGGCCCAGGAAATGGATTTCGACCGCGTGGTCGTTCCCATTGATACCTACAGCCACGCCAAAGTTGCGGCGCGCATGGGTATTTGGTTGGCCCGTCGTAAACAGGTCCCTATGGATGCCATCTACGTGCGGCGTCCGGGACAGTCTCAGTTTGAGGCGTGGTCATATCTGCAAGGAGCGTTTTACAACCTCCCAGGTGAGAAGGAAGTTAAGCGGCATGTCATCCAGGGGCATAACCAAGCACAGGCGATCATCGCCCGCGTTGATGATAATGACCTGATCGTCGTTGGTTTTGACGGGCGTCCTGAATTGGAGCGCTGGTTGTTCGGTGGGGTCAGCCGTGATCTAGTGGACCGCGCACCCGGCCCGGTCATTCTAGTGTCGCGGTCACAATCCAGCCAGCCGGTGCCGGTGCGGATGGGGCAGCGCTTGATTACCTGGCTGCGCCCTACTTTGACCCGCGCTGAGCAGGAAGACATTATCCGCCAAGCCCAAGAAAACGCTAGTTTTACCTTGGACTATGCGGTGTTGATCGTCATCTCGGCTTTGATTGCTTCTTTGGGCCTGCTGCTCAACAGCAGTGCGGTGATTATTGGCGCGATGCTTGTGGCACCGTTGATGCAGCCGATCATCGCCTTTGCCACGGGGTTGGCTACAGCACGTATTACACTGATGCGCCGTTCACTGGCGACGCTGCTGGCGGGTGTGGGTTTGGCTTTAGTCGTGGGCTTTGGTATTGGTGCGCTCAGTACTTTGCTCACACCAACGGACGAGATGCTGGGGCGCGGCAGCCCATCCTTGTTGGACGCTGCGGTTGCGCTGGCGTCGGGTTTTATCGGCGCGTATGCGACTGCCCGTAAGGATATTCCGGCGGCCTTGGCAGGTGTCGCGATCGCGGCAGCGCTGATGCCACCGCTGTGTACGGTTGGCTTGGGCTTTGCCATTGGGGATCGCGCTTTGGCGCTGGGTGCTGGGCTGCTTTTCGTGACCAATATCCTGAGTATTGCGTTGGCCGGCACGGGCGTATTCGTTTGGCTGGGTATGTCGCTGCGGGTACCCGCAGGCGAGCGACGGCGGCAGATACAAGCACTGGCTGTTTTGGTGGCTTTGGTCGGTGTGATTTCGTTGGAATTGGTAGCAATCAATAACCGTGTCAGTGATGAATCGTTGGCTACGGAAATCCTCGCTGAGGTCTTTTCATCATCGGAATTAGTCAGCGTGACCTTTTTGCCAGGAGAAGAAACGCGCGTTTTGGCAACGCTTATGCTTAGCAGTGGGGCTGTGGTTCCCAGTGATTATAGTGCAGCCCATCAGCGCTTAGAGCTTGAGTTGCAGCGGGACATCAGTTTAGAGGTGGTGCCGGTTCGGGTGGTGCGTATTGATACCTCCGCGCCACTGACTCCTACTCCTGAAGCGGACCAACCCACTCCCATCGCAACCCAACTACCACCAACAGTCGTTCCTGGTGAGGCACCGTGAGCAGTGCCACAGGCCGACACCCTTAGCGTGCATCGGCCTGTGGGCGGGTCAAGACTTCTACTTCGGTGCCATACGGATGGCCCCATCTAGGCGGATGGTTTCCCCGTTGAGCATCGGGTTTTCAATAATGCTTTGGACCAACTGCGCGTACTCTGCTGGGCTACCCAGGCGTGATGGGAAAGGTACCTGCTGCCCCAGCGATACCCGCGCCGGTTCCGGCAGACCGGCCAGCATGGGCGTGTCGAAGATTCCCGGCGCGATGGACATCACGCGGATACCATTACGCGAGAGGTCACGCGCGATAGGCAGAGTCATGCCGACGATACCACCCTTTGAGGCCGAATACGCTGCCTGCCCGATCTGCCCATCGAAGGCCGCTACCGACGCTGTGTTGATAATGACGCCGCGCTCGCCGCCGTCGTTTGGCTCGTTGGTGACCATCACCTCAGCGGCCAAGCGGATGCAGTTGAAGCTGCCAATCAAGTTAACGCGGATTACCTTTTCGAACACATCCAGCGGGTGCACGTCTTCACGGCCTAGGGTGCGCATAGCAACCGCAATGCCTGCACAGTTGACCAGGATGTCTACCGTTTCGAAAGCCTCTTTTGCCATCCCGATGGCGGCTTGTACATCAGCTTCGTTGGATACATCCGCCTTGATGAAGCGCACATTGTCGCCTAAAGAGTCCGCGTGTGCTTGACCGATTGCTTCGTTCAGGTCCAGGATGACAACATGCGCGCCACCTTCGGCTAGACGCTGTGCGGTTGCCCCACCCAAGCCGGATGCGCCGCCTGTAACCAGGGCGGTTTTGCCTTTAAGTTTCATTGTGAAAACCCTCTCTTTTTGTAGAAAACTTATACTTTGCCTAACTCATCGACGGTGAAGCTCAGTGCGACGATGTAGGACTCATCAATGATAAGGGCTTGGCGCAGCCGCGACAATCCGTGTTCGTCCACTTCTTCAAAGGGTTCAGCGAATTGTTTGGTCTCCACGCCGTGCTTTTCCAGGGCGGTGCCGATATTGTCTGCCAAGGGTTTAGGCATGGAACCCACGAGGTCACCCTCCGAAGACAGCACACTGAGCAGTGGTTTATCGGGGTTCATGTAGAGGGGCATATGTCGCCAAGGGCCAAAGGTGGACGCATAAGCTTGCAGCACATCAACGAGGGCCTCATTCGGGTCCTTGATCTTGCCACGGAAGAAGAGCGCAGCCGTTGCTGTGTTGTGCTGCTGCAGCAAAGGATGCTCGCCGTCTACGATGCGCATCTGGTTGAACAGCCCTATGCTGACCTGATGCTCTACAACCCCCAGCGCACGCACAACAAAAGTGCCCTTGTCGTGCAGACTGCCGGTCGTTTCGTCAACCTCTGTCGCGGTAATCATCAGTTGCAGCGTTTCAGGGATGCCGTCCATCTGCACCATGAGCAGCACGCCCAGCGCGTTTTCAGAAGCTAGTAACTCAAACAGCTTGTCACGTTTGGGCATGATGGTTTCACTCCTGGGGCTGCAAACGCGCAGCGAGCCAGCGTGGTGCTGGATGGCCGACCACTTCCAGGTCTATCCGCATATTGTCCACGTCATAAGGCACGCGCTTTAACTCGACGCTTAAGTCGTCTTCCGTAAAGGTGAACAGGCCGTACTCGGCATAGCCGGGATTGGCACTCGACAGGCCCACGCTGCCCACATTAACTAACCGCCAGCCCTTCAGCGCCCGGTCCATCTGAAGGTGCGTGTGTCCACCGATGCCTAAACGTCCTTCACGGTCCAGCACGTAATCCAGGGCCTGCGTCTCTGGCGTGTCTGGGCCAAGCAGCGGCTCATCGTCGCCCGGCACTGCGTGATAGCCGATGACCTGGCCGTAGCCCTCCACCGAACTGCTCAGCTCACGGCCTAAGATGCTTTTTAGATAGGCATAGTCTGCCCAGCTTAAACGCGAGAGGTTCCAGTTCAGGATCGTGTCGCGGGTCTGCCAAGCCTCAGCAAGCTGTTTGAAAGTGGCTTCGTCTTCAGCTATTGCGGCGGGGAAGCGTGTGCCGTTGACCAAGTAGCGGTCGGTGTTGCCACCGATGACGCGAAAGGTTTTGCTTTCGCCATTCTCGGAAAGGGTGCGTATCTTCTCCACGCATTCTGCCGGACGGGGACCAAAGGCCGCCAAGTCACCCAAGCACCAGGTCAGGTCCACGCTGTCACCGGATGCCAGATCGTCCAACACTGCATCCAGCGCATCCAAGTTACCGTGAATATCAGAGATTACAGCAAGTCGCATCACATGACTCCTCGCGGGGATCGTAGCAGGCACATACTAACACAGGCATTAGATCATTCAAAGCACCGCGCGCAATTCGCGCTGTGGGAAACACCGCGTAGGCTTTACAAGCGCGTTTTGTGTAAGCGTGCTACACTACTTTCAGCTTGAATGGCCGAACCTGCACTAGCATTTAAGGAGTCCCTATGCGCCGTTTACTTTTGCTCATCGTAAGTGTGGTGCTGCTGAGCATCGGGCTGGGAGTGGGTCTTTCCGCCCAAGATGCACCCGCCGAGGTGGTCCATGTGGTACAGCCTGGTGAGAATCTGTTCCGTATTTCGCTGCGCTATAACGTTAGCATTCAGGCGATTGCCAGCGTCAACAACATTCCTAACATTAATTTGATCTACGCCGGGCAGCAGTTGATCATCCCGGATGGCGGCGGCGGCTTTGTGCCGACTCCTACACCGCAGCCCGGTGATCCCACACCTGTACCAGGCGATCCCACGCCTATACCTGGCGATCCCACGCCTATACCTACTCCGGATGGTGAGGGAACGGTGTATATTGTGCAGCCTGGCGATACACTCAACCGTATCGCACAGCGCTTTGGCACGACGGTACAAGCTATCGCGTCCGCCAATGGCATCACCAATGTGAATCTGATTTTCGTCGGTCAGCGTTTGATTATTCCTGGTGGCAGTGGCGTGGTCCCGACTCCGATTCCTGGTCAACCAACCCCCGTCCCGGATGGCGGCGGCCTGACCGGTTTTAACCTGGGGGGGCACATCGCCAGCTTCAACTATACCGATACAATGCAGAATATCGGCATGAGCTGGGTCAAGACGCAGATACGCTGGAGTCCAGGCCAAGGGCCGGACATCGCCGCTGGAGCCATCAATGCCGCGCGTGAACGGGGCATGAAGATCGTGCTGGGTGTGATCGGTGAAGACAAGAGCGGCTTGGCAGCTAACCCCGCGCAATACTACCAAGACTTCGCCAACTTCCTGGGTGGGGTAGCGGCACTCGGCCCGGATGCCATCGAAGTGTGGAATGAGCCGAATATCGAGCGTGAATGGCCTGCCGGCCAGATCAGCGGTGGCAATTACACCCAGATGCTTTCCGCTGCGTATCAGGCGATCAAGAATGCTAACCCGAATGTCGTGGTTATCAGCGGGGCACCCGCACCGACGGGTTTCTTCGGCGGTACCTGCCAAAACAGCGGTTGTGACGATGACATCTTCATCAGTCAGATGCGCAACGCGGGCGCGGCTAACTTCATGGACTGCGTAGGGATGCACTACAACGAAGGCATCGTGCCGCCCAGCGCCAGCTCCGGCGACCCGCGCGATAACCCCAACCACTACACCCGCTACTATCCAACGATGGTTAGCTTGTACGGTGGTACCTTCCCGAACAAGCCACTGTGTTTCACGGAATTGGGCTACCTGACCGGTGACGGTCTGGGGCCGCTGCCGGCGGGCTTTGAGTGGGCCGCCGGGACCAGCCTCCAGGAACAGGCACAGTGGTTGGGTGATGCCATTCGCCTGGCACGTCAGGGCGGGCGTGTGCGCCTGTTGATTGTGTGGAACGTTGATTTTACGAACTATGGTGCCGACCCACAGGCGGGTTACGCCATCATCCGCAATGGAGAGTGCAGCCCGGCATGTGGCACCATCACCGCCGCGATGCAGTAAGCCGCGCCGGACCGCATACATGACTCAAGAGAGCGCCTCGTGCTGATTGGGGCGCTCTTTGTGTGTAGCTAATACGTGATGGGGACTAGGTGGCTGTTCGTCACACTCAGGTAGCGCCCATTGACCCAGCCGCTGACGTTAGGGCCAAGCTGAAGCTGCCACCAGGTGGCATCCGCGTTTTTACCGATGACCGGGTAGGTCTGTCCCCGGCTGATGACCGCGATGATGTTCACAATGTAGGGGTTCGGTGTAGAGCGCACATTAAGGAAGTATGCACCGTTTACCGTGCCACTGGCCTGAACGGGCACCCCATTCTTGATCGGAACCAGCGCGTCATTGGTCACGTCTAAGTAGTGCCCATTGACCCAGCCGCTGCTGCCATCCGCCAGGAAGACCTCGTACCACTGCGGCGTGCTGTTGGTTTTGCCGGTGAGCTGCACCACATCGTGTCGGTAGATCACCCGTTGGATGGTACCGCTAATGGGGTCCGGTGTGGCGCGGATGTTCAAGCCGCCGGTGTTTACCGTGCCGGTAGCAATGCTGGCGGCTGTGATCGGCGGCAGCGGAATGACTGGTACAGGATAGAAGGCGGTTACGCTCAGATAACCCGCTGACGCCCAGCCCACTACGCCGCCGGGGTTCAGCAGCACTTGCCACCATGCGCCATCCGGGCTGCGACCAATGATGGGATAGGTACCGCCGCGGTTCACCACAGCCACCACGCCCGCTAGCGTGCTGCCCGACGTGCGCACGTTGAGATGGGCGGCATTGATAACGGTACCGGTTGCATTGTAGACCCCGCCCTGAGTTTCGTCCTGTGCCTGCACACCGAACAAGCCAGATAGCATAAGCAGTACAGCCAGCCAGAGCGCGAACCGATGGGATGTGGTCATGGTATCCTCCCGATAGCGTATGTTGAACCTTTATGACCTCAATGTACGCTGAATCGCGCTGGAGTACTTGACGCCCCTATGGAACTTAGCCTACGCTCAACCGCCGTCTGGGTTTAGAACAGGTTTGCATCACGTAGGTGATCCAGGCTGCTTTGGAGGGCATCAACGTCCGGTATCGTGTTCGCCGCATCCGCCAGCGTCAGCCATCCTGTGTAGCCCTGCTGGTGCAGCACTGCCGCTACTGCCTTGAAATCCAGTGCGCCGCTGCCTGGTAGACCGCCGCTGCTGTCGCGCAGCATCAGCATCCGCAGCCCCTCAAGGTGCTGGCCTAAAGCCGACGCTGTATCTGCCTCTTCGCGGCTCATGTAGTACAGATCGGCAGCAGTGTGCAGATGCGGGTGTCCCTTCAGCTTGCGGCGGATGCTGTGTGTATGGTGCAGCCGCTGCACCAGGTGGGTGTCTTGGCTGTCCGTGTGCGTCAAGATGAGGTGTGCTCCCATGGCATAGGCCAGGTCACATAAGGTGTTTTTGAGCTGGCTCACCAACAGCTCGCCTTCCAGTTCTACAGCGGACTTGTAAGGATGCAGGTCAGGCAAAACGGGGAGCGGGGCATAGTTGGCGCGGAAGATGACGCCGTCCGCTTCCAAATCCAGCGCGTGCCCCATCATGCGGCGCACGCGCACTAAGGCCGCCTCTCGTACATCGAAGGTTGGGTGCAGTAGGTGGGTGTGGCCGATGTCCACCGCGCTGAAGCGCAGTCCAACGTGGCTGGCGGTGTTGACCAGCTCCGGGATGCGTTCCGCTAAGGAGTCGTCACCGTGCACCTGAATGGCGTCAAATCCCAGGTCGCGCGCGGTCTGAAAACGGCTGCTGTGGGTATCACCAGGCAGCAAGTGTTCTTGAATGGCAAGGCGCATGAGGTCCTCTTCAGTGGTGACTACCTGTCGATCAAACCTATTGAATTCTAAAGTATTCAGCGCTCATTAACCAGCCATCTAAGGGCCGGGTTGTGTTAGGATAGAATGGTATGCAGGCCTATTTGAAAAGGATTTTTGCCCATGTCGCGTATTGTGACTATTGAGCGCCACATTCTACAGCAGCAGAAGAACTACCCTAACGCATCTGGTATTTTTACCAACCTGCTTTACGACATCGCGATGGCAGCTAAAATCATCTCGCGCGAGACTAATCGTGCCGGCCTAACGGACATTCTCGGTACGGTCGGCAGCCAGAATATCCACGGAGAGCGCCAACAAAAACTGGATGTGTTCGCCGATGAGATGATCTTCAAGATGAACGATCATACTGGGCGGCTGTGTGCAATGGCCTCAGAGGAGCACGATGCAATCATTGAAATCCCACCGACTTTTGACAAGGGCAAATACGTGCTGCTATATGATCCGCTGGACGGGTCATCGAACATCGATGTGAACGTGTCTGTGGGTACGATTTTTGCCATTCATCGTAAAGTGTCCGAGGGAGAATATGGCACCGATGACGACGTGCTCCAGGCAGGGCACCGCTTAGCAGCCGCGGGTTATGTGATCTATGGCTCCAGCACGATGATGGTCTACAGCACCGGTCAAGGCGTGCACGGCTTTACGCTGGATACCAGCGTGGGCGAGTTTCTGCTGAGCCATCCGGACATCCGCGTCCCGCAGGACGCCAAGTACTACAGCACCAACCATGGCAATGAACGCTATTGGACGCCCGGTATTCAGCGCTATGTACGCTGGCTTCAAGGTGCTGATCCGGCTGACCCCCGTGAGCCGCTCTCACACCGCTATATTGGGTCGCTGGTGGCGGACTTCCATCGCAACATGCTGCGCGGCGGTGTTTTTCTATATCCGGGGGATAACTTCAAACCGGAGACACCCTACGGCAAGTTGCGTTTGATGTACGAAGCACAGGCGCTGGCCTTCTTGATTGAGCAGGCTGGAGGGTATGCGTCGGATGGCGTAGGCAGCATCTTGGACATTCAGCCGCACGATTTGCACCAACGCACACCGCTCATCGTTGGCAACCGTGACCTGGTTGAAAAGGCCGAGGATTTCATCAAGACACACGATCAAGCTTGGATAGGTGCCTACCTGCCGCACCGCAATCGCAAGATCGAAACGGCATAGCGCCCAGCCTACGTCTGCCTGACGCCCGCTCTCAAAGCCTGTGCTGCGGTTGACTCCATTTAGCTGCGTGTTATAATCGCGCCGCGTGAGGCTGAAGTCAGTGCGTTGGCTTCAGTCTCTATTGAGTTTTCACGACGGAGCACAACTATGTTCAGGCGATTGATGGCGGCGGCTGTGCTTGGCACGCTGTTTATCCTGTTTAATGTGAGTTGGGTATGGTCGCAAGGCGGCAATCTGCTCAACGACCCCAGCTTCGAGTACGTCGGCGATTACAAGGTTGTTCAGACCGCAGACGACGCTGTGTTTGCCGTACCGCCTGCGTGGAATGGCTGGGTCACGCTGACCCCGCGCAGCCAAGAATGGCAAAACCTGATTCCTAATGGTTTTCCGCACACTGGGCTGTTCAAATTCGATCAGAACCGATCATTGAGCATTTCGCGCGGCTTTGCCACGTTTACCACAGCGGTTTTTCAAACGGTCACCGTGCCGGAGAACGCCAACGTGATCGGCAGTGCACGCGGCTTCATGGAACGCGGCAATCCACCGGTGGATGGGGGGCGCTTCAGAGTGGGAATTGACCCCAGCGGTGGTGGTAACCCGCAATCGGGCGGGATTGTCTGGTCGCCTTGGGTCACCACAGAGGACGGCTGGGCACAGGCTACTGTAGAAGCGACTGCCGCAGGCACCTCGGTGACGCTTTTACTCTATGCCACGCAGAGCCAGCCCAGTGATCCCAATTCCATGTATTGGGACGATGCCTCACTGACAGTCGGTGGAGGAGGCGGCGGCCCAGGCGATGGCGGTGATCCCGCAGTCACCAACACACCCGTGATTCCCACCCCCGCTTTTGCTGATTTCGTGGTGCCGCAGGCTCCACAGCCTGATGGTTCTATCGTACATATCGTGCAGCCGGGTGATACCCTAGCCGCTATTGCGGTTGCGTATGGGTTGCTGCCCGATGACATTCTGGCGTTGAACCCGGATATGGGGTCCGGGCGCTTCATCTTCGCTGGGCAGAGTATCCTCATCCAGGAAGCAAATGGTTCCGCCGACGAAGGGGGTGACGAAGATGATGCGGGCGCTACTGAAGAACCAACAGCCAGCGCATCCCCGACTGAGGCCGCAGGCAATGATACTGATAATGAGGATGCCGAAGCCACAGATGCGCCGACCCAGGTAGCCGCTGTCAGCACGGATACCCCAGCCCCGACATCCACAGTGACAACAGCGACAGTGGAACCTACTGCACCTGCCGATGATGACGCTGGCACGGATGAGACCGATGACATCACTGCGACGGCTACACCAAGCCCAGAACCTGTCGCGCCGACATCCACACCGGTACCAACGGATGCACCCCCTGCGCCGGTCACTGAGGTGGCTCAGCGCCCGACGAATACAACCGCAATCTGTGTGTGGATGTTCAACGATGCCAACCAGAACCGTATTCAGGAGGAAGCCGAAGGCCTACTGGCAGGCGGCAGCATCGTCATCAACATGGGAGATGCTGTTGCGCAGACCTACGTCACTGACGGTAATGCCGAACCCTTCTGTTTCGAAGAGGTGGACGCGGGCAGCTACACAGTCAGCGCCGCACCGCCAGATAGCTATGGTCTGACGACCGCCCAACAGCTGAGTGTGCGGGTGCAGGCGGGTGTGCGCGTAGATGCACGTTTCGGCGCGGCAGAAGGCGTGACAGCCGTGGCGGCCAATACCCTGCCTGATGACGATGTGACGCAGGATACTGGCGGACAGGCTGTGGTTGTGGATGAAAGCGCACCGGATACAGCCTCACTGCTGCAAATCAGCGGCTTGATCGTGTTTGGGCTGGCTGCGGTTGTGCTTCTAGGTGGTGTCGGCCTGGCTATCGTGCTGCGTACCCGGTGAGGCGGCGCTGATGACTCGGATATGGACAGCTCTCATCGTTCTGCTGCTGGTGTCGGTGGCTGTGCTGGCGCAAGACGCTGCACCAAATGGGCAGGATGACGCACAGTTCTGTGTGCGCGCTTACGAAGATCGGAATGCCAATGGGCAGCGTGACTCTGGTGAGCTGACCTTGCAGGGCGGCATCAGTGCGGAGCTGGCTCATGCCAGTGGTGTAGTGATCGCCAGCGCGCTGCTGATGGAATCGCCGACTGCCGCCCAAGGCGTGATCTGCTTCCAGAACCTTGCGCCGGGGCAGTACACCATCACAGTTGCCAGCGCGGCTTATCGTGCGACGACCCCAGCGACACTTACTGCGACTCTCGCCAATGGTGCACTACCTACCGTGCTGGAGTTTGGTGCCCAGGCGCTAGCTGCCGCCGCGACCGTGGAGGAAGTGGCTGAATTGCCGTTAGAACTGGGTGTGGAGCGTGTATTGGTTTCATTACTGGGGACAATAGCCGCGGTCTTCGTGATGCTGCTGCTCGGTATCTTTGTGTTCTTGCTGTTCGTGCGACCGCGAGTCCGGCGGGCGGCGCGGGCGTATGCCGCGTCGCAGCAGGGGATGTATCAACGCCCACCGGATGAAACTGGGCCTTACTATCCGCGTTAGTGATTTTGGCGGGGCCGCTCATCCTGGGCGGCCTTTTGCTTTCAGACGCTGTACTCGTAGATACGTATGGCGTCAGCTTCGTCCTTGATGAGCGCATTGGGCGGGTGCTGCAACGCGACCCAGCTCATCCATACATCACCGGCAGCTCCCCCGGCATTCAGCGCGACACACAGGTTTACCGTAAAAAGCATCCCTTGGGGAATGACGACCACCAATAGCATCCCCACCGCGGTGATGACGACCAGCGGCACCAACGCGATCACGATAAAGGCTCTGCGGGAGAAGAGAGCGCCTTCTGTTGTGGCATACAACAGCAGGGGTATCTTGATCGGTCCGAATGAAGCAAACTGCGCCCCGTAACGTGGCTCTTGTCCCGCCCAACAGATCGCAAGTCCGTGCAGCCCCTCATGCGCTATAAAGACTAGGGGCACTATAACGATCACCAGCCAGTCGATTCCAGCGGGGCCGCTGGGAACTGCGCTGCGTTGCTGCACAATAAAGCGCGTCCACATAAAGATTAGACCACCGCCGCCTGCTAAGGTTGCCAGTGACAGCACGTTAAGCGCTACCAGCAGACCTGGTTCCGTGACGCGCAAGTAGCGTACTTCCTGATAACCTTCTGGTGGGGTCGGGTAAGAGTGTGGCATGCTTTATGCCTGGGTGGGTTTGCGTAAGAACAGCGCTGAGCGCGTGACTTCGATGCAGAGGATGCCGTCTTGGTTTCGCCCGTTGTGTTTCAGCGTAATGATCCCGGCTTCTGGGCGTGAACGGCTGTCGCGCTTGGCAGTGACTTCGGTTTCGACGTAGAGCGTGTCACCGGCAAACATCGGGTGAGGGTGCTTGACTGACTCGTAGCCCAGGTTAGCGACAATTGTGCCAGCAGTCAGCTCGTTGACTGTGAGACCAACGAGCAGTCCTAGCGTAAAAATGCCGTTGATGAGCGGGCGACCGAATTCCGTTTGTGCAGCGAAATCGGCGTTGATATGCAGCGGCTGCGTGTTCATCGTTAGGCTGCTGAAGAGTACGTTGTCCATTTCGGTGAGGGTGCGGCCCAGGCTGTGTTTAATGATGGTGCCCACTGTCAGCTCTTCAAAGTATTTTCCTGGCATCTGTGCCGCCTTTCGTGTGCGCACTGTAAAAAGCAAACCGCCTGCGTGAGGGGGGGGACACAGCAGGCGGCCTGTAGATTGAGCTGAAGGTTTCAACGCTGGCGACGCTAGAACCAGCAACCACTCGGCTCACGAACCTGGTTTCGACACATTTGTACCACTCAAGAGGGATCAACACAACCCGACCAGATCCGTTTTACAGATGAAATGTAGCCTTCATGGCTAAAGTTGTCCTGAAATCGTAGTGAGTGCGCAATGAGAGGGTCTTAGCGTCTAGTTATCTTCATCCTAAATTAATGCCCGGACTAACACTCTCCGCCGCTGCTGTATTTCATGCTGACGGCGTGGCTGCGTCCGGTGTAGGAACGAAGCCCTCAGGAGTGGGGGTGCCGTTATCACAGTAGTCCTGGGCAGTGTCTCGTTTGCTGCTGATGCTGCCATCGAAGTTGATGTTCAGTGCGTTAGTGTACTGGAATACGGCATCGCAGGGCTGTGTCATCAGCAGAGCATCGCCATAGGCAGCGTATTCGGTGCGCAACAGGGTGCGGATCTCACCGTTCATGTAGGCAGGTGAAGCGAGGCTGTCGGCGGTAAGCAGATAGTCGATCGTCAGTGCATAATTGCTCGTTCCCACTAACGCGCGGGCGCTGAGCAGGCTGTTGGCGACTTCGCGCTCAACACTGAGGCCCTCATCCAGCGGGCCGAGGTCTTCCGCCCAGTCCGTATGTGTAACGGCTTCAGCGAGGTCGCCGCTGGTGTAGAGCTGGCGCGCATAAGCGTTGAGTGCGCGTGACATCAGTGCACGTACTGTGCTGCGCTGGAACTGCTCATCGGTGCTGATGATGATGTCCAGCTCGTTGATGGCTTCCGACCACTGCGCCAATGCGACATGCTCCCGGGCGGTTTCCAGGCGTTGTGCGAGTTGTTCCTCAGCGGCGGCGTTGGGGTTGATGGTGGGGGTCAGCGAAGGTATGAGCGTGGCCTGTGGTGAGGCTGTTGCTGTCGTTGTGGCGGTTGGGGTGAGCGTGGCTGTTGGCTGCTGTGTTAGGAAAACGGCGGTTCCGGTTGCCATCGCTGACGCTGCTTCTGGCACGTCCAGCGTTGCCAGATAATCGATGCGACTGGCGAGCCAGCCTGGGTTGCCTTGTGCAATGTCGGACTCGATGAGTGCGAGCTGCACCTGCACTTCAGCGTTTTGTGTGGCGGCGGCATTGCCCTGTGCAACCCGCTGTCCTTCCGTCCAGCCAGCCGCTGCGGCTAGCAGCACGACAGCGGTGGACATAAGCAGAATGCCTACACCGACCACGGTGTAGACTAAGCAGCCAGGGCCGTCCGGTTGTGTGGGTGGCGCAGTGCGCAGCGGTGAGCGCGGCTGGGTATCGTCTGCGATCTGTGTCATGGGCTGTGCCTCCTGGACCCTTACCCGGCGATTATAACTCGGTGCTCTGATGGCTGTACAGCACTAAGCCGCCTGTGATCCAGGATCGATTAGAGACACCACAGCTCTCCATAGCGGTGCACGCGGTTCGTTGCTGAAAGCAATGAAGCGATAGTATCGGCTGACCACATGGGAGGTGATGCAGTACGCTAATTTTCCACGTCTACATCAACCGGTTTGCGCACCAGCGCGGCGCTCTCTGTGTCTTGTACGTTGGATGCAGTGGGCGCAGCATCATAGTCTGGCGCGGTTTCTTCATCGCTCATCACTTGGTTGATGCCATTGCGCACGACGTTAATGTTCTGCTGAAGTTTTTGTTCCAGCCCACGCAGCACGTCAATCACGTAGGCATCTGCCTCTTTGGTGATGCGCTCTGCTTCCTGTCGGGCTTGTTCCAGGATCATCTGGGCGCGGGTGTGTGCCTGTTGCACGCTCACCTCTTGATCCAACAGCGCCTCACCTTTGTCACGGGCTTGTTGCAAGATGCGCGCGGCTTCTTCGTTAGCCTGGGCCAACACGCGCTCTTTCTGCTGAAGGATACGGGCCGCCTTCTCGATTTCTTCCGGAATGGAGATGCGCATCTGGTCGATGATCTCCAAGGCGCGTTCTTCATCGATCATCGTGAACTTGCTGAAAGGCATGTGTCGCCCTTCGTCAATTAAGTCTTCAAGGCGGTCTACCAGGTGTTGGATGTCCATTGCGATCCCTTCCTGCGTTCGTTCAGTCACGAATACTTATGCTGTAGTCCGGGCTGCCGCCGTTGGCGTTTAGCTCGTCAAAGCGCTCCTTCAGGGCATCCACTACGAAGAATGGCACCATGCTGGAGACATCACCACCCAGCTCAGCAATTTCGCGGATGGTGCTGGAGCTGATGTGCAGGTGGCGCTCGTCCGCCATGATAGCGACAGTTTCAATTTCCGGGGCCAATTTTTTGTTCGCAATGCCCATTCGGAATTCCAGCTCAAAGTCAGAAAACACACGCAGGCCCCGTATGAGTGCCATGGCACCCACTGATTGTACATAGTTTACAGTCAGTCCCGAATACTTGGCAACTTTGATGTTACCATAGATGCTAAACGCTCTTTCAGCAAGCACTAGGCGCTGATCTACAGTAAAGAGCAGGTTCTTTTTCGGTTTATCGTAAACGGCTACGATCACTTCGTCGAAGAATTTGGCCGCCCGAACGGCAATGTCGATGTGACCGTTATGGATTGGATCAAGCGTGGCGGGGTATACAGCGCGTCGCATAGTCAAAATCTCCTAGCAAAGCAATAATCGTGCGCAGAATTACAGCTTCTGCGCCCTGTAAAGGGTCTTTTTGCGCGGCTTACAGCGTCTAGCTGAAATCACTGTCGGGATTGTAGAGCATGTCCACGCGCTGACGCAAAAGCTGATGTTGAGGCTGCATGAGACTGGGGTCTTCTGCGTAGAGTGTGCGGGCTTCGCGCTGTGCCAGGGCCACCAGGTCCGGTGACATCATCTCGGTAAGTTGCAGCACACTGCGCCCGCTCTGGCGGGTGCCGATTAAGTCTCCCGCGCCGCGCATTTTCCAGTCCTCTTCGGCCAACTTGAAGCCGTCGTTAGTTTGTTCCATGATGGTCAAACGGGCCATAGCTTCCGGCGTGGATTTGTCCGGGACCAGTAGGCAGTAGGACTCATGCTGTCCGCGTCCTACGCGCCCACGGAACTGATGGAGTTGGGCCAGCCCGAAGCGATTAGCCCCTTCAATGACGATTACCGAAGCATTGGGGATGTCAACACCGACTTCAGCCACTGAGGTCGTCACCAGGATGTCGAATTCATGTTCGCTGAAAGCGCGCATGATGTCGTCTTTTTCTGTCGGCTTCATGCGTCCGTGCAGCAGGCCTACCCGATGGCGGTAGAAGTCCTGGCTGAGCTGTTCGTAGGCTTCCACAGCGGACTTCGCCTCGACGCTCTCGGAGGCTTCGACCAGCGGGTGCACGATGAAGGCTTGTCGTCCTGCGTTGATCTGCTTCTCGATGAAGTGATAGATGCCGTCGCGTTGGGTTTCAGTGATAATGCGCGTGCGTACCGGTTTACGTCCTGGCGGCATTTCATCCAATATCGACAGGTCCAAGTCGGCATGCAGGGTCAATGCCAGCGTGCGCGGGATTGGCGTGGCCGTCATCACCAGCAGATGCGGGTTTTTGCCTTTGGTGCGCAGCAGGCCGCGCTGTTCCACACCGAAGCGGTGCTGCTCATCAATGATTGCCAGCGCCAGGTCGTTGAATTCGACCCCTTCCTGGATCAGTGCATGGGTGCCGATCGCAATGTCAATGCTGCCGTCTGCAAGGCCCGCGTAAGTGGCTTGGCGTTCTGCGGTGGACAGGGCGCTGGTCAGTAGGGCTACACGCGGCTGACGCTCGCCGGGCGTTTTTTCCAAGACGGCGCTGATACCGCGATAGTGCTGTTCGGCCAGGATGCTGGTAGGAGCCATGAGGGCTGCTTGTTTGCCTGCGCTGAAGGCCATCCCTAGTGCGCTGACAGCAATAGCTGTCTTGCCTGCACCCACATCACCTTGAAGCAGGCGGTTCATGGGTACGTCAGCAGCAATGTCGCGGCGGATGTCCTCCACTGCGCGGCGCTGTGCGTTCGTCAGGGGATATGGAAAGACCGCCGCGATGAAGTCCTCTAGGAAGTCATCGCGGGTCTGTATGGGGGCACTAGGCACCGACTGCCACTCGCGGCGGCGTGCCAACACTGCCATTTGAAGCAGCAGCAGTTGATCGAAGATATAGCGGCGTTGGGCGTGTGCGAGGTGGTCGCTGCCTTCTGGGAAGTGTAGGTTGCGCAGTGCCCAGCCGAGGTCGGCCAGTTCTGCGCGTTCTAGTACGGATTCGGGTACGTAATCGGGCAGGCGGTCGGCCCAATACTCAACCGTGGACTTCATCAGCCGACGCAGGCTGCGCGCGGTCAGCCCTTCGGTGAGGGGGTAAACCGGCACAATGCCGACTTTCTTGAGGTTATCGATGTCCAGGCGTTCCCATTCGGGGTTGGTCATCTGCACCCGTCCCAGATATTGTGACGTTGTGCCTCGCACGACGATCTGCATGTGCTTGCGGATGCTCTTTGTTAGGTAGGATTGACCGAAAAAGCGAATGGGCAGCACACCGGTGCCATCGTCAAGCCGCACCATGAAGTCTTTGCGGCTGCCGCGCCCGATGATTACTTCAGTGTCGCGTACCGAGCCAATCACGGTGACCTGTGCGCCGATCGGCAGGCGCTCGATCGGCAGGGTCCGCCGGTAGTCGTCGTAGCGACGCGGTAGGAAGAAGAGCATGTCATTGATCTGTTCCAGGCCCAGCTTGCTCAAAGACTTCGCCATGCGTGCGCCTACGCCTTTGACGCTTGTCAATGGGGCGTTAACGCCATGCATGATGTCGGCAGCTTCATCGGGGTCGAAGTCCACACGCGGCTGACGCGGTGGACGCGCTAGGCGCGGTTCCGGCGGGATATCGAGATGTATGGGGGCTGGTGCTTCTGGAACGTCGTTGTGTTCTTCGAGCGCTGTGGGATGAGAAGCGGTACTGGTCTGTTTTGTAAAGTGTTGGGGGGGGTGCTCCGCCTGTGCCTGCGGGGTGCTTGCCTTTGCGGTTTGTGAACTGGGCACTGTGCTCGTGTACTCCGCCAGGCGTGCGGCATAGTCTGGTGGGATGGGCTGCCGCCCGGTGATACGGTCCATGATGTAGGTCAAGAGGTCATGGCGTTGACTGCGTTCGTTGATAGCCGCGTAATCCGCCAGCAATGCACTCACCTCATCGATGAGTACATGCTGTTCTGGGCGGCGTGCTTCTTGATGCGCCTGCGGTGCCCAGTTTGTCGCGTAGGCCGTTAAGCCGCCTATGACGGCGCTGTCTTGATAGCCTTGTTCGCGTTCCAGTTTGATGATCTTAATGATCGTCTCTAATGCAGATGGCATTGCGTCTATGCTTTCCAGCCTGGGTTCAGCCCGATCACGGCAACTGACTGCGGCCCGACATGTGTACCGAGTGCAGGGTTGACCACATGCACAATCAGATCATCGGGCAGGATGTCAGCCAGGTCCGCGCGCAGCGTCTCAACGGCCTCTAAGTTGTTCGAATGCACTAGGCCCATGCGTTCAAAAGGGCCGTGCTGACGGATGATTTCACTCATTTTACGCAGGCCACGCTGATAACTGCGGACCAACGCTACCGATGACACAGCGCCATCCCCTACGCGGATGAGTGGTTTGATTTGCAACAGTGTGCCGATATAACCAGCCGCCCAGCTCACACGGCCACTGCGCTTAATCATCTCCATACTACCAGCCAAGGCGTACATGTAAACATTTTGCTTGACTCGGTGGATGGCGTCAATCGTCTCTTCAACACTGCCGGTCGCTGCGGCAACTTCCGCCCCGACAATCACCGGGTAACCGATTCCCAGTCCTAGCATTTCGCTGTCGATGAGTGTGACTTGATCGGGCGGGTAGTCTTCTAATGCGATGCGCACAGCGTTGTAAATACCGCTCATCTGCTGGCTAGTTGTCACCGCGATAACGTGGTCTGCATCGACAAAGGCTCTGCGCACGACTTCGCGAGCAATCTCCGGGGGGGGGGCAGCCGTTGTGGGCGGTTCTGGCATGGCGAGCATATCGTCAAAATACTGCTTGCGGTCTAGTTGTATCCCGTCGTCGGCGTAGCTTTGCCCCCCGTAATTGACATATGCTGGAACCATTTCGATGCCCCATCGATCGCGGATGTCCTGCGGAATGTCGGCAACGCTGTCGGTGATAAACTTAATCTTCTTCATGGGGTTGGTCATCCTCATTATGATGTATTTCTGCATTGTCCTCCAACACGACCATGCCCAGGGCATCTGGGCCAATGATAGCCGCTGTGGAGGGGTTATAGGTGATGTGCGGAAAGTCGTGCTTCGGAAATTCAAGGGTCAAACGTTCTTGAAGCAGATAGGTGGCTTCATGAGTATCGCGGGTGGCCTGTACGATCAGCCCTTCCGCAATATCATCGAACTCAGTCACAAACTCGACGATGCGATCAATGGCCTGGGTGTAGTTGCGTACTTTCTCAATAGGCACAAATTGGCCGTCTTCTATCGTGAGAAAGGGCTTGATCCCCAAGATAGTCCCTAGGATCGTGTGCGGTTCTGAGAGCAGGCCGTGGTGCATCAGGAATGCCAGGTTTTCGACGTAGTACACACTGTACACGCGGTTGATCGCGCTGCGTACCTGCCTAACTTTGGCTTCGAAGCTGTCCGGCTGATGCTGCAAGGCTAACGCCAACTTGACCAGCAGGCCTTGGGCCGCGCCTAAGGTCTGAGAGTCGATCACGACAACCTTATTATGGCTGCCTAAAGGTTGGGCGGCTTGCTGTGCGTTGGCCCAACTGCGCGACAATTCCCGTGATGCATGGATGGAAATCACCGACTCCGCATCACGGAGGGCCTGCGCATAAGCGCGTGTGTAATCCTCAACACTAGGTGCCGTGACATTCGGCGGGGTGGAACTTTGCGCCATAAGGCGTAGGGCCTCATGATGATCAATATCCACCCCTTCTCGATAACTATGGCTGCCGATGTGCAGTGTATTCGGCACGATAGTCAAAACACTGCTAGCCCCTTCAGGCTGTGTGAGCAGTTGTGCACAGCTGTCTGTGACGACGTGCAGGGTGTGCATTTATTCCAAGCTGATGATGTACGGGTAGAGCGGCTGCCCCCCGTACACTGCATGGAATTCCTGCTCGCTGTAACGCGCTTGGAGCTTAGCAACCAGAGCCTCGGCGTCAGCGGCACGGATTTCACTGCCATAATACAGCGTGATTAGTTCATAGTCCTCG
This sequence comes from uncultured Anaerolineaceae bacterium, assembly GCA_964457835.1. Classification (GTDB taxonomy): domain Bacteria; phylum Chloroflexota; class Anaerolineae; order Aggregatilineales; family Phototrophicaceae; genus CAYWGJ01. The sequence continues at coordinate 79,328 of CAYWGJ010000004.1, forward strand.
ACTTCAGCGCGCGTCAGCAGGTCCATGATGACTTGTTCGAGGTCATCACCTGCCGTGACCAGGTCGCCTTCCAGGATGCCGATGGGCTGCCCGGCGCGAGCGTATACGCTATCGAGTTCGATGCTGCGGGTAGCATGTGTGATTTCGCCGGTGACCACTTCAGTCAGCGAGTCGCGCATGTCCGCAAAAATACCGTCGATACGGCCTGTTTCGCGTTGATTGCTGTAGGCGATCATGGCGTTGATGCCTTCAGGGATGGTACGGCTGGGGATCACTCGCACGTCCTTGTCACGCGCGATGTGGGCGGCTTGTTCGGCGGCCATCAGGATGTTTTTATTGTTGGGCAGCAGGATGATTTCTCGGTTAGGCAGTTGGTCAATAGCGGCCAAGAAATCCTCTGTGCTGGGGTTCATCGTCTGGCCCCCGGCGATCACACAGGCCGCGCCCATGTCATGGCTGAACAGGTAGCGTAGGCCTTCGCCGCTGGCGACGGTGATGATTGCCACTTGGTCTGCTGGCGTCGCGTAGTGATCGGTCACATGCTCACGGCTTTGGCGTTCGGTGACGTACTCCTGATACTGGAGCTGCATGTTTTCCACCACAACGTCGTCAATCGCCGCGCCCAGCTTGATAGCGTAGCTAATCGGTTCGCCAGGGTCATGTACGTGGACGTGTACTTTGATGAGATGGTCGTTGCCTACCACCAGCGTGGACCAGCCCATGGCATCGATGTCTTCGCGGATTTTTGCCACGTCCATGTCTATGCCGCGAATGAGAAACTGCACGTCATAGCCGTAGCCATCTTCGTCTTCTGGGACGAGTGCGTCTTCCCAATCACCTTGTGGGCTGGTGCCGTTTTGGGTTTGTGCGGTATTGAAATACACGGGTTCATCGCGCAGGTGGCGTGCCATGCCCTCCAGGATGAAGATCAAGCCCTGGCCTCCAGAGTCAACTACGCCAGCCTTCTTGAGAACAGGCAGCAGTTCTGGGGTACGCTTCAGCGTTTCCTTGCCGGTAGCGATCATCACGTCCAGCATCTCGATCAGGTCGTAGCTGTCCTGTGCGAAGGCGTAGCCGGCCTCAGCCGATTCACGCGCTACGGTGAGAATGGTGCCTTCTACAGGGTCAATCACGGCCTTGTAAGCGGCATCTACGGCTTTTTGCAGTGCATAGGCAAAGACCTGTGTGTCGAAAACTTCGTGACCACGCAGGCCCTGAGCGAAGCCAGCCAGGATTTGCGAGAGGATCACGCCGGAGTTACCGCGTGCGCCCAGCAGCGCCCCCTGTGCTACGGCATCACTGACGATCCCCACATGGTTTTCGTCGGAATCCTGGACCGCTTCGTTTGCTTTTTTCATTGTCAGGCACATGTTGGTGCCAGTATCACCATCAGGCACAGGGAAAACGTTGAGTTCGTTGACCCGTGCCTGGTTGTATTCCAGCCAGGCCAGCCCAGCGCTAATGAGCCACTTGAGCTTGTTGCCGTCGCAGAGGTGTCGTTTAATGTCAACAACCATGTCACGTATTCCTTACTCAATCAGGAGGTCTGGGATGCGACCTGAGCTAGGCGCTAAACGAGCGCATTTTGCAGGCGCGCGACTCCTTCACTAACAGTGTGCTGTGAGTTAAAGATGGCACTACCCGCGATCAGGACAGTGGCCCCTGCCTGCGCAGCGACCATGACCGTGTTGGCATTGATGCCCCCATCTACCTCCAGGGTAATCTCCCGCTGCGTACTGCCGATCATGGCGCGTAATTCTGCGACCTTGGGCATCATTGTCGGCAGGAAGGCCTGCCCACCAAAGCCCGGATTCACCGTCATGACGATGATGAGGTCGAGCATGTCCATGATACCACTGAGTACTGCAGCAGGGGTGTGGGGGTTCAAGGCCACGCCAGCCTGACATCTCGCAGCACGTATGGTTTGCAGCGTGCGGTGAAGGTTCGGGCTGGTTTCGTAATGAACGCTGATGCGGTCTGCCCCGGCTTGAGCAAAGGCGTCGATAAAACGCTCCGGTTCTACGATCATCAGATGCACGTCCAAGGGCAGCGTAGTGACACGGCGGACCGCTGTCACGACCTGAGGTCCCATGGTGATATTGGGAACGAAGCGTCCATCCATCACGTCAATGTGGATCAGCGCTGCTCCCGCAGCTTCCGCATCTTGGACCTGCTGGCCCAACTGCGTGAAGTCGGCGGATAGGATAGAGGCCGCGATTTGGATGCCGGTCAAGATCGTTTTCCCTGGCGTTCTCTGACAAAGGCGCAGCGATTATACAGCATATCCTATTTTGCATTGACTTCAAACTATTATAACGTCGATGCGCGGGTTTCGTTGCGATTCTGGTTTGCGTCTAAGACAAGTTTAACGAATGATCTTCTTTGCAGTATAATCATGTTGCCTAGTTTTGAGGCTTAAGCACGTTAATGGATGAGGAATTTCTTGATGCTAAAGCGTTGTTTGGTTGCCAACCGTGGGGAAATTGCGCTGCGCGTTATCCGCGCGTGTCAGGAGTTGGGTGTAGAAAGTGTGGCGGTGTATTCCGATGCGGATGCCAACGCTGCGCACGTTCACATGGCTGATGCTGCGTTTCATATTGGCGGCGCTGCGCCTACCGACAGTTACCTTCAGCACGAACGGATTGTGCAGACAGCGCTGGATGCGGGCTGTGATTGCGTGCATCCCGGTTATGGCTTTCTATCCGAAAATGCAGCTTTTGCGCAGGCAGTGTTAGAGGCGGGGTTGACCTGGGTTGGGCCGCCGCCGGATGCTATCCGTTTGATGGGCTTCAAGACCGAAGCGCGCGCTTTGATGCAAAAAGCGAACGTGCCTCTGGTACCCGGCTTTGATTCGGCGGAGGCGGACGATGACTCGTTTACGGCAGCGGCGGACCGCATCGGTTACCCGGTGATGGTCAAAGCGGCAGGTGGCGGTGGTGGCAAGGGTATTCGCATCGTGCGCAGCCCGGATGAGCTGCTCGCCGCGCTGCAAACGGCTCGCCGTGAGGCACAGAAGGCGTTCGGCGATCCGCGCGTCTTCCTGGAAAAGTATATCGAAACCGCGCGCCATATTGAGGTCCAGGTGATTGCGGATATACATGGAAACACGCTGCACCTCTTCGAACGTGAATGCAGCACCCAGCGCCGCCATCAGAAGATCATCGAAGAATCGCCTTCGCCACTTCTGAACGATGCGCAGCGTGAGGCGATCACCTCAGCCGGTGTTGCAGCGGCCCAGGCGGTGCGCTATGTCAACGCGGGTACAGTGGAGTTTATCGCCACGCCGGAAGGCAATTTCTACTTTCTGGAGATGAATACCCGCCTACAAGTGGAACATCCTGTCACGGAGATGGTGACCGGCTTGGACCTGGTGCAGCTTCAGCTCAAGGTAGCTGCTGGGGAACCGCTGCCTTTTGCACAGTCGGACGTGCATCAGCAGGGTCACGCTATTGAGTGCCGCATCTACGCGGAGGACGCGGCCAACCAGTTCTTACCAGCGGTCGGGCCGGTGCTGCATTTCGAATCGCCACAGGGACCCGGCATTCGTGTGGACTCCGGCATCCGCAGCGGCGATGCCGTGACCATCCATTACGACCCGATGATCGCCAAGGTCATTACCCATGGGTTGAATCGTGAAGCTGCTATTGCTCGGATGCGCCATGCACTGAGCCAGACCGTGGTGCTGGGTGTGACGACCAATATCCCCTTCCTGCGACGACTGCTGGATCACCCGGTTTTCGTCGGTGGCGAAATGGACACCGCTTACGTGGATACGCACTTGGAGTCACTGCTGCCCGCGCCTGCCGAACCCACGCCGGAGATGCTCATCGCGCTGGCCTTGGCAGACATGAACCAGGCCGTCGCATTCAAGGTCGGCGAGGCGGCTGGTGGTGCATCCGATGCTGACCGCTTCAGTCCTTGGGATCGCACTGATGGCTTCCGCATCGGGCAAGGCTGAGTCCGTGCGCGTTTTGATGCTGTGCAAGGCCTGTGTGGTGGGTATTTATCAGCGCAAGTCGGAGCTGATCGCGGCGCAGGGCGTAGACCTGACTGTAGTCGTGCCTGCCGCCTGGCGTGATGAGCGCGGCGAAACCCCCTTAGAGCGGGTACACACGCAGGGCTATCGCCTGGAAGTCCTGCCGATCCGCTTAAACGGCAATTTCCACCTGCATCACTACACGGGTATAGGGCGTTTTGTGCAGCAGGCTCAGCCGCAGGTTGTGCACATTGATGAAGAACCTTATAACGCTGCGTCTTGGCAGATGCTGCACCACGCGCGGCGTGTCGGGGCACGCACACTGTTTTTTAGCTGGCAGAATATTTACCGTCGTTACCCGCCGCCGTTTCGCTGGGGAGAATCGTGGGTGCTGCGTCATGTGGATTATGCCTTAGTCGGTACGGAGAGCGCGGCCCAGGTCTGGCGGCAGAAGGGCTACAGTGGTCCCCTGGGCGTGGTGCCGCAGTTTGGCACGGACCCAGCGCTGTTCACGCCATCGCCGCGCCCGGACCGGCCCTTTACGCTGGGCTATATCGGGCGGCTGGTGCCGGAAAAGGGCTTGGATACGCTTTTTGAAGCACTGCGGGGGCTGCACGGTGATTGGCGTCTGCGGATCGTAGGGGGTGGGCCACTGCTGGAGACACTCAACGGGCAGGTTGCTGCGCTGGGCTGGGCACAGCGGGTGACATTTGTTGGGCAGGTGCCATCAACGGAAATGCCCGCCCATTATGCGGCACTGGACGCTCTGGTGCTGCCATCACGGACGCGGCCCAACTGGAAGGAACAGTTCGGGCGGGTGTTGGTGGAGGCGATGTCCAGCGGCGTGCCGGTCGTCGGCTCGGACAGCGGTGCCATCCCGGACGTGATCGGGGACGCAGGCGTAGTTGTGCCTGAGGGCGACGTGGACGCGCTGTGCACGGCGCTGCAATCCCTGCATGACGATGCGGCCCTAGGGGAGTCGCTGGCGGAGCGAGGACGGGCGCGAGTGTTGGCCCATTTTACCCATGCACAGGTCGCAGCGGACACGGTGGCGGTGTACCGTCAGATATTGGGTCTTTGAGCTGTGATTGGATGATGGACTCATCTATTTTTAAGTGATTGTCGTGCTTACATGAAATGAGAATGTAAAATTCGCCAGGTTTCGCACTACTGTGGCGCAAAAAATCCGTGACTTCTTCCCTTGTTTTCATGCAAAATGCACAGGCAAAGCCTTGACGCTCATATTTTTCTCATGCATAATATCTTCTTAGTTGCAATTAAGCGGGTGCGCCTCAACCGTGTGAGCACCAGCACAAAAATAACGCAGCACAATACACCTTTTATCTGAGTATGGAGAAAGACAGATGCACACTTCTTATCGACGTGCATGGCGGCTGGTTCCGGTCCTCATGCTATTTGTGCTGGTGGCGGTGCAGTTCGTGCCGTCCCAGACCGCGCAGGCCGCTGATTCATACTGCGTGGCGGGTAACTTCAATGACCAGGCCTTTGGCGTTGACAACGCTATGTATGATGACGGCTCCAATGGCGACGATACGCCCAACGACGGCATTTACAGTGCTGCGCTGACTATTACCTCGGCGGGGACCTACGATTTCAAGGTCAAAAAGGACTGTGACTGGAATGAGTCTTATCCCGGCCAGGACTCCTGGTTTGTCACCGATACTGCCGAACAGCAGGTGACCATCACCTTCGACACCAACAGCTACGCTGACGGTTATGTGCCGTCCACCAACATTGTGCACGTTGAGGGCGATGCGATGCCGATCAGCTTCAATGCGGTAGGTGGCTGGCAGGACCCGGTTTGGACCAATGATGATTTGAACACAGCCATGGTGGACCAGGGCGGCGGTATCCATAAGCTGGACAGCTACACCGTAGCCACCCCTAATACCTATGAAGCCAAGGTCACTGTGACTGCTGATTGGGATAAGCAGTACGGTGGTGATGGTCGCAGCAAAAATTCGTCAGTAACCTACGTGACCACCACCGCTCCGAACGAAACCATCACCGTTTACCTGGACACCAACACCAGCCGCATCAAATACGTTGCCAACGGTGATGGTGAAGGCGGCGCGGACAAAGATGGTAACATCTGGTGGGCGGATTTGGGCCACGACAGCCGCGACAGCCTCTACCGCACGCCCAGCATGGCGGTCCCGGTGGGCCAGGACGTGACGCTGCGTTTCCGCGCGGCCAAGAATGACTTGACGGGTGCCATGATCCGCCTGTGGAACGACCGCGACGACGTGCAGACCATGATCCCCATGAGCATTGCAGCCAGCGATGACGACTACGATTACTGGGAGTCTCTCATTGAAACGGGCGCTAAGGTCAACGTCTTCTACTACCGCTTCATCGCTTATGACGGCGCAGCGGTGGCCTACTATGAAGACACCGGGGCCGACGGCGGCTGGGGCGAGACCATCGGTGAAAGTGAGGATAAGAGCTGGCAGCTCACGGTTTATGATCCAGCCTTCAGCACGCCGGACTGGGTGAAGAACGCCATCGTCTACCAGATTTTCGCGGACCGCTTCCACGATGGCGACAGCAGCAACAACCCGACCGCCGGTCAGTTCTTCTACAACGAGGACTTCGGTACAGTGGTGCGTTCCGGTTCTACACAGTGGAACACCCCCATCTGTGACCCGCGCCAGGACACTAACGACGCCTGCGAAGGCTCCTACAGCCGCAACTTCTACGGCGGTGACCTTCAGGGCATCATCGACAAGCTCGATTACCTGAAGAACGACCTGGGCGTCAACACCCTGTACCTGAACCCCATCTTCGAGTCGCCGTCGAACCACAAGTACGACACCAAAGACTTCAGTATCATCGACGACAACTTCGGTACATTGGCGACCTTCCAGAGCTTGATTACGGCACTGGACAATCACAGCATGTACTTGATCCTGGACGGCGTGTTCAACCACACCTCCTCGGACAGCCTGTATTTCGACCGCTACGGGCGCTGGGATGCTGACGGTGAACTGACTGCGTTGGGCACAGACGACGGCAGCGGGGCCTGCGAAAGCCTGAGCAGCCCCTATACGAGCTGGTACACCTTCTTCGACTATGAAGGTGCGGGCGATGCACCTTGTTCGGATAACCGTGACTACCCCAAGTGGTTCGGTATCTTCGACTCGCTGCCCGTACTGCGCACTGCTGAAAAGTCGGCCCAAGACCTGGTGTGGGGTGACGGGTATGCGCATCCCAGCGGCGTTAGCGCCCCAATTGCCGCCTACTGGATCAGCCTGGGTGCGGACGGCTGGCGTCTGGACGTTGCGCCAGAAGTGGACCACGGTATCCAGGCAGAGAAAACCGATCCCCGCGAGCTGGGAGCCAACGACTACTGGGAGAACTTCCGCGCCACAGTGCACACCGCAAACCCGAATGCCTACATCACCGGTGAAGAGTGGGGTCTGGCAACTTCCTGGACCAGTGGCGGCGTCACTGGCGGCGTGACCTTCCCTGATGGCAACCCCGGTGAGTGGGACGCCACCATGAACTACCAGCAGAGTTCCGCCATCCTCAGCTTCTGGCGTGACACGTCCTACACCGACAACGACTTCAACACTGGCAGCTCCGCCGGGCCGCTGAACCCGCTGAAGCCCAGCGAAGTCAACGCCCGACTGCTGAGCCTCAAGGAACGCTACGCACCAGAAGCGTTCTACGCCATGATGAACCTGTTCGGCAGCCACGACACCAACCGCGCGCTCTTCATGCTGGACCACGGCCACCCGGCGGCCCCCGCTGACGGCACTCGGTACCCGACAGCGGCCTCACACGACTTCAGCGATGCCATCCAGCGCCTGAAGGGTGCTGCCCTGATGCAGATGACTCTGCCCGGCACGCCGACCATCTACTACGGTGACGAGATCGGCAGCGTAGGCCAGTCCACCTACAGCGGCGGCAAGTGGGAAGACGATCCCTACAACCGCGTGCCCTTTCCCTGGCTGGACGAAACCGGCACGCCGTACTTCGATCACTTGAAGACCGATACGGCTGGTTCTACCCGCGCTGAGCTGTTGGCCTACTACAACACCCTGACGACCACCCGTATGGCTCATGAGTCCCTGCGCACTGGCAGCTTTGAGCCGGTCCTGGTGGACGACATCAACATGCTTTATGCCTACGTGCGCCGCACCGCTAACGGCAGCGACTCCGCCTTGGTCATTGTCAATCGCGGTGGCAGCCCGGCTGACGTGACGGTTAATGTCGCGGGCATCCTGCCCAACGGCGCGACCTACGACGACGCCCTGACCGTTGCGGTTGAAGCACTGGCCGTCGCGGGCGACGAAATCGCAGTAACCGGCGTCCCGGCCAACGGCGGCGCGCTGTTGGTCCTGGCCAGCGGCGGGGCTTCTGCGCCTGATGCATCGACGAACCTGGACGCTGAGGTCTCTTCCCCTACTCAGGTAGACCTCACTTGGGATGTTGTGACCGATGCGGACAGCTACATCGTCTACCGCAGCTTGGTGAGCGGCGGCGGCTACGAAGCAATCGGCATGTCGACCACCAACAGCTTCTATGACGACACCGTGGTCACCGGCACACAATACTACTACGTCGTAGCCGCCAAGGACGACACGACCGGCCTGGTCAGCGGCTACTCCAACGAATCCGACGCCTTCCCGCAGTGGGACCTGGTCAACGGCAATGTGTGGTACAAGCTCGATACTGAAACCATCACTCACACCATCAGCGTCTTTGAACCGACGGGGCCGATCCAAGGCCAGCTCTTCATCGATGGCGGCACTGCAGGCCTGGGTGAAGTGTCCGGCATCGTGGAGCAGGTCGGCTGGGGTGCGTCCACCGATCCAACGGACGGTACCTGGAAGTGGGAGCCGATGGCCTACACCGGCGAAAACGGCAACAACGACCTCTACCAGGGCACCTTGCTGCCGGATCAAGTGGGCACCTTCAACATGCTGGTGCGCTTCAGCGCCGACGGCGGGACCACGTGGGTCTATGCGGATACTAACGGTCGACCGTCCAGCGATGCTTTTGGCACACTGACGGTCGAAGCCAGCGACGACACGACCGATCCCTCCGCGCCGCAGAACCTGACTGTAGTCGGTACCACCAGCAGCAGCGTCAGCCTGGAATGGGCACCGAGCGTCGATACGCTGATGAAGCGCGGCCCCGGCGTGGCTTTCTACCGCGTCTACCGCAAGCTCAACGGCAGTGCAGATGCGGCTGAGGTCGTCGGCAAGACGGCAGACGGCACCACCTTGGCATACACCGATCTGTCTGTCATCGCTGATGAGACCTACGACTACTACGTCACAGCGGTGGACAACAGCTTCAACGAATCGGCGGCCTCCAATACTGTCACGGCTAAGGCTGAGGATGTGCTGGTTGACGTGACCTTCCGTGCTACGGTACCCACCTGGACGCCCGGCACCGTCTACATCGTCGGCGATCAACAGGAATGGGGGCCGTGGGACCCCGGCAAGGCTGCGATGACCCAGGTGGACGACTCTAACGTGTGGGAATACACGACCCAGTTCCTGACGGGTACCGAAGTGACCTACAAGTTCGCGCGCGGCAGTTGGGACCGGGTAGAGAAGCAGCTTGATGGCTTCGCAGAAGTCGCGGACCGTAAAGCCAGCGTCACCGACGAGGGCAGCCGTAAGATGCTCATCGAGGTGGATGTGGTCAACTGGCGTGACCTGATCGTCACCGAGACCATCCCGGTCAACGGTGAAAGCGGCGTCGATGAAGAAACGACCATCAGCGTGACCTGGAATAAGGACTTGGGCGCGGCCAGCGAGTTCAGCGTGACCGATGCTGACAGCACGCCGGTGGCGGGTACTTACAGCTATGACGCTGGCACCAAGGTTGAGACTTTCACGCCGGATGCTGCACTGCTGCCCGGTACTTACACTGTGACTGCGAGCGGTGCCGAAGTCGGTGGTGACAAGCAGTTTGTGGATAAGACCTTCACCTTTACTGTGGACGAACCGGTCGCGGCGGGGGCTTTCAACCTGCTCAGCCCGGCGGATGAGGCCTATATCCGCCAGACGGCTGACCTGAACGCCATGAGCTGGGAAAGCGCTACCGATGCCACCAGTTACACCCTGACTGCGCTGCACATCTCCGGTAATGTGCGCCTGGGTATGGTGCTCAACAAGACGCTGGGTGCCGACGTGTGCAGCGAAGAAACCAAGGTCTGCACCTATACCCTGGAGTCCGCTGAACGTGATGCCCTGGAAGACGGCCTGTACACCTGGACAGTCGTCGCCAATGGTGTGACCGAGGCGCAGAACGGCCCCTTCAGCTTTGTGCTGGATACCGCTGATTTTGTCTACATCGTCAACGGCGGCTTTGAGGCCGATGTGGATGGGGACAAGCTGCCGGATGGCTGGAATGCCAAGGGCATGAGCAAGGACAAGCTCAAGTGCAACAAGGACAAGACCGACGATGGTGACTTCGACGATGAAGAAGACAAGTTGTTTACGTCTTACGGTGCTTGCGCCTTCATGTTCCGGGGTGTGGCAGGCGAGAACAGTCGGCTGATCCAGAACTTCGACGGTACCACACTGATGGACGGTGATACTCTGGTCTTCGAGGCCATGGTGGACCCACGCAACGCCCCTGCGGACGTGACCATCGGCAAGGTGATTGTGAGGTTTGACGATAGCAGCAAGGAGAAGCTGGCCCTCAAGATGCCTGTGGCTGCGGAAGAAGGCGGCTACGTGAAGGCTGAGATCTCCAGTACGGCACCGCTGGCCCTGACCGGAAAGACCGTAACCAAGTTCAAGGCTCAGGTCGGCTGGCGTCAGACGAGCAAGAGGTTCTTCATCGATGAGGTGAAGCTCTACGCGACGCAGCAGGCCCCTGGTGGGAGCTTGGTGCCTCTGCCTGATCTGCCGGGTGAAGGTGGCTTCCGCCGCTAACGCCCTGCCTCACAATGTGTAGTACAGCAGTACCACCGGGTGGGCTGATTGGGTCCGCCCGGTTTTTTAATGCCTACAAACGCTTGCGCAATTCGCATGCTGGGAGTGTAATGGGTGCGTATCCTCACGACAAGACGAGGGCAAACCTGTGGGACCGATTTCAAGCCTCCATGATCGTCGCATCATCCTAGGAGCTACCGGCAGCATTGCCGTTTACAAGGCAGTGGACCTCGCTAGCAAGCTGACCCAGGCAGGGGCACAGGTCGATGTCATTATGACGGATGCCGCACAGCGTTTTGTCGCGCCAGTGACCTTTCAGGCAGTGACCGGGCGCGCAGTCTATACCGATCTGTGGGCAGCCGACTCCAGCGGCGGCTTGCCGACCCACATTGCGCACGTTGGCCTGGGGGAGGGGGCCGATCTGCTCGCGGTGATCCCCGCCACGGCCAACAGCATCGCCAAGATTGCGGCTGGGCTGGCCGATGATCTGCTCAGTGTGACCGCACTGGCGGCCCGCTGTCCGCTTGTGATTGCCCCCGCCATGGACGCAGGCATGTACGAACAAGCGGCAACGCAGGCCAACGTGCGCACCTTGATTCAGCGCGGCGCTGTAGTCATTGAGCCGGAAGAGGGGCGCTTTGCATCCGGGCTGCATGGACGGGGCCGTCTGCCAGAGACCCCGACGCTTCTCGGTGCGATCCGGCGCATTGTTGGCGCTGGAGGACCGCTGCGTGGGCGGCATGTCGTGGTGACTGCTGGCGGCACCCGCGAGGCCATCGACCCGGTGCGTTACATCACGAATCGATCCAGTGGCAAACAGGGTTATGCCTTCGCACAGGCTGCCCTGGATGCCGGAGCCGACGTGACGCTCATCAGTACAGCAGCACTGCCTACGCCCTATGGCGTGGGCCTGGTGCCTGTCCGTTCAGCGCTGGAGATGCGCGACGCTGTGCTGCAATACGCCGCGCAGACCGATCTGCTGGTGATGGCCGCAGCAGTGGCAGACTTCCGCCCCGCACAAGTTGCCCCGCACAAGATCAAGAAATCCGTTGATGGTGAAGGCCTCACACTAACGCTAACCCGCACGCCGGACATTTTGGCGGAAGTCCGTGCAGAACGTGAGCGCAGCGGCTGGCCGCGCCTGGTTGTCGGCTTTGCGGCGGAAAGTCAGGACCTGCTGGAAAACGCGCGCGACAAACTCCAGCGGAAGGGATTGGATATGATCGTCGCTAATGACATTAGTGCTTCTGATGCAGGTTTTGCCGTGGATGATAACCGCGCCCTGCTCATCACCCTGGCTGCTGAGCCGCTGGCGCTGCCGCTGATGTCAAAAGCAGCGCTGGCTGAACAAATCATTGCGCTGGCTGCTGAGCGTTTGTCTGCGCTGGAGTAGGTCCGGGCGATGCTGCTGATTTACGTGGGGCTGGCCTGGTCCGCTGGGATCATCGCGGCGCGGCACTTTGCTGACATCACTTTGAGCGCTTGGGTGGTGATGGCGCTGCCTTTGGGCGTGGCTTGGCTGCTGCTCAACTTGCGCGATGTGAAACGTCAGCGGATGTGGGTGGGGCTGCTGTTGGCCTTCAGCCTGGGCGCGCTGCGCATGAGCATCGTGCCCACAACCAGCGATGTCGCCGCGTACAACAACCTGGGTGGCGTGACGCTCACCGGTGAAGTGATTGATGCTCCTGACTTGCGCGACGACCGGGTGCAGTTCCGCATCGCTGCGAACAGTGTCACCCGCGAAGGGCAGACACTGCCCACAAGCGGCCTGGTGTTGGTTCGTGCCGGGCGTTACACCGATGTGCGTTATGGTGACCGTGTAACCGTCACTGGACGTCTGGTGCGTCCTGGCGTGTTTGACAACTTCTCGTATGCGGATTACCTGGCACGGCAGAATGTCTACAGCATCCTACGTGACGCCGCCGTACAAGTGGACGCGCGCGGCGGCGGCAATCCACTGTTTGCAGCCTTGATCGACCTGCGCAGCGACGCTGCCCGCATCATTGCGTTGAACCTCCCTGAACCGCAGGCCGCGCTGCTGACCGGTATCTTGCTGGGTAATGAGCGTGGCATCTCGCCCGATGTGAGTGATGCCTTCAACGCAGCGGGCGCGGCGCACGTCGTCGCCATCAGCGGCTTCAATATGGTGATTATCGCTGGGCTGGTGATGCGCCTGCTCAACCGTCTGCTCCCGCAGCCGCGCCTGTCCATCACCTTGGGGCTGGCGGTCATTGCCCTGTATACGGTGTTCGTCGGGGCGAATGCGGCGGTCGTGCGTGCTGCACTCATGAGCGGCGTGTTGGTCATTGGGCAGTCTATGAAGCGCAATCCATATGTGCCGACCTCGTTGGCGTTTGTGGCCCTGCTGATGTCGTTGCAAAACCCGACCGTCTTGTGGGACCTCAGCTTTCAGTTGAGCTTTTTTGCCACCTTGGGGCTGGCGCTCTACACTGACCCACTGACACAGCGTACCGAGCGCTTGCTCAAAGCCCTGCTGCCTGCGGAATCGGCACAACAGGCGGTGGGGCTGCTCAGCGAGCCATTGATCGTGACGCTGGCGACGGCGATTACCACGACGCCGCTGATCGCCATGCATTTTGGGCGCTTGTCACTGGTCATGCTGCCGGTGAACTTGCTTATCGTGCCGGTGCAGAGCGTGATCCTCATTGTAGGCGGGCTGGCATTGCTCACCGCGGTGATTCTGCCGCTGGTGGGCCAGGTGCTCTTCTGGATGGTTATGGTGCCGCTGACTTGGACGATCAGTGTGGTGCAGGGTTTCGCGGCGCTGCCCTTCGCACAGGTGGATGTCTCTGCTGACCCACGTTTCGTGTTTATTTTCTTTGTCGTGTTGATCGGATGGGGCATTATGCACGCAACCAAACCCAATGCCTGGCTGCGTCTAAGTCAATGGGTACACAGCCAACCAGTGATGACCAGCGCGCTCTTTTCTTCGGGGGCTATCCTCGTGTTGATGCTTGCCATTGGTCTGACGCGCCCCGATGGACGACTGCACGTCTGGTTTCTGGACGTGGGTCACCAGAACGCGGTGTTGATCCAGGTACCCGGTGGCGGCCAGGTCTTGATCGACGGCGGTGCGTACCCATCTCGGCTGCTGACGGCCTTGGGTGAGCGTATTCCGTTCAACGACCGTGAGCTTGACCTGTTCTTCATGACGCAGCCGGACGGCTTTCAGTTGAGCGCACTGCCGGAAGTCTTGGCGCGCTACCACACCGCCCTGACCGTCACCAACGGCCAACCCAGCCAGAACGCTATCGTTGCCGAGGTGAACGCGGCGCTTGCTGGACGCTTGCTTGCGCCCGCCACGACCGGTACCCTGCTGCATATCGACAACGAGGTCTTCTTTGAGGTGCTTAACCCACCACAGGTCCCGGATTTCAGCGCACCGTTGGATGACGGCACGCTGCTGCTGCGTATGCGTTACGGTGACGTTTCATTCTTGTTCACGGGTGATTTAAGCCGCGATGCTCAGGTCGCGCTGCTGGACTCGGGGCTGGACCTCAGCGCTCAGGTGATGCAGCTGCCGCAGCACGGCACGTCGCGTTCGCTAGATGCCGCTTTTCTGGATGCGGTGAACCCGCAGCAGGTCGTCTTGCAAAGTGATGCGGCTAACCTGCGTGGGGACCCGGATGCTGAAATCATCGCCATGGTAGATGGCCGTATGCTCTACCGCACGGACCTCAGCGGTGCGCTGCACTTTTGGTCCGATGGCCGCGCGCTCTGGGTAGAGTCGGCGCGTTAGTCCCGCGTGGACTTGGTACCAACCGTGATGCCGCTCATTTTCTCTAGGGCCTTGATTAGGGCGTGATTGCCCTCAACACCGAGTCCCTGGGATTGCAAAGTGCGATACAGGTTGAAGACCAGGCTGGTGCCGATGGCTGGTGCTCCGACTTGATCGGCGGCTTGCAGCGCCAGGCGGAGGTCCTTCTGTTGGAGGTCGATGGTGAAGCCAGGCCGCCAGTCTCGCTCGATGACCTGCGGCCCGCGCTGGCTCAGCATCCAACTGCCCGCTGCGCCTCCGGATACTGCTGCTAAAGTTTTTTCCAGGTCTAGGCCGCTGGCCTGTGCAAAGCTCAATGCTTCGCTGACAGCCAGCATGTTGATAACGACCAGCATTTGATTCACCAGCTTGACCGACTGACCCGCGCCGTGGGCCTCGCCGACGTGTGTGATCGTCTTGCCCATTGCCTGGAAAGCAGGCATGGCGCGCTCAAACTGCGGCGCTTCTCCACCGACCATAATGCTCAGGGTACCGTTGGTTGCGCCCTCACTACCGCCGCTGACGGGCGCGTCCAGCATGTGGATGCCGCGGTCTGCCAGCGCTGCGGCGATCTGTGCGGTGGCCTGTGGGCTGATGGTGCTCATGTCGATGAGCAGACCGCCCGGCTTCAACCCATGGATTGCACCAGAGACGCCTAACACCACGGCTTCCACGTCGGGTGTGTCACTGACGCAGGTGATCACAATGTCGCAGCGTGCGGCCAAGTCTGCCGGAGAGTGTGCAGCTTGTGCGCCGGCTGCAATCAGAGGGTCCATACGGCTGTGTGTGCGGTTCCATACACACAGGTCAAAGCCCGCTTTGAGTAGATTTTGCGCCATTCCCTGGCCCATGATACCCAGGCCGATAAATCCGATACGTTCGTTCATAGGGTCGTCTTTCTAGGGTTGTCGCTGGTTATGGAAAACCAGGATAGCACCCAGGCGCACATGGCGCTATGATTCGGGCGTAACGTGCTGAGTCTGTCGATGAGCAGTAGGGGGAATACTGTGGACTATCAGGTGCTGATGGATATGCAGGCCATGCAGAAGGCAGCCGCAGTCGCAGTCGGGGTCTGGGGCGCGGATAACCCGCCTATTACCGACACTTTGATGCGTGTTACCGCGATGCGTGGCGGGGTGGTGCTGGGTGCGTTGACGGATGCGGGCGAGATGGTCGGCATGAGTTGGGCTTTCCCGTTACGTGATCGCGATACGGGTGATTTTCTGCTGTGGTCGCACGTCACAGGGGTGCTGCCGACGCATCAGGGCCAGGGTATCGGCTTTAGTCTGAAGCAGGCGCAGCGTTCTTGGGCTTTAGAAAACGGGTATACGCGCATCCGCTGGACTTTTGACCCAATGCGCGCGCGCAATGCGGAGTTGAACCTACATGAGCTGGGTGCCTATGCTGACTCTTACGTTGAGAGCGTCTATGGGGATCGCGTGGATGCGCAGAACCTAGGCCTGCCGACAGATCGCTATGAGGCCACCTGGGACCTTAACGACGTGCGTGTGCAGGCTTTGGCTGCTGGCCAGACCATAGCGCCATTCGCGCAGGACTTCCCGTATGAGCACTTCTTGCTGCGCGTTCATGGTGACGAGGACGAACTTTGTGCCGATCCGGTTAACTGGAACCTGCCATACTACTGCATTGAAGTGCCAGCGGACCTTGCCGTATTGCAAGAGCGCAGCCTGGCTTACCTGAAAGCTTGGCAGGGACAGGTGCGTATTTTGTCACAAGATGCCTTTGCGCAGGGCTATCGGGCTGTGGACTTCATCCGCCAGGACATGCGCTGCTGGTACTTATTCACGCGTGCTGAGTAGCAGTGTGTCGCGGGCGGTGTCCAGCGCCGCTGACAGCTTCTCAGCATCCGCCTGGAAGCCGCCTGCCTGCATGAAATCAGGTCGTCCGCCGCCGCGTGCACCCAAAGCGGTGGCCGCTGCATTGAATGCCGCCTTCATGTCGATGTCGCCTAGGTCTTGACTGCGCGCAGCAATCAGACCCGCTTTACCGTCGGGGGCGTCACTGGGAATACCGAGCAGCACCACCCTGCGCGGCTCTGCCACAATCTGGCTGACCAGGGCGCGCGCTTCAGCCGCTGTGAAGTTATTTTGTACCGCTTTCACCAGCCAGAAATGCACAAGGTCTTCACCCGCAGCGATAAGGTTGGCGGCGCTGAGGCTGATCAGCCGGTCGTTGAGCTTGCGTGCGCGGTCCATCTCGGCTTTGAGGTCGGCTTGCAGCTTGTGCACGATGGCCTCAACTTCTGGGATGCCGCAGCTCAGGTGGGTGGCTAAACCAGCGAGCGTGCTGTGCTTTTCACCATAATCACGCATCGCCCGCCTTCCGCACACAAAAGTGACGCGCGTCATGCTTTTGTTCTTCTCCAGCTTCAGCAGCTTGATGATGCCGATGGCACCAGTGCGCGCTACATGGGTGCCCCCGCAGGCCGTTACGTCGAAGCCGTCTACGTCAATGACGCGCAGTCCCTCAGTGCCGATTGTATCCGGCATCTTACGCATTCGAATGCCATCAGTCACTGCTGGGTCCACGTAGCGCACTCTGACCGGATGGTCAGCGTAGATGATCGCGTTTACGAGCTGTTCGACCGCGGTGATTTGCGCTTCGCTGATTTGCGCGACTTCCAAGTCGATGGTGACGATTTCCTCGCCCAGATGGAAGCTGACGGTCTGTGCAGCAGCGATCTGCACGAAAGCCTGGGTGAGGATGTGTTGGCCGGTGTGCTGCTGCATATGATCCAGGCGACGCTCCCAGTCAATTACAGCGGGTAGATCGTCTGCTGCTGGCAGGGTGTCCACGATGTGCAGCACAGCTTTGTCTTCCATGCGCGTCACTACGTCGATCACGCGCGCCTCGCCCAAGGTGCCGGTGTCATGGGGCTGGCCGCCGCCCGTGGGGTAGAAGTAGGTCGAGTCCAGCACGAGTGCCGACTGGCCTTCGTGTGTCGTGCGTTCGATGATCCGTGCGTCAAAGTGTGTCGTATAGGAGTCCTGATAGTAGTGGCGCGTAGTCATGATGCTCATCCTGTGTTCGGCGAAACGCTTTGGGTGCGGTATTGTAGCATGATGTGATCGATACGCATGTAGATAGGTACTCAACATGGCAAACTTGAGCGGAATCTACGCCGCAGCCGTAACGCCCATGCGTTCTGATGGGCGTCTTGATTTGCCCGCACTGCAAACGCATTTGCGACGTTTAGCAGGCCAAGGGCTGACGGGTGTACTGCTGATGGGCACAACAGGTGAGGGAACCTCCCTGAGCCTGGACGAGCGTACCGACCTGCTGCGCGCGGCGGTCGAGGTGGACACTGGCCTACGCATCATGGCCGGTACGGGTACACCCAGCCTGCTGGATACCATCACTGCTACCCGTGAAGCCTTTGCCTTAGGCGCTGACCATGCGCTGCTGCTGCCTCCGTATTACTTCAAGGACGTCAGCGCGCAGGGCCTGGCGGATTACTTCCGGCGTCTGCTGGATTCAGCGGTTCCAGAAGGGCGTGGGGTCTTGATGTATCACATTCCGCAGGTATCGGGTGTTGACATTAGCACGGACCTACTCGATCTGCTCGTCGGCGAGATCGGTGAGCGTATCATGGGCCTGAAGGACAGCAGTGGGGACTTGGCACACGCCTGTATGCTGACGGCGCGCTATCCAGCGCTGCGGGTCTTCGTAGGCAGCGATTCTCTGCTGCTGGACGCGCTGCATTGTGGTGCGGCGGGGGCGATTACTGCCGGCGCGAATGTGCTGGCACCGCTGCTTATGGATGTCTATACCAGCTACAACGCCGACTTAGATGCTGATGCGCTGCGCACACGTCAAGCCAAGCTCAGTGCGGCGCGAGCTGTGCTGGATGCGTATACACCTTTTCCGGCATCGCTCAAGCGCTTGTTGGCAGATTACTACGGGGACATACAGCCAGATGTGCGTCCGCCCTTAGTGTCGCTCCATGCACAGGACGGCGCTGTACTCCGCCAAGCGTTGATGGCTTTGAGCGCTCTCTAACTGGTGATGTCTTCTGCTGAGGGGGCGGCGCTGCGCAGGCGTTTTAGGTCGCGCGGGTTGACGTTCAAGCGCCACAGGCCCAGCCCACCCCAGACTATTACAACAGCGTAAGTGACAGCTTGAAAGGCCAGGATGTAGACCAGCGCGGCTTCCTGTGCCACCCCAAAGGGACCAAGCACCGTCACCGCGACGAATTGATATACGCCGACATAGCCCGGCGTGGATGGCACCGCACTGCTGAGGCCCAGCGCGGCCAGTAAGAACAGCACCTGTTCCGGGCTGAGTTCCAGGCCGAAGGCGGCGGCCATCTGTAAGCCGACAAGCACATCGACACTCCATGTCAGCAGGGTGATACCGATAAAAAGCCCGGCGCGCAGCGGAGTCTGGAAGGCGCGCAGGCCTAGGATGAACTTCTCCGCAGCCCCCCGCAGCATCGGTTCAATGGAGGTCGGTACAATCAGGCTCAAGATGCGTAGGATCATCGGTTCCAAAAGCGGTGCCAGAAGCAGCCCAGCCAGCCCACCGAACCCGATCAGCAGCATCACCTGACGAGCATCCAGCAGCCAGTCCGGCACTGCATCGAAGATAGGCAGCAGCACGACGACGATCAAGACTAACAGCGCTGCATCGAAGATGCGCTCAGTGAGTGCGGTAGCGAAGACGAACAGCGTGTTGATCCCCGTGCGCATCCCGATCAACACTGAGCGGATCACCTCACCGGCCCGTGCAGGCAGGAAGGCGTTACCCAGGTAGCCTACACAGGTGCCCCAGAACACGGTAAATGGATTCAGTGGCTTTTCCGCGCTCAACAGGGTGCGCCAGCGCAGCCCGCGCAGGAAGTAGGCTGTGCTCATGAAGACGAAGGCCAGCAGCAAATGCAGGGGCTGTCCCTGTCGTACTGTAACCAGCATCTCCTCCCAGTCTACGCCACTAAAAGCCAGCACCAAGAGGATGAGCGCCAAGGCGAGTGTAATCATCAGAGACCAAGGGATCCGCCGTCGTTTTGGGGTCAACGTGCCGTCTTCGCTCATTCACCGTTCTCTCTTGGCCCTTGAAGTGCCAGCAGATAGCCTAGCCGCAGCGCCGCCGCCTCTAGCAGATCACCGCCGCGTGCCAGCGCGCTTTGCAGAACCATAGGGCGGTCGGCGATGGGCAGTACGGCGTGCAGCCCATGCTTATGCAGCAGGGCGTCGTCAGCATCCAGCGCACCGACCAGGGCTACAGTGGGCACGCCATGCGCACGCGCCTGTGCTGCGATCCCGACCGGGCCTTTGCCGTAGATCGTCTGCGCGTCCATGCGTCCTTCCCCGGTAATGACAAGATCGGCCCCTTGCAAGTGCTCGGTAAAGCGGCTGTGAGCCAATACCAGGTCAATGCCGGATTCGATGCGGCCACTCAGCACCGCCATCAGCCCAGCAGCTAGGGCACCCGCAGCGCCGCCACCAGGAGTCTGGCGCACATCAACGCTCAGCTGTTCGGCCATCAACGTGAAGAAGTGCCTGAGGTTGGCCTCAAGCTGCTGCACTTGAGCTGAGGATGCGCCTTTTTGTGGGCCAAAGACTGCTGCCGCGCCGTCCGGCCCTAGCGTGGGGTTGGTCACGTCGGATGCGATGATAACTTCTGTGTCATGCCAGCGCGGGTCTAGTTTGCTCGTGTCGATGTGGGCGATCTGGTTCAGGCTGCCGCCGCCGCGCCCGATGTCTTGGTTCTGCGCATCCAGCAGGCGCACACCGAGGGCTTGCAGGCACCCCGCACCGCCATCGACTGTGGCGCTGCCGCCCATGCCGATGATGAATCGTCTTGCGCCTGCGTCGAGCGCTGCTTGCATCAACTGCCCGGTGCCATAGGTGCTGGCGTGCAGGGCGTCCCCCTGCGGGATCAGTTCAATACCGGAAGCCAAGGCCATCTCGATGACAGCAGTATGACCCGTTGGCAACAGACCATAAGCCGCATTTACGGTTTCACCTAACGGTCCTTCAACGGTGAAGGCAATGCGTTGGCCGTCCTGCGCCAGAAAAGCCTCCAGCGTGCCGTTGCCACCGTCCGCGATGGGGATCAACTGGAGATCAGCACTGGGCAGGGCACGTTGCAGCCCGGCCCGGATGCGTTCGGCGGCTTGCGCAGCGCTGAGACTGTGCTTGAAAGCCGCCGGTGCGATGACAATGCGCATAGTGATGGTTTACCCGACGTTTTGCTTCAGCGCCCAGAACAGGAAGAAATAGCCGCCGCCGATCAACCCGGTCAATGCGGCTGGTATGAGCGCGGCTGGGCGCTTTCGGGGGTCGCGGACCAGGCCGGCAACCAGCAGTGGCAGCACCAACATCCCCACGTTCAGCACAAAGGTGACGAAATCGTTCGGCTCGAAGATGTTCAGCTTTGCCAGTACCGCTAGAAACAATACCGCGATCATCATCATGGAGGGTGTGAGCTGTTTGTCGGGCACCAGCAGCATGGTGATGAAGCCCAATCCGAAGATCAGGTAGAGTAAGATATCAAGCACTAGGTCCGAACCGGTGCGCGGCCCCAAGGCACTGATGATTTGCTGGAAATCCAAGTCCGGGGCTTGAGCAAAAGCCGGGGGGACCATGCTGAGCATGGTGAAAACAAAGAGGATAAGGACCGTTGCGCGCTTGGCTTTCACAGGATCACTCTCCTTACAAACCGAATAAAGTACAGCCTTCACCTTATCTTAGCCGATTTCGCAGGGCTTTGCATGGGCTGGTTATGCGCTAGCTGTTCAGCAAGGGCAGCAGGGCTGCGGACAGGTCCAGGCCTGCGCGGTAATGAACGCCGTGAATACCGAGGGCTGTAGCAGCTTCCACGTTGACTGGCACATCATCGATGAAAATGGTTTGCTCTGCGGGGAGGTTCAGCCGGGCGAGCACGGCTTGATAGGCGGCTGGGTCGGGTTTCATCACGCCGATGCGGCCAGAAATTACCAGGGGGGCAAACAGTGTATCGATTCCCAACACGCGCAGGCGGTCATGCAGGGCAGGACTGTCGTTGCTCAGCAGGGCGATTCGGTGCCCACTGGCCCGCCACTGGCGGATGGAATCAATAAGCGGCATTTCCAGGGTATCCGCGCTGAAGTAGTCCGCTTTGAGCTGGGCTAGTGAGTTGACATCGAGTTGGAGCTGTTCAGCGACATGCTGCCAGTATGCATCCGGTGTGATGAGGCCGCACTGCGCTTGCCGCCAGCTTTCTGAGCTGTGTACAATGGTTTCAACAGTTCCAGGTGGCAGTCCTAAGCGTTGGTCCCATGCTAAACGCGGTGCATGGCTGCGGGTTTGCATCAGCACCCCGCCAAAGTCGAAGATCAAGGCGCGTTTCATGCGGTAAATCTCCTGCTCTCGTTTATTGTTTAGTGATCGGAAATCGCTCATGCGTCAATCTCTGCGGAGCCTATGGCGAACGCTGCTGCGGTGGTGGTCGCGTCAGAATTATGCGCTGCGCACCTTGCCTGGCTACCTCTGGGCGGCCATACGCCAGTTTTCCGTGTCAGGCAGCAGCCAAGCCGCTGCACTGAGCTACTACGCGATCTTTTCCGTGTTTCCGGCGACGCTGATGCTGGCGGTTGGGATTAATGCGCTGTTGGGTCCCAGCGTGGACAGCGACCGTTTGATCGGGCAGGGGCTGGCGCTCTTCCTGCCAGAAGCGACAGTACAGATCCTCCAGGATAACATCGCGCAGGCGCTGGCGCAGGGGGGAGGCTTTACGTTGTTTGCGTTGGTGGGCTTGGCTTGGTCGGCGTTGGGCTTCTTTTCGAACCTGTCCAGCTACATCGACATGGTTTTCGGGGCATCGCAGCATCGCAGCATGTGGCGGCATCGCCTAGTTGCTGCGCTCATGGCCGTGATCCTGCTGCTGTTGATCGCGCTCTCTTTTGTGACCTCCGGTCTGCTGCGACTCTTCTCATCCTTCATTCTAGGCAGTGGGCAGACCTGGCTGTCCTTGGCAGCACTGCTGCTCCCGTTTTCGGTGAACTTGCTGATTTTTGTGCTGCTGTTTCGTTTTGTGCCGCAGGTATCGGTGCGCTGGGAGGCGGTGTGGGCTGCCGGGATTCTGGGGGCAGCCGGCTGGGAACTAAGCAAGGGACTGTTCATCTGGTATTTGGATCACTTTGGTAATTTTGCGGTCGTGTATGGCAGCATCGCTACAGTGATTGTGCTGCTGTTGAGCGCCTATCTCACGTCCTCAGTCGTGATCTTCAGCGCTGGGTTGTGTGCACAGCTTGACCGCTGGTATGGCGCGCGTGCGGAGCAGGAAGTGCAGCCGCGTGTATTGCTGCGCCTGAATATGCCGACAAAACACTGACCCCCGACGCGGGCCGGGGGCAGTGTATGGTGTGACGTAAGGGTAGGTGCCTAGAGGGTACGGCGCTTGTTTGGTTGGCGCTTCTGACGACGGGCGCGTTCCACGCTGCGCTCGCGCTCGGCTTGGCGTTCCAGGTCGCGGCGGCGTTCGCGGTCCAGGTCCATCCGTTGGTTGACGTTCATCAGGTTCAGTCTCCTCGCTCGCTTCGCTGTGTATTGTTCTGCTAGCAGTTTGTGTCACGCTGGGGCCAGGGCCGGTTAACCATCCGTTTGATCGTGCTGAAGACGGCTTTGTCATCTTCGCAGGGGCGCGGCTGGCGTTGGCGCATGGCGGCTTGCTCCATGTGACGGCGGTGTGCGGCGTTCAGCGCGTAGTTCATCGCGTACATACAGCCTCCATCAAGTGGGTGTTTATCGAGTGAGTTGTGTGAGGTTTTAGCGAGCGGATGGCTGGTGTGAACAGCATGTCCGGCACGCCCCGCTGGGGTCTCGCTTCTACCAGGCAGGCCGCTGCACGGAAGTGGGGAGGTCTAGTGCTGGGTATCTGGCGAAAAAGGTGCGTTGTGTTGCATTGTAAGTGTGCCAATGAGCACTAGGGCTTTCCTTTCTCAGCTTACAAACGAACGATGATGATGTTTTCAGCATGACTATAGTCTATCATGACCCTTTGTGACCCGTCAAGGGCCTTCGTGTTAAATCTGTGTTAAGCCGCAAATTCCCGAAGCAGCGACAGCGTAGGGGAATCAGGGTATGATGGGGTTGTTTGGTTTAGCGATACACCTGCTGCTGTGCAGGGCACGGGTTGGTGAGGAGGTAGCAACATGAATGACGCAGCCGAAACAGCCCCACAGGATGGGATGCAGATCGAGGAATTCAGCGCGTTGGCACAGGCCATTGAGGCGGAAATTGGGCGTGTGATTGTCGGTCAAGAAGATGTAGTACGCAGCACCTTGATTGGAGTGCTGGCGGGGCGACATATCCTGCTGGAAGGTGTGCCGGGCCTGGGCAAGACTCAGCTCATTCGCACGCTGGCAGACGTGCTTGACCTGGAATTCTCTCGCATTCAGTTCACGCCGGACCTGATGCCTTCAGACATCGTGGGTACGGACATCCTAGAAGAAAACGAGGACGGGCGGCGGCAGTTTCGCTTTCAGAAGGGGCCGGTGTTTGCCAACTTGGTGCTGGCCGACGAGATCAACCGTGCCACGCCGAAAACACAGTCCGCTATGCTGGAGGCCATGCAGGAAAAAACCGTCACCGTTGCTGGGCGCAACTACAAGTTGACCCCGCCTTTCTTTGTGTTGGCAACGCAGAACCCACTGGAGATGGACGGGACGTATCCGCTGCCTGAAGCCCAGCTCGACCGCTTCATGTTCAAGGTCGATGTACGCTTTCCTACCGTCGATAATCTGATGACGATTATTGAGCGTACAACGGGTGTAGACGTACCGCAGGCGGCCAAGATCGCTGATGGTGAACAGATCATCGCCATGGGCAAGCTGGCTTTGCAAACGCCCATCCCGACCCACATCAGCCGCTACGTGGCGCAGTTGATCGTTGCTACGCACCCAGAGAACGATGAGGCTCCACAGATCGTGCGGGATTACGTGCGCTATGGTGCCAGTCCACGCGGTGCCCAGGCGCTGATTATCGGTGCCAAGGTCAATGCCTTGCTGGAAGGTCGCTTCAACGTGTCATTCAGTGACATCAACGCCGTGGCGAAATCCGCGCTGCGACATCGCCTGCTGCTGAACTTTGAAGGTATGGCGGAGAGCATCAGCACGAACACGATTATCGAAGAACTGGTCAAGACCGTAGAACGCAGTGCGGCTTAGCGTGTCTGCGCGTCCAGGAAGGCGCTGATCTGCGTGTAGGCTGCGTCTACAGTGATGCCATCGCGCTGCCAGTCCCAGTCGGATGGTGCGCCGCCAGACACACCTGTATTGGCTACCTCGGCGGGTTTCCACAGCGCGAGGCTTTTTGGGGTAAACGGGGCATAGCGTGCCGGGTCTGATGGGCCAAAGATCATGGCGGTGGGTGCCCCGGTTGCTGCGGCCAAGTGCGTGAGGCCGGTGTCGTTGCCCAGGTAGAGCCGGGCATTGGCGGCTAAGGCTGCAATTTGTCCAAAGCTCAGTAGACCGACGAAAGCAGCGACCCGTTGCGATAGGGCGTCCTGCACAGCGTCGATGATGGGGCCATCTTTCGGCCCCGCCAGCAGGATGAGCGGCGCGTGGGAACGGGCTTGGATGCGCTGTATGAGGGCGGCCATTTGTGTGGGTGGGTAGCGCTTGGCGCTCAGCGTCATACCTGGATTGCTGCCCCCGGCTGGATTGACAACGATGTAGGGGCCATTAATTCCTCGCTGACTCAGCAGCACCCGCACCGACTCGTGATCGGCTTCGTGAACGGGTAGGTTGGCCGGTGGCGCTGACTCGTCTGGAATATTGATACCCAGTGCACGTGTTACGTCCAGGAAGACCTGGGCTTCGTGGCGGGCCTGGGTGGGGTCAATGACAGCGCGTATGTTGTACCCGAAACCGCGCCCGGCACTGTGCAGCCCCGCTCGGTACGGGATACCGCTCAACAGCAGGGCGGCGCTCATCAACGGCGAGCGGACCAACGATACCGCCAGGTCATAGCTGCCTTGGCGCAGGCTCTGTGCGAAATCCCGCATCCCCTGCACGGAGCGTACCGGCATGGCGTGTGGCCCGGTATCCAGAATGGCGTCAATCGCTGGATGCGACTCCACCGCAAGCCGTGACCACGAACCCACTGCTAAGGTGATGTGCGCATCCGGGTAGCTTTGGCGCAGCGCGCTAAGAACGGGTGTTGTGAGTACCAGATCACCGATGCAGCAAGGGCGGATCACGACGATTCGGCGAGGCTGTGCAGGAGCCGCGTGGGTGGGGATCAGCGCCGCAAGCAGCCGATAGACCCACATCAGCCGATGAACTTCAGCGGCTTGATCTTGAAGATGACACGGGTTTCTTTACCGCGCTGGTCGGGGTTACCCGCGTAGAAGTCCGCGCGCCCGAAATAGGCTGCACTCAGGGCGTTAATGTGATCAAGCGCGCCCTCTTCGGTGATGATGTCTACAATGCCGCGTACTTCCAAATAGCGGTAGGGATTATTGGGGTCTACAATGAGCACGGTGACCCGTGGGTCATTGCGCATGTTATGGTCTTTGCGGCGGCCCGCAGCGGTGTTGACCCAGATGTGCGCGCCATCCCAACTGAACCATACCGGTGTAGCCTGCGGCTGACCGTCCGGCATCAGAGTGACCAAAGTAACAACAATGGGGCGTTCTAACAAATCACGCGCGTTTTCGGGTATGGCGACCATGGTACAGTTCCTTTACAGCGGTATGTGTCACTTATAGGAAGTATAGCCCTTGACTCTTCTTCAGCCAACTACATGCCGGAAACGTCGGTGGATGATACAATAGCTTCCATGTACCCTATAACGGTGTTGGGGTCATTACGACGCCGACCTAGGACGATTTGAGGAGAGTCACCCCATGACTGACAATTGGTCATCGTTTGAGTCCTTCTTGGCGCAGGCGCTCGACACACCGCTGGAGTCTCGGCAGGCATTAGTGGATACCTTGCTGCGGCTGCGCCCTGATTGGCCCTGGGTCCAGGAAGAACAGGCGACCTTCATCTATGCCCGTCCGGATGCACAGCGCGTCGCGATTAATCTGGACACGATCAAGGCGGACCCGCCCTTTGTGCCGATGGAGAACTTGCCCGGTACCAGCTTGTGGTACACCACCATCGCATTTGCCGCTGATGATTTGCTGGATTACATGGTAGCCGTCAATGACCCTATGACGCCCCTGGCTGAAGAACGCAACATCGAGCAGCGCGTGCGGCGTTATTGGCACACAGACCCCTACAACGCGCTGCGCATCACGACGCCGCAGATGAAAGTTTCTGTGCTGCGCATGGGGCGGGCACGCCCCTTCCCGGACTGGATAAAGCTCCAGTTTGTGTCGCGTGGCCGCGTGGATGAACATCAGGTGGACAGCGTACAGCTTCGTTTCAAGGGTCGCACACTGTGGGTTTACACGCCCCCTGGCTATGATGAAGCCCCTGATACCGATTTCCCTTTGCTAATCCTGATGGACGGTCAATGGGCTAGTGGTCCCCTCCAAGTACCTGCCATAGCGGATGCGCTCATCAAACATGGCAAGTTGGCCCCGGTTGTGATCGCTATGATTCAAAGCGGCAGCCAGGCGGACCGTCTGGAGACGATGGTAAGTAACGATAAGCACTACGCTTTCCTACTCACCGAGCTGCTGCCCTACGTCCAAACGCATTACCGTATCAACCCAACTGATTTAGGCGTCGGAGGGGTAGGGGTCGGCGCTGTAGCAGCGGCGCACGCCGCACTAAAGAACCCGGCGGTTTTCAGCCACCTGATGATGGTCTCGCCACCGCTGGGCAAAGGGCTGGCTGAGGAAAAGCTGCGCCAATACCCGATCCGTTTTGAGCGCAATGCGCTGCTGCCAGCCCGAATCTTCCAATCGGTAGGCCGTTACGAGATGCGCACGCGCTTTCGTCTCCCCGCCTATATCCTGCGCAGCGTGCTGAACGGGCGCAGCGACACAGCCTATAAGTTCGTTGAGATCGGCAGCGGCCACGGGCTAGTTGCCTTCCGCAGCGTGTTCCCGGAGGCATTGGCCTGGGCTTTCCCCGGTGAAAAGGCCGAAGACGAAAACGCCAATGTGTAGGGTATCGTTTATTCGTATAGCGCCTGCACAATAGCAATAAAATCGCCACCCTGTTGATAGCCGTTGACACGTAGGTTATATGTGCCGTCTGTCGGCAGGGTGATTTCTATGCGTGGGTCCAGTCTGCCATCGCTGTCATCTGCTTCCGCGATGACCTGCGCTTCGGGGTCCAGCAGGGCCGCTACTGGGTCAAAACCCTCAGCGCCGTTGACCATGATCCGTAAACTCTGCCCAGCTTGCCCCTGGAATGGGAGAAAGGCGTACTGCTGGTCTGCTACGCTGTCGCGTACCTGCATCAGTGTGACGCTGCCCGCTGGGGCCGTGGGTGTCGGCGCGGCGCTAATGTAGCGCCACGAGAGCGTGTAGCTTCCCTGTTGTGCCGCTGACAACGCTTGTACACGGAACCGGTACAGGCCATCCGCAGGGATGCGCACACCGGCAATACGGATAGGCTGGCCGATGACCGCCCCCGCTGCTATCCCGACCAGCATGTCTTCTTCATCTACCAGCGATACGCTCGCGATCAGGTCCCCTTCAGTGACTTCTAGTGCGGCGGTGATAAGGTCTCCCTCACGCAGTGGTGCGTACCAAACGTCGCGCTGACCGGGTGCGTCGATGATGCCGCTGCTGCCTCGGTCGTTTGGGGCCTCTCCTCGGCGGGTTTCACGGAAGGTCTGCCCCAAGCCGTAGCTGATGGTGTAGCCGCCAGTGGTACGGCCTTCTGCGGCGGTGACATAGATGCTGTGCGGTCCGGTTTCCTGAATAATCAGCGCGGCAATAAACGTCAGGCGCTGAGCGTCAGCAGGGCGGCCTGTGGCAGCGGCTATCGGTATGCCCAGCGGGTCAATGACTTCCACGCGCGGAATTAACGCTGAATCTGGTGCGGGCTTTACCCCAATGCTCACGATTTCTCCCGCGGTAGCATAAAAAGCATGAGTCATCAGTCCCTGTGGATCGTCCAGCGAGGCGCGCACCGGGATGTGATCTTGCAGCCGATTTTCCGGATCAGCGGCGGCTAGTGTTGGTGTGAGCGCAGGCATCACCCAGGTGGCTGTTGGGGTGATGATGCGCGTCGGCGTAAGGGGTTGCGGCACAGCGAATAGGTCCAGTGACACGCTGTAGCCGCCGTTTCCACCGCGTCCCTGTGTGCTGAGCGTGTACAGGCCGTCCTCTGTGAGGACGATATTGCGCAGCAGTGCCTGTGTGCGACCTCCGCTGTTAGCGTCGATGGCGATAGGGCTGCCATCCGGGCCGTACAGGCGCAGCAGCGGGTCAAACTGCCCGTTGACCCGTGTCATGCTCAGTTGTGCATATTGACCTGGCTCTGCAAGGAAGGCGTAGACGTGGGTTTCATCCGGAGCGCTGAAGATACCACTGGCAGTCTGGCCGTCTACCAGATCGGCGATGAATTGGCCCAATTCAGCCGAAAGTGGCAGGGGGGTAGGCACCCCGACAACAGCGGCAACCTCAGTGCCAGGTGCCTGTAGAGGATTCTGGCTGTCTGGGTCGCTGAGTCCCAGGGTGTAGCCACCGCTGCCGGTAGCGGCTTCTACGCGCAGGGTGTAGGTCCCATCCACTAGGAGCGTGGTTTCGATGCTGCTGCCTTCTGTAACGAGCGCGCCATTAGGGGCACTCAGTCGCAGGGTCAGCCGCAGCCCGGATGCTGGGTCTTGGGGCAGGGCGCGCAGCAGCACGCGCGAGTCGGCTTGACCTTCAAAACGCCAGGTTTGCGCATCACCAGGGCTGTTGAGCTGACCTTGGGCTGGTTGCCAGATGCGCAGCGTAGTATTCAGAGTGGCACGGGCAGCAGGTGAAGGCGGCGCAGCAGTATCCAACTGCATAAGTGTTGGCAGCGGGACGGGGGTATCTGCGGCGGGCTGGCATGCCGCTAATACAAACGCAATCAGCAGTATCCACACGCCTGAGCGGGTGATGTACAGGGTAAAACGGCTCATGGTGGGTGGGTCCATTTCGATTTATCGGCACGCAATGAGGTTAATCATAGCAGCACCGGGCTATCGCTGCACCCGGTGCTGGTGATGCAGAAGCAGTGCGTGCTGCTCAGCGTTCGGCGACGGGCCGGTGGGTGTTGACAAAGGCCATCAGGATGTCGGAGGTGGTCACGATGCCAACTAAGGTTTCACCGCGCATCACGGGTAGGCAGCCGATGTGGTTAGCCAGAATGAGACGTGCCGCTTCGTAAGCGGGGACGTCGGGTTCACACACCACGGGTGCGGGGGACATGGCCGCCCGCACCGGGAGGTGTTCTTTCAAGGCTTCATCCTGCCAGCGCTCATGCAGCACATGGGGAGAGTTGAGCGCGGTGCGGATGTCGCGGTCGCTGATGACGCCCACGACGTGCCCATCACGACTCATCACGGGTAAGTGGCGACAGCCAATCTGTTCCATTTTTGCCAGCGCCTGCCCCAGGGTGTGGTCCGCGCCAATGGTGGCCGGTTTTTGAGTCATGATGTCCGCTACATACATACTGCTGCTCCTTGTAAGACCGGTTTTGCCCCCTCACGGGCCGGTCGGTGAGGGCTTAGCTGTCCTCAGTCGTCAGTGAGTTTGAGTTCTTGACCACCATGCGGAAGATGTCCGACTCGGTGATAATACCGATGAGGTTACTGTCATCATCGACGACCGGCAGGCCGCTGATTTTGGACTCCAGCATGAGCTGTGCTGCGCGGGCGATTTCATCGTCTGGACGCAGGGTTTTGAGGTCCTTGGTCATGACTTTTTCCACGGTAAGCTGTGCCCACAAATAGTTGAGTTCCCAGATGCTGAGCGTGACGGCATCTGAAGGACTGGCTTCGCGGACGTCGCCGATGGTGATAATACCGGCCAGCTTGCCCTGTGCATCGGTCACGGCCAGACGGCGAATGTTGTTGTCTTTCATGATTTTGTGCGCAACACTGATGGATGTGTCTGCGTCAACGGTGACGACCGGGCTGGTCATCCACTCCTTAACATAAACACCACTAAGCATATTTACATAACCTCTCGCCGGAAACGGACAAACTTTTACTCAAAGTATAGCGACTCGCTCAAGCTCGTAAAAGCAATGATGTTCCTGTGCCTATGGTGATGAATGTCACAGCATTCACGCATTAGGCCTCTTGGGGCAGGTTGACTGGAACCGTCAGCGTGAGGCGGGTGCCTTCATCGGGTGCTGTATCAATGTGGACATGCCCCCCATGCATTTTGGCTCGGTGGTGGATATTGCGCAGGCCCAAGCCGCTGTTTTCACGCACCATGCTTAGGTCAAAGCCGCACCCATCATCCTTTACGATGACCAGCAGCGAACTGTCGTTTTGCAGCGCCGTGATCTTAACATGCTGTGCGCCGGAGTGGCGAAGTGCGTTGCTAAGCGCTTCATTAATAATTTGGCAAATCGCCTCAAATTTGCTGGGTGGAAACAATGGGTGGCTGTCGGGCGCATCGATGGTTACATCGATGAATGGGGGCACATGCAGGCGCTGCACCATGCGCTTGAGACAACTGCGTATGGTTTCGGCGCGTGCGTTTTCCAGCTTCAAATCCATGATATAGGCGCGGATGTCGTCAATGACGTGGTTCAGTTCGCTGATGGCGTCCAGCAGATCATGCGGGCGCACTTCTCCGTTCATGCGCAGCAGGTCTAGGTGCATCCCAACTGCATATAAGGACTGGATCACGCCGTCGTGCAGCTCCATGCTGATACGTTGACGTTCTTCCAACAGTGCGATGCGTTCGCGTTCCTCATGCAGGTTGGAGCCAGCGATTGCCAGGGCGACGTAACCGGCCAGCGTTTCTAACAGCCATTCATCCTGTGCGCTGAAGTTTTCGCCGTCTATTCGGTCTGCCAGGTAGAACATGCCAAAGAGCTGACCACCGAGCTGGATTGGGGTGCCCAGGAAAGCCTGCATGTGCGGATGGTTTTCGGGGAACCCCATTGAGCGCGGATCGCTGCGCATGGACTCCAAGCGGAGGGTGCGGCGTTCGGCCATGATGGCACCGATGAGGCCATGGCCCTCTGGGAGATGATCCATCATAGCGATCTCTTCGGCACTCATGCCACTGGTTTTGAAAAACTTCAGCCCACCTTGGCCGTCGGGTACGCCCAGTGCGGCATAACGTGCTTGGATCAGGTCGCGCGCGGCCTGAGCAATGCGTTCCAGCACTTGTTCCAGCGTGCTGGCTTCTGCGGCGCGCATGACGCTGGAGGCGATGCTGCGCAGTTGATTCAAGACAAATTGCACATCGTTCATAGGATACTTGTCACTTGTCATCCATACCACCCTGTCATTAGCATTATCTTGCAGTGATTCAACCCTGTTGAAGGTATTATATCCATAGTGTTGATATGAGAGTAGTAAGTCCATGACTGATACTGTATCAATCCTTGTCGCTGATGACCATGCCGTAGTGCGGGCAGGTCTGCGAGCGCTCCTAGAGCGCCAAGGTAACTTCAAAGTGGTTGCCGAAGCCAGCACTGGTGAAGAGGCCATTAACCAGGCGCGTGAAATTCACCCGGATGTCGCGGTACTTGATATTCGTATGCCCGGCGTATCAGGCATCGAAGCCTGCCGCCAGATCGTACAGGAAAACCCCAATACTAAGGTTATCATGCTCACGTCTTACGCGGAAGACGAGCTGTTGTTCGCCGCGATCCAAGCCGGTGCATCAGGCTATGTGCTTAAACGTATCGGCGATA
Source organism: uncultured Anaerolineaceae bacterium (assembly GCA_964457835.1). Lineage (GTDB taxonomy): Bacteria > Chloroflexota > Anaerolineae > Aggregatilineales > Phototrophicaceae > CAYWGJ01. The sequence goes on from CAYWGJ010000004.1 coordinate 111,763, forward strand.
ACGAATTAGTGCACTCCATTGAGCGCGTCAGCCGTGGTGAAGGGATGTTGGACCCAGCCATGACAACTGCTGTCTTCTCCGAAATGCGCAAGGCCAGTGAGGCCCAACACGCGGCTGCTTTTGCCAACCTCACCCCGCAGGAACTGGCGGTGCTTGCACATGTGGCTGAGGGCTTGACCAATCGACAGATTGCCGTCAAGCTCTATTTGGGCGAAGGGACTGTGCGCAACTACGTCAGCAGCGTACTTGCGAAAATCAGCGCTGCCAATCGTGCAGAGGCCGCTGCCTATGCCGTGAAGCACAACATCAAAGAACTCGTACCACCGGCTTCAGACTCGGATCACAAGAAGGACTAAAGCCGCCATGCAGCCCGTGCATATCCGCCGCGCTTTATTGTTCATGCCAGGGGATGACCGGCATAAGATTGAGAAGGGCGCGGCCTTGGACGCCGATGCCGTCATCATGGACCTAGAAGACGGCGTGGCGGCCACCCACAAAGCCGCTGCCCGTGACGTGACCGCACAGGCACTTCAGGAAGTGGATTTTGGTCGCACTGAGCGCTTGGTGCGGCTTAATGCTATGGATACCGGCCTAACCCATGAGGACCTTCAGGCTGTGGTGGCTGCGCGCCCAGACGGGATCGTACTGCCCAAAGTGGAATTTCCCGGTCAGCTTCAGGATGTAGCGAGTTGGCTGACCCGCGCTGAAAGCCGCCACGGGTTTACTGACCGCGAAATTATCCTGATAGCCATCATTGAAACGGCGTTGGGTGTGGTGAACCTTGCTGACATCGTTGGAGCAACGCCGCGTCTGCAAGCCTTGGCCTTCGGCGCAGAAGACCTGGCAGGCAGCATGGGGGCGGTGCGTACCCCGGATGGCTGGGAGGGCTTCTATGCGCGCAGTGCGGTCGTGCTTCATGCCAAAGCCTTTGGATTGCAGGCCATCGACACGCCCTTTGTTAATCTCCAAGCTGATGCATCGCTGCTGGCCTCAGAGACAGAGCAGGCACTGTATATGGGCTACACCGGCAAGTTTGCCATTCATCCCAAGCAGGTTGATGTGATCCAGGGGGTGTTTACGCCCACTCCGGAGCAAATCGACCGCGCCCGCCGCTTGATTGACGCGCATGAAGGACATCAGCAGGCAGGGGAAGGCGTGTTTGTCTTTGAGGGTAAGATGGTTGATTTGCCGATGATCCGCACGGCCTCTGTGGTGTTGGCGCGTGCACGTGCCGCCGGGATTGAGGTCTAATCGGCTTGATCCTTCTGCGCTTGCTGCTCTGGGTCGCACTGCTGCTAGGGCAAGCGGAGGCATCGTCCATGGGGCAAGCGACACAGTGGGTGCCCCGGCTCAAGATTCCCGCTATTGACCTTGATATGCCCCTGACCCGCTTCTACCTGGATGGGGTGAGTTGGGCAGTTCCGCTTTGGACTGAACAGGTAGGGCACCTGGAAGGCACTGCCTGGCCGCCAGATGGTGGCAATGTCGTACTGGCAGGTCACGCTGAATATCCCAATCGCGCACCGGGAGTCTTCGCGCGTTTGCCTGAGCTTCAAACAGGAGACCGCGTGGTTTTGTTGTTCTGGGGGCAGCACTATCACTACGAAGTCCATGAAGTCCTCACCGTGGCTTTTGACGATCTCAGTGTGCTTTATCCTGCTGAATCACCAATCCTCACCCTGATGACTTGTGACACTGCCACCTATAACCCATCTCTACTTGATTATGATCGGCGTGTGATCGTGCGAGCTGTGCGCGTGAAGGATGGTAGTGGGTCGTGACAGCATCGTTTGTGCAGCACACGAGCAGGTTGCGTGGGTACCATAGCGCCTGTTGATACCCCCGTGCTACAATGCTTTCATCAGTCCCATTCGTTCCGATCCCATTATCAGGATATGCGATGACCACGCCTAAAAATGATTTTCTCTTTCGGGGGGCACTGGACGAACTCGACCCCGATGTGGCCGAATTGGTTCGCCACGAGACCGCGCGCCAGGCTCTGAAGCTGATCCTCATCCCATCTGAAAGCACCGTACCTTATGCCGTGCGCGAAACGCTCTCTTCTGCCTTTCATAACCTCTATGCTGAAGGTTATCCGCTTGAGTCCACGCGGCATCTAAGCGAAGCCGAGCTGTTGGATTTTGGCGCGCGCCTATCGGAATTTCGGCGTTTGGCCGATGAACGTTATTACAAGGGTACAGAATACGCTAATCTTGTTGAGGGTCTGGCGCGGCGGCGGGCCGCGGAGGTCTTCGCGGCTAATGGCCTGACGCCGGAACAGCTTTACGTCAACGTACAGCCGCTGTCTGGGGCACCGGCCAATAACGCCGTTTACACGGCACTGCTCAGCCCTGGTGACACTCTGATGGGCATGGACCTCATCGAAGGCGGCCACTTAACCCATGGCAGCCCGGTCAATCGCAGTGGCAAGGTCTTCAACATCGTCAGCTACGGCATCGGCCCCGCAACCGGCCACATCGATTACGAAAGAATGCGCGCCCTCGCCCTGGAGCACAAGCCCAAGATCATCATCGGTGGCTATTCCAGCTATCCCTATCAAGCGGACTGGGCCAAGTACCGCGAGATCGCTGACGAAGCTGGGGCTTATCTGCTGGCGGATGTAGCGCATGTTTCTGGCTTGATTGCCGCAGGAGTGTATCCCAGCCCCGTAGGTGTTGCTGACATCGTGACTTTCACGACGCACAAGACGCTTAACGGGCCGCGTGGTGGCGTTATCATCACTCATGACAAGAAGCTGTCTGCTAAGCTGGACCGCGCAGTTTTCCCCGGCGAGCAGGGCGGTCCACACATCAACCAAATAGCCGCGTTGGCAGTGGCGCTTAAGCTGGCGAAAACCGAACAGTTCCGTGAACTGCAAGCACAAACGGTCAAGAATGCCGCGCGGTTGGCTGAGCGCTTATCTGATCGTGGCCTGACCCTGGCTTTTGGAGGTACGAATACGCATCTGCTCAATGTGGATTGCACGTCCATCCGTGGGGCGGATGGCACCACGCTCAGTGGCGACATGGCTGCGCGCATTCTGGACATTGCTGGGATCGTGCTCAACCGGCAGACCATCCCCGGTGACACCAGCGCGCTGCGCCCCAACGGTATCCGCATGGGTACCCCTTGGATTACGCAGCGCGGCTTCGGTGACGACGAAATCGACACTATGGCGGACATCATCGCTGATGTGTTAGACGCCATTGAACCCTTTAACTACGCAGGGCAGCGGCGTGCGCTTCAGCGCGCCAAGGTCGATTTTGATGTGCTGATGAACGCACAGATCCGTGTGCGTGAGCTGGCAGGCAGCGTCGGTATCGATACCAAGGTGCGCCCCGATGATTACCCGCATTTCTACTACCTGGATGCGCCGCTCAGTGGCCCACAGCGGGTTTCAATCCAAGGAAAACGTGCCCGCGCTTTTTGGGATTTTGCCCTTACCAGCGACGTGCATGCCCTCAAGCCGGGTCAATCGCAGCCCACGCGCCTGCTAAACCCTGCGGGACAGGAGCTGGCGCAGGGTGTAGTGACTTGTGAAACGGATACACGCTTTGCGCTGCTGCTCAATGACAATGCCGCGTTGGTGGTTGCTTGGCTGCGCAGCTTGGCCGACGGCTTTGTGCGCATCGATAACGCAGACGTGTACGCGCGGGTGCCGGGGCCGGTCACGGTGACTGTTGAAGGGGCAGCCGAAGCCCCAGCAGAACTGGAACCCGAAGCCGGTTATGTGCTTGACAAAGCCTACTTCATTGGAATGAATGGTCCGCAGTACGTTGGGCCACGGGGTGCCGCACTGCCTGCGTTTAGCTGGGCGGAACCGGAACGCGACGCGCTGCTCTCTACGCCACTGCATGACCTGCACGTTGCGTTGGGCGCGAAGATGGTGCCTTTCGCGGGCTACGACATGCCAGTCTGGTACAGCTCGGTGCAAGAAGAACATCTGGCAGTGCGCCAAGGTGCTGGCGTTTTCGATGTGGCCCATATGGGTGCTTTTGACCTGCGCGGAGCTGGGGCCGAGGTTTTTCTGGACACCGTGACGAGCAATGATGTGCGCGGCCTGGCTGTCGGAGACTCGCACTATACCTACCTGCTGGATGCTGATGGCATCCCGCACGATGACCTAATGATTTACCGTTTGGGTGATGAGCACTTCCTGCTGGTAGTCAATGCGTCCAATAACGATAAGAACTGGGCCTGGCTGAAAGCAGTCAAGGCGGGTGAAGTGCTGATCGACCCGTCTTACCCTTCACGCAAGGCCAGCGGTGCAGCAGATTGCATTCTACGCGACCTGCGCGACCGCTCAGTCGGGGCCGACATGCGTGTAGACATCGCGTTGCAAGGTCCCAAGAGTCTTGATGTGCTGCTGGCATTGGACGGCCTTGAGGAGGATAAAACGGCGGTTCGCAAGCTGAAATGGGCCGGGATCACACGGGCGCACCTGGGTGGCTTCGACCTGATTATTTCGCGCACGGGTTACACTGGTGAGCGCGTGGCATATGAGCTGTTCGTTCACCCCGACAAGGCCGCCGAACTGTTCAAGATTCTGGTGGACAAAGGCGCGACGCCCTGCGGCTTGGCTTCCCGCGACAGCCTGCGCACTGAGGCTGGTTTGCCATTGTACGGCCAAGAGCTGGCAGGTCCACTGGGGCTGAACCCGGCAGATGCGGGCTTCGGGAGCTACGTCAAGCTGTGGAAGCCGTTCTTCATTGGCAAGGCGGCCTTCGCTGCTCATGAAGCACAGCGCGATGCCGAGATCGTACGTTTTCGTATGGATAACAAAGGCGCGCGTCCAGCGCATTTAGGCGACCCCATCGTGGACCGGCGTGGACGCGTGGTAGGACTCGTCACCAGTTGCAGCATCGACAGCGACGGCTATCAACTCGGCCAGGCCTACATCAAGACGGATTTCCAGGCGGAAGGCACGGCCATCAGTATTTATGCCGGGTCCGCGCGCAGTAAAGCGCTGCCGCTCCGTGACCTGAAGATCGGCAGCAAGGCCCCTATGCCAGAAGCCGCTGCGGTCCTCAGCCGCTTTCCACGCCGCAAGAAATCCTGAGCTGCCCTTTCAGACACTTCACAGCGCCCTGCCAACACTGCGGGGCGCTGTTGAGTCATCTACTCAGCAGCGATTCGGCGGTCTCACGCAGTGCTGCGTCATCTGCAACCGCTGCCATGAAGTCCGGCCAGGCACGGGCGAACGTCAAGTAGCGCGCGGCGTCTCGCTGTGCATCCGCTGCTGCTGCGTGCACCAATGCTGCCGGGGTAGGGTGTGTGGTCGTGTTGGCTGACCATTGCATCGCCAACGCCTGCTCTGCTGCGGCTAAGAGCGTGCCGCGAGTGGTGGACGTGTAGAGGAAATCACCCGGATAGGGCCGCAGTGTCTCTATGAGGCCTTCAGCCCCGGCCTGGATTAACTTCTCCGACTCGTAGACAAAGCGGCGCACGTCCTGCTCCAACTTGGAGAAGGCGGTACGCGCGCGGTGCGACTCGGGTGTGGGTGGCGGTAGATGCGTAATCGGCGCAGCTTTATCCAGCCACCAGCGGATGCCTTGTATGCGCGCGTTGAGCAGGTAGTCGAGGTCTTCTCCGCGTGTGATCCAGGGATCAAAAGGCACCTGCTGCCACAGGTCACGGGTGAAGGCCATGTTGCCACCGAAGGCCATCACGGACTCGACCAGCCGCCCTGGTGTGTCCAGCAGGGCTTGTATGCCTGCGTTCATGATCGCTCGTTTGCGCAGATAGGGGTTTTCTGTGGGCGGCTCATCTTCACCAGGCACATAGACGCTGCCATTGGGGTCTTCGTAGAACCCAGCCAGGCCCAATACGCTGCTGCCGTCCGGTGCTGATTGACCCAGATGCGCGGTGATGCGCGTCAGATATTCTGGCTGCACTACTTCGTCATCATCCAGGGCAATGACCCGCTGCGCACCCAGCAAATGAGGGATCACGAGCTGAAGATTTCGCACTGGTCCATAGCCGTAAAGCGTCAGCGTGGGGTGCACGTGGCCCTCGGTATCCAGGCGCTGCAAGTGCGGGCGCAGTGTGTTGAGTACGGCAGCGTGAACGTGCAGCACCGGATAACGCACGCGGTACCGGGCAATGAGCGCTTCGACCTGCTGTGCGGCTTCGGCTTCGGCTGCTGGGTGCGTCACCGCAGTGAGGATCAATACGCGGAAGAGCGGTCCCTGAAGGTGTGTGAGGCTGTCCAGGGTGCGGGTGAGGGTCTGCGGGCCGCCGATTCGCGTCGGATGGTCGTACACCGCCTGCCCCGGCTGAGGTGTGGCGTCGGTCCAGTACGTGGGGATCACGAGCAGAGTTGAGCTTGACATGGTTGTCATCCTGTGTTGATGGCGCTGCGCAAATGAGACCACAGACAGCGATTTCTCACAAACTGCCTATTCATCGTATTTGTGCGGGGTGGTACAATTTAATCGAACAGCGATTCGATTAATTTGTCACTTGTTAGCAAGCATAGGTAAAGAAAATGCTCAACGGAAAAGAACTGACTATCCCTGCCCCCTTCGATTACTTCAACATGGACAGCTTCCTAATGGACCAACAGCGCGAAGTGCGTGATGCAGTGCGCGCGTTTGTCCAGCATGAAGTGCTGCCCAACATCAACCCCTATTGGGACCGTGCCGAGTTTCCCACCGAGCTGGCGATGAAAATGAAGGACCTGCCCATCATCGGTGGCATGATCCGCGGTCATGGCAGCGCCGGCCTGGACCCACTGGCAATGGGCTTGGCGATGTACGAGTTGGCGAAGGGTGATGGCTCTATCTCCACCTTTTACGGCGTTCATTCCGGCTTGGCGATGGGGTCCATTGGCCTGTTGGGTTCCGATGAACAGCGCGAGCGTTGGCTGCCAGACATGGCCGTGCTGAACAAGATCGGTGCCTTTGGCTTGACCGAGCCAGAGCGCGGTTCCAACGCCGTAGACGTACAGACCCGCGCCCAGCGCGACGGCGATCACTATGTCCTCAACGGCGCCAAGCGCTGGATTGGCAATGCTGCGATTGCTGACCTGATTATCATCTGGGCACGTGACGAAAATGGCGAGTTCGGCGGCTACGTGATTGAGAACCCGTCTGAGGTCGAAGGCCTGGAGATCGTCAACATCGAAGGCAAGATCGGCAAACGCGCTGTGCTAAATGCTGACATTTGTATGACCAACGTCCGTGTGCCGGTTGAGAACCGCCTGGCAAAGCCCAAGTCCTTCCGCGATGCGGGGAAGGTGCTGGTTATGGGGCGCTACGGCGTAGCCTGGGAAGCGGCGGGCGTGGCTGCCGGTGCTTTCGAGCTGGCTCTGGACTACGCTAAAACCCGTGAACAGTTCGGCAAGCCGATTGCCGGTTTCCAGCTCGTGCAGCAGAAGCTGGTGGAAATGGCGACCGAAGTCACCACCATGCAGCTCCTGGTTTTCCAGCTCGCCAACTTGGTGGCACAGGGCAAGCTGAATGAGTCGGTGGCGTCCATGGCAAAGTATAATAACGCCCGCAAAGCACGCTATGTGACTCAGTTGGCTCGCGAAACCCTAGGCGGCAACGGTATCCTCATCGAGAACCACATCGCGCGTCTGATGATGGACGCTGAGGTGATCTACACCTATGAGGGGACCAACGAGATCAACATGCTGTTGGTAGGCCGTGACATTACAGGGATTAATGCTATCCTGTAAGGTAGTAGGGGTCTGAAAAACTTGGCGGGGCTTGGGCATTAATGCGCACAGGCCCCGTTTTGATTTAGGGCCTATCCATCAGTTAGGCGTGCGCGCAGGTCATCAGCGATGACACGCACGTCAGCGCCGTAGGCATACTGCGCGATCAGGCGTCCGGCAGGGTCTAGCAGGAACTTGGTGGCGGTGTGGTCCACGCTGTAATAGGGCGACTCGCCGGTGTCGTTGATCTGGTAAAAGGCACCGAACTCATCCACAATGGGCCGCACGACTTCATCCGCTTTGGCGTGGGGGTCTTCGCCTTCCGCCACACTGACCGTCAATCCGATGATGTCCGGGTCAAAGCGGCTGAGGTAACGGGTGAGATTCTCTGGCGTGTCGCGCTTGGGGTCCACACTGATGAACACGAAGGCCACCTCATCAGCCTGATCGCCAAGATCGCGCATAACCAAGCGGTAATCGGCCATGGACGTGGGACAGAAGTCTGGGCAGTAGGTGAAGCCGAAGTACACGACTACATAGCGCCCAGCCAAGTCGCTGAGGTTCAGTGGGCTGCCGCTGGTATCTGTGAGCGTGAAGTCACTGATGGTGCTGCCCTCTAACGGCACAATACCGTCACTGATTTCGCCTTCGGTGACAACAGCGAATTCGCCATCGGCCTGGCCGGTATCGGTTGCAGCCGCATCTTCACTTGGTGTGCATCCACTCAGCAACAGTGCTGCTGTTAGGATGATGAGTAGGTAGCAGTACATAGAGATACTTTTGACTCGCAGCATTGGTCTTACCTTTACAGCATAGGTCTTTTACAAGTTTCACGGTATTATAGATGGAACCATTGTACTGTATTTGTGACCTGTTTCACATGTTTATGCGGTGTTGTGCACTGCATTAAGCGATTGTTCACTGTGCATCTGGTGGCGTCTTATTGAGACTGCCTACCCCGCGAAATGGAGATGAATACACCATGCGCAGTTTTCACGAACTCGACGAAATCAGAGTTGACGACGAAAGCGGTGTGCTGTTCCTGACATCGAGCAAAGGCACGGATGATTATCCACGCTTGTCAATGCGACGAGAAGGCGGCTATTTGTCCATCAGTGTGAGCTACGGCCCCATGGAGATGGCGCTGCGTCCACGCTTCCCGGAGTTAGTGCGTGTGCTGGGGCGGCTGCATCCCGTCAGTGGCTTGCAGACCACACGTCAAGTGGGTACAGCGCAGGCTTATGTGGCGCTGGGCCTGGACGACAACGGTGCACTAATCCTGCGGCCCACTATCGTCGCGGATGCCACGGGTCTGATGTGCTACAATCTACTTGTAAAATCCGACGTGCGCGAGACGCTTTTTAGTTGGCTGAACGTTACACCACTGCATGAGGATTAGCCTTGTCGCCGAGCTAAACGCGCGTTAGACTCAAGTTGTCATTATCATATTTCGCCTTGTGTAGAGAGCGTTGCCGAAGTGCGGGCAGCCGCCGAAGGGGCAAGCGCCGGATGATGCGCATCCGGCGTGAAACTCTCAGGCCAAAGGATACACAGGGTAAATTCCTCTGAAGGGAAACCGACAGGGCGTGTACCGTGACCGGGTTGCACGCCCTGTCGGTTTTCTCTACAGTTTGCTTATCGTTAGTGCACAACTGAAAGGTGCATCATGGCTGAAATCAAGTTCCCGGAAGACCTGAAGTATGCGGAAAGCGATGAATGGGTGCGTGTTGAAGGGGATGTCGTCACCATCGGCATCAGTGACTACGCCCAAGACGCCCTCAACGACATCGTGTACGTAGAACTTCCCGAAGTGGGCGACAGCGTGACTCAGGGCGAAACCATGGGTTCTCTGGAGTCGGTCAAAGCCGCCTCGGACGTGTACGCGCACGTCAGTGGTGAGGTGATCGAGATCAACGAAGTGCTGGAAGACGAGCCGGAAACCATCAATGCCGATCCTTACGGCGCGGGTTGGTTGGTCAAGATCAAGGTTGAGGATACGCCGGACCTCAGTGGGCTGATGGACGCCAAGGCTTACGCTGCCTATTGCGAGGATCGCTAGTGTGATTGTAGGGCGGGTGCGTTGCTGTGCCGATGCACCCGCTGACGTTTCTTGAAAAGACTATCTGATATTTTTTACGATCCGTCCTTTTGAACTAGAGTTACGGTGAACATGCCATGAGTTACATTCCCCACACAGAAGTCGAGCGCCAACAGATGCTCGCCCAGATCGGCGTGACGACCATCGAGGACCTGTTCGAAGCGGTCCCGGCCAGTCATCGCTTCCCGAAGATCGACCTGCCGCAGGGGGCCAGCGAGATAGAAATCGCGGCCCAAATGCAGGCCCTGGCCGATGCCAACGACCACGGCGGCGATTACGCGCTGTTCCGTGGGGCCGGGGCTTACCACCACTTCATTCCTTCTGTGGTGAACCATATGCTGCTGCGTGGTGAGTTCTACACCGCCTATACCCCGTATCAGCCGGAAATGAGCCAGGGCACGCTGCAAGCGACCTATGAGTATCAGAGCATGATGTGCGCCCTCACTGGTATGGACGCTGCGAACGCCAGCCACTACGACGGCGCGACCAGCCTGGCCGAAGCCGTCACGATGTCGCTGGAAATCACCCGCCGCCGCCGCAAGAAGATCATTCTCAGTCCCGGTATCAACCCCCAGTACCGTGAGGTCGTGCGCACTTACCACCAAGGCGGTGATCTGCGCATCGTTGGCGATAAGGGCCGCGCCAGCTTGGACGACCTGATAGATATGCTCGACGATGACACCGCCATGCTGGCCGTCGCCTATCCCAACTTTTTCGGCCAGATCGAAGCCCTGAGCACCCTAGCCGACAAAGTACACGCCGCTGGAGCCATGCTTGTCCTGGTTGTGAACCCTATGGCGCTGAGTCTGTTCAAGAGTCCGGGAGAGCTGGGCGCTGACATCGTGGTTGGGGAGGGGCAGCCGATGGGCATTCCCTTAGGTTTCGGTGGGCCGTACTTGGGTTTCTTCGCAACACGTACCCGCCACGTCCGCAAGATCGCGGGGCGCATCATTGGCGAAACGGTAGACCAGGATGGCAAGCGTGCCTATGTCATGACCCTGCGCCCGCGTGAGCAGGACATCCGCCGTGAGAAGGCCACCAGCAACATCTGCACAAATCAGGGTTTGATGGCCTTGGCCGCATCCATTTACATGGCGCTGATGGGTAAGAACGGCCTGCGTCAGGTGGGTAAGCTAAATTATGACAAAGCCCACTACGCCGCTGAACAAATTGACAAGCTCAGCGCCTACAGCGTGGACCGCGCGCTGCCTTTCTTCAACGAATTTGTCGTCAAGCTGCCGCTCCCCGTCAGCGAGGTAAACACTGCGCTGTTGGAAGCGGGCATTGTCGGCGGCTATGACCTGGGACAAGACTACCCGCACTTGGCCGATCATATGCTGCTGGCCGTTACCGAGATGAACACGCTCGAAGAGATCGATGTATTGGTAGATGTATTGGAGAAACTGTCATGACGGTACCGCTTATTTATGACATCAGTGCACCTGGGCGCATGGGCGTCAATTTGCCTGCATCCGACGTGCCCAACTATGAGCCGCCCCTTGAACTGCTGCGCGATGATTTAGACCTGCCCGAAGTCAGCGAGCACCAGGTGGTGCGGCATTACGTTAACCTGAGCCAGATGAACTATGCCATTGACAAGGGCCTGTATCCGCTCGGGTCATGCACGATGAAGTACAACCCCAAGATCAACGAAGACGTGGCACGCTATCCGGGCTTTGCCGCACTGCATCCCCTGACCGATGTGTCCAGCGCGCAGGGGGCGTTGGCCCTGATGCACACCCTTCAGGACTGGTTGGGCGAGATCAGCGGTTTCAGCGCCGTGTCACTGACCCCCGCAGCCGGCGCTCAGGGTGAGTTTGCCGGTATTCTGATGATCCGGAAGTATCACCTGGACCGAGGCGAACCGCAGCGCGACAAGATTCTGGTACCCAACAGCGCCCATGGGACTAATCCCGCTACGGTCACGATGGCTGGCATGGCGGTGATCGAGCTGCCCTCCGACGATAACGGCGACGTAGACTTGGCTGCGCTCAAGGCGGTGTGCAGCGGCGAACAACGCGACCAGATCGCGGGCATGATGATTACCGTGCCGAGCACGCTGGGGCTGTTCGAGGGCCATATCCTTGACGTGATCGGGACGGTGCACGCGGCGGGCGGCCTGATGTACATGGACGGCGCGAATATGAACGCGCTGATGGGCATCGTCAAGCCGGGCGAGCTGGGCTTCGACGTGATGCATTACAACCTGCACAAGACCTTTTCCACCCCACATGGCGGCGGTGGACCTGGCAGCGGCGCGGTGGGTGTCAACGACAAACTCGCCCCCTTCTTGCCTGGGCCGATTGTGGGCATCCTGGAAGACGCTAGCGATACCGACGACGCCCCGCTCTATGGTTTCGTGATGCCGGAAAAGAGCATCGGGCGCTTGAAGGCCTTTCATGGCAACTACGGGATGCACGTCCGGGCTTATGCTTACATCATGGCCTATGGCGGCCAGGGCCTCAATGAAGTGTCCCGCCACGCAGTCCTGAACGCCAACTACGTGCGTGCCAGCCTGAAGGACACCTATACCATCCCATACAACCGCTACTGCGGCCATGAGTTTGTCATGGAGGGGCACTTCAGTAACGTGGAGAAAGTGCACGCGCTGGACATCAGCAAGCGGTTGATGGACTATGGCTATCACCCGCCCACAAACTACTTCCCGCTGATCGTGCATGAGGCGTTGTTGATTGAGCCGACTGAGACGGAAACTAAGGCGGACCTGGATGCTTTCATCGAAGCCATGAAGCAGATCGCACGCGAAGCCCGCGAGAACCCCGATCTGCTGATCTCTGCGCCACACACTACGCCGGTCTCGCGCGTTGATGAGGTACAGGCTGCCAAGCAGCTCGTGTTGTGCTGCGCGCCGGTGATGAAGGCTGTTTCTGGCTAGGGGCGGGGTACAGCTTAATGTGATAGTCTTGGACGGGCAGCATCATCTTGCTGCCCGTCTTTGTCACAGTGGAGGTGCTGTTATGGCGGTCATGGGGCTGGTAGCGCTGAACGTCGCGGATTTGACGGCGGCACTGCACTTTTACCAGGAAAAGATCGGGCTGCGGCTGTTGGATCAGCAGGATGAGCAGGTGCTGCTTGGCGTGGCTGATGCGCCCCTGCTGAACTTGCGCGCCAGCTTTGAAGGACGTCCCAATTATGGCGGAACAGGATTGTATCATTTGGCGCTGCGGGTTCCTACCCGCGCGGACTTGGGCCAATTCTTGCGACACCTGGCTTTGACGCAAACGCGGATGCAGGGCTTATCCGATCACTGGGTGAGCGAGGCGCTGTACCTGAACGATCCAGAGGGGAACGGCATCGAGGTCTACTGGGATCGCCCGCGCCACACCTGGCAGCTTGATGATTCCGGCCAGCTCAAAATGCCCACAGCACCCTTGGATACCACAGCCCTGTTGGCAGCGGCTTCACCAGCCCCGTTCAGCGGCCTGCCTGTCGGCACTACGATTGGGCACATCCATCTTTTCACCGCGGACCTACCCGCCGTAGAGCGCTTCTACACGGCACTGCTGGGCCTGGACGTGACGGCACGCTATGATGAAATGGCAGTGTTCATGTCGTGCGAAGGCTACCACCACCACGTCGCGGCCAATACCTGGCGGCGCGGCACGCCCTCCCCTATCACAGATGATACGCTGGGTTTACGCTGGTTTACGCTGCATTTGCCCGATTACGATGTGGTGTTGACACAGCTTGCGGCGCAGAATGTGCCCGTCTCAGCATGGGAGGATGGCGTGTTGGTGCGCGACCCGGTCGGCAATGGGGTGCTGCTGCTGCCCGCTTGAAAACACAGAACCCCAACCATCTTGGGCTGGGGTTCAACAGTGGGGAATGCTGGAACTTGTCCGAACATCATCCTTCCCCTAATGCTGCATTCCTTAGCCCGCATCAGCAAGCTGATACGCGTCTGAGCGATGAGATCGGGCAGGTGTTCGCCGACAGCCGCCACACCTTCGGCAGCCATCGTGTGTGGGCAGCACTGCGAGAACGGGGAATCTGCACCTCACGCCGGTGGGGATGCCCAACGCATCAGCACCGCCGTAGCGTCATCGTGGCCCTGGTAGGGGTTGATGCCGCTCTCGCGCAGGCGGTTTTCTTCAGCGCGCAGTGCCTGCAAATAGCCAGCCAGCCCGTCGCGCTCGATGAGCGACCGCATCCGCACAAGGCTCTCTTCGGGGTCTATAGGTGCCTGGGGCGGTTCGGGCCAGAACATGCCGTCGGTTGTCAGCAGCACTGCCTCGACATCATCCAGAGGCAGCCGCGCCGTGAACATGTAGTGTGCAATCTCTGGCAGGCTGTTAATGACTGACACCCCCACTGATGGGTCCGGGGTGCCATCGCGGCTGATGTAGTTGTGATACAGCCCATTCATGCGGTTGAGTTCAAGGGCACGGTTATCCCCTAAGGCACGGAAGAAGGGATGCTGCGCGGGTTCGCTGCCTGTTTCCAACCACAGCCGCTTGAAGGCGTCGTCGTGTGGTTTCATTTGATCCGGCGTGATCTGTTTCACGTGGCCATCGGTCATGAAGAAGAACAACGCCGAGTCCGCACCATGGGCAACTTCCAGCACATTGTGCTGCAAGTCCACGCGGGCCAAGGTGTAGGTACAAGCCGGCAGCATCAGGCGGCGATAGCGGGGGTCTTCGGCTAAAATCGTCAAGTGCGGTTCGTGGCTCAGCAGCGTTTGCGCTGAAAGATCGCCATAATGGCCGCTGAGCAGGTCAGCCAGGCGTTGGTTGCTGGCAATGATCGTATCCGCAAGCGGGTAAGTGGGGTCCTCCGCGACACGCTGTGCCACGGTTGCCCGCGTCAGCCGGGAGGTGATACCGGCGGGCGTGATGCCTTCCCCATACAGCGGCGCGAATTGGTCCAGCAGGGGCTGCATACTACGAATCGGTCTCAAGCGCAGCGGTGCGCCATCTGCCACCAACATCACGACATGATGCTCAAATACCGCTGTAAACAGCGCGTCTTCAGTGAGGTGATCGCTGCCAGCATCTTGCAGGGTTTGCAAGGTCAAGGCCCGCTGTGTAGTGAAGGTGTGCATGATGTCAGCCTTTCAAACCGGTGGTTGCGATGCCGTCCAGGATGTACCGCTGCGCAAAGATGTACACCACAATCAGGGGAATAATCGTCACCACTGAACCGGTCAGCAGCAGGTCCCACTGTGAGGTGTATTGCCCTTGAAAGGTCGTCAAACCTAGGGGCAGGGTGCGCAGGTCCGGGTTATCAATGTAGATCACTGGACGCAGCAGGGCATTCCAGTTAGCGATGAAGGCTAGCAAGAACAAAGTCGTCATAGCCGGCAAAGACAGCGGTAGGTACACGCGCCGGTAAATCTGAAACACCGTCGCGCCGTCAATGACCGCCGCTTCTTCGAGTTCGCGCGGGATGTTGCGGAAGAATTCGCGCAGCAAGAAGGTTCCGGTGGTTCCCACGAAAAATGACGGCACGATCAAGGGGTTGAAGGTGTCCATCCACTGGCCGTTAAACAGGTTCGCCAGCGGTTCAAACACGCGCAGTGCTAGAAGAAACTCCGGAATGATGGTCACTTCCAGTGGAATAATTGCTGTAGCCAGCAGCAGGCCAAAAAGCACGTTCTTACCACGGAACTCCAAGCGGGCGAAGGCAAACCCTGCCAGGGAGCTGGTGATGAGCTGGCCGATTGACGCTAGGGCCGCTACATAGAAGCTGTTATAGGTGTAGCGCGTGAAGTTGTGCTCGGCGAAGAGCTGCTCATAGGTGCTGAACATGTCCGGCTGAAACAGCTTATCGGGCAGAATCTGCGGAGGCAGAACGAAGATAGCGCCTTGAGACTTAAACGTCGTGGAGACCATCCAGATGAAAGGAAAGGCCATTAGCAGGGCCACCAAGGTGAGGAAGGCGTAATTCAGCGTCAAGCGGGGCAGGCGGCGCAGAAGTCGCTTAAGCTGTGACTGTGTACGCTGCTGTGTGTAAGCTGACGGCGGCGTTTCGGCGGGTACTGCGCGTGAAGTTTCAACCTGCGGGCTAGTAGACATCTTGCACCACCCATCGGCTGCGGAAGCGGAAATTAAGCAGGGTCAGGATCAACACGATCACCATTAACACGTAGGCTAGGGCAGATGAGAAGCCGTACCGGAAAAAGTTGAAGGCGTTGTTATAAATGTAGTAGGGTAGTGTGGATGAATGGTGCAGCGGGTTGCCTTTCGTGATTGCATACGTCACCTCAAACGTACCGAAAGCGTCAAACAGTGTGATGATGAGCACGAAGAACGTCACCGGGGTGAGCATGGGCAGCGTGATGTAACGGAACTGCTGCCAGGCATTGGCACCGTCAATACGCGCAGCTTCATACAGGTATCCGGGTATACCTTTCAACCCGGCCAGATAAATCATCATTGGGAAGCCCGCCGACTTCCACACAGACACAATCACCAGCACCAACAGCACCGTGTTTTGATCGCTTAACCAGTTGGGCGGGCTGCTGACCCCCAAGTAGGTGCGCAATACATGGTTGAGGATGCCGTAGCGTGAGGTGAAGATCCAATTCCACACCAGCGCCACCGCCACCATGGAGGTGATCGCAGGCAAGTAGAACAGACCTCGGTAAAAGGCAATGCCCTTCAGTTTCTGGTTGACCAGCAGCGCCAGCCCCAGCCCAAGGAGCATCACGCTGGGCACGTACATCAAGGCAAACTCAAACGTGTTGCCCATCACCAGCCAAAAAACATCGGAGTTGAACATTTCGATGTAGTTGTCCAACCCGATGAACTGGGGCGGTGCGGTGCCGCGCCACTCCGTAAAGCTGATGAGGAAAGAGGCGATGATCGGCCCAAAGCGAAACAGGATCAAACCTAGCAGCATGGGCAAGATGAACATATAGGGAGTGATTTTATGATAGCGCATGGGGTTCCAAGGGGGCTAATTCATCGGGCGCACACACGGTGCGCCCGATCACTAACGAGTGGTGGACAGGATTATTCAGCGTCGTAGAAGCGCGCAAGCACGCTGTTTGCCGTTTCAGCGGCACCCGCGATGCCATCTTCAACGCTGATATTGCCGTTGAAAATCGCGTCCAACTGACCCTGCAAACCAGCACCATCAACGTAACCGCGCCACTCGCCCCAGCCGGGGGTAAAGGCGTTCGGGCCGATGTATTCCGCCCACTCCAGCAGGAAGCTCTTGTTAGTCGGCAGCAGGTCGGCCTCCAGCCAGGCTTCGCTTTCGGCCACGGGGCGGTAGATGGGAATTTTACCCGCTTCGGTCAGCTCGGCGGTGCGGTTGGGGCCAGTCAAGCAGTTCACCAGCGCCCAGGATTCTTCAGGGTGCTCGGTATTGGCGCTGATGGAGGTCATGTCGCTCCAGCCGTGGGCGGTGTCTTCCACCCACTGCGGGCCACGGGGGATGGGGGCCACAGCAAAGGTGAAGGCAGCGTCCGCACGCAGGCTGTCGATACCCCACGAGCCATCCACCCACATCGCAGCCAAGCCGCTGCTGAAGGGGTTGGGCAGGCCTTCGACTTCAGCCGGGGTGGGTGCCAGGCCATCAGCGGTCAGGCTGGTCAGGAAGGTGATGGTTTCGATGGCCTCGGGGGTGGCTTCAAAGGCACGCTTGTCGGCGGTCAGCCAGCTCCCATTGTTCTGATACACCCAGGCTTCGATGTGCGCGTAACGCCCAAAGAAGTAGTAACCATACTGCTCAACCAGGCCATCAGCGTTTTCGTCGATGGTGAGCGCTTTGGCAGCAGCGCGGAAGTCGTCCCAGGTCCATTCAGCGGTCGGGTAGTCCAGGCCAGCGGCGTCAAAGGCGTCAACGTTGTAGTACAGCACCGTTTCGACGAAGTGGTTAGGGAAGGCGTACAGGTCCCCTTCAACTTTGTCAGGGAAACGACCGGCGTCAAAGGCGCTGGTGAAGTAGTCTTCCGCCTGGGGCATGATGTCCTGATCGATGAAGGGCTGCAAGTTCAGCAGCAGGCCATCCAACGCGAATTCGTCCACGAAGCCCGAACTCATCCAGAACACGTCCGGCATCTGACCCGCGGTGTTGAGTGCACGCAGCTCGGTCATCAGGCCGTTGACGCCGCCTTCAACGAAGCTCACGTTGACGTCGATACCCAGCTCCGACGCGCAGGTTTCCACCAACGGCGCCTCGGTTGCTTCGGGCTGAACGGTGTAATAGGTCAGGGTGACGCCATCCTGAGCGGTTGCGGGCAGGCTCATCAGCGCAGCCAGCACAACAAGTACCAAGGCGAAAGTTTTCATGGGCAGATACGCTCCTTTGAGATGAAGAGAACAGTGAGCAGTATACGGTAAAACCGCCTACTGACAGAGAATGTAGACGACCTGTGCTAAATCCTGGTTAAGCTCGGTTTAATTTTGATCTGACTGTGTTCTTCCTAGTGCTGACCATCCATTTTTTAGAAGCGATTACTGAGACAATTGCTTTTGTAACTGATTAAGTATACCAAAGAGGCTATTGCACATTAGGAGAATAGCGTAGTGACCCCCAAAAGCTGGACACCAAAGTGACTACGCTTATTCTAACACGAGTTCTGGCTGGCGAGCCAACCAGTTAGCCTAGGTTGAACTGACCCGCATTTAGTGGACAGTGAGTTTGTCACGGTGATAGCGCCGCTC
>CAYWGJ010000005.1:0-77273 GCA_964457835.1 uncultured Anaerolineaceae bacterium
CGGTCATGCCCTTCACGGTCCGGCACATGTTTGATGAGGTCATGCGGCTTGCCCAGCAGGTCAAGCATAGCGCGCACCACGTCAATATTGTGCTGTTGGTTTTCGCCTGCGATGTTATACGCCTGCCCGGACACCCCGCGATGCAGCGCCACATCAATGCCAGTGACGTGATCCGCCACGTAGAGCCAGTCACGCACCTGCATGCCGTCACCGTAGAGCGGCAGCGGGCGGTCGTCCGCAGCTTCGGTGATGAAGAAGGGCAGCAGCTTCTCCGGGTATTGATATGGCCCGAAGGTATTGCTACCGCGCGTAATCACCGTGTCCATGCCGTGGGTGACGTGATAGGAACGCAGCATCAGCTCACCACTGGCTTTGCTGGCCGCGTAGGGGCTGTTGGGCAAAAAGGGGTCATCCTCCACGCTGAGGCCGGTCTCCACATCCCCGTACACCTCATCCGTGGAGACCTGCAAGAAGCGCCCAATGCCATGCTTGCGGCCCTCGTCTAACAGCACATAAACGCCCACCACATCGGTCTTGATGAAGGCATCCGGGTCTAGGATGCTGCGGTCAACGTGGCTTTCCGCCGCGAAGTTGACGACGGTATCGATGTCGTGCGTTTGCAGCGCGCCGCGCACCGCATCGTGGTCGGCAATGTCGCCTTGGACAAAACGATAGTTGGGCGCGTCCTGGATGGGCAGCAGATTGTCCAGGTTGCCGGCATAGGTCAGTTTGTCATAGACAACGACCGTGTAATCCGGGTAGCGATTCACCATGTAGCGCGCAAAGGCACTGCCGATGAAACCGGCGGCCCCCGTCACCAGGATGTTCTTCATGCGCTTTCGCCCTCCGTCGTTTCATCCGACACTTTGCCGGGTGCTTCTTCGGATGCTTCCTCGTTGGACGCCGCAGCATCGGCAGCCTGTTCAGTTGGCTCGCTCGATACGCTGTCTTGCGCTGGGGATTCAGTCGCATTCTCCGCATCAACAGTCGGCTTCAGCACAAAGCGTTCCATGGCTTCCGCGACACCATCCGCGTCATTGCTGCTGACCACGTAATCGGCAGTCTCTTTCAGTGAAGCCGCCGCGTTGCCCATCGCTACGCCGTAACCGGCAAGCTGGATCATCTCAATGTCGTTTTCGCCGTCACCGATAGCCAGCACTCGCTCCGGCGGGATGCCCAGCTCATGCAGCAGACCACGCAGTGCCGCCCCCTTGGAGGCTTTCGGCGGCAGCACCTCCAGCATGTCATCCAGAGCTTGCACTAGACGCGCCTTGCCGTCTAACTGGCTGTTGAGCTGCCAGCGCAGCGCCTTCACCTTGCGCGCCTGAAACCGTCGGATCAGCAGCAGCTTGTTGATCGGTATGTCTTCCAGCAGGTTTTGCAATGGCCCGACCTCTTCCGGCATCGGTTCATGGTAGTGCTCGCTCAGTTCGCGGGCATCGCGGCTTTCACTGCGCGTCAAGAGTCGAGACAAACTGTAAGCCACCACCACAAAGCCCCGGTCTTCGGCAAAGGTCACCACACGCCGGACCAGGTCCGGGTCCAAGCTGTGCAGGCTGTTGGCGCGCCCATCGGGGTACACCACCACCAGCCCCTGATTGTAGATGCCGGGTGTGTCCAAGTTCAGGCGCTTGATAACATCCACGGCGGAGGCGTGGGTCTTGCCCGTAGCAATCACGACTTTCACACCCTGCGCCATCACTTGTTTAAGCACGGTCTCGGTGCGGTCGCTCATACGGTGATTGCTGTCTAGCAGGGTGCCATCCAGGTCGATGACGACGAGTTCAATAGCTGAGGTCATAGTCCGGCTTTCGTCCGTAGGGTCGAATAATCAAGGTGTCAGTCAATCCACACCGTGCTGTGATCGCCCAGGTTCATCTTGAGCGCACGCACGCGCGGCTGGCGTTTGTCGGCAGTGAGCGTCACATCACGCCCGATGAGGCTGTCCACCAGGCGCTTGTCCAGGTCACTAAGGGTACTGTTTTCAAGCACGATGCTGCGCTCGATCTCGCAGTGCTTCACCGTGACATGATGATAAATACTGGTGAACGGCCCCACAAAGCTGTTTTCGATCACGGTATGTGCACCGATAATCGTAGGACCGCGTACCACGCTGTTGATAATCCGCGCACCCGCCTCCACGGTCACACGCGCGTCCACCTCAGAGTTCACGATTTCAGCATCCGGTGCGATGCTGGGCGTCAGCTCTTCCAGGACATAGCTGTTGGCTTCCAGCATATCCGTGGACTTGCCGGTGTCGATCCACCAGCCCGCGTGTACATGCGCGTAGATACGGTGCCCCTGGTCCACCAGCCACTGGATCGCGTCGGTAATCTCGTATTCGCCACGCGTTGACGGCTCAATCGCGTGCACGGCTTCAAAGACGTGATGGTCAAACATGTAGATACCGACCAATGCGAGGTCACTGGGCGGGTCCTGGGGCTTCTCGACCAAGCGCTCGATGCCACCGTCCGGCTTGAGCACCGCTACACCGAAACTGCGCGGGTCATCCACCTGCTTGAGCACGACCTGCCCGTTCCAGTCCTTGTGTGAGGCGAAATCGCGGATCAAACTGTGAATGCCGCCCTGGATCACGTTATCACCCAAGAACATCACGAAGCGGTCCTGACCGATGAATGCTTGTGCCACCATCACCGCATGGGCTAGGCCACGCGGGGCATCCTGGCGAATGAAGGTCAGCTCCACACCCCACTTCGAGCCGTCACCCAGTGCCTCGCGGATGTCTGGTTCCGTGTGCCCGACGATCACGCCAACCTCGGTGATCCCGGCATCACGCACGGCCTCAATGACGCGCACCAACACCGGCTTGTTCGCCACAGGGATGAGCTGTTTCGCTTGGGTAAACGTAAAGGGGCGCAGGCGTGTGCCTTTCCCCCCGCTGAGAATCAATGCCTTCATCGCCGCTTTACTCCTCGTGTGCCGCCGTTGAGCCAGGTCCAGCGGAGCATATTGTGCGGGAAGAGTCCGCGCATTTCAAGCGGTGACCTGCCTACGCGCCCTCAACGCGCTGCGGCCCAGGCGGGCAGGTCACCCCACTGATAGATGTCCACACGCGCGCCGAAGCGGTCAATCACCAGGTGCGAGTACACATTGGCGACGCTCAGCGTCAGCACAAAGACCAACAGACCCGCTGCCAGGGCCTGCCCGAATGTCGTCCCCGCTAAGACCAGCAGCAGCCAGGTCACAATTGACAACGATAAGCTGTTCATGCTGCCGATAAACAGCGCATAGGTTCCCGTGGGAAACAACAAATACACGTGGGCCAGTGGGCCTTGAGGCGCGCGCTGCTGCCCGGCCATGAACGAATCATACAGCGGCGGCACCTGCACCCCCTGCATCTCGATCAAGTAGCGGCGGATAGTGTCCACGGCATAGGCATAGCGCTCCGCACGGCCATAGCGCCCTGAAAGCGCCGACAAATACACCGTGCCCACCAGCGCCGCGAAGAAAAGCAATCCCACCAACAGCAGCAGCGAGCCATCCGTCTGCACGATGAGGATCACACCACCCACCACTGCCGACACAAAGGTCAGGTAGAAGTTAAACACGCTCTGAATGCTGTTCATCGCGTCCGCGTACAGCGCCATCATGCGTGCGCAGTCCTCATTGAGAAAGTTCAAGGTGACGGCATCCAGACCGGAGGGCGGGCTTGACGGCGTTTCACCAGGCATGGGACGGCCTTTCGTCTGCTCATCGGGCTTGCACTAAGCGTATTGGCTGCCTCGTTCGCGCTGCGCATGAGTCAGCACCGCGCCCAACACACGCACACTGACACGCTCCAGGGCCTGCTGTGCGCGCTGCACATGGTCACGGCGCGTACTGCCTGCCCGCACCACCAACAGCACGCCGTCAGTCTGAGCGCCCAGCAGCGCCGCATCCGTGACGGCCAACACCGGCGGCAGGTCGAAGAGAATGTACTCCGCACGGGCTTTCAGCAGGCCGATAATCTCGCTCATCCGCTGGCTCACCAACAGGTCGGCGGGATTGGCTGGGGTCGGTCCGGCAGGCAGCAGACTGAGCTTGTCCACCGGCACATCGCTCAGCGGCGGGGATGACAGGGCGGTATCTTCCACAAACATCGTAGACAGGCCGCGTGCATTGTCCACCTGCCACAGCTCATGTTGAGCCGGGCGGCGCAGGTCAGCATCCACGAGCAGCGTTTTGTGCCCACTCTGCGCGAAGGTCACGGCCAAGTTCGCCGCAGCCTGGCTCTTATCATCCGCATTCGCTGCCGAAGCTACCACCAGCGTATGCACCGATTTTTCCGCGCTGCTGAACATCAGGTTCGTGCGCAGGGTGCGATAGGCTTCAGCAGCAGGCGAGCGCGGGTCGGTCAAAGTAATCAGGTCAATGCTGGACATAGGCATGTAGCTCCTGTGTTCATGTCAACGGGATGCAGCGGGAATAACCCCCAGGGGGGCATCACCCAGCACAGACTCCAGGTCTTCCCGCAGGCGGATCACGCGGCTGCGGCGGTATTCCAGGCTGAAGGCGATCACGCCGCCCAGCAGCAGCCCCCCCAGCCCGCCCAACACCATATTGACCGCTGTCCGCGGGCGATACTGCACATAGGTCGGGAAGTCCTGGGCGCTGACGTTAACGTGCGCGTCAGCGGGCAGGCCGTCATTGAGCTGTTGTCGATAGCGGATCAACTGCTGGCCCCATTCAAAGGCGACTCGGTTGGCGTTCTCGCCGTCGGTGTCGTTGACGTTGATCTCGATGAGCGACCGATCAGGCAGCGCACCGATCTCCGCCCGGCCTTTGAGTTCCGCACCGGAGACATCCATGCCCAGTGCCTGCGCAACATCCTGGGCTACGCTGCTGCTGTTCAGGTACACGACGTAAGCATTGATGAGCGCGCGGTTGGCCTGGCTCATCCCCAAGTCCGCGCGCTGCGGCTGCACGATCATGAGCTGTGTGGCGCGGTAGGTCACCGGCTGACGGCTGCTGTAAACAAACATCGTAGCGGCAGCCAGCAGCGCACACAGCAGCATAATCCAGCCGCGCTGTATGAGCACCCGCAGGTATTCCAGCAGGCTCATCGCGGTGCCCTCCTCCACAAAAGCGAACGGCGCGTATTGTACCCGACCCGCGCCAGGCACGGCCAGTGCGGACTCACGCCTCGTCCAGCAGCACCCTGAGCGCCGCCACGCTGTCGAGTGCCACGCCGCGCGGCTTGCGGTCAATGCGGCGCAGCAGCCCAGTAAGTACCTTCCCCACACCGACTTCGACAAAAGTGGTGGCACCGGCTGCAATCATCCCCTGCACCGACTCCGTCCAGCGCACGGACTGCGTAAGCTGATTATTCAGCTCCTCACGGATAGTCAACTCGTCAGTAAGCGGGGCTGCGCTGACATTGCCATACACTAGGATGCGCGGCGGGCGAAACGCGGTATCATCCAGGGTACGCCGCAATGCCTGCGCTGCCGACTCCATCAGCGGGGAATGCGCTGCCACGCTCACCGCCAGCTTGACCGTCTTCCGCGCACCCGCCTGTGCTGCCAAGGTTAGCCCAAGGTCCAGCGCTGACGCATCACCGCTGATGACGGTCTGACCGGGGCAGTTATCGTTAGCGACGACCAAGGCGCGCCCGCTCTGTTTTGCCGCTTGCACACAGACCTCATGCACCTTGTCAGCGTCCAAGCCCAAGATGGCCGCCATCGCGCCCGGATGTGTTTCGCCAGCCTGCGCCATGAGCTGCCCACGCTGAGCCACCAAACGCAGTGCCTCCGCAAAGGGCAGTGCCCCGGCGACGGTCAGCGCGGTAAATTCGCCCAAGCTGTGTCCGGCAGCAGCCATCGGCGTCACCGGTACGCCCACTACCGACTCCAAGGCGCGCAGCATTGCAATACTGCTGACGAAAAGCGCGGGCTGGGTGATGTCAGTGCGGTTGAGCGCGTCTTCCGGACCATCAAAGCACAGAGCGCTCAGCTTACGGCCCAACAGTTCGTCCGCTTCTTCAAACACTCGGCGAGCAGCGGAATAGGCTTGGGCGAAGTCCTTGCCCATACCTACCTGCTGCGATCCCTGACCGGGAAAAACGAGGGCAGTATGGCTCCAGTCCATCATGGGATCACTCACAACTTTCAGGATAGGGTGCGGTGGGATCGACAGGGCGCGTGCTGACGATGACCTCGTCAAAGCGCCCCCCGGCAGCAGCACGCACGAAGTTCTCAACAACAAGGGTAGACTGTAGACGCGCCTCGTCCAAGATACCATCTTCCAAAGCGCTGTCGCGGAAATCGATCAGTGCCGCCTGACGTGCCAATATCTGGATGTCCTGCGGGTAATTGGCAAAAATAGCCCGCCGTTCCCCAATGACAACTGACTCGGACTCATTGAAGAAGCAGTCCAGCAGCGCAGGCGCGGGCAGGTTAATCACCAGGGTATCGCCATTGACCGTGATATCCGACTCGGTGAGCGTATCAAGGTCCACACCAGCATTAACGAAGCCCACCGCCTGCATCGTGATCTCTTCACCAAAGGCCGGGGCCAGGGATGCGGGCAGGTCGCGCGCCACCGTGACCTCCACGTCGTAGACAAAGCGCGTTGAGGTCAACTGCGCCAAGTCTTGCACGCTGGTCAGCAAACTGTCGATGCTGTAAGTAACGCCAACGTTACCCATCAGCACGTTCCAAAAGCCCTGGGAGCTGAGCGTGAGGGCGATGAGCGCCCCGGCCAACACTAAGCCGATCCAGAACAGCACACGTCGAAAAGGTTTCAGCACAGTGCAGCACCTCCATCATACACGGCATGTATACCAAATAAGCCCAACACATAAGCCTGTGGTGAGAACTGCGGCATCGTGTGCCACAGCCTACACGCCTCTAAGAAACGTCCTATAATCTTATACCAGAGTGTGATTGTGTTGGTAGACCATAGGACAACAGGCATATGCTCACGAAAACATCGCGCAGGCCCACCATCGCGATCTTTGACGGTCGCTGCGTGATCTGCAACACCACCCGCCGCCTGGTCACCGCGCTGGACTGGTTCAAGCGAGTGCAGTTCATTGACCTGCACGACCGCAGTGCGGTTTCCGCTGCCGCCCCCACATTAGACCATGCGACTGCCATGGGCGAGATACACGTCATCGCGGACAATGACCAGCTCTATGCCGGGTTCCAAGGCACCCGCCGGATGCTCAAGGACCTGCCACTGGGCTGGCCGCTATGGGCACTGCTGCACCTACCCGTCATCGGCGATTGGCTGGGGCCGCGTCTCTACCGCTTCATCGCCCGCCACCGCTACCGCATCAACCGCCTGCTGGGCGTGGACCTGGACGCGCAGGCCGCTGACGCCGACTGCGAAGACGTCTGCAAGATACCCTAGGAGGACAGACTATGCCACCTCATAACCGCGCTGACAACGCTGCGTCCTGGACACCTCAAGAGCTGTTCGCCATCCTGCTGCGCCAATTCAAACGACTCATGGCCGAACGCGGCGTCAAAATCACTGAGGCGGAAGTGCTGACCCTCAGTGACGCTATGGCGCAGCGTCAGACGCACCCTCACAGCGCCGAAGTTATTCAAGTGATGCGTCAGATCGTGGACGAAAGCGTGCAGGTACTGGCCGCCTGGAACCTGACCTATGCACAGTCTCTAGCGGCATCCATGGACGACATGCCAGGCTGGGCGACCACCGCCGATTTCTTATCGTTGGCGAACGAAAAGGGCAACGCCGAACTACGTATCTCTGCCGGTGCGTCGCTGTTAGCCGGGCTGGGGGATGGCCGCACCGCGCCTTATCTGCTGGCGGCCTATGCCAACGGAGCTGACGACTCCGAAGACGTGGACGCCGTGATCGCACGGCGGGCGTTGTGCTTTGTGGCTGACATCAATGAGGCCGACCCCGACTGGCTGCACAAAGCACACGCTTGGATCGCACAGCAGCCGGAATCGACTTGAGAGGCAGCGTTAGGGGCAGGTGATGTCGTCCGGCACGCGCGCGATCGAACGCACCCGCTCGAATTCCGCCAAGTACTGCGCCGCTAAATCCGGGTCATAGATGATGACCATGTTCTCATCGTTGCTGTCGGTAGCATTGGCAGAGAAGTTAAACGAACCGGTGATGACCGTATCGCCATCGATAACGATGACCTTGTGATGCATCGTGCGCGGGTTGCCATCCTGACGCATGTCCAGCCCGGCACACAGCAAGCGCGGCATCTCACTGAATTCGGTCTCGCTGCCGCGCACCTCAAAGACCCCTTGGACTGTCACCCCTTCACTAGCAGCAAAAAGCATCGCATCACCAATTTCGTCCAACGTGAACGAAAAGGCCATGAACTGTACCGTCTCATCTGCGCCCACGATCTCGCTGGTGATGGCGTCTACCACTTCATCCTCCGGGGACATTAACACGCGCATCGGGATGCCGTCTTGCACGAACGCGGCATTGTTGGGCTGTGAACCGCGCCCACCAAAGGTGCCGCCAAACATCTCATCAAACTCCGCTTGATAAGTCTCCACCGCGCGCTGTGAACGCATCCCCAACAGGTTGTTGTTATTGCGGTAGACGCCATTCATAGTCCAGTTGGTGGACCCCATCCACACGGTGCTGCTGTCGATAATCATGATCTTGTTGTGCATCAAGGCGCTGCGTTCGTCGTACACGACCGGGATGCCCGCGCGCTCTAGTTGGCTGATGGTGGAGTCGTCTTCTTCAACCGTGTGTTCGTTATCCGCGACCATACGCACCCGTACCCCACGTTGATGGGCATTCAATACAGCCTGGGTAAGGGCAGCGTTGTTGAACTCAAAGGCTGCGATGTCCAGAGTGCGGCTAGCGTTGTTGATCGCAGTCGCCAGGGGTTCATCTACGCCCCCGTCAGTAGGGATCGACTCACCGCTGCCTGGCGGGTTGGTGAAGTACACCTGCCAGAAACCCTTCTCAGCGCCGAAACCGTTCTCCAGCGCGATGGGTGTTACGGCACCGGGATCGCCCGGCACGGAGAGCACAGCCGTGGCCGTCGGTGAAGGCGTGCCGCCGTCGATCAAGCTCAAAAAATCAATGCCGGTGATCTGAGTCAGCAGCGCCGCCAGCGCCACGACGATCACGACAGCCAACGCGACCAGCGGGTTGGTATTGCTACTTTTGGAATTTTTGGACATCGTTAGGAATCACTTTCGGGTGAGTTTGCGGCGTCAGTGGACTCGTCATCACCCCAGCGTACAGGCCGGGTGGGGGCATCGTGGAAGGCGTCCGGACCTGGGGGCAGCGTTGCGAGGCTGTCTGCACCGCGCACTGGGCGTGTCGGTGTGTCATGCTCACTGCTGCCTTCATGCGGGTTCAGCCAGTCGGTAAGCATGGTGATGGCTTCTGTGACCGACAAAGCCTCACGGGCTTGTAAATAGGCCGCAAGACGCGCCTCCGGCACAGCCGTCCCTAGCTCCGCAGCGGCCTCGGCCAGCTTGATGAGCTGCTGATGTACGGCATCAGTGTCAAGCTGTGCATTGCGCCCCACTAAACGATTCACACGCTTGGTAAAGACGCGCAGCACCTTAAACGCCGCCTCGAACTCAGCACGCTGTGTGTAGCGCCCCACCAACAGGTTCAAATACCCTGACGCCCAACGCAGCAGCGCCGAGGCGGCAGTGTCGTCCAGCTCATCAGTCAGCGATTCATCCTCGTAAAGCGCCGCTACTGCGCGTTCCAGGTCCATACCCATACGACTTGCCTCCCGTTCGTGCACGTGTGCAGCTTGTCCTTGCGTGCACCGGGTGTCAAAGCACGCAATCTGTGGGATAATGCTGGTTAAGATACATCATCACACTTGCGATCAGAAAGCCAACCCGGTGATGAACGAAACCGACACTATTATCCAACAGATCGAGAAAATCAACAACCAATACCAACACATCCACCTGGCCGTAGACCCACCACTGAACCAGATGAAGCCGGGGCAGTCGCTGCTTGTGCGCCGCGATCAACAGGGTTGGGACCCTTACCTGCGCAGCCGATGGTGGCCGGTCAATTTGTTAGACAACATGTTGATCGTCGAACGCCCGATCAACGAGGTGTATCATCCGGGTGACGTAATGGCCGTGCACGGTCCCATTGGCCGCCCCTATCGCTTTCGCCGCACGCTGCGCACCGTCATGCTGGCCGCCTATAACACGGTGCCCACCCCTCTGCTGATGACGATCCCCTGGTTACTGGGTAACAACGTCAGCCTGACGCTGGTGCTGGCCGGGTCCGCTGTTGACTACGACACGCAGCACCTGGCCCCGGAAATCGAGATCATCCACGGTGACGACGACTTTGTGTGGCCTAACCAAATTACCAGTATCGGCTGGGCGGACCAGATTTTCGTAGTCACCGCGCTGGACGACGAACTACGCCGCTTCTACGATGCCCTAACACGCCTACGCGAGCTGCGGCCACAGCTCCCGAAAAACTACGTGTTTGCCGCCTTCCAGTCCGTGTTGCCCTGTGGTGCAGGGGCCTGCCAAGCTTGTATGATCGAAACGATCGACGGCCCCGCACTCGTCTGTCAGGATGGCCCTGCCTATGACCTCACACAGGTGAAATTCTAATGAGTGAACATCCAGACAACGCCCAGTCCGCTAATCCGGAGAACGAACGCGGCGAAATCGAGCTGACCCGTGCAGACAAGCGCGCACCGCTGATCGTCAAGGCCGGGGCCATGCCAGCCGCGGGTACCTTCGGCTTTGGGGACGCCTATCGAGACACAGTGGAGTTCGGCAAGCTGGGAGCCATCGTCACCAACCCAGTCAGTATGAAGCCGCGCAAACCAGCCCGCAGCGTGCGAGTGGTGTCACTGGATGGCGGCGTGCTGGTGCATACCGGTCTGCCCAATCCCGGCCTCAGCGCGGTACTCAAACGCTACCGTGAACTGTGGTCCCTGCTGCCGGTGCCCATCATTCTGCACCTCATCGCCACCGACACCGACGAAATCCGCCGGGCTATGCGGATGATTGATGAGGCGCAGACTGTCGCTGGTGTGGAGTTGGGCCTGGACGATGACATCGACTGGCGGCAAGCCCAGACCCTGGTGCGGGCGGCCGCACAAAACAGCGAAAAGCCGCTGCTAGTGCGCCTGCCCTTGCTGACTGCCGTCGAAATCGCCGAAGCCGTGATCGAAGCCGAGGCCGGGGCATTAGTCGTGGCGGCTCCACCACGCGGGACTGCCCGCGATCCACACAGCGGCGCACTCGTGCGCGGGCGCATCTACGGCCCCCTCATCAAACCCATTGCGTTGCGCTTAGTCGGGCAGTTGACCCGCCACTACGGGCAGGACCTGCCCATCATCGGCGCGGGCGGCATTCACTCCCAGCAGGACGCCCGCGACTACATCGTGGTCGCCAAGGCGCGTGCTGTCCAGGTGGATACGGTCACCTGGGTACAACCCAAGATGCTGGAATACATTGCCCGCGACCTGGCGGGAAACATCGTCACCAAAGATTCTGATGCCTTAGCTGATGAGTGGTATCCTGGCATGGGGGACACCGAAAAAGCGCAGCGCGACGCGGAAAAACGGGCCGCGCGTGACGATCAAGATACAGCCGCTAACGGCTCCAATGGAGAGGCGTAGGCTGTTTGACGTCGCATTTTCTGCTACACTGCTGCCATGAATTGACGTGCACCCGCGAGGCCGCGTGCTCATGCCTGAAAACTCCCGATCGCTGTCATCATCACAGCCCGCGCTGCTTTCCGTGGTGATCCCCAATTGGAACGGCCTGCACTTCCTAGAAACCTGCCTGGAGTCGCTGCGGGCACAGCGCTATGACGCCCTAGAAATCATCCTAGTGGACAACGCTTCACAGGACGGCTCACAGGCTTATGTACGCGACCAGTACCCAGAAGTTACCTTGATCTTGCTGCCAGAAAACCGAGGCTTCACCGGGGCCTGTAACGCCGGGATGCAGGCAGCACACGGCACTTACATCGCGCTGCTGAATAACGACACCGAGCTTGATCCCGGCTGGGCAGCGGCAGTTGTTGATGCCTTCCAACGCCACCCGCAAGTCGGCATGGTCGCCAGCAAGATGCTGCTTTTTGACCAACGCGACCACATCCACACCGCCGGAGACTACTTCACCCTGGACGGGCAGGCGGGTAATCGCGGCGTGTGGCAGCGGGACGTAGGCCAATACGACAGCGAAGAGTACGTCTTCAGTGCCTGCGGCGGCGCGTCTATCTACCGTGCGGACATGCTGGCACAGGTCGGCCTGCTGGATGACGATTTCTTCTTCCTGCTGGAAGATATGGACCTGGGCTGGCGGGCGCAGTTGGCGGGCTGGCGCTGCCTTTACACCCCGCAAGCCGTGGTGTACCATCACCTCTCAGCGACTGGCGGCGGCGTCACGGCCAGCTATTATGCGGGGCGCAACAGCATCATCCTGCTGGCAAAAAACTACCCAGAAGCACTGTGGCGGCGGCATGGTCGGCAGGTGCTGCGCACACAGCTACGCAGCATCATCGAGGCACTGCGTTCTTGGCGCGGCGAAGCGTCACGTGCGCGGCTGCGGGGCGTGCTGGCTGGCTTAAGAATGCTGCCTAACGCCCTGAACAAGCGCCGGGCCATTCAAAACAGCCGCCGCATCACAATTGATGACCTGGAACGCGCCCTATCCCCGGCGCAGGACGCCGATTAACGTAACCATGAACTCACAGCAGCCCGACAAACGTGCTCAAACCCGCATCAACGCACAGCCCACACTAGAGACACGGCCTATGCCCTATCTGTCAATCGTCATACCGGCGCACAACGAAGAACACCGCCTGCCGCCGACTTTGGCGAAAATCGACGCCTTCTTGGAAAACCAAAGCTATGACGCCGAAGTCCTCATCGTAGAGAACGGCAGCAGCGACCGCACCGTCGAAGTGGCGCGCCACTTCAGCGAAACCCACCCCTACGTCCGCTTGATCGAAGTCGAAACGCGCGGTAAGGGGCTGGCAGTCAAAGCCGGGATGCTGGCTGCGCGCGGTGCCTACCGATTCATCTGCGATGCTGACCTGTCCATGCCCATTGACGAACTGCCGCAGTTCTTCGCTGACACTCAAGAGTACGACCTAGTGATCGGCACGCGCGAAGGCCAAGGTGCCCGCCGCATCGGTGAGCCGGAATACCGTCATGTGATGGGCCGCGTGAACAATTGGCTCATCAAGCTCTTCGCCGTGCGCGGCTTCGAAGACACCCAGTGCGGTTTCAAGCTCTTCAAACAGCAAGCCGCCGAGGACCTCTTCGGCGTGCAGCGGATGAACGGCATCGGCTTCGATGTGGAGCTGATCTTCGTGGCGAAAAAGCGCGGCTACAAGATACGTGAAGTGCCCATCACCTGGTACTTCGACCCAGACAGCCGGATGCGCCTGGTGCGCGATTCGCTGAACATGCTGCGCGAAATCTGGATGATCCGCCGTAATTGGCAGCGAGGCCTGTATGCCCCTAAAGCGCGCCCTGGTGACCGCTAGACTCGACTACGAACATGCCCAGGCAGCACGCGGCTTCCGCGCTATCGTCGGTCTGGACGAAGCCGGGCGCGGGGCCTGGGCCGGACCAGTCGCGGCAGCAGCGGTCCGCCTGCCGCAGCCTTACGATGATACCCTTACCGCACGGCTGCGCGGTGCGCGGGACAGCAAACAGATGACACCGCGCCAACGCGAGACGATCATCGCTGCCATTCAGTCCACGGCAGTATCCTGGGGTATCGGCAGTGCTAGCGCGGCAGAAATCGACCAGATCGGTATCCTACCGGCCACCAAGCTGGCGATGACCCGCGCGCTGGCCGCTATGCAACCACAGACACAGCCCGACTGTCTGCTGCTGGACACCATGACCTGGCCCGAATGCCCCATCGACGCCGCACAAGTACACATCAAAGAAGGCGACCAACACGCACTCAGCATCGCGGCAGCCAGCATCCTCGCTAAAACCTGGCGCGACGACATCATGCGCAGCCTGGACGCCGACTATCCCGATTACAGCTTCGGTCAGCACAAAGGCTACGGCACACCCCAACACCACGCCGCCTTGGACAGACACGGCCCCTGCTGGGTTCACCGCCGCAGCTTCGCCCCCATCCACCGCCGCATTGCTTCCATGGGAGACGACCAGCCGTGAAGCTCGCGCTCGTGCACGATTGGCTCAACCAGATCGGCGGCGCAGAAGACGTGCTGAACACCCTGCACGGCATGTACCCCGACAGCCCCATCTACACCAGCATCTATGCCCCCGATGCCATGCCCGCCGCCTACCGCCAATGGGACATCCGCACACTATGGCTGGACCGAATGCCCGGCATCCACCGGCATCACCAGCCTTACCTGCCGCTGTATCCCATGGCCTGGGGGGGCCTGGACCTCAGCGAATACGACGTGGTTTTGAGCAACAAGAGTGGCTTCTGCCATGGCGTGCAGCATGACGCCGACACGCTGCACGTCTGCTACTGCCTAGCCCCCACACGCTACGTGTGGCAGTTCGAACACTACGTCGAACGCGAAGGCTTGGGCCGCACAGTGGAGCTGGGCCTGCGCCCGCTCATCAGTGCGCTGCAACGCTGGGACTACGCCGCAGCCCAGCGCGTGGACCACTTCATCAGCATTTCCACTGACATTCAACAGCGCGTGAGGCGCTTTTACGACCGCGACTCAGAGATCATCTACCCACCGGTGGAGACCGCCCGTTTCGCCGCTTCCCGCACGGACGCCATCGGCGATTATTACCTGATCGTGTCGCGTTTGGTACCCTACAAGCGCATTGACCTGGCCGTGCAGGCGGCCAACCGGCTGAAGCTGCCGCTGAAGATCGGCGGTCGCGGGCGTGACCTGGAACGGCTGAAGGCCATGGCTGGCCCTACCGTAGAGTTTCTCGGCTTTGTGCCGGATGAAGCACTGCCCGATCTGATGGCACGCGCCAAAGCCTTCCTGTTCCCCGGCTTTGAGGACTTCGGCATCACACCGGTGCAATCGCAAGCCGCGGGGCGTCCGGTAATCGCCTACGGCGGCGGCGGTGCCCTGGATACTGTGCTTGCCGGTCGCAGTGGTGAGCACTTCAGCGCGCTTACAGTAGACAGCTTGGCCGCCGTATGGGACGCCTTCGATCCATTTGCCTACGACCCTAACTTCATGCAAGCCCACGCGGCACAGTTTGACAGCAGTGCCTTTCAACAGCAGCTCCGTGCCGCCATTCAACGTGCACAAACACAAATCACCGCGCCACGCAAATAACATCCGTCACACCGAGTCAATGACCAATCGCGCAGCAATGTGTGCGACAATGGACTCAAGGTTGTTTGTTTTCTTTCGATTCCAAATAGACTTACGGAGATGGACCCATGTTAAAGCACCTCTTGATCCCATTAGACGGGTCCTCACTGGCTGAGGAAGCTCTAGAGTACGCTAAGGCCATCGGTGCCCCCAATGGTAAGATCACGCTGGTAGCCGCTGTAGACCTGCCCGACGTGCTGCCTACAGGCTATTATCCCATCGCAGACCCGGCCCTGGTCGCCACCACGATAAATGATAGCAGCAGGCACGACGGTCCAGAACACGTCGTGGCACAGGGGCGTGAATACCTAGAGAATGTCGCGGCCCGCATCAAGGCCGATGGCAATTTCAGCGTAGACTGCGAGGTCGAAGTCGCTGAACCCGCTGACCTGATCATCAAGATCGCCACACAGCGTAAGGTGGACGCCATTGTGATGTCCACGCACGGGCGTTCTGGCATCAGCCGCTGGTTGTTCGGCAGTGTCACCAGCCGCGTGCTGAGCCACTCGCCGCGCCCAGTATTTGTCATTCCCAGCAAAGAGCGTCAAGCGCGCCTGATGCAAGAAGTGGAGGACGAACTGGTCCACGGTTAAGCGAGAATACCGGCTGCGCTGCAACCCGGAGTACCGGGCACAGCGCAGCCCCAACACACACAACACGCACTGAATACGCTGGATTCCGTCTTGCCAGACACAGGAATTTTCGCTATACTGTTGTGCACCATGGCGACGTCGCCAAGTGGTAAGGCAAGGCTCTGCAAAAGCCTCATCGTGGGTTCGATTCCCACCGTCGCCTCAAAGATAGACGCGGGCATCGTGTTAAGCCGATGCTCGTTTTTATTTGACAGGAGCCTATCGTCATGACCCCTGCCGATCAAGCTGAAGGCACGGAAACAGAAACCCCTCAAGACACCGCGACACCGATGCGTTATGCCCCGCGTATCATCCCCCCACCGCCCAACTACACGCTCTCCAGCGTGTGCCCCCAATGCGGCACCGAGACCTTCCGGCTAAGCTGCAAAGTGCGCTGCCCGAAGTGCGGCTTCATGTGGGATTGTTCCGAGTTGTAGAGCGCACATTCAACATCGCACCGGTTCCCGCCACACACACCCCCCCGGACATCGCTACAACGACCTCCGGTGTGTTGCTGACCGCCAGCGCACTGACCGCAGCCGTCATCGGCGGCAGGTCGGCGATGAGCTGAATTTGACGTGCTTCCATCAGTAGATCGATGGAAAAACGCTGATGGCTCTGTGTCAAGGTCAGACCGTCATAGAGCCGTATCACACCCGTATCCAAGTCACTCGTGAGCAGCCAACGCCCATCCGCTGAGCAGCCCATCCGCTGGATCACCTGAGGCACAGCGGCTCGTTTGAGCACCTTCCCCTCCGGGCTAACCCGCAGCACACGCCGCTCTTCCGCCGCATAAAGCACCTGCGCATCATGGGCTATGCACAATTGCGTGATCGACGCCGAGTCATCATCGCTGGGTTTCAGATCGCTGATGCCACTGTGAACACCTCCCACATAGCGATGTAGTCGGCTCTGCGCGTCCAAAGCATAAAGCCGCTGCCCATCGGCGCTGAGGTTTAATGCACGCAAAGCGCCTGCATCCTTGAGCAACAGCCGCTGTTCAGCCGAATCACCGCTGCGATAGTGCAAAGTACCCTCGTTCTGGTGCAGCACATAGCTTTTACAGTCGGCACTGAGATGTAGGACCGCGCCGTTTAACTGCACCTGCCGCAGTCCCACGCCGCTGGGGCCGCGCAAACTATCAAGAAAAGCCCGCCACCCATCCCCACTGCGCACATCTAGGGGCGGGAGCGTGATGGTGACATCCCCCAGCGGCGTGCCTGTACTCATCAAGTAGTAGGCCACCCGGTCACGGCGCGTCCACACTGCCAGGACCGGGCGATCGGCTGGCAAGATGTCCACCCGTTGGATGCTTTGATTGCTGAGGTGCAGCCGCCATGCCTGGTCCATTTGGGATAAGTTTGGGATATTTTGGGTTTACCGATGTGCTAAGCATACAATGTTCGTGCCGTCAGGACAAATCGCTTGGGATATTTTGGGATATGCGAGCATTTTTTAACACGAAAATATACATGTCGTTTTGTAACTCACACTTACCCGTGATGTTCTAAGGCGGACAGCACCCGCTGCACTTTTAATGCCAAATGCAAGATCAACCGGTCATCAGGGTCGTCTAGGTCCAGGCCCGTCAGCGCGCTGATGCGTTCTAAGCGATACACCAGCGTGTTACGGTGAATGTCCAAGTCCACCGCTGCCCGTGCTAAGTTGCCGTGCGCAGCAAAGAAACCACGCAGCGTGCGCACTAGGTCCCCACCACGTCGCGCATCATGGGCCACCAAGGGACGCAGCGACTCCGTGTAGAAGCTCAGCAGCGGTGCAGCATCCTGTGTGCCGACTGCCATCAGCAGCCGATATAGTTTGAGATCACCGTAATACGTCACGCGCTGGAAATCGCCCAAGGCATAGGCAACACTCAGCGTGTCGCGAGCTTCCCGGTAGGCATCGCGCAGTGCCGCAAGGCCCTGCACTTCCCGGCTGACACCCACACCCAACCCGGCATCACGCAGCCCATGCGCCAGGTCCGTGCGCAGTGTTTGCGCCCAGGTCTGCACACGATCCAGCGTCAAGCGTTCAGTCAGCGGATGCAGCAGCACTAAGCCCTCACCATGGCCGCCCACTGCACCACCAGGGGCCGATCGCGCCAAAATGTCCCGTGCGCGTGGCAGCATGGGCGCTAAACGAAGCGGTGTGCCTTGCGAGTCCAGGGCCTGCACTAGCAGGACCACATAGGCCGCCAGCGGATCAAACCCGACCTGTACGGCGCGGTCAGCCAAGAGATCATCGTCGCTGCCATCCCCGCTGAGCCACATGCCCACCCAGTCGCCACGCACCTGCTCCACCGCCGAGGCCACCGCCCGATGCTTGGCAAGCTCCATCGCGCAGACATCTGCCCCATAGCCCAGCACCAAGCGCTCGAAAGTATCCAGGGAGGCCAGGCCAGCATCCGTACACAAGCTTAGATACCCCGCGGCCTGACGCTCCACCCGCAGCGCCGCCGTGAATCCCAAGGTACTAGGCTGGATCGCTTCATCGGGCAGCGCTGTGTCCAACCAAGCGCGCAAGACTTCAGCATCACAGTCCGCACCGGGGCTGTAAGCCAGCAGTGTCCCGACCGCATCGTGCAGGCACACGGGCCGCCCCAAAGCCCGCGCCAACAGCATGACCAAGCGCTGCATACCGTGGTTTTCCGCCGCCGCCCGGGTCAGCTCACGCTGAACATCCAGGGCGCGCTGGGTAGTCTGTGCTGCGTAATTTGCAATCAAGGTGTTGATGCTGCGTTCCACTGTCGCCAATGACGTCCCCACCGGCAGCACCACCAAAGCCACACCTTGCGCCTCCGCAGCACGCAGCGCCGCCGGGCTGACCTCGCCTAAGACCGCTAGGCCCGACACCGCCGCATCGGCCAGACGCGCGATAACTTCAGGCAGGGTAATACGGCTGTCATAGCCGCGCAGCAGCTCCATAGACACTAAAGCCAACTCGCCCCCATATAGGTCCGGGAAGGCAGGCGGTTGGGCACGCAGGGTCACCGCCCAACTCACCCACACATCTGGAGACCCCACCACCAAACGAGCGTCTTGGGGCAGTGCCTCACGCAGCAGGGCACGCAGCGGTGCGACATGCTCGTTGCTCACTTCATCCTCCAGAACCACACATCATCGGACAGCGGGGCAGTACTGTATGATCGTATGCAACGTAAAACCGGGCTGGCTGCCACATCCCTGCGACCACCAGCCCGGCAAAACAGCCGATACCTTCTGCCACCTAGGCGTCAGCGTTCACCTTCTGCACGCCCAAAATCAGCCGCTCGCCCTTGACTGAAGTGTCCTGTTTGGGGTCTTCACTGGGCAGGAATTCGGCACGGATATAATCGCCGTTGGTCTCACCGGCTGCGACCGATTCAGCCAGGGTTTCGGCTTGAATGTAGTCGGCAAACTGCACGATAGCTGCCGCCAGAGTTTCGCTGGCCTCGTATACAATGTGAATGCGGTCGTTAATCTCAAAACCGGCGTCTTTGCGGGTGATCTGTACGCGGCGGATGACCTCACGCGCCAGGCCTTCACGCAGCAGGTCCTGACTCAGTGTGACATCCAGCGCTGCCAGATATCCAGCCTCTTCCGCGACAGCGTAGCCCTCAGCCGCACTGCGCTTGACCTCGACCTCTTCCGGGGTGACCTCGTAGTCGGTACCGCCCAATGTCAAGATGACGTTTTCACCTTTGAGCAGTGCCTGCGCCCAGGCGATGACGTTTTCCGCGCTGCCTTCGCGCAGCGCTTTCTGCACCTTGGGAAAGTCCTTGCCAAACTTCTTGCCCAGGAGCTGCGGCAGCGGGTTGAGCGCGTAAGACACCAGCCCCTCCGCCGAGTCAAGCGATTCCACTGCCTTGACGTTCAGTTCACCTGTGATGAGCGCGCTTAAGGCAGCAACGGCTTCAGCTTCGCTGGCGCTGCGGGTGAGGAACTGTGCCTTCGCTAACGGCTGCCGCACGCCGATCCCAACGCTTTCACGGGCCGCCCGTCCCAGGCTGACCAGACGCTGCACCACACGCATCTGCTCAATGCGCGGCAGATCGCGCACCGCCTCGTTGAACTCCGGCCAATCTGCTAGATGAACGCTCTCCGGCGCTTTCGGATCAGCAGGCAGCACCAGGTCCCGGTACAGCTTGTCCGCCAGCATCGGCATAGCCGGCGCGATCAGTTTAGAGACCGTCAACAGGCAGTCGTAGAGCGTGGCATAGGCGGCGCGCTTGTCGTCGTCCAGTGC
The DNA here is from genome assembly GCA_964457835.1 of uncultured Anaerolineaceae bacterium. Lineage (GTDB taxonomy): Bacteria > Chloroflexota > Anaerolineae > Aggregatilineales > Phototrophicaceae > CAYWGJ01. Next base: position 20,109 of record CAYWGJ010000005.1, read on the forward strand.
TGTGCCCCAAAAACGCGAACGGCTCAGACGCACGTACCAGTTGCTCAGCACCTCAACGAAAGCCTGCACTGGGCGCGTAGCACCAGGCACGTCGTAATTGTCATACGCTGTTGTCACCTGCTGCACTAACTGGCTCAGTTCTGCCAGCACCCAGCGGTCCAGTGCGTCACGCTCCGCGACCGGCGGCGCGACCATTTGCGGCGTCCAGCCATCGACGCTGGCGTAGGTGGTGAAGAAGCTGTAGGTATTCCACAGCGTACTGTAAAACTTGCGAATCACCTCACCCACCAGATCAACCGAGAAGCGCCGCGACTCGCCAGGCGGGCCAGCGGTGTACATGTACCATCGCATAGCATCAGCACCATGCTCGTTCATTACCTCCCAGGGGTCAATCACATTACCCTTGGACTTGGACATCTTCTCGCCCTTTTCATCCAGGATATGCCCCAAGCAAATGACGTTCTTATAGGCCACCGAGTCAAAGACCATGCTGCTGATGGCGTGCAGGGTGTAGAACCAGCCGCGCGTCTGGTCGATGGCCTCGCAGATATAGTCCGCCGGGAACTGGTCCGCAAAGGCCGCTTGATTGTTCACCGGGTAACCCCACTGCGCCACGGGCATCGCGCCGCTGTCGAACCACACGTCGATGACTTCCGGCACACGACGCATCATGCCACCACCACCGTTGGGATTCGGGAAGGTGATCTCGTCAACGTGCGGGCGGTGCAGCTCCAGCTCGCTGAGGTCACGCCCTGTCAAATCGCTGAGCTGTGCGCGGCTGCCCACACAGATCATCTCACCCGTTTGGTCATCCACCCAGATAGGCAGCGGCGTCGCCCAATAGCGCTCACGGCCCAATGCCCAGTCTTTGAGGTCATCAAGCCAATTGCCGAAGCGCCCATCGCGGATGTGGCCCGGCACCCAGTTAATCGTCTGGTTCAGCGCCACCAGCCGGTCCTTCAGCGCCGTGGTGCGGATGTACCAGGTCTCGCGCGCAACGTACATCAGCGGCATGCCCGTGCGCCAACTGTGCGGGTAGCTGTGCTCATACTGCTCTGAGCGGTACATCAAGCCCCGGTTGCGCAGGTCACGGATAATCTGCTTGTCCGCGTCCTTGAACCACAGGCCGCGGAAAGGTGTCACGGCGTCGATGAACTTACCGCCGTCGTTGACCGTCATCAGGACGGGCAGGTTGTGCTCGCGGCCCACGATCATGTCGTCCGCACCGAAAGCCGGCGCGATGTGAACGATGCCGGTACCGTCTTCCGTGCTGACGAAATCACCCGCGATGACGAAAGCGTAGTCTTGCTCTACCGGGATGAAAGTGTAGAGCGGATTGTAGTGCATCCCCAGCAGGTCACGGCCCTTCATACGCTTGACGACCGTGTACTGTTCGGCGTCTTTCAGCGCGTAGGCCATGCGCTCCGCCGCCAGAATGAGCTGTTCGGTGCCTTCACCGTCTTCCGCCGGGCCTTCGACCTGCACGTAGTCGATATCCGGGCCGACCGCCAGACCCGCATTGCCTGGTAGGGTCCAAGGCGTGGTCGTCCATGCCAAGAAGTAGAGGCCGGGCTGGTCCTTGACCGGGAAACGCACGAACACGCTGGGGTCCATCACGGTCTTGTAGCCCAACGACACCTCATGGCTGCTCAGCGGCGTACCGGAGTCGGCGGCATAGGGGACGACCTTGTAATCGCGGAAGAGCAGGCCTTTTTCGAACAACTGCTGAAGCACCCACCACACGCTCTCGATGTAGTCATTCGTCAGCGTGACGTAGGCATTGTCCAGGTCGGTCCAGTAGGCCATGCGTTCGGTGAATTTTTCCCAGTCCAGGATGTTACGGAAGACGCTCTCGCGGCATTTTTTGTTAAAAGCCGCGATGCCATAGTCTTCAATCTCACGCTTATCAGCGAGGCCCAGTTCTTTTTCCATGGCGATTTCAATCGGCAGGCCATGCGTATCCCAGCCGCCTTTGCGCAGCACATAATAGCCACGCATGGTCTTGTACCGCGGGAAGATGTCCTTGAAGGCACGGGCCAGCGCGTGATGCACGCCAGGCTTGCCGTTGGCGGTGGGCGGACCTTCATAGGTGACAAAGCGCGGCTTGTCCGTGCGCTCTTCCATCGTGCGCTCGAACACCCGGCGTTTGCGCCAGAAGTCCAGGATTTCCGTCTCGATGCTTTGGATGTCTACACGCGAGTCAACTGCTTTGAACATGTGCACGTTTGCTCCATGATTACACGTCAGGATAATGGGCTGGATGTAGGCTCAAGGGACATTCAGTACGTCTACACGCTCACGCCTGACGGCAAATGACTCGCGGTGTGAGCGACCTGAAGCTCACGACCACGGCGACACCTCCCAATTCTCTGTTTTATGCTGCGCCAATTGTGTTTACTGCCTGCTCATTATGACTGAAAACGCACCGGATCAACAGGCGTAATTCAACGAGGCCAAGTGTACCTTACGAGCGGGCAAGTCCCAAAAACAGCCACACAACTGACCCCTTATGACCCATGCTAACACATTCACAGCCGACGAGTTGTCAAGGGTTTGTCTGGCCCTGCGCCTCTTGCAGTGCGTCCGCGTCGGGAATATCGCCCAGCCAATACACTTCGCGGCTGACTCGAAACTGCGTAGGCGACGAGTCGTCGCGGTAGCCCCCCGCAATCACCACCGACCATGACATGGCGAATTCAGAGAAGTACACGGCTCCCGTACAGGACCCGATATTGTCACTGGGAGACAGCGGGTCCGTGCGTTGGAGCACGGCATTACACTGCCCGGGTGCCACACGGCAGGACACCTGTGATTGCGCTTGTTGGTAAAAAGCCAGTACCTCACATGGGTCCTGCTGCGTGCCATACAGCCACTCATCCACGCCGTAAGCCGCACTGCTGTGATCCAGCAAGTTGACCCCGGCCTGCGGCACGGGTGGCGTAAGCGGAAAGAGCACGGCGTACAGCACGCTGATGATCTGCAAACCGACAACGAGCGCCAAACTCACAGCCAAGATCGACACGACGATACCCACCGGCCCAGCCCAGCGCCGGCGCGGCGGGTCCTCAGTTGCATAGGCGTCGGACTGCGAGTCTGTGGGCAGCATGCTCATCGTTTAAGGTTCCCAGAGCTGTTCGTGAGTCACAAAGCTGATACCGCGATTGTCGATACCCGCTTCGGTATCCAGCACACCGGGTTGAATGTTTACCCTGGTCAGCTGTGAGCCATTCAAACCAGCCCGGTCGAAAACACACACCACCTCAAAGGGCGGAATTCCGTTTCCTTCTTCATAATTATCAAAATCACCAAACTCAGGGCGACGGAGGCAGCGCTCGCGTTCGGGGTCCGTCGGATCAGCGCCGTAGAACTCAACAATACGCGCATCGTAGTAAGTCACCAGTGATTCGGTAGGTTCCGCGGATTGATAGTAAAGGTTGCGTGACGTTGCGGACGGGGTGTAAGTACGCAGCAGCTCCATAGACGGCGCAGGGTCAATGTCCAACGGCGCGCGATAGCCGGCCTGCTCCAGGCTGACCGCGATAAACCCCACGACGATAATCACGATCCCAAAAGCTGCACTAAGCAAACTCATTCGGAAGACTGACATGCGTGCTGCTCTCCTTGATCTATACGGTCCGCTTCAGCAGGCGCAGGGAGCACACTTAGTCGGGTGCGCTTTGCTGCCATTGATCCCAAACGTGCAGTTCAGCCGCCACCGCCGCCCCATACGGGGTCTGCGCGAAACGCTGCGCTGCGGCTTCCCAATAGGGCCGCCCAGCAGCGATCAACGGGGTATCCGGCGGCGGCCCAACGCCCAAATGATGCAGCAGCGTGTGGACCATCAACAGGCGGTGGGCTTCATGCGCCGCCAGGGCTTCGGCATTGTGCAGCACCGACACCACCTGCTCAACAGACTGCCCCTGCCGATACAGGGCCTCGCCCAGGTCAGCCAGCACAATATCAGGTGCACCGACTTCGCTGGCCCGCTGGATAGCCGCCGCTGCGCCGACGTAATCTCCCTGTACTAGCAGTGTACGCCCAAAACTGTAGAGAGGGAAATGGTAGTTTGGGGTCATTGCCAAGGCTTCTTGGAGTGCAGCTGCACTGGCGTCCAGATCACCCAACTGACGATACACGTTGCCCAACAGCGTGAGCAGGTCAGCGGAACGCTGCGCTTCACCACTTTCGAGGGCGGCTAACAGCACATCGCGTGCGGCGCGCATCTCACCGCGCAGAAAGAGACGCTGCGCCCGTGTATACGGCGTGACCATGCCACGATTGGCCCACATCACGATGCCCTGCATGGACAAGATCACGCTGAAAAAAGCCGCCAACGGCATCCACCGTGAGTCAGCGGGCATTTGCAGCGCCGTGAACAGCAGCAGCGGCAGCAGCACCATACCGATAATCAGACCGATCTGCACGGGGCGTTCCCAGGTCGGAAAGCCTTTGAAGATCAAACGCGCCAAAGCCCCCATCAAATCCCTCCCTTTGCCTGTACAGCGACGAGGGCCTGTTCGATGGCCGCAATTTCATAGTGCAGCGCAGTGCCATAGGCCGTACCACGCAGCGCACCCAGCCCGGACTTCCACACGTCGAGACCATCGCGCGCAGCCAGCATTCGCGCCTGAGCATGTTTCGCCGCCTGGGCATTGCCATCGGCCCGGCGTGCCAGCATCAGGTGATACTGTACCCGCAGCGTATACATGGAAGGCATGGGATAGCGCGCCGCGTGTTCAAAGGATTCCTGTGCGGCCTGTGTTTGCCCAGCCAAAAGCTGCACGAAACCCAGTTCAGCCCAGATAACCGGTTGATCGGGGTCATGGTCCAGTGCACGCCGCAGCGCCGCAGCTGCTTCATCATAGGCCGCCTGAAGCCGATAACCATTCGCCAGGGTGACATACGCGCCGGGGTCCTCCGGGTAAAGCTGCACCGCGCGGTCAGCGGTGGCTTGTGCTTTAGCAAGCTGCCCCGTATACGCATAGGCGCTGGTGAGCAGCATGAGCACTTCAGAGCTTTCTTTGCCTTCTCGAATAGAGCGTTCTAGCAGCGGAATAGCGTCCAGAAAGCGAAAAGACTCCATCAGGCGATACGCATCCCCGTAGCCTGAACCACTGCGTCGCGTCTGACGGGCCAGCAGCAGCCCCACCAGCACGAACCACAGCGTCAGCATGAGAGCCGCCAAACATAAGCCAGCCAACGCGAGCTGCACCATGGGCGACAGCGCCGGCAGCACACCTTGACCGCGGTTGTTGAAGAACTCCACCAAAACGCCAATCACGAAGACCCCAACACCCAGCAGTGACAGCGCCCCCGTGACGACGATGCCCAGGTACACCAACAGCCGACGGCGGCTCATGCCTGCACCAGGACCTGCGGGGTTATTTCCCCGCTGATGAGTGCCTCTGCGCTGCGCACGTCTTGGGCCAGAACAGCGCGCAGGGCTTCCGCTTGGTCAGCGGCCAGCAGTTTCTGCCACTCCCGCAGGCCGCGCACTTCCTTTTTGAGCGCTTCCAGGGCGCGTTCAGCGGCCTCATGTTCACCCAGGCGGCTGTGTGCCCGCAGGATGTAAAGCTGAATGAGCAGGCGATGGCGCGCGTCCGGTACCTTAAGCGTCAGGGCTTCATGAAGATGAATCAGCACCGCCTCTGAGTCTTGCAACCGGTCTTCGATCATGCCCAGGTTGTAGGCCGCGACCCATTCATCAGGGGCCAAAGCATAAGCCTTGAGCGCGGCCTCATGCGCCGCGTCGTATTGCCCGGCTTGCAGGTTGACCTCTGCTAAGCCGTTATAACCCACCGCTGAGTCGGGTTCGAGTTCGGTCATCTTGTGATAATCACGACGCGCACGGTCCAGCTTACCCCACAGGCGCATCAGCTCGGCACGGAAGCGATAATGGTTAGCGCGCTCCGGCTCATCCTTAATCATGCCGTCCATCACCTTGACCGCTTCGGCGTACTCCGCTTTGCGCATGTGTTTCACCGCCTGCTGATACGCCATCGGCGCGCGCGGCTTGAACACGAAAGCGGCAGCAATCACCCAGCCCAACGCCGCACCGATCAGCAGGGGAGCCAGGTTTGGCAGCAGCGTCAGCGCTAGCAGGATCGCACCCAAGGCCGGTGCCAAAATGCCCAGCCAACGCCCACGCTCGAACGAATCCAGAGCCGACAGAACGATCCCGCCTGTACCCACGAGAAAGAAGATCACCAACAGCGACTGCACACCGACCACCCAACCAGCCTCAATTGCGTTGAGGACCAGGCTCACCAAACCAGTGAGGGCTAGCAGCAGGAAAATCGCCCGCAGCCGCACTTCACCCAAAAACAGCGTTATTCGCTCAATCATGTGTTCTCCGCCCTATATCAGAACAGGCAACCCCATCTTAGCGCATCAATGCAGGCGTGTGTAGCGCGTCAGCCGCCAATGCGCCTGTGATGACAGCAAACGCAGGGGTACATGATGTGCATCGACCCACAGCGTGACCTCAGTGTCCGGCTGGCCCAACAGCGCCCCACTGACTGCTAACCGCCGCGCCGCGTACTCAATGCCGTCCAGAGACAGCACCTCGTCCGCCTGGTGATGCAGCACCCCCTGCACCGGCTCCAGCATCACCGTGAGCCGGGTATCCACAACGTACAGTACGGGTCGCAGCCCGCGGATCAACCCAGCGGCTGAATGCTGTGCCACCATATAGGCTGCATAGGCCAAGCCAGGTGGCAGCAGCAGCACATCACGGTCTAAGGGCGTCTCAGTGTAAGTGCGCGCGGCATCGTCCAAACTGACACCAGTTTCTACGTGGTCTTCATAAACCATGAAGGTCGTCCGCAGTGTATGCAGCCCCTGCGCCACCCCACCGAAAGCCTGCAAATCTAAGCGCTCGATACGTCCGCTGTACCCGTTGTTATCCGGTGGTGACTGCCAGGCCTCGCTCAAAACCGACAACCCATCCTGGGCACGGCTGTCATCGTCACAGCGCCAGAAGCCCGCGCCATCTGGGTGATGATGCAGGCTCCAATGGGTTTCGTGGCCGGTAGGGTGCCCGTCAGCAGTGAGGTGAATGTATGTACCGCGTGCGGCCAGTGTCTCGTGCCGCTGCACATGATGTAGGTAACGCAAGGGTTATCCTTTCTTGCGGAATCAGTCCACAGCCGCCCGCATACGCACCATCAAGTCACGCCCACCGACCGCCTGCCAAAACGCGCGCGCCGTTGGGTTATGCACCGCAACGTGCCATTCAAACTGGGTCACGCTGCGCGACCGAAACCAAACTTTCATGGACTCCACCAGGGCACGCCCCACCCCCTGGCCGCGCGCCGTCTCACTGACGTAAATATCTGCAATGAAGCCGCTGTGCAGCGTTTCAAACAGGTCCGGCGTCACATCAATGATGGTACCCAGCACGTAGCCAACCAACACGCCTTCATGCTCCGCCACAAAAACGCGCGTGTTGTGATCGTCCAGGCGTTGGGCGATACGCCGCGCGTAGCCGCGTGGGCCGTGCGGTGCAGCCTGTGGCAGGTCAGGGTCCAAGGCACAGTGATAGGCCACCAATGATGCCCACATGCGGCCAATCTCGTGCGCGTCGTCCAAAACCGCCAAGCGAACGTTCATAAGCCCTGCCACATCCATTCGGTACCGGGCGGTGTTTGCAGCGGTACTTGGGGCATCGGCACAAAGCCGCGCCCACGCCAGTACGCCTGCTCCACAGCATGTGTTTTAGGCACCAGCACCCAAACCTGTGAGCGTCCCAGCATCGTGAAATGCGCTGCCGCTGCATCTATGAGATGAGTGAGTAGGCCGCTGCGGGTTTGATGCGGGTCCAGACCGATTTCATCCAACAGCATCACATCCGTCAGTGGTGTGCCATACGGCGATGCCACTTCCCAGGCCAGCACATAGCCCACCACGGGCGAGGTGGCCGGGCCATCCTCAAACGCCACCCACAGCCGCGCAGCCTCATGGACCCAAAGCTGCTCAGTCGTCAGCGTGTACGCGTGGATGCGGGCATCGGCCTGTTGCAGCAGTACCAACCGTTCTTGACGCAGCGCATCTAAGGAGTTTAGGTCGCCCTTTTTCGGTGGACGAATGACCATGGGACCCGTGTCTTTGCATGATAAGCCAAGTGAGATGAGCATAACATTGCCCCAAAGCAGGATCAACCCTATGATACGTTTATGGACAGCACAACAGAAACCGTTCACAGCAATGAAAACCTGCCCCTATGGATGCGTCAAGCGCGCCGCCCAGTGGACTGGGGCATGGCAGTCGCGCTGAGCTTGGCGCTGCTGGTGGGCTGGCCTTTCCTGCTGCCGCTGGACAGCGGCGTCGGCCTGCCGCTGACCTATGAAGGCGATAACTCCCTGTTCATGGCTGCTGACACTGCCGACGCGCTGCGAGAAGGACGCCTATATCCGCGCTGGTCGGCGCACGCCCTGACCGGCTACGGTGCCCCTATCCCCAATTACGTCCCGATGGGGGCCGCTTACGTCACGGGCATGGTAGAGGTGCTGTTGACGGACGATACCGTCACTGCCGTGCGCTTGGTCATCGCGCTGTCGCTGCTGCTGGCCGCTGGGACGACCTATGCCGCCGTCACACGCTGGACGGACGGTGCACACGGCCTGCTCGCCAGTGCGCTCTACGTTGTCAGTCCGGTAGTGGGTATGACCACGCCCTACATCACTGGTGATCTGCCGCTGATCGTGGCGCATGGTCTGCTGCCTGCGCTGCTATGGGCCATAGGCCGCCTGCTGATAATCAATCGCTACCAGGACCTGGCCTTGAGCGCGCTGCTGTGGGCCGCCCTGCTGCTAACGCATCCGTTGACAGCAGCAGCCGGTGCTCTGCTCATCACCTTGTTGAGTCTGTGGCAGGCTGCCGCCCACAAGCAGCCGTTTGTCTTCCTACATGGCATGAGCGCTGTGCTGCTGGGCGCTGGCGTCACCGCTTTTTTCTGGGGCCCCGCCTTGCTGGAGCGCGGCTTGGTGACCTGGATAGTGCCGCCCTGGTATCCCGCTGCACCCGCACTGCGTCTGACCGACCTTTTTAGCACAACCCAGCAAATCGACCCCGGCGCGCTGCTGCCTGTTCAGCAGTGGACACTGGGGCTGCCGCTGCTGGTCTTGCTGCCGCTGGGACTGCTGGCTCTGCTGCGACGCCCCGTGCGCGGGCGTGGCTTCGTATGGAACCTAGGCGGCCTGGGTCTAGCATGGCTGCTGCTGTTGTTGTTGATCCCGCTGCCGCCGCGTACATTGGCTCCCATTGCATTGAGTGCCGCTGTGATGGGCAGCATGGCCTTAGACACGCACGCCCTGCTGCCAGGCGCGCTGCGGACCCGGCTGCCCGCACGCCTCAGCCTACCCCTGCTGTTGATTGTGGCGCTGGTGGGCAGTACGCCAGTTCTGCTGCCCCCACCCACCGACCGCAGCCCGGAAAGCACGCCCTTTGCGCAAGTCCGCTATGAGCAGCAGGGCTATGGGGTGGCCGTGCTGCCCCCCGGTGCGCCAGTACCGGTGACCTTAGCCGCCAACACCGAAGCCAACCGCCAGCTCACCAACAGTTATCAAAGCGCCGAGCTGGATTATGTGCTGCGCCCGGACATGCTCAACCCGCCACGCCTGACCGCTCTTAGTCTGGGGCCGCATGTACGCCGCTATGAACTGAGCACCAGCAGCGGCGCACAGATCAACTACCTCACCGCCTATTTCCCCGGCTGGCACGCCCAACTGAACACGCCCAGCGGCCCGCTGCCCATTCGTCTGCAAAACAACGAGGACAGCGGCCTGATGCAGATCACCCTGCCGCAGTCCCGCAGCGGTGAACTGCGCATCAGCCTGGACGCCACCCCACTGCGCGGCAGCACCTGGCTGTTCAGTTGGGGAATGCTGACACTGCTGCTGCTGCTGACAACACGGCGTGCTGCCCAACAGCCACGCGGCGCATTCTACGATGACCTGCGTTTGATGAATACCGGTCAAACACGGCTGATGGCGACAGTCATGGCCGCCGTGATTGCCGTCGTGACGCTCATCACACCACAAGACCCGGCCATTGCCGGGCTGCGCGCTGGCCCGAACTATCGCCTGCTTGACGCTCAGATCGTACGCGTGCAAAACCTCAGCGGCCTAGAACTACTGGGCTATCGTCTAGCATCCGCCCGCCTGCGCACCGGCCAAGCCATCGACCTAACGCTCTTCTGGCAAGTGCCGCGCACAGTCAGCGACAATTACGTGGTAGCTTTACAACTCGAAGATGTCAACCGTGGTACCCGCAGTCCTCTGTGCGATCCACGGTATCCCGGCGGTTATCCCACCCGGCGATGGGGCAGTGGCTACATGACGGACCGCTACACCTGCGTTGTGCCCGAAACCATGCTGCCCGGTACCTATCGCTTGCATGTCGCGGTGCTGCAATGCCTGGACGTATGCAGCCAAGCAGACCGTCAAGCCTGGTTTGAAGGCACCCGCCCTGGCCCGCTCAGCTTCACCCTGCCCCAGCCGCTGGCACTGAGCTTACCGTAGCCGCTGCCCCGCACTTACAGTACAATTGCGCCTGAAAAAAGACTTGTGCCAAAAGAGCTTGGACGCTTCACGATGACAACACAGTTAAACAAACGCGAACGACTCAAGGCCACCCTGCGCGGTGACTCTGTAGACCGTGTGCCAACGGCAGTGTGGCGGCACTTTCCTGGTGACGACCAACGTGCGGCAGACCTAGCGACCAGCGTCCTGGCCTATCAAGCACAGTACAATTGGGATTTCGTGAACCTGATGCCAGCCAACAACTACAGCGTAATCGACCACGGCGTCCAGGATGCATGGCAGGGAGACACCGAAGGACGCCGCGTCATCCTACGGCACCCCGTCACCCGTTCCTTGGACTGGACAGAGCTGCGTGTGCTGGACCCAGGGCGCGGCGCGTTGGCCCGTCAGATCACGGCTATAGGCAGCATCCAACAGAACTTGCAAGACCAAGACACACCGCTCATCGTCACGGTGTACAGCCCGCTGGCCCAGGCAGCACGCTTGGCCGGGGAGGACCTACTGCGCCGCCACATGCGCCGCCGCGCCGACCGACTCACAACCGGCCTCAAAGCCCTCGCGGAAGGCACGCTGCTCTTCGTCGAAGCGCTGCGCAAAAGCGGCGTGGACGGCATCTACTACGTGATTGAACACGCTGACGACGACCGACTGTCTCCCGCGGAATACGAGCACTTCGGCCTGCCAGACGATCAACATATCCTGAATGCGCTGCCGGAAAGCTGGTGGCTCAACATTGCCTACATTCAAGGGCAGGCACCGATGTTTGACATGGCAGCCCGGCTGCCTGTCGCGGCGCTGAACTGGCAGGACCGTCGCAGCGAACCTGACTTGGTAAGCGGGCGTGCAGCCTTCGGGCGCAGCGTGTGTGGCGGCCTGGACGCCGAATCAGAGCTGCGCGCAGGTACGCCATCGATGGTCGCCAATACGGCCCGTAACGCCATCGCCGCCCTGAACAGCCGCCGCTTGATCCTCAGCCCTGGCGGCCCGGTGCCCATCACCACGCCGCGCTCTAACTTGGCAGCACTGCGCGATGCTGTAGAAAAGGTCACGGTCTGAGATGTCTTTACGTGTGATTGCAGGCAGTGCACGCGGGCGGCGGTTAAAGCCCGTACCCGGTGACGGCACCCGTGCTATCATGGACCGCGTTAAAGAAGCCCTCTTCAGCATCATCGGGCGCGAGATCATCGACACCCGTGTGCTGGACCTCTTCGCGGGCACCGGCAGCGTGGGCATTGAAGCACTCAGCCGGGGAGCAGCCCACGCCACTTTCATCGACCTGGAGCGCGCCGCCATCAAGATCATCCACGAAAACCTCGCGATTACCCAGCTCGCTGAGCGCGCTGCCGTGCGCCGCGCCGACTCGCTGCGGTTGATCGCCGGGCAGGCCCCCGCTGCACCATATGATTTCATCTACGTAGCCCCGCCCCAGTATAAATCCCTGTGGCAAAACACACTCAAAGCACTAGAAGCAAACCCCGCCTGGGTTCCACCTGGCGTGCGCGTCATCGTACAGATTGATCCCAAGGAATACACCGACCTCCCGCTGAAACACCTGGTAGAATATGACCGCCGCAGCTATGGACGGACCCTGCTGTGGTTCCTGGAAAGCCTGGACCCCGCCGACCGACCGACCGACAACACCAAGAATAACGAGCACGACACCTAAGGCGACCATTTACACCACAAGGACAAAGCCCTCATGGACACACTGCAACGCCTGGACGACATCGCCAATGAACTGATCGCCGCATTTGACATCAAGGCCACGCCCGTGCCCGTAGAAACAATGCTGCGCCAACCACGTGATGGCATGTGGGACGAAGTGAACATCAGCCAGCTCACCGGCAGTTTTCTGAGCTTCAAAGACCCCTACGCCCCACGCATGTCAATGGCCCGACTGCTGGCAAAACACGTTATACACTGTACCTGGGGCCGCGAGCGTGAAGTGGGGGCTTTAATCGCGGGCGAAGAAGACACCCTACGCGCCTTTGCACGCATGATTGTCATGCCGCGTGAACTCATCGAAGATGTCAACCGCCACGCCCGCAATCCAGTCGCTATCAGTATGCAATTCGAAGTGCCGGAAAGTGATGCACAAATGCGCCTGCTTCAGCTTTACGGCAGTGACTGACTAAGCACGGCGTTCATCGATATAGCGCCGGGCCAGGTCCAGCGCGTCCGCCTGAGAGTGCAGCGTTTCACTCACCTGTGCTTCACGGATGCGCGTCAACAGCTCACCAATGAGCGGCCCCGGCGCTAAGTCCAGCGCGGCCATTAGCGCGCCCCCTTTAACCAGCGGCGGTGGAGAGACCACTGAGTCGTACTGCTCGAAGTACGCTGTCAGCACAGCCTGCGCACGCTCAATGCTGTGCAGCCAAGCATTTTGGTCCAAGTGTCGGCCCGCAGCCGCCAGTTGATGCGCCAAATTCAGCAGCACCGCGGAGACCCCCGCATCACCTACAGGATACCAGTAACGATGCAGCGCCAACGGCGTCAATGCAGGCCCGCCCGGACTAAGCAAGGGATGCCGATATGCGCTCCACACGGCTGTTAAACGCGCACGCTCCGGGTTACTCAAGCGCAGCGACTCAGACACATCCGCGGCCATTGTGTCCGCTGGGCCGTCGGCATGGGTTTCGATCAAGCCGTGCAGCAGCGCCATGAGAATCAACAGCGCGCGCTCGCTGCGGTGGTCGGCGTATTCCGCCCGTATGTGCGCCTGAAGCCGCGCACGAAATCGATCCAGGCCGACCACCAGCATCCCCGTATCAAAGGCATTGACGAGGTTATCATTGCGCTCCGGGCTGATAATCATCTGCATGGTGCTCAGCTTTTCGACGGCAATCAGGGTGTAATCCCAGGGGTTTTCATGGCCGGGCAGCGTTAGCGTGTCTAGTTGGGTCAACTGCGGCAGCACCGCGTCCAGCAGGCCCAGTGCGTGCGCCACGCGCAGCGCCACCGACGGCCTCACTAAACTCAGTAGCTTGAACAGCTCATCACGCAGGCGCTCATTGGACACCTCTGCCAAACGCGGCGCGTTCTGTCGCACTGATGCCACTGTGCCAGGTTCCATGCGCAGTCCTAGCTGCACGCTCTGCCGCACCGCGCGCAGCGCCCGGATCGGGTCCGCCGTGATGACGTTATCGGCACAACGTCGCAGCACCTTCGCCACCAAGTCAGTTTCGCCGTTCAGCGGATCAATCAGCAGGGCCAAGTTGCCACGCAGGTCCACCGCCATCGCATTAATGGTGAAGTCACGGTCGTACAAGTCGGCCAGCAGATCATCGCCCCGGAAAGCGGCCACATCAATATTGAGCAGACCATACTGCGACTCAATCAAAACACGTGCCACATCGCGCTCGGCATCCATAACGAAGACGTCGCCGTGCAGCGCATCGGCAATGCGGCGCGCTAGTTTGATCGCACCGGAGGGCGTAGTCAGGTCAATGTCCTTAATAGGGCGGCTTAGGTAGGCATCACGCACCGCCCCCCCCACAATGTAAATCGGCTGCCCATGATCCAACAGCAGCTCTTGCAAGTCCAATACGGGGTCAATCCAGGAAAGCGGGCGGCGGGATTCACGCGGGGTGAGCAGAGCACTGTTCATAGCGGAAAAGCGCTCAGGGCGTCCAGGTCTACCACGCCAATAAAGGGCAGGTTGCGGAATTTCTCGTCCAGGTCCAGGCCATAGCCGAACACGAAGCAGTCTTCGATCTCAAAACCGACGTAATCAATAGGGATAGGGACCTCGCGCCGGGACTGCTTGTTGAGCAAGGTAATGAGCCGAATGCTGGCCGGTTGGCGTGCGCGCAGCACACCCAGCACGAATTGCAGGGTGTAACCGCTGTCGATGATGTCCTCCACGATGATAAGGTGTTTTCCAGCCAGTTGTGTCGTCAGGTCCATGTCGATGCGCACGTTTTTCGTCGAGTTGCGCACGCCTTTGCCGTAGCTGGAAACAGCCATGAAGTCGATCTCATGTGGCACCATGACATGCCGAGTGAGGTCAGTGAGGAACATCACCCCCCCCTTGAGGATGCAGATCATGATGATGTCGCCATCCATCTCGGCGTAGTCATCGGTGATCTGTGCGCCCAGTTGGGCCACGCGCTGCTGAAGGGTCTGTGCATCAATGAGGGTTTCTTTCAAGTAGCGCTCGTAAGCTGCTTTCATGGAGGGCTGCTGCTTTCAGTTTCGCATCGCTGATTGCCGCCATTATAGCAAGGGCGCGCGCGGATGACATATCTGTATCGCGCTTACCCGCCGCCTTAGTGGAACATCACCTGCACGTTCAGCCGCCCCAGCACCAGTTGATCGCCCTTGCGCAGCAGTTCTGGTTTGTGTGGGTTCAGTTTGCGGTCTGCTAAGAAGGTGCCGTTGGTACTGTCCAGGTCGGTCACGTAAAGGTGATTGCCGTCTAGGTGCAGGCGCGCGTGCATCCGCGATACACCGCGATCCAACGCCCCATAGGGCGTCAAGTCCAGGTCTACGTCCACACGGGTACGGGGGTCCGTGCGGCCCAGCACAATCGCTTCTTGATCGGCCAGGACCCGGCGCTCCACCATGCCGCGAATCACCAAGATTACCTCGTGGCGATCGCCTACGATGTCCGCGCTGGTAATCGCCTGCTCACGTTCCGCCCGCAGCCGCCTTAGGGTGCTGCGCGCCAGAATGGCCGTGTCCGAACTGGACGCCATCTCGTCCGGGCTAGTGTAAGCACTGCGCCGCGACGGAGTAGCATCGTCACCCAAGTCCCCGGTAACGCTGTCCCCAGGTGACACCGGTGCCCCGTCCGCTTCGTGCAGGCTGAAGCTGCCATCGCGTGACTCAGCGGCTGCATCCTCAAGGCGGTCTAAGGCCGATTCATCGAGCTTGCGGGTTACATGCTTAGCAGCTTCAGACGGCTCTGAGTCCGTTGATCCTGGGTGTTTGTCGTGATCGTCAGTCATCGCAACACACTTGTCATATCAGATAAACGAATTCTATCACGACATGGCTCAGATTGTCCCGTTTGATATAAGAAACCTACAATATGTGTGCATCCAGCCGCCCAAACACGCCATCTGGGACCTTTTCTCCATGCGTGACAGCCGCTAAGATGCAGCCATGAGTGGAGAAGAGGTGTGTTGATGCGACTGTTGATCTTAGGGCTGTTTCTTCTGTTGATGGTGATGCCTGCCCTTGTACCGG
The DNA here is from genome assembly GCA_964457835.1 of uncultured Anaerolineaceae bacterium. Lineage (GTDB taxonomy): Bacteria > Chloroflexota > Anaerolineae > Aggregatilineales > Phototrophicaceae > CAYWGJ01. The sequence continues at coordinate 35,840 of CAYWGJ010000005.1, forward strand.
CCCTGGCACAGGACCAAACACAAGAGCTGCCACACCCGGACGTTGTGGTATCCGCGCAGTTCAGCATCGACGAAAGCCGCGTGTTGACGGCCAGCGTGGATGGCAGTGTACGGGTCTGGTCCCTGGCTGACAATTCGGTGGAGCAGGTATACAGGCTGGATGAAAAGCCGCGCGGTGCTCTGTGGAACGCCGACGAAAGCCGCGTGCTGGCTTGGGGCGATCAAGGTACGCTCATCGCTTGGAATACAGGAAGCGACACGGTAGTTTTCACGGTAGCCCATGACGCCCCGATCCATGGCGTGCAGCTCAACGCAGACGAAAGCCGCCTGCTCACCTGGTCCGCCGATGGTACTGTTGTCCTCCGTGATGCCGACAGCGGCGCAGCTCTGCTGACACTTCCTCACAACAGCAGCGTGCTCAGCGCAGCATGGAGCCAGGACTTCAGCGCGGTGCTGACCGCCTCTGCTGATGGCGTGGTGCGCCGTTGGGACAGCACCACAGGCGAGGAGACCTTCCGTGCTGATTACGGCAGCATCCTGCTGGGCGCGGTCTGGAACGCGGATGAGAGCGCTTATGTCGTCTATGCGCTGGACGGTACGGCCCGCGTGATTGAAGCCCACACAGGCCGTACCCGTGCTAATACGCGACACCGTACTTTCGTGCAGGGCGCGCGCTTTAACGCAGACAGCACGCAGGTCCTCACCTGGGCCGCGGACGATATCGCACGCCTTTGGGACGCGCAAAGCGGTACCGTTCTGCTGGAACTCACGCACATCGATTGGGTGCAGGGCGCACGCTTCAACGCGGACGAAACGCGCCTGTTGACCTGGGCCTACGACAGCATAACGCTGTGGGATGCACAGAACGGGACACCGCTCAGCAGCTTCCAGCACGACAGCCTAGTCAGCGGGGCTGCATGGAACCGAGACGAAACGCGCGTGATGTCCTGGGGTTGGGATGACAGCGTGCGTATCTGGACCCCTTAGAAGCGCACATAAAGATCAATGTCGTGCTCACGCAGGGCCACGCGCAGGGCATCTACCATGTTCTCACGGATCACAGCGGCAGTGTCACCCAAACGCGCACCCAGGTAGCGGCGCAGTTCGGGCTTGTCGTCGATGAAGTCCAGCAGCTCGCGCGAGGTCGTGCGCAGCACCACTAGAGACTCGGCAGTCGCCTGTTGCGAGGCATCGCGCTGCCATGCACTGAGTACGCGCAGAATGCTTTCCGGCAGGCTGCTGCTGCCGCTGGTGTGCTGCAAAAAGCGATGAATCTGGGCAACCTCAATGCCATGCTCACGGGCACGAGTCAGGCTGTCCGGTGTGACATGATAAGTATACAGCCGATCATCTGCCTGCTTATTGAGCGGGTCCCAGTCCGTGAAGCGTGCCAATTGATAGCGCTGGGCGGTGGGCAATTTGCGCGACGCTAGCAACGTCCCATCCGCCTCGATTCGCAGGTGCTCAACGGGAACCTTAGCCCGCGGCCAGGCCTCCAAGCCCAGCAGGGCGCGCCCGTAGCTGTTGAGCTTGGCCGCGTCTTCACCACGACTCAAAAGGCCCAGCCAATGCATCGGCCCCTGAAGCATAAACTCCAACACCGCGCCCTCGACACTGTACCAGCTCTCCACGCCTTTGAGGTACTCATCATCATCGTTCTTGATGTACCAGCTTTCGTAGTCCCCACCAGGGCGCTGGAAGTCACGGGCCTGCTCCCAAATAGCCGCGATGAAATCCCCCAGCGACCACCAATCTTTGGGCGGCACCAAGTCCTTCATCACGGCCAGCACCTGCTGGCGTGCCGCGCGGGGATCGTAACCACTGGCCCCCTCATTGGCATCAGGATACAAGCCGGGGGTATGCCACAGCTCGCGGAAGAAGATGCTGTCGCGCCAGGCTTCCGCCAGCGCCTTAACCTGCACGCCGCGATCCGCTTTGAGCCAGCGCTCAATCTCTACCTGCCGCGTGGACAGCACACGCTCCTGCACTTCAAGCAGCTTTGCGGCAATCGCCAGCTCCACCAGGAAATCGACCAGCCCGTCTTCATTGATGAGCATGTAGGGCTGCAAGATGTCAAGCACGCCTTCTGGCAGCAGGTCATCGGCACCCAGCACCGGGCTGAACTCGCGCACATAGGCCAAGAAAGTCGTCATGTCGTCTACAATGCGTGTATCCGCGTTTTGTACCTCTGGCACCCGTTCGGCGTCAATGGACCGCACCACACTACCCGGCATCGTGGCATCACTGGAGGGGGTTTCGGTAGCCAGTGCAGCCGCGTCATAGCCCGTTTGCCGCATCGGTTCTTCGAGCACCTTCACGAGTTCTTCCGGCATGAAGACGACCGCCCCTAAACCAGAGCCGACCTCATCTGTAGCCCAGCCAATCAACCCACGGTAGTAAAGGGCTTCCGCCGTGCTGTGCGGGGCTTCGTGCGGGCGTTCACGCTCGATCTGCCGCGCGCCCATCCGCCGGATTTCGCCATAGGTCAGTTGAAAAAATTGGAGTGGGATGTGATGTTCCTGTGCACCCTTAAGGGCTTGCAGCGCGCCACGTGCCGCGTCGTCCAGACTGGCGAAAACGGCGGCGGCTTGCTCTGGGTCCTGCATGGCCTGCACCAGGTTCTCCGCCAGCTTATCAGCGGACTGCCGCTTGGGGTCACTCCCCCAACTTTGGGCGATTACTTTTAGCACCGCAGGGTCCGTATCACGCAGCATCGCAGCGAGAGTCGTCATGGGCAGTCTCTCCGTAGTGGTAGTCACAACAGTCTGCATTATAACAGCGGCGCGGTAATACAGACATGCTGCATCACCGCGCCGCGCAGTCCACTACAAGGTGTGGAGTTTCAGTCCGCAATCCGCGCCTCAGTCACCGGCCAGCGCTTCACGTTTAACCTGGAAAACGTCGTCGTAGTCGCGTTCCAGTTCTTGGCGGAACTGCTGGGTGTAGAGGTTGTAGTAGTGCCCCTTCTGCCGCAGCAGTTCTTCATGCGACCCGATCTCTTCGATCTGCCCATGGGCGATCACCACGATCTTGTCGGCCCGCTTGATTGTAGACAGACGATGCGCGATCACAAAGCTAGTGCGATCTGCCATCAGGCGCTCCATAGCTTGCTGGATCAAAGCCTCGGTCAGTGTATCGACGGAACTGGTGGCCTCGTCCATGATGAACAAATCCGGCTGCGCCAGGATCGCGCGTGACAGGCTCAAAAGCTGCTTCTGGCCCACCGACAACAGCACGCCGCCTTCACCGACCTCTTCCTCGTAGCCCCGCTCCAAGGCGCGGATAAACTCATCAGCACCGGCCAGCCTTGCCGCCTCTTCGACTTCCGCATCACTGGCCTCTAAGCGGCCATAGCGGATGTTCTCGCGAATGCTGCCACTGAAGAGATGTGGTGTTTGCAGCACCATACCAATGCGGGAGTGGATAGCGTGCAGCGGCATGGTAGTGTAGTCCTGTCCACCAATGCTGATGCGGCCTGCTTTCGGCTCATAAAAGCGGCACAGCAGGTTGACAATCGTGCTCTTACCGCCGCCCGTCGCCCCAACCAAGGCGACCGTTTCACCCGCCTTGATCTCCAGATTGAAGTCCTTCAGCACCGGCTTATTCTCATCGTAATAGAAGTCCACGTCTTCAAAGCGGATGTCACCACGCAGCGTGCCCGGATCAGTGGCCCCTTTACGGTCGACGATCTCCGGTTCAGTGTCCATCAGGGAGAACACACGCTCCGCAGAGGCCACCGCCTGCTGCATACTGGCATACACACGCGCCAGGTCCTGCACCGGCCACATCATGAACGTGATGTAGGACACAAAGGCCTGGATACCGCCGATGGTCATGTTGCCTTCCGGCACCGCCGCCCCGCTGTAGATCACCACCGCGCCCACGGCAAAAGCCGCGATCAACTGCACCGAGGGCAGGAAGAGCGCGCTGAACCACGCTGCCTTGTAACTGTGATAGTGCATGGTGCCGCTCAGCTCATCGAACTCGTGCAGGTTCTCGTTTTCACGCCGCAGCGCCTTGATCACGCGCACGCCAGTGATGTTCTCATTGTAGGTCCCGGTGATCTTTGAGTTCGTCTTGCGCGCCAGGCGAAACTGCACCAGGATTTTCTGCTTGAACCAGATCGCCACACCCAGCAGGAAAGGCAGCACCGCCGCCACAATCAGGGCCAACGGCCAATTAATCATCGCCATGAAGAACAGCGCCGTTGTGATGTTCATGATCGCCCAGGTGATGTCCAGTAGGCCCCAAGTAATCAGGTCGGCGATGCGCACGGGGTCACTAGTCATGCGGGACATGATCCAACCCACCGGCGTCTTGTCATAGTAGGAAAAGGACAAGTTTTGCAGGCGCTTGAACATGGTCTGGCGCATGTCGTACTGCACGCGATGCCCCAGCACACCCGTTAGGTAGATAAAGGCAAACACGAAGACCACCTGCACGAACATCACCAGGCCGTACTGCACAACGATACTTGTCAGCGTTTCAGTGTCCCTAGCGATGATGCCCTCGTCCACGATCCGCTTGCTAAGGAAGGTGAAGTAGGACTCAATCGCCGACACGATGCCGATCGACACCAGGAAAGCCAGCGCCCACCGCCAATGCGGGCGCAGCATCGACAGGATGCGCATCAGCGTCCCGCCGTTAAACTGAGAGGTAAATTCCTCTTCTTCGAAACGATACTCTTCACTCACGGTTCACTTCCTTAGACACAGCTTCGTCAATGCGCGACTGCATATCGAAAACACGGCGGTAGATACCCGCTTCATCCGCTAACAGCTCTTCATGGCTGCCCATCTGCACGATGCGTCCATGGTCAAACATCACAATCAGGTCGGCGTTCATCACCGTCTGCACGCGATGCGCGATGATAAAGGCTGTGCGTCCCGGCAGCAGTTCCTCCAATGCAGTGCGGATGGCCGCTTCGGTTTCAGTATCCACCGAGGAGGTCGCGTCATCCAGGATCAAGATGCGCGGGTTCTTCAGCAGAGTACGCGCCAGAGCCACACGCTGTTTCTGCCCACCACTGAGGGTCACGCCGCGTTCACCAACGACCGTGTTGTAGCCCTCCGGAAAGCTTTCAATCACATGATGCACCGCAGCAGCCCTTGCTGCGCGATACACCTCTTCATCGCTGACCTCACGACCAACGCCGTAGGTGATGTTCTCTCGGATAGAGCGCGAGAACAAGAAAGGTTCCTGCTCCACCACGCCAATGCTGCGGCGCAGAAAGTCACGCGGGTAGTCACGCAGCTCAACGCCGTCGATGGTAATGCGCCCGCTGCTGTAGTCATAGAAACGCGGCAGCAAACTTACCAGTGAGGACTTGCCCGACCCCGTGCCGCCCATCAGCGCCACCGTCTGCCCCGGCTCAGCATGGAAAGTCACATCGTGCAGCACCGGACTGCCGTGTTCATACTCAAAGCCGACGTTTTCAAAAGCCACGGCACCGTCAATGCGATCCACCGGGGGGGCTTCGCCTTCGCGCAGCGGTTCGCGGTCCTCATGGATGATCTCCGCCACGCGGTCATAGGACACCAAGGCCGTCGAAGCCTGCACGATCAAGCGGCCCAGATTGCGCATCGGGAAGATGATATAAATCACCATACCGGCAAAAGCCACGTAGTTGCCCACGGTGAGTGTACCCGCCAACACCATCGTCGCACCGATGAAGTAGGAGCCTACAAGCTGAAAACCGGTCAGCAAGTCCGTCAGCGGCCAGAAGGTCGCGTGCATCGTCACAAACTCACGCCCGCGCTGGAAATGCTCCCAGTTCTCCTGACCAAAGCGATCAATTTCGTGCTGCTGACGCGCGAAGGCCTTCACCACGCGCACACCGGTCAGGTTCTCTTGCAGGCGTGTCGAAAGCACCGCTTCCTGCTCTTGAAACAGCTCGTACTTGGCCGACACCCGCTTGAAAAAGAACACCGAGATGATAATCAGCACCGGTACGACCATCGTCGAGAAGAGCGCTAACTGCCAATTGATGGTGGCAATCGCTAAGAAGTTGACCAGGTACAGCGCCAAGATGCGGCCAATACCGACCGCCTGCTCTGCAAAGAAGCGACGCACCGCGTCCAGGTCAGAGGTGCAGCGCTGAAGCAGGTCGCCGGTCTGATTCTTGTCGTGAAAGGTGAACGACAAACGCTGCATGTGGTCAAACAGATAGTTGCGCAGCCGGTACGCCACGCCCTCCGCCGTTTGCGCCGCCAGCCGCCCACTCAGAAAGGTAAACGCGCCTTCCAGCAGGGCCAGCAAGATGAATCCCAGTGCAATCAACAGCACCAAGCCAACATCTAAACCGACCACAGGCCAGGTGTCTACTGCCAAGAGGCTCAGCAGTGAGCTGCTGGACCACAGCGCCGGGTCCACGACTCGGCCCATGAGGATCGGATTCGCCGTCAGCAGCACTTCATCTATGAAAAAGCTTAGGAAGAGCAGCGTCACCGTCTTAGACAGCGCAGCAAAGCCCTGACTCAGTGTTGCCACGGTATAATGGAAGCGATAGCCGTACATCAAGCGCCAAAGCCCGGCGAACTTGGACGAGGTATCGACCACCGGTTTGAGATCGTAGTCCGGCGCTTTAATGAGTTTAGGTAAGGTCGTTGAGGACAAAGTGCCACCTCCACGCCGTGCGGCTGAGCCACCGGCGGATTATCGATACATGCCTATGGTACAACAGATTTGAACATTTGAGAGATTTACAATGTACTTGACACCGCGTTGATGTCAATGACCCGATTATGTGCAAAAAGGCGGCTGTGGGCGCGCCATCGTCATGACTTGCCGCGAGGTGCCCTGTTTCTCAGCAGCTTTTGACCCATTTTGACCTCTTAAAACCCGTTAAGCTGTGCAAAGCATACACCAGAGCGCGCAGAATGTAAACCGCTTTTTGGGGTAGACCCTCAGAACGCACTGTATTGCAACTCTTTGGATAAACAAACGACGTGCCCCTAGGCAGCGTGCCTGAGGTATGCCTGAGGCATTTAACCGCCACTTAACATCAGCTTGCGACGAACTTAATACTCAGGAAAAAGGCTTTAACACGTTGACAGCGGTTTGTTAAAAGAGCTTGGATACTATTTTGATTGCGCGGACAGGTTGTCTGTTACCGCGAAACCGTATCGTTCAAACTTCAAAAGGAGCCAAGAACGTATGAAGAAGAGCATTGTTATTCTTGCTGTGGTCGCGCTGCTCGTTTCCGTGAGCGCGGTCTTCGCCCAGGACCAGAATATCGTCGAGATCGCCCAGGGCGATGAGAACTTCTCCACCCTGGTGGACCTGGTTGTGGCCGCTGACCTGGCCGGTGCCCTGAGCGAAGGTGAACTGACCGTCTTCGCCCCCACCAACGACGCTTTCGCCGCCCTGCCTGGCTACGTGGTGGACTACGTGGTGGGTAACACCGAGCTGCTGACCCAGGTCCTGACCTACCACGTCGTGGACGGCAAGGTCATGAGCACCGACTTGAGCGACGGCATGACCGCTGCCACCCTAGACATGGGCAACGAGCTGGTCTTCCGTGTAGACGACATGGGCGTTCGTGTGAATGACGCCAATGTGACCACCGCCGACATCGAAGCCAGCAACGGCGTGATCCACGTGATCGACACCGTGCTGATCCCCCCCGTTGAACTGCCCGCCGTGGACCCGCTTGCTGTGAGCGAAAACATCATCGCCGCCGGCAGCTCCACCGTGTTCCCGCTGACCGAGCGTATGGCTGACTTGTTCAGCCGTGACGGCTTCGCCGGCACCATCACCGTGGACAGCATCGGCAGTGGTGCAGGCTACGAGCGCTTCTGCGTGGCTGCTGAAACCGACATCTCCAACGCCAGCCGCCCGATCCGCGAAGAAGAAGTAGAATCCTGCCGTGGTAACGACCGCGAGCCGATCGGCCTGTACGTGGCCATCGACGCGCTGGCCATTGCCGTGAGCGTTGAGAACGACTTCGTTGACGGCCTGACCCTCGAGCAGGTCGCCCAAATCTTCTCCGGTGAACTGGCCACCTGGGATGCAGTCAACCCCGACTGGCCCGCCGAACCCATCAGCCTGTTCAGCCCCGGCAGCGACAGCGGCACCTACGACTACTTCGTTGAAGAAATCTTCGACGAAGACGAAGGCCCGATCCAGAACGCCTCTAACATCCAGTTCAGCGAAGACGACAACGTGCTGGTGGTGGGTGTTGAAGGCAGCCCCTACTCCATCGGTTACTTCGGCTACGCTTACTTCCAGGAAAACCAGGAACTGCTGCTTGCGGTGCCCATCGAAGGCGTGACCCCCAGCGAAGAAACCGGTGCCAGCTTTGAGTATCCGCTGAGCCGCCCGCTGTTCGTCTACACCGCCCCCAATATCCTGGCTGAGAAGCCGCAGGTGGGCGCTTTCCTGACCTACTACCTGCAAAATGCCAATGCGCAGCTTGGCCCTGACGCTGACCAGATCGGGTACATCCCGGTGCCTGAGTTCGTGCAGCGCCGCAACGCCCTCCAGCTGCTGGCCGGCATCGGCAACTAACCAAGGTTAGCAACTCGTAACTTGTTGTAAACAGGTTCAGAGGGGACAATACCCTCTGAACCTTGTCTATTTCAGCGTGACACACTGTGGAGGTACGTTTATGCAGCTCTCACAAGCGAGCGACCAAGTTGGCTACCAGCCACTCGCAGATCGGCTTTATACAGATAGTCAGCGGCGTAAGGACTCGTTGTCCCATAAGATCGACCCGCTCGACCGTGTGGTGTCGCTCTTCCTGCTTGCCTGCGGTTTGGTTTCCGTCTTAACCACCATCGGCTTTGTGATCGTCTTGGGTTCTGAAGCGCTGCGCTTTTTTGTGACGACAGAGTGGCTGAACGTCAACAAAACCTTGGTTGAAGACGTCAGCGCTGAGGATACAATCTTCAAGGTCGTGACTTCTGGCTCACCGTTGGCGGCTGGGGACCTGATCCGCATTGGCCAACTCAACGAGCCTGAAATTATTGAGATTGTGGCCGTGATCGACGAAGAGACAATCGAGGTCTTGCGTGGGCAGCGTGACACGGCAGTCATTCCACATGCCGCTCCGGTTGCCCTGTTCCGTGGCGCAGAAGTCACGTTGACGAAGTTCTTCACCGAAACACGCTGGGCACCGCAGATCGGGAACTTCGGCATTTTGCCGCTGCTGACTTCGACGCTGCGGGTTGCCTTGATCGCGCTGTTGGTTTCGGTGCCGCTCGGCTTAGCCACTGCGATTTACCTCAGTGAGTACGCACGCTCACGGGTGCGCGGCATCCTCAAGCCAATCCTTGAAATTCTGGCCGGCATCCCCACTGTAGTTTATGGTTACTTCGCGCTGACGTTTGTGACCCCGCTGCTGCGTAACCTTTTCGATGGTGTCGAAGTCTATAATGTGGCTTCTGCTGGGTTAGTGGTTGGCATTCTCATCATCCCGACCATCAGCTCGATCAGTGAAGATGCGCTGCGTGCTGTGCCCATGTCACTGCGTGAAGCATCCTATGGCATGGGTGCAACCAAGCTGGAGACGGTGTTCAAGGTGCTCATTCCGGGTGCTTTGTCGGGCATTTCGGCGGCGATCATCCTGGGCATGTCGCGCGCTGTGGGTGAAACGATGATTGTGCTGATTGCCGCTGGTGCGGGGCCGAAGCTCACCGCCAACAACTTTGAAGCCGCTGAAACCATGTCGGGCCATATCGCCCGAATCAGCACGGGTGACATCAGCTACGCTTCAATCGACTACAACAGCGTGTTTGCCATCGGCCTGACCCTGTTCCTCATGACGTTGATTTTGAACTTCATCAGCACCCTGGTGACCCGCCGCTTCCGGGAGGTGTACGCATGAGCGATGTACAACCTGACAGCCCCTTGATTTCAGAGCAGGCTTTTAAGAAAAATCTCAAGGCCCGTCATCGTCGGGGCAGCGTTGGTCAAACGATCTTCCTCGCCTCTAACATTATCGCGCTGGTGTTACTGCTGCTGCTCTTCATCCATATTGCAAACCAGTCATTCGGTTTAGTCGTCATTCAGAACCAAGTGGACCCGGATGATCTGTCGGACCGCCCCTTAGAAGAATTGTCCGAGCAAGAGCTGGTGGACATTCTTTTGCAGGAGCAGCCGGGGCGTGTGGCGGTGGTGCTGCGTGATAAGTTCAGCCAAGTGCCCAACGACGAATTCACGACTGCGCCACTGAATGAGGTGTTTGATATCCCCATTCCGGAAGAGTGGGCCGAGCTGACATTGGCTGATCTCGACATCGACCAGCGCTTCCAACTGCTTTCAGGGGCGGTATCACAGCCTGAAATGGTCGACATCGTGACGGAACAGGTGGTGCAGCCCTTGATCGTCAAAAACTGGTCGTTTTTCGACTCCGTGCTTCAACGTGAGGCGATCGGGGCTGAGTTTGAAGAAAAATATCCGGACGACGATCTCGTGTTCAAGTCCTGGATCAGCTTGGACTTCGTGAGCAGCTCGGTGTCAAGCTCTGCCACGACCGCCGGCCTGCGTACGGCCTTGCTCGGCTCATTCTGGATCATCAGCATCACCGCAGTGACTGCGCTGGTGGTCGGGGTCGGTGCAGCGATTTACCTGGAAGAATACTCACGCGACAACTGGCTCAACCGCACGATTGAGATCAACATCCGCAACTTGGCGGCTATTCCGTCGGTGATCTACGGTATGTTGGGCTTGGCGGTGTTTGTGCGCGCCCTGGGTTATTACACCAGTGGTGAGTTCCTGGGCATCACGGACACTAACGGGCGCACGGTCGTGTCAGCGGGTTTAACCTTGGCGCTGCTCATCCTGCCAATCATCATCGTGACGGCTCAGGAAGCCATCCGCGCCGTACCCAAATCGATCCGTGAGGCCAGCTACGGTTTGGGGGCCACGCGGTTCCAGACAACGTTCCGCCAGGTGCTGCCTCAATCACTGCCAGGCATCTTGACAGGTGTAATCTTGTCGATGTCTCGCGCGGTTGGCGAAACCGCCCCCCTGCTGGTGGTGGGTGCTTCCACGTTCATCGGTATTGACCCTAACGGGCCATTTTCGAAGTTTACCGTAGTGCCCATCCAAATCTATCAGTGGACCTCACGGCCTGAGGACTCGTTCAAAGCGGTAGCGGCAGCGGCAATCATCGTCTTACTGATCGTCATGCTGCTCCTCAATGGCACGGCAATTATCCTTCGTAATCGTTTCAGCAGGAGTTAACGACCAGTGGCCGAGCACATTCAGTTAGAAAACGCAATCGAAGCACGCAATGTCTCAGTGTTTTACGGTAGTTACCGGGCCGTCGCGGATGTCTCGATGAGTATTGAGCGCAACAAGATCACCGCTTTTATTGGTCCTTCCGGCTGTGGCAAAAGCACTGTGCTGCGCGTATTCAACCGCATGAATGACTTGGTTGAAAGCGCCCGTGTGGAGGGTGAGGTCATTTATCGTGGGCGCAATCTGTACAGTGGTGAAGTCGATCCTGTGGAAGTGCGCCGCCGCATCGGCATGGTGTTTCAAAAGCCCAACCCCTTCCCGAAAAGCATCTTTGACAACGTGGCTTATGGGCCGCGTATTCTAGGTGTACGGGATAATGACGAGCTTCAGCACATCGTCGAGGAAAGCCTGAAGGGTGCCGCACTGTGGGACGAAGTCAAGACAGACCTTAAAAAATCGGGCATGGCACTTTCGGGCGGTCAGCAACAACGCCTGTGCATCGCGCGTACTATCGCCGTGGAGCCGGAAGTCATCCTGATGGACGAGCCAGCCTCCGCGTTGGACCCCATCGCCACGCAGCGTATCGAAGAACTAATGCGCGAGCTGGAAACGAAGTACACGATCATCATCGTAACGCACAACATGCAGCAGGCGCAGCGCGTATCCGACTATACCGCTTTCTTCAACATTCGCCGCTTGGATGAAGACCATGATGTGCGTTGGGGAGAATTGGTGGAGTTTGAACCGACAGATCAGCTCTTCAGTCAGCCCAAACAACAAGAAACCGCCGACTACATCTCCGGTCGCTTCGGCTGATCGATGCAGCAGCCCCATCAGAGGGCGTTTCAGCCGCCCTCTGATGACTCCACAGTCAAACCATACAGCGCGTCCAGCAGCGCAAAGGCCAGCTGTACATGCGCTGTGTTGACCTGTCCCGGCGGGCCTTCAATGACAAAGAAATCAATCGGTGTGCCTTGTGCCAGAAAATCTCCGGCTAACAAGCGGTTGTAATCGATGAGCGGATCACTTTGTAAGTAGAGCAGGCGATAGCGGGGCTGTGTGAGCAGTGGACTGCCGATCGAAGCGGTCGGTGGCGTGAAGAGCTGCAAGGCGCTGACCGTCACAACCCCCTGTACCGCGCTGCGCGACGCGTACTGCTGCGTATAAAGGGTAGCGATCTCTCCACCTGCTGAATGCCCAAACAAGAACACGCCACGCGGGTCCGTTGGATACTGAGCCTGCACCGCCTGGATCACGGCGTGCAGGGTCGGCGTAACATGAAAATCCCACGGCACAGCATAATCCCGGAAGCGCGGCAGCACCAATAACACTTGACGGCGCTCAGCTTCTTCTTGCAGCCAAGGGATCAAGCCCTCAGCCACCCCTCCCCTAGGATGCAGCGCCACCATCAGCGGATAACCATCCGGTGGAGCGGCATCGCCCAGCGGCACAAAGGCATAATAGTCCACCGGGTCCCCCACATGCAGCGCCGACTCCCACGCCGCGCGTGGGTCCGCATCCCGCTGCGCGTATTCCAGCGAGAGGCTTAGCAAAAAAGCCAAGCTGACTAAGCACAGCAGCCCTGTTAAAACAGCCAATCGCAGCGGACGCAGCCGACTGCGTGAGCGAAGCGCCCAAGGCTGTCCTTGACGTGGAAAGCTTTGGCCGTAGCGCTGCGCATCAATCAAAGCCGCAACCGCCCGTTCAGGCCGCAAACGAGTCGCTTTGGCTGCTAAACGGCGTGCCGCGCGATCGCGCCGCAGCGTGGGATCATGCCGCAGCGCACGCGCCAACCACAACACGGCGGCCCGGTCCATGCCTTGTTCACGGCTGCGCTGAAGCGCACGCGCGTAATCGTGCCGCGCGCCGTCTACCCGCAGCGGGTCATCGACGCGCGGCGGCGCTGCGAGGGCACGTCCCTGCTGTGACTGAGCTGCCACGCGCCTTTAGCCTCGCAGCGTTGGGTCGCTGATCCACACCTCGCTGGCGAAGCGTGTATCCCCTTCGATGACGAGGTTCGTCAGGTAGCCGTAGGGCAGCTCATAGACGTTCAGCCCGCCAAAGGTCTGTACCACGGGTTCAAAGACGCCGGTACTGTTGTTGAAGACGCTGGTCGCTGGTTCACAGGCAATCAGTGAAGGGTCCGCACAGATTTCCAGCGTCACCTGAACCGTGCCCGCTTCGGGGCGATCCAACAGATAGCCCACGCGGATATTGTTCCAGGATACCTTGATCTTGCCCTGATCGGCGATCTGTGTCGCGTCGCGCGTCGATGGCGGTGTGGCTTCGTCCAACAAGGCGGCAATCGGTCCCACGCCGGTGGGTGTGGGCGTCGGCCCAGGGCCGTTACACCAGGCCGCATCACAGAAAGCCAGCGGACGCACGCCCTCCAGCGAGGGCAGGCCGTCGAAGGCAGACTGTGGCAGCGTCGTCCAGCGTAAATCAATGTACACCGCAAAATCTACACCGCTGACGAACATCATCGTCGATTCGTTGAAGTTGCGATACCAGGCGCGAAATTCTGTGTCCCAGGGCATGATGCCCATATAGTCCAGAGCAGCCGGGTCTAGATAGACAAAAGCATTGCGCGACTGACCGATGAAGCGCGTATCGACCGCTGCTGCTTCACCCTCTTCTTCTTCGATCACGGGCGGGTTCTCCGCCAGGTCATTGGTCACGCGGGCGGCCTCAGCACAGTAAGCAGCACGCGCGCTGAAGTTCTCTGCCGACGGCAGCCCCACCGGCATGATGTTCTCGTTCACAACAATAATCAGATTTTGTAAGGTCGTTTCACAGCTCGCCAAGGGGTCCACACCCTGCCAGCCTGTAGGCCGCAGGCCTTCCCCCAGTAAGAGGTCAGTCAAGGTCTCCAGGTCAAAGCGCAGATTACGGTTGGTCACGGCCAGTGAGGTCGTCACCACCCCCACCCAGCCCTCGGGCCGTACTCCCACGCCCAGCGCGTCGTCGGCTAGTAGTTCCAGGTCCTCACCGAGCTGTGTGACAAAGCCCTCGGTTTCGGCATCACGATTGCCCACCCATCCCGCTGGTCGTATATCCAGACCCGAACGTTCATCGGCCAGCCGCTCCAGGTCGCCACGCACACCGCTGAGCAGTTCCAGGGCCACCGCGTCAGATTGATCGCCTACAAGCCCGGTGTTGAACACCCGATCTTCGACTTCTAGCTTGACCACCCCACAATAATCCACTACCGAATCAGGGGTATTAGGCACGATGCTGTAGAAGTCTTCCAGCAGGCGCAGCAGGTTCTGCAAAGAGCGCGAGCAGCGTAAGCGGGGCGGCGCACCGTTCCAGCCATCCGGACGGATGCCCAAGCCCAGGCGCTGATCCGCACTGATCTCTAAGTCATGCCGCACGTTCTGGGCCAGGATTTGCGCGTTCGGCGTGGTCGCCCCGATCCAATTGTCCGGGCGCGTGCCCACGCCGAAAATGCGGTCAGCGACCTGCTCATTGTCAAACCACAGGTCCGCTGAAAAGCGCGGGGTTTCCAAGTCAATAGTGCCGGTCCAGGTGTCTGGGCGCGTCTCCTCACCGAAGACCACGTTCGCCAGCAGTTCCAGGTCAGTGCGCAAGTTCAACTGGAACAACTGAAACAGGGTAGTCTGCTGCTGGGGCGCAGCCCACACTGCACTCATCACCAGCAGCAAACCCAGGCTAAAAGCAAGCCGTCTCAACCATCGCATCGCATCTTTTCCCTGATGATTGCTTCACATTCTACTGTGTCCATTATACACGCGGGCCGCACAAGGCGCGATGTGACCAACAACCCAGCCAGCCTACGATCCACACACGATCTGCACAAACCATGACTTGCCAGCCCATGCCTTTTGCGCGACACTACACACGTAGACACCATCCGCTTTTCGGCGCTGTGAGGCAGGTAATGAACCCGACATTTTCCAAACCAATGACCGTGTTCCTCATCTTGACGCTGAGCGCCCTGATGCTCGTGAGCTGTGCCAGCAGCGATGCGCCTACGGCTGCGCCCATCCTTCCTGGCGATTCAACCAACAACGGGCAGGCGGACAGCGGCCCTACAACGCGCCCGCCCATCGAAGAAGTGATCGACCAGTTTGAGGCCACAGAAGCTGCACTCGCCACCCCAGAGCCGCGCCTGACGAGTGCTATTGCCGCCCTGCTGGACAACCCCGACGACGCCATCGCGCCTGAAGCCATCCTCCAACCCACCTTTGACCCGCTGGAACCAACACCTTTGGGTGCGCTGCCCGTACCACTGCCGGGCACCTTAGTGGCCTCAGAAACAGAAGACCCGGAAATCACCCCCGGGTTCAATCGCCTGGTGCTCTTCCGGGAAGGCGGCCCCCTGCTTAACGGCCAACAGCCAGAACCCGTCACCATCGAAATCTACAACGACGGGCGCATCCTGCGTAACGGCATCGCGGGCAGCATCAGCCGCGAAACAATCGACTCCTTGGCGCTGGCCCTGGACGAGATTAACTTCTTCGGAATGCAGAACGTCTACATGGGCGTCTATGACCTCACCAGCGGCGATTTCTTCTACCAACTCACGGTGGCATCGCCCATCCTTGAGCGCCAGCTCAACCTACAAGACGGGTATATGCCAACCGAAGTAGCCGAGATCGTCGCACGGATCATCACCGAAGGCCAGCGCATACAGCCCTGATCCCACACAAGGCCCAAAGGCCAGGAAAACAGCCCTATGCCACCGCAGCACGACGCTGACGAACATTTTGACCTCACCCTAACCGCCATGGCACAGGGAGGCCACGCCTTAGGCCGCCACGACGGACAAACGATCTTTGTGCCATACACCATCCCTGGTGAGCGCGTGCGTGCGCGCATTACCGCCCAACGGGGCCGCGTTGCCTTCGCCGAAGGACTCACCCTGCTGGAAGCCTCCGCCGACCGCGTGTTTCCACAGTGCAAACACTTCGGGCCAGGGCGCTGCGGCGGATGCCATTGGCAGCACATCAACGGCGACGCCCAGCTCCTGCTGAAACAAGACGTGCTGGCCGATCAACTGTCGCGAGTAGGTAAATTCGACGACGACTTAATCGAACAGGTACTGGCCCCCATCAAGACCGCTGGCGATTCGCCCTGGGCCTACCGCTGGCATGGACGCTTCCACGTCACGCAGGGGGGCGAGCTGGCCTTTCCCGGTACGCAGGAAGGCGCGCTCCAGGTCATTGACGCGTGCAGCATCCTACACCCGGACCTATTAGACCTGCTTAAACAAGTGGAGTTTGACGTCAGCAGTGTGAAAAAGGCAGACCTCTACCGCGACTCCAACGGGGCACTGATGATTCTGCTGCACGTCAATGACGATGCCGAACTGCCCGAACTAAGCGCCGAACTGCCCATGAGCATCAACGCGCTGCTGGGAGACAACGTGCCGGTCAACCTGATTGGTGACAGCGCCCTCAGTTATCAGGTCAAGGACCGCGTGTTTCGGGTCACGGCTGGAGCAGCCTTCCAGCCAAACGTTTCGGCACTGCCGATGCTGATTGACCAGGTGCTTCACCTGCTGGAGCCTGGACCAGCCGACAGTGTGCTAGACCTCTACGCGGGGGTCGGCCTGTATGGCGCGTTCATCGCGCCGCATGTGTCTCTGCTTACCCTAGTGGACAGCTACCCGCCTGCCGTCACCGACGCGGACTTTAACCTCAGCGATCACGACAATGTAGACATCATCGAAGCCAGCGTTGAAGAAGCGCTGGAAACCTTGGAAGAGCCTTATACCAGTGCCGTGCTCAGTCCACCGTCCAGCGGCCTCAGCGTTGACGTGGTGGACGCATTAGGCGAGCTGGCGCTGCGTCGCCTGGTCTACGTCAGCAGCGACCCGGCCACCCTGTCCCGCGATGCCGCACGCTTAGTACGTCATGGCTACACCCTGCGCCAAGTACAGCCGATAGACCTGCATCCACAGACATACTTCCTAGATACCGTTGCGCTGCTGGAACACGCATGAAGCCCCCCACGAAAGGATAACCCCGGTGATGACCATCCTGGACCTTGCCAGCGTGCGCCGTGATGCCGAAGACATCGCGCGTGAAGCCGGTCAACTCATCATGACTTACTTCCGCCGCCCGGAAAGCCAGCAGCAAACGCTCAAAGGCAGCCCCTTCGACATCGTAACCGCAGCCGATAAAGCCAGTGAGCAGCGCATCATTGATGCGCTGACGCAGCGCTATCCCACGCATCACATCATCGGTGAAGAGGGCGGCGGCATGGGTGCCCCGCGGGAGACCGCTCCTTATCTATGGGTGGTGGACCCCATCGACGGCACGACGAATTTCGCGAATGGCATCCCGATCTTTGCCGTCAGTATCGCCCTGTTGAACGCACAAATGGAAGCCCTGCTGGGCGTAGTCTACAATCCGGCGCAAGATGAACTGTTCAGCGCCGCCCAAGGACAGGGCGCAGCCTGCAACGGTGACGTGCTCAGCGTGTCCAGTGCCGAAAACCTGGCCGAGTCGGTGTTAGCCAGCGGCTTCCCCTATAGCAAGTACAGTGATCCAGATAACAACTTAGCACAATGGGGGCACTTCCTTACACGCACACGCGGTCTACGTCGGCTGGGGTCCGCAGCACTGGATATGTGCTACGTGGCCGCTGGGCGCTTCGATGGCTACTGGGAGATGCGCCTCAACCCCTGGGATTACTTAGCGGGCCTGGTGTGCGTGCGTGAGTCCGGTGGGCAAGTCACGGACTATCTGGGACAAGAAAACGACATCGTGCGGCCCTTGAGCCACATTGTCGCCAGCAATGGTCACATTCACCAGCAAATCATCAACAACCTTGCTGAAACCGGAGCCGCACAGCTTAAAGTTCCCGGTGCCGCGCTGTAAAGAGACCGAGTCATCCAGCGCGGAAAAGCACCAGCGTCGCACCGAAGGCGATCACATCCCCGTCGGCCAACACCCGCGGATACTCGCCCAGGGTCTCATTGTTGATAAGGGTGCCGTTGGAACTGCCCAGATCATGCAGCACCCAGCGCTGGTCATCGCGCACCAGCTTAGCGTGTGGCCGCGACACCGAAGGGTCTTGAAGGCCGATTTCCCAGGTGTAATTGGTGGTGGCCCGCCCGACGGTCACTTCATCTAGGGCTAAGGGGATGACCTCGCCTTCCTGCGGGCCAGTGGTGATAATCAGCCGTGCGTTACCTGTGCCACGCAACGCAGTGATGAACGTACCGGTTTCCTCAGCACGCTTAGCTTCCTCAAGGCTTACAGCCGCTGAAAAGACCAACACCGGGACGTATAAGCGGATGCGGTCACCATCGGCCAGCGGAAAAGGTTCCGTCAACTGCTGATCGTTGACAAAGGTTCCATTGGCACTGTTCAGATCGTTAATCATAAAGATGCCATCACGGTAGTTGATCACCGCGTGCTGCCGCGAGACATGCTGCTCCGGCACCTGGATGTCATTGTTGGAGGCACGGCCAATGGTCACTGTCGCACCTTCCATAAGCACATAACCCTGCACAACACCCGTTTCGGGATGCTGCCAGGTGATTTTAGCTAAGCTAGAAGAGGTGTCATCGGCAAATGGAAAGAGTGAACCGTCTGTCATTGTGCAACCTGTTCGCATGTAAAGCATCAAATGCGGCTGAAAGCAGCCCACGAATCTATTATCGGCCATGGACAGAGTGCTGGCAACCGCTATCCGTAAAAAATTACCTTTTTCCTGTAGCGCAGCAGTTTGTCATGGCGTCGGCATTGATCGACGATTGCACTCAGCAAAAGTACTCTAACAATAGCGCAGTCGATGCAGATCATCACGCGCTCGCCGCTAAGGGAGGTTGACGACCGGCAGAGCAGATGTCATACTCTAAGCTGCGGACCGATCAGACAGCCCAATGACGAGGTACGCTGCCTAATGCAGATGCATTTACCAAACACGGATGATGTCTCAATCATGACCAACAGCGACACCTCCTGGACCAGCGCAACTGTACACAAAACACGGATCGAACTGCTGTGCGGTGACATCACCCAACAAGACACCGATGCCATTGTGAACGCAGCCAACAACTCGCTGCTAGGCGGCGGCGGCGTTGATGGGGCGATCCACTATGCTGCCGGGCCAGAACTGCTGGCCGAAACCCGTACCCTTGGCGGCTGCCAAACCGGTGACGCCAAAATCAGCGGCGGCTATCGGCTCAAAGCCCGGCACGTCATCCACACCGTCGGGCCAGTGTATCAGTCTGGAAGCGACCTTGTGCCCCGGCTGCTAGCCAGTGCCTACCGCCGCAGCCTGCAAGTCGCACAAGAACACGGTCTGCACAGCCTGGCCTTTCCGTCCATCAGCACCGGTGTATACGGCTACCCTATGCACGAAGCAGCCCCCGTTGCCTTGCGCACCGTCATCGACTTCGTGAAAAAGCAAGAACAACTCACATTGATCCGTTTTGTGCTGTATAACCCACACAGCTTGCAAACCTTCGCCGAAGCCTTTGCCCAGGTCATGGCTGCGCAAGATTCAGATACCCCTGACACAGAAAGCTAAACGCTCGCTTCCTGCGCTGCGTCATCATCGCCGCTTTCCGTGTTCAGGCGCTGTAAACCACTCAGCACACGCCGGAAAGCGGCCATATCTTCAACCAAGAAGTGCTGCGCGATGCCTGCATCCAGGTCACAAAAAGCCGCCATGACCGCATCACGCTGTGCCCAGCCTGCGCTAGTGAGGTAAATACGAATGGCGCGGCGGTCGCTCAAGTCGCGCTCGCGTTCGACCAGCCCCTTGTCTTGCAGTTTATCCAAAATCGGCGTAAAAGAGGTCGCAGCCCGCCCTACTGCCCGCGCCAGGTCCGAAGCATGGAGTCCATCACGCGCATACAAAGCCCGCAGCGCGTACATCTCCAGCACGCTCAACCCTAAATTATGCGCAGTCTGCCGAAATAAGGCATCCACACTGCGCAAGGCTGAATCCAAGTTACACCACAGTGAGCCATCAAAGTATAAGAGAGTGTCTGTTTTATTCATGAGTTCTATTTGCTCCTCGGCATCAACGACAGACGCACACGCTAGGCCGAACTTACGCCTGTCATACCGTGTTCGGCTTCCCCCGCTGCGTGGCACAAAATTAGGGATCGCTGCTACTCAAACGTCACTTCCATTTCCATATCGCCCAAGGTGATGCGATCATTGTGTTTCAAGCGATAGGGATAATCAGCAGGCAGACGCCGGTTGTTGACGAAAGTGCCATTGACGGACCCTAAATCAACAATGTGTGTTGCATCTTGGTAGCGCACGATAGCCGCATGTCGCCGCGAAACGCCCCGCTCACGCGCGTTATATTTGCCTAAGTCTACGTCCGGCATGACACTGCTTTGATTATCAGAACGCCCTAGAACATAGCCCTCAACACCTGGGGGGTCTAACTTGGCAATCACACGGTTCTCGTTCAGCAAGCACAGCTCAAAGGGTTTCATCCAGTGACCTCAGCACCTCGTCACGCCCTGATTGTGGCAATGATAAACCATCATGGGCTAAAGAGCAATATTCTATCATCAAAAAAAGTTATTTTAATCGGTATATTTACCCTTAACAGGCGAGGCTTTCTCTTACATATAGCTAAAGTATATCTAAAGAATAAGCATTTGCAATCATCTACAGCCGACGCAACAAAAAAAGGGCAGGTTATCAAACCCACCCTCTTACGAAAACCGATCGGTTTTAGCTGTGTTTAAGGCAGCATCGCCACCGCAAAACTGACGGTATCGCTCAGGTTTGTTGCCAGGATGGGGAAAATACCCAACAGCAGCGTGCCGACAAAAGCCACATACAACCCCCAGCGCACGTAAGGCGTCGCGCCTTCGGCAGGATCGCCTTCGCCGTCCATCAGGTACATGTTGACGATCACGCGCACGTAGTAGTACGCGCTGATCACGCTCGTCAGCACACCGATGATCGCCAGCGGCACCAGGCCAGCTTGCATCACCGCCTGAAACACCAGCCACTTACCGGTAAAGCCCGCCGTCAGCGGGATACCCGTCAAGCTGAGCATGAAAACCGCCATCACCAGCGCCAGCACCGGGCGGCTGTTTGCCAAGCCCTTGAAGTCATCCAAGTCGGTGCCGCTGCCGTCGTTCTTTTCCAGGGCCAGCACCACGCCAAACGCACCCAGGTTAGTCAACGTGTAGGTCAGCAGGTAGATCAACGCCGACTGCGCCGCCTGTGTGCTGACACCTACTGTTCCCGCAGCCGCTACAGCCATCAGGATGTAGCCCGCGTGTGCGATAGACGAGTACGCCAGCATCCGCTTGATATTTTGCTGCGAAATAGCGATCAAGTTACCCACCAGCAGCGTCAGTGCGGACACCAGCCACACCACCGTCTGCCAGGCAGCCAGATCACCACCATCCGCCGTGAGCGCAGGTAGAGCCACCACCATGACGCGCATTAGGGCTGCGAAACCGCCGATCTTGGCCGCGACGCTCATGTAAGCCGTGACCGGGGTCGGCGCGCCTTCGTAAACGTCCGGCGTCCACATATGGAAGGGCACCACCGCTACCTTGAAGCCCAGGCCGACGATTAACAACGCCGTGCCGACCAGCAGGTAGAACATCGACGATGACCCTTCCTCAACGATAAAGGTCACCGATTCAAAGATACCCACTAAGTTCGTCGTGCCGGTCGCACCGTAGACCAGCGCTGCCCCGTAAACGAAGAAGGCGCTGGCAAAGGCCCCCAGGATGAAGTACTTGACGCCGCTTTCTTCTGACTTCGCATCGTCCAAGCGGAAGGCCGCCAGGATGTACAGCGGAATGCTGAGCACCTCCAACGCCACGAAGATCGTCACCAGGTCGTTGGCGCTTCCCATGAACATCACGCCCGATGTAGCGATCAACAACAGGGTATAGAACTCGCCGCGCTCCTGCCCTGTTCGCCGCATGTAGTCAATGCTGAAAAGCACCGTGATAAAGGCAGCCAGCAGCACGGTCATGTTCAGAAAAACGCTGAAGTTATCCCCGATGTACATGCCCATCAGGGCTTCGCCTTCATTGTTGAACTGGAATATGTTCAGCACGAAGCTGACAACGATACCTGCCAAGGCCAGCCACGCGGTCAGGTGGCGGCGTTCTTTGGGCAGAAACACGTCGATCAGCACCAGCAGGGTGGCCCCCAGCGCCAACGAAAGCGCGGGGAGGGTCACACCCAGGTTTAAGTCCGCAAAAGTCGGAACCTCGAACAACATCGTCTCAGCAGCCTCTCGTTAAAGCAGCGGCAGGCCGAAGGTGCTGACAAACTGCGCCAGCCCATCCAAGCCATGGACCATCTGGTCGATCACCGGCTGCACCATGACGACCATCTCGTTGGTGGTGGCGTCCATGGCATCGAAGAAGATCGCGGGCTGCAAGCCGATCCAGAAGATCATGACGATGATGGGCACCATCACCGCAATTTCTTGCCAGTTCAGCGGGGGCAGCGATTGATTTTCGGCCTTGTCCAGCTCACCCATGTACACCTTCTGGAACATGTAAAGCAGGTACACCGCCGCCAGGATCACACCGAGTGTGGCAAACAGCGCGAAGAAAAAGCCCAGTGTGCTGCTGCCCAGCGCGCCCATCAAGATGGTGAACTCGCCGACAAAGCCGTTCATACCAGGCAGGCCCATGCTGCTAAGAGTCACCACCAGGCTGAGCGCACCAAACAAGGGCAGCGCCTTCCAGATGCCGCCGTAGGCTTCCATCGCCTTGGTGTGCCGCCGTTCATACAACATCCCCACCAAAAGGAACAAGCCGCCAGTGCTGATGCCGTGATTGACCATTTGCAGGGTAGCGCCTTGGAGGCCCTGCGCGTTCAGCGCGAAGATACCAACCACCACGAAACCCAAGTGGCTGACCGAGCTGTACGCGACCAGCTTCTTGATGTCCGTCTGTGCGTAGCTGACGATGGCCCCGTAAATGATGCCGATCACACCCAGCGCACCAACAATCGGTGCCCAGGCCACCATCGCCTCCGGGAACATCGGCATATTGAAGCGCACGATGCCATAGGTGCCCATCTTCAGCAGCACACCGGCCAGGATCACCGAACCCGCGGTAGGAGCTTGAACGTGTGCATCCGGCAGCCAACTGTGCAGCGGCCAGATCGGCACCTTGATGGCGAAAGCCACCAGGAATCCCAGGAAGAGCACCGACTGCACGCTGAAGACGCCCTCGAAGGGGAAGACCAACGAGCCGTTTTGCACTGCCGCGATGATCTCCGGCAGCGCGAAGGTCCCCGCCTGGTTACCCACGTACAGGATCGCCAGCAGCATCAGGATAGACCCAGCCATGGTGTAGAGGAAGAACTTCAGCGCCGCATACACGCGCTTCTCCGCACCCCAGATGCCGATCAGGAAATACATCGGCACCAGTGTGACCTCCCAAAAGATGTAGAAGATCACCAGGTCCTGGATGACAAACACGCCCAGCATGGCCCATTCCAGCAGCAGCATGAAGATGTAGTACAGCTTCTCGCGGCCCCGCTCTTGAAGCACACCGGCGTTAAAAGACGACAGCACGGCCAGCGGCATGATGAAGGTCGTCAGCAGCACCAGCAGGATACTGAGGCCGTCAATGCCCACGAAGTAGCTGATGCCGTAGGTGGGCAGCCAGTCATTGCGCTGCACCATCTGCAAGCCCGGGTTGCTGGGGTCATAGTTGAACCACAGCACCAGCGACAGCAAGAAGGTCGCCACGGTAAAGCCGAAGGCCGTCCACTTGATCTCGCGTTTTTGCGTCTGCCCGTTCAGGAACAGCAAGATTGACAAACCCACCATCGGCAGGAAGAGCACTACCGTGGTGAGCGAAAACCCTGTAGCCTCTGCAAACATCGTTCTCCCTCTCCTAGCCCTGAATCATGGGCAGCAGCATAAGCACAATCACGGCGACCACGCCTAAGAACAGCACGACCGCATACACCCGCACGTAACCTGTCTGCACCTGACGCAGCGACCCACTCGACGCTCGCGCCAGCCGACCGATCCCATTCACCAGCCCGTCAATGACCCCAAGGTCCACCGGGTGGCTGAGGAACTTACTGAAGGCATTGAAGCCCTTAACCAGCACTGTATCGTGGAAGTAATCGTGCAAGAACTGCCAGTCGAGCACATCCGCGATAAACTGCGATACGCGGTTGAAGGGCCGGATAATCACCGCGTCGTAGATTTCATCCCAGTACATGCGCGCATTCGACACCGACCACACCGGCTGGGTCGTAGGCTCCACGCTGAGCGGGTCCTTGCCTTCAGCGGTGAGCGCGCGCCCATTGCCATAGATGCGCGAGGCGAAGAAGATCGCCGTCACACCTAGGCCCAGCGCGAACAGCGCCAGCAGCGGCTGGAAGGGCGGCAGATGATAGTGCAGCACGCTGTATTCCAAAAAGTCGCCCAGCAAATGCTTACCGAACACCCCATCCAGGCCAAACAGGAAGATGCCGCTCACGCCGCTGGGGATGTTGATGAAGCCAATGAACAGGCTGAAAAAGGCCAGGATCACCAACGGAGTCGTCATCGTCCAATGGCTTTCCGGCGCATGAGCAGCGGCTTCACTGCGCGGCTCGCCATGGAACACCATTTCGATCTGACGCCACATGTAAAAAGCCGTCAAGCCCGCCGCTGGCAGCAGCACCGCCAGCCCGATGAAACCGCGAATGTCACCATCCACCAAGCCTACCAGCCAAGCATCTGCCAGAATTTCATCCTTAGACCAAAAGCCAGCAAAAGGCCAGATGCCCGCCAGCGCAAAGGTGCCAATGATGTAAGTCCAGTAGGTGATGGGCATCTTGCTGCGCAGGCCGCCCATATTGCGCATGTCCTGCGGATCAAAATCATCATCGTCGTGATGCCCATGGTCGTCGTGCCCGTGCTCATCGCCATGCTCATGGACGTGATGATGACCGTGTTCCACGCCATGGATCACCGAACCACTGCCCAGGAACAACAGCGCCTTAAAGAAAGCGTGGGTAATCATGTGGAACATCGCCGCTGGATACGCACCCAGGCCCACCGCTGCCACCATGAAACCGAGCTGGCTCACGGTAGAGTAGGCCAGCACGCGCTTGATGTCGAACTGCCCCAGCGCGATGAAACCACCCACAATCGCGGTGCTCACGCCGACCAGCGTTACCAGCAGCGAGATCAACTCCGCGTTGTAGAAGAAGACATTGGCGCGCACCATCATGTACACGCCCGCCGTGACCATCGTCGCAGCGTGGATCAGCGCAGAGACCGGGGTCGGGCCGGCCATGGCGTCTGGCAGCCACACAAACAGCGGAATTTGCGCCGACTTACCCGCCGCGCCCAACAGCATGAAGAAGGTAATCAAGATCAGCAGGGTCTCAATGTCCATCTCCAGGCCGCCGATGTCGAAGCTGCGGCCCACCATCTCGCCGCGGCCATTGTCGATGGTCTCGCCTTCGTCCAGCGTCAGCAGGACTTCTGTCTTGGTGAAGATGCCCATCTGCGCGTAGGCCAGGTGCGTGTTATCGGTGATGTCCAGCGTGGGGCCGTGATGCGCGTCACCCTCAATGGCAGCAGCGGCGTCACCACCTTCTTCCTCTTCGGCAGCCGCGTAGCGCGTCAGGATCACCAAGCTGCCCGCTTCACCTTCACCATGATCGGCTTCGCCTTCACCGTGGTCGGCATCATCGCCATGACCGCCGCCCTCAGCCAAGCGTTGATACGCCGCCGGGCTGGTCACTTCCGTCGGGCGGTAGAAGTCCAGTGTGCCGAAGGCCCAGAACACCAGGAACATCGCCATCAACAGGCCAAAGTCGCCGACGCGGTTGGCAATAAAAGCCTTACGTGCTGCATTGCTATTCTTCCAGCCGACGCCCTTGGCCTTGTCCCACCAAAAACCAATCAGCAGATAAGAGGACAGGCCCACGCCTTCCCAGCCGACGAACATCATGAGCAGGTTGTTGCCGCTCACCAATGTCAGCATGAAAGCTAGGAACATGTTCAGGTAGGCAAAGAAGCGGGCGTAACGCTCATCGCCGTGCATGTAGCCCGCAGCGTAAATGTGGATCAGCGTGCCGACGAAAGTCACGAATAGCATCATTGTCACGCTGAGCGTATCAACGCGCATCTGCCAGGAGATGTCCACAGCCGCAGACTCGATGCGTATCCAAGTATCCAGCAGCGGCGGGTTGACCACCATCGGCTGGTAGTAGTTGCCACTGAGGTAGCTCAGCAGCACCAGCGCTATTACGAAGGCCAGCCCCGACATGGTAGAGCCGAGGATGGCGACGTTGCGCTCACCGAGGCGATTACCCCAAAAGAAGTTGATGAACGCGCCCACTGACGGGAAGAGAATAATCAGCGGGGCGATCAGTGCCAGGCTTTCCATATCAGCGACCTACCCTTCCATCATGTGCAGGTCATCGATGTTGATGCTCTGCTTGGTGCGGAAAATCGCCACGATCAAGGCGAGACCGACCGCAACTTCAGCGGCAGCCACGGTAATCACAAAGAACACGAATAACTGCCCGTCTACTTCACCCCACTGACGCGCAAACGCCACCAGCGCCAAGTTAGCGGAATTGAGCATCAGCTCCACCGACATGAACACTAAAATGGCGTTTCGGCGCAGCAGCACGCCCATCGTGCCCAAGGCGAATAGGATCAGGCTTAAGATCACAAAGGCTTCAGTCGGAACCATTTTGAGTCTGCTCCCCTCAATCACCAGCCGGTTCAGGCTGATCTTCGGCTTCGTCAGTGCCGGTGCCCCCGGCGGTGATGCGCGGTGCAGCAGTTTCCGATGGTCCTAAGTCAGTGCCCGTCTGCGCCGCAATGACGCTCGTCAGCGGGCGGCTGACCTTGTGACGCAGCGAACGCGAGGGCTTGACCACACGCTCAGTGCGCATCGTCATCACAATCACGCCAATCATGGCCGCCAGCAGCAGGATCGCCACCAACATCAGCGGCAGCACATAGACGGTAAACAACTGCCGCCCCACCGCCGCCGGGCCACCAAACACCGAGTCCGCCAAGTAACTGCGCGCGATGATCGTCGGCTCCAGCACGCCGCCAATGCCTCGTCCAGCAGCCACGACGTACAGTCCAGCGCGTTGGTCCTCTACGGTCACGATGGGCAGCTCAGAGATACGCTGGATCAGCGCGCCGCTGTCGATGCCGTCCGCCAGGATGTCCTCAGCGCGCCCAGCTTCGATGAGCCACCAGTTTTCCGGCTCCCCTTCAGGGAATGCCAGGCTCTGGCTGCCAGTACCCAGGCTGACATCACCCAGCAGTACCTCGACCTTGCGTCCAGTGCCATCGTCCGCCGGGCTAAAGAGCGGCGATTCGACCTGTACCAGGTCTACACTGTCCATAGGGGTATAGGCGTTGAAGAGGGTGACTGCACCTTCGTTGCGCTCCAGTGCTGGCACCGCCGGTGCAAACGCGCTCACCTGAAGGTCAGCGACGGTTTCGCCGTGCAGCACCGCCGTCGCCATCTGCGCGGACTCCAGGTTGACTTCAGCCGTCACAAATGGAATTTCAGTGCCCGCCGGGTTGAAGCTCAGGGTGTAGTCCCCGGCATCAAGCGTCGTGAAGCGCTGATTTTCCGGGCGATCATCATTGAAGACCAATCCCTCGTAGAGCAGCTGCCCATTGGCGTAGACGTCAAAGCGGCGCTCAGCAATCGCCAGCTGCGCCGGATTGCCGTCGGCATCGGGCAGCTCGGCATCTGCAGGTGCCGCGTGCACCACCCGCAGATAAGCCTCCTGCGGCGGCTGTGGCGCGTTGTCCACATCACCGGAGGCCAAAGCAGCCCCGACCGCAAAGACGAACGACATCGCCCCAAAGAGCGCCGCGCCCGCCAACCAATTAAAGCTGCGATTCTCTGACCCTTGTGCCGTCTTCTCTGCACCTAAGAGCATGATGACGAACAAGAACAGCACCATGATCGCGCCGGCGTACACCGCGATCTGCACCATTGCTAAGAATGGTGCCTCAAGCATCAGGTACAGCACCGCCACGCTGAGGAAGTTGACGATCAAGAACAGCGCACTGTAGACCGCATTCTCACTCAGCAGCATAGCAACGGCGGCCCCGATCGCCAGCAGTCCTATGACAGCAAAGAGTAGAAATTCCATTGGCATGTCCTACTTGGGCGTATTGTAATAGACCTTGTGCAGTTTAACACAAAGAACACCGGAGTACAAAGACTCCGGCGTCCCCTCCATAACGTTTTCTCAACCCTACTTGGGGTTGGGCATGTCCGGGATGGCGCGATCGAAACTCCCTGCTTCGACCTGACGCGGCGTCCCTTCCATGCCTTCTGGTACCGGGTCAATCAGCATCTCCTTGGTATAGATGGCATCCCGGCGATCCGTAAAGCTCATACGATGCTCATGCCCCAGTTCAATCGCCTGGGTCGGGCAGGCATCCTCGCAGTAGCCGCAAAAGATGCAGCGCAGCATGTTGATCTCGTAAGTCTTGGCGTAGCGCTCTCCTGGGCTGAAGCGCATCTCGTCGCTGTTTTCAGCCGCCTCGACCCAGATCGCATCCGCAGGGCATGCAGCAGCGCACAGCGAACAGCCGATGCACTTTTCCAGGCCGTTATCGTAGCGGCGCAGGTGATGGCGGCCCTTGAAGCGTTCCGCGAAGGGACGCACCTGCTCCGGGTATTGCAGGGTCGTCTTTTCCTGAAGCACATGCTTGAAGGTCGTGGCAAAGCCGCGGATTACATTCATCGCTTGGTTCCTATCCTTAACATCAAGTCCATCATCATTTAGTCACCACCGGTTTGTGCCGGGGGCGTGGCCGGGGCCTCGTCTTCGCTGACCTCTGGCACCGCCGGAGCGGCTTCTTCGCCGAGACGTGCCAGGTTATCCAGCAGCCGCAGGGTGCGCTCGTACAGCACGAAGGGAATGGCAACTAACGCGCCGACCGCTTGCAGCACCAGGAAGCCCAAACCAGTACGCTCGCCAGTAATGATAGGGTCGTCTTCCAGCGCCTTTTCGTCATCGGCGGTCTCGGTACCGTTACGCAGCAGGTACAGCAGCCCGCCGACGATCACCAGGCCAAACACCCCCGAAGATACCACGAAGTACGCGAACTGGCCGAAGGTATCGCCGATAATCACCGCGACCGCCGTCCACGCTACCGACAGCAGCGCCAGCGGAAGCATCACCTTCCAACCGAAGGTCATCAAGCGGTCATAGCGGAAGCGTGGCAAGGTCGAGCGCAGCCACACGAAGCCGATCAAGAAGAGGATCACCTTGCCGATGAGCACCAGCGGCCCGATGATCGGCACGCCCGACTCGATGCCGATGCCGGAGTTGTAGCCGCCGAAGAAGAGCGAGGCGGCCACTAAGCTCACCGCGATCATGCCCATGTATTCGGCCAGGTAGAAGAGCGCAAACTTCATAGCGCTGTACTCGGTCATGTAACCGGCTGTTAACTCCTGCTCAGCTTCGGGCAGGTCAAAGGGAGCGCGGTTAGTCTCCGCAACTAGTGCAATCAACAGGATAGCAGCAGCCAGCGGGTTCTGGAACACGAACCAGTTCACCAGCAGGCCGCCTTGGGCATCGATGATGTCCGTGATGCTCATGCTGCCCGCAATCATCACCGGCACGATCATCGCCAGGCCCAGGCTCAGCTCATAGCTAATCATCTGCGCCGATGCACGCAGACCGCCCAGCATGGCGTACTTGTTGTTGCTAGCCCAACCCGCCAGCACCACGCCGTAAGTGGCGATGCTGGTGATCGCCAAAATCCACAGGATACCGACATTGATGTCCGCGATTGCCAGCGGAATGGTGTACCACACGCCGTCAAACCAAGGGATCGTGATGTCCGGTCCCAGCGGCAGCACGGCAATCAGGATGATTACCGGGATCGCCTTAATCATCGGGGCGATGCGGTACACTGCCTTGTAAGCCTTCTCCGGTTCGATGTCCTCTTTGAAGATCAGCTTCAGGCCGTCAGCTACAGGCTGAAGCACGCCCTGCGGTCCCACGCGGTTCGGCCCGACGCGCTGCTGGAAAAACGCAATGAAGCGGCGCTCCAGCAGGGTCGTGTAAGCAAAACCGGTCAGCAGCAGGATGACGTAAACCAACGAATACAGGATCGGGTGCCAGAAGGAACAACCCGCCGATTCATAGCAGGTCACCGGCGCCAGCCAACCCTGGCCGTTCGCCAGGTTGACCACCACGTTGAGCAGCAGTAAGCCGATCAACAGCAGGACAAGCAGGCCGCCCAATACCAAAGCCCATACGGGCAGGCCCAATATTCTACGCTGTGCCATGGTTAACCCTCACCGACTTTTGCAATTGCGCCGCTGGTAATCGTCATCGGCA
This sequence comes from uncultured Anaerolineaceae bacterium, assembly GCA_964457835.1. GTDB lineage: Bacteria > Chloroflexota > Anaerolineae > Aggregatilineales > Phototrophicaceae > CAYWGJ01. Next base: position 66,315 of record CAYWGJ010000005.1, read on the forward strand.
CCGCCGTTTCCGTCAGGTGACGCGGCAGCAGCAGCGCCCCTTCCGGCGTGCCGCCGTTCACATGGGCCTTGACCCGCACCGGTGCCGTCATCCCTGCGGCGCTGACCTCAACCACATCGCCCTGCGCAATGCCCAGCTTGTCCGCGTCGGCTTGGTTGACCTCCACGTAGGGCACCATCACGCGCGGATTGACCAGCGCGCTAGGGCGGAAAGCTGCCTCACGGTTATAGAGGCGTGTGGCCGGCACAATCAGAAGCTCACCCGCGCTGGGCTGCGGCACCTGCGGCAAATGCACCTCGCCAGCGGCAGCACCTTCGCCTGCGTCCGCTGCCGCAGCAATCTGCACACCGAGGCCGCCCTTGTTCTGATACGCGGTACCGCCGTAGTACAAGTCTTCGCCGCCCACGTCCGGGAACTGGCGCTCAACCTTGGCGAGTTCCTTGTAACGCATCCCTTCGAAGGCCGGGACGTGCTTAGTGATGTCCAGCATTACCGCCGCCGCCGACAGCTTAGCGCGACCCTGGCCCAGTGCTTCACCGACGCGGCTCATCACCTGCCACGCAGGCAGCGCTTGACCCATCGGCCCCTGCGCGGTGTAGAAGCGTTGCACGCGGCGTTCACCGTTGGTGAACGTGCCGTCGCGTTCCGCAAAGCTTTGGATAGGCAGCAGAGCCTGTGCGTAGGTCTCGCTCACTGCATCAGGGAACAGATTTAGCGAGATGACCGTCTCAACCCTTTCCAGCCAAGCCGCCGCCGCCGGATCATCCGCCAGCAGGTTCGCCTGTGCAACGATCAGTACCTTAGGCGGGTTCTCCATGATGGCGTGCGTGTGCTCCGGACTGAAGCCCAGGTAATGCTGACCCATGGCATTAGGGCCGGGCAGCGTGGACAACAGACCGTTATTGGGCTTACCGACGTGGCCGCTGTCGATCAAGAAGTTTGCCGCCGCCTGCATCAGGGCCTTGCTGCCGACGTAGGTCAGTCCCTCAGCGCCGGTCAGGATGATGAGGTTCTCAGCACCAGCCAGGTTTTCCGCGATCTGCGGAGCCTGTGCCTTGAGGTCGGCCATGAAGTGCGCCGCCTGACCCGCTTCATAGCGCACACATTCAACGGCGAAATCGTCCATGCGGGTGTGGCGCGCGTTGGCGACGACGACGTAAGCACCGCGCTGCGCGGCCAGCTTCAGGCGGTAGCGCCAGATGGGGACCTCTTCTTCTAGGTCGCTGGCGATAATCAGTACGGCATCACCCTTGCCCAGCTCGCCAAGGTTGGTGCCCTTGCCCACACCGACCTGCGCCATCAGGTCCGCGCCGGCGTGCGTGTGCGGCCATGCACCGAGCTGAGTCCCGCCCAGCCCTTCAATAACCTGGCGCAGCGCCCACAGGTCTTCGTTGCTCATGCCACTGCCCGCGACAGCCGCTACGCTGCCATCCGCCGCTTTGAGCGCTTCTACGACAGTCTCCACCGCACGCGACCAGGCTGCCGGGCGCAGACCGCCTTCAATGCGCAGGTGTGGCTCAGTCAGGCGGTCATCGCTGCGGGTGAAGTGATGGCCGAAGCGCGTCTTGTCACTGATCCAGATTTCGTTGACGTACTCGTTCTGACGCGGCATCACACGCTTGATGATCGCCCGCCCGCCGAAATCACGGTCCAGCCGGGTGCTCAGGCTGATGTTAGAACCGGCGGCATCCCAGGGGCAAATGCTGGGGACTTCAGTCAGCTCCCAGGGCCGCGCGCCGAAGCGGAAATCGGCGGTCGTCAGCGCCCCCACCGGGCAGATGTCGGTGGTGTTGCCGGAGAAATAGGTGTCAAAGCCAGGGTCGCTGTTGGTGATGATCTGGAGCGTGCGCCCACGCTCGTGGAAAGCCAGCACGTCGTCACCGACCAGCTCGTCCTGGAAGCGCACGCAGCGCCCACACTGAATGCAGCGCTCTTCGTCCAGGAAGATCAAATCACCCAGTGGGACATGCTTGTCCAGGTGCATCTTGTCGTCGAAGTTCATGCGGCTTTCGCCTGGACCATGTGCCATCGTCAGGTTTTGCAGCGGGCACTCTCCACCCTTGTCGCAGATCGGGCAGTCCAGCGGGTGGCTGGTCAGCAGGAATTCCACGACACTCTCGCGGGCAGCGTGCACCTTCTCGGTATCCGTGCGGACGACCATGCCGTCAGTGACGGTTTGGGTACAGGCGGTTTGCAGCTTCGGGAACCAGCGAATGCTGGGATTACCGTCTTCATCGAGGATGACTTCACCGGTGGCGCGGTCTTTCTGAATGCTGCCCTGTTCCACCAGGCACATCCGGCACATGCCTACCGGGTCCATCTTCGGGTGGTAGCAGAAGACCGGGATGTCATCACCAGCGTACCACTTGGCCGCATCGACCAGGTTCATCCCCGCAGGGACTTCATACTCCACATCGTTGATTATCAGCTTGACAGTATCGGCCATGCTCGTCCTCTACCACGTCGTCTATCGGGTTAAAAAGGTGGGGCCTTCACACTAGAAAGCACCCACCAGTTGTTGCGTTTAGTCGGCGGCGGGTTCCGTCTCCGTGAGGGCGCTGGGGTCCACGTGGAGCTGGAAATCCTCCGGGAAGTGCTTGATGGTGTAGATGATGGGGTTCGCGGCGAATTCACCCAACGCGCACAAGGTCGTGCCCTGCATGTTACCCGCCACGTTCTCAATGAGCACCACGTCTTCGGGGCGGCCCTGCCCGGTCATGATGCGGTCCAGCACCTTATCCAGCCAGTAGGTCCCTTCGCGGCAGGGGGTGCACTTACCGCAGCTTTCGTGCTTGAAGAACTTTGTCACCTTGGAGGCCACCCAGGTCATATCTACGGTATCATCCATGACGATGATCGACGCCGAGCCAAGGATGGTGCCGATGTCCTGCATGTGCTCGTAACTCAGCGGGGTATCCAGCACTTCATCGGTGACGCGCACCACCGGCCCGGATCCCCCTGACGGCAGCACGCCTTTGAAGCTGCGCCCTTCCGGCGGCCCACCCGCGTGATCGTACAGCAGTTCGCGCAGAGTCGCGCCTAGAGGCAGCTCATAGTTACCGGGCTTCTGCACATGGCCGCTGACACAGAAGACCTTGGTGCCGCTGCTCTGCTCGGTACCAATGGCCTTAAAAGCCTCCGCACCTTCGCGGATGATGAAGGGAACGTTTGCTAGGGTCTCTACGTTGTTGACGACGGTCGGTTCACTGTAGAGGCCGCCGCCCTTCTGCGCAGGGAAAGGCGGACGCACACGCGGCTGCCCCAGCTTGCCTTCCAGGCTGCTGAGCAGTGCACTCTCTTCACCACAGATGTACGCGCCCGCGCCCAAGTGCGTGTAGACCTCGCAGGACCAGCCCGACCCCAGGATATTCTCGCCAACGTAACCAGCGTGGCGCGCCTGCTCGATGTGTTCATCCAGCGCGTGGGCAATGTCCCAGAATTCACCGCGCAGGTAGATGTAAACCGCCTTGGCCTGAATTGCCCAGGCGGCGATCAGCGCGCCCTCGATCAACTGGTGCGGGTTATTTTCCATGATCTGGCGATCCTTGAAGGTGCCCGTCTCGCTCTCGTCAGCGTTGACCACCACGTACTTCACCGGCTCGATCTGCGGGATAAAGCCCCACTTCACGCCCGTCGGGAAGCCCGCACCGCCGCGCCCGCGTAGATTGGAGGCCTTCACCTCGTCAATCACAGTCGACGGCTCCATGCCGACGGCCTTTTTCAAAGCCGCGTAACCGTCGTGCTTGACATACACATCGAACTCATGGATGTTCGGCACGTCCTTTTCACGGTAGATAATGTACTGCGTCATCGCTCGCTCGTCCCGTCTATCTCATTGGCTAACAATACTACTCGGTCTCGGTACTTTCTGCTGCATCAAGCGCGGCCTGGTGTTCGGCACGCTTTTCCTCGATCCAGGTTTTCATCTTTTCCATGTCCAGGTCTTCCAGAAAATGGAAGTTAGTTTGAAGCATCGGCGCGCGGTCACAGGCGGCCAAGCACATCACATGCTCCACTGTGAAAAGGCCGTCCTGTGTGGTGCCACCCTCTTCAACGCCCAGGTATTCCTTGAGTTCCGCGTGGAATTGGTCCGCGCCACGCAGCGCACAGGCCAGGTCGGTGCACACCTGAAGCCAGTACTTGCCCTTGGGGCGCTCGGAATACATCGTGTAGAAACCGGCGATAGACTTCACCTGGGTGGGGTCCATCTCGCAGATTTCGGCCACTTCCGCGATGCCTTCCGGGGAGACGTAGCCGTACTCCTCCTGCGCGATGTGCAGCAGCGGCATCACGGCGGAGCGTTTGTCCGGATATTTGCTCATCGCCTTTTCGATGCGGTCGGCGTATTTCTCAGCCAGATTATTCATGGTGCCGTGTCTCTTTCCTGTTTGCTGATCCCGCGCAAGGGTCCCGGCTGCGTCTTTAGCGGTCGCAGTCGCCCAGAACGATGTCAATGCTGCCGATGATGCCCACCAGGTCAGCGATCATGTGCCCCTTTGCCATCATCGACAGCGCGCTGATGTGTATGAAGCTGGGTGTCTTGAAGTGCACGCGGCGCGGCTTGTTGCCACCTGTGCCGTGCAAGTAAGCGCTGATCTCTCCGCGTGGGCTTTCGATCGCCACGAAGACCTCTTCGTCCGGCGCATTGAAGCCTTCGGTCCACAGCTTGAAGTGATGGATCACGGCTTCCATACTGCGGCCCAGTTCTGCGCGGGGCGGCGGCACGTACTTACGGTTCTCTGAACGGAAGGGGCCATCCGGCAGGGTATCCAGTGCTTGGCGGATGATCTTCAGGCTTTCGCGCATTTCGTGCATACGAATGATGTAGCGGTCGTAGACGTCGCCGTGTTCGCCCAAGGGCACGTTGAACTCGTACTTGTCATAGCCGCTGTAGGGCATGGCCTTACGGATGTCCCAGTTCACACCGCTGCCGCGCAGGGTTGGCCCGGACATCCCCCAGGCCAACGCGACTTCCGGGTCCACGACGCCAACGCCCTGGGTACGGTCGATCCACAGCGGGTTAGCCGTCAGCAGGGCTTCGTAGTCATCAATCTTTTCCGGGAACAGCGCCAGAAAGTCTTCCAGTGCCTCAATGAAGCCGGGCGGCAGGTCACGCCACACGCCACCGGGGCGGAAGTACGACCCCATCATGCGCTGACCCGACAACATCTCGAACAAGTCCAGGATGATCTCACGCTCACGGAAACCGTAGAGGAATACGCTCATAGCGCCCATGTCCAGCGCGTGTGTGCCCAGCCACACCAGGTGACTGGCAATACGCGACAGCTCCAAGCCGATCACGCGGATGGCCTGCGCACGCTCAGGCACGTCCAAGCCCACCAGCTTTTCCACCGCCATGCAGTAGACCATATTGTTGGACATGGGGCTGAGGTAGTCCATGCGGTCGGTGAGGGTGACGGCCTTCTCATAGGTCTTCGATTCGATGTTCTTCTCGATGCCGGTGTGCAAAAAGCCGATGTCCGGCAGGCAGCTCACGATCTCTTCACCGTCCAGCTCCAGCAGCAGGCGCAGCACGCCATGGGTACTGGGATGATGCGGCCCCATGTTCAGCATCATCGTCTCGCCGGTGAAGGCGCGTTCGCTGACGAGGCCACGCAGCTCATCTAAGCTGCCCTGCCATTCGTTGATTTCAGTCTCAGGTGTGGTAAGCGCCATAACTCACTATTTACCTCAATCCAGGTCTTGACGTAGCTGAGCCGCCCGCAGTGCTGCGTCGGCCCAGGGAATGCGACACCTCTAGGTGCCGTCGATACTCAGGAATGCCGAACATTCCCAACGACTTAGGCAGCCTTAGTCCTTACGGTTGTGGTCCGCAAAGGGTTTGTGCTGCATGATGTCTTCCGCATTGAAGGAAAACTGCGGTTGTTCGTAACCCAGCGGATAATCGCGACGGTGTGGGTGCCCCTGCCAATCATCCGGCATCAGCAGGCGGCGCAGGTCCGGGTGACCATCAAACACGATGCCCATCATGTCGTGGGTTTCGCGCTCTAGCCAATCCGCCGCCGGCCATACTTTGACGATGCTGGGGAGCTGCGGTTCTTCTTCGTCCAGGAAGACCTTGACGCGCAGACGCCGGTTATACAGCATCGAATAGACGTGATACGACACACCGAAGCGACCGGGGCGGTCGTAGTCCGGGTAGTAGTCCACCGCGCTGATGTCGGACAGGAAGTTGTAGATCAAACCGGCTGTGTCACGCAGATAGCGCATCACGGCTTCGATCTGCGCGCCTTCAACGATCAGAGTCGTCTCGTCGCGAAAGGTCTTTACATCCAGCAGGGCATCCGGCATGGCCGCCTTCAGCGCGTCTGCCGGGTCCAGAGGTGCTGCGATATTTGCCATTTAGCTCGCCCAATCGCTGATGCGTTCACCGCGAATTTTCTCATGCAGCGTCAGGATGCCGTGCATGAGTTGTTCTGGGCGGGGCGGGCAGCCGGCCACATACACGTCCACCGGGATGATTTCATCCACGCCCTGCACCACCGCATAATTGTTGTAGACGCCGCCGCAAGACGCGCAGTCGCCCATGGAAATGACCCACTTTGGGCTGGACATCTGGTCGTAAAGCTGGCGCACGACGGGGGCCATCTTGCGTGTGACACGCCCGGCCACGATCATCAAGTCGGACTGGCGTGGGCTGGCGCGGTTCAGCTCCATACCGAAGCGCGACAGGTCATAGCGGCCCGACTGCGTGCTCATGTATTCAATGGCACAGCAGGCCAACCCAAACAGCAGCGGCCATGTCGCACCCGTGCGAGACCAATTCACAGCAGTTTCCAACGTCGTAGTGACGACACCCAGATTACCTAGTTTCTGTGTTACTCCCATTCCAACGCACCCTTCTTCCACTCATAAATGAGACCCACAGTCAAAATAAAAGTAAACAAACCCATAACCGCCAGCCCATACAGGCCCAAGTCACGGAAGATCACGGCCCAGGGTAAGAAGAAGATAACCTCAACGTCAAAGATGATGAAGAGCACGGCCACCAGGTAGAACTTCACCGGTAAACGACGCACCGCTGGGCCGATGGGCTTCATGCCGCTTTCGTAAGGCGCAAGCTTGCGTGCAGTTGGGCGGAACGGACCGAACACCCGTGAGATCGTCAGGATGATGCCCGTCAGAACCACCGCGATCACCAGCAGCGCCAAAATCGGTGCGAATTCTTGCAATGCCATAAGCTGTACCCCAGTCCGGTTTGTTCAATTTGGCACAATATAAACCAGAGAAAGATTAGCATAAACCGCGTTTACCTGTCAAATGACCGCGGCTGCATAACCGCCCTCAAGAGTAACGCAAAACCGCCCTAACGTAAAGCCATTCTCGGCGCTTTAACCCACCGCCTAACACGCCTCATGAAGCGCCAAACAGACGCTCAGCTAACCGAAGCGCTGCCCCTTGCGCTGCATCTCCACAGCCCGCGCGTGCAGCCCCAGCACGTCCTTGACAACCAGCTCACGGTTTTGTGCATGGAGATAAGCATTCGCCGGGGATTCGCTGCCTACACTGAAGTTATAATGCGTGCCCGGCACGACGCGGATATTCGCCACCGGGAACTCCAGCTTTGCCAGCAAGTCCATCATACCGGTCAAGCCCACCAGCCGATCTTTATGCCCCAGCACCACACGGAAGCTATCCCAAGAATGCGCGATTTCGCGGTTCTTCAGGCGGCCCATCGCCATGAAGGTCTGCCCTGTCACCCCGCGCGGCGTGGCGTCGTATTGCGCACTGTGCAGTGCTTTCACGTTGTTACTGGCTCCCTGGCACAAGGTCTGCACCACGGTCGGCTTCAACGCATTGCCGATGACGTTGAGTCCTTTGAAGCGCTCCAGCATGTTGATACCAATGCCCAGTGTTGTGAAGAAAGCGCGGTACTGTTCGTCTTCCAGCAGCAGCGCCGGGGCCAGCGCCGTACAGGTGTATTCACCGTAATGCCACAAAATCGGGTTCAGATAAAAGAGCGTCGCGCCGCCCATGCTGTGCCCCACGAAGTTGATTGTTCGCTGTTTAGGGTCGCCTGGTTGGCGGCGGATGCGCAGCAGATCAATGAAACGCTGTAAAACCTGCATCGCAGCGGGGGGGTTACAGGCATCCAGGTCCGGCGTATGCGTTTTGAAGCGCGACTCACCAAAGCCATTATGGTCAACCGACAGCGCGATCAAGCGGCGGTTGCTGCTGACCATCATGCCAGGGGTGTCTTCCCAGATGTAGCGGTTGCCGGTCCAGCCATGCACAAACACGACGAAGCCATCCGCCTGCGCCAAGTTGGTTTCCAGCATGTCATCAGGAGTCTCGAAATCCTCCGGCCAGGTCATCTGCCAGTGATAGTCATTCAGCCCGGCATCGTCAAGCAGTGCCAACGCGGCGTCACGCGCAACAAGGCCCTGCTGTGTCAAATGACGCAGGCTGTATTCCGCCGTATAGGTGTTGGGCACTCGGCCTTCACCACGCTCGGTATAGCCCTTCACCCAGGCGTGCGGCGCTGTCATGGTCTCTATCTCCTTACATGTTGATGCGAGGCAGGCGCATTTAGCCCAGTATAACCCGGCACTGTGGCGTGTGCACCTTGGGCACACACGCCGTTTTTACCCCGGATGATCAACCCGCAGCGTTTGGCGCAGCGCGGGCTGTGCAATGCGCTGCTGCGCGCCGCCAGGCCAGGTGATCTCTACCGCTTCCACCGCTGTCGGTTGTGCACCGAGGCCGAAGTGCGCCACGGGTTCCATTTGACACAGATAACCACTGCCGGCGTCAATGGCGCGCACTTGGGTACGGTCTGCTTGGATCAAGCGGACGATGGCCCCGCGTGCGGGCGCGCCGTAAATCGTCAGTGGCAGCACGCGCAGCCAGGCATTGCCTTCGCCAGCTGCCGCATGATAATAGGTCACCGGCTGCCGTCCGCTTTCGCCGTGCGTGATGAACAATTCCAGACGCCCATCGCCGTCAAAGTCGCCCACGGCTGCACCGGTGCCTAAGCCGTCAGGTTCTGCGACAGCGCCGATGTCAATACGCCGCCACGCCCCTTCGCGCCAGCCAAATAAGCGGTTAGGTTCGCCAATATTGTTAAAGAAAATCTCTTCGTAGCCGTCGTTGTCAAAGTCCGCCGCGATGACCGTGCGCACCCGCGACGGCACGCTCATTTCTGGTGGGGCTGAATCGCGAAAAAGCCCCTTTTCTGTGCGCACGAACAGGCGGTGTGGGCCTTCCCAATTGCCGTATACCAGGTCTAATTGACCATCGTGATCGGCATCCAACACCGCCACGCCGCGCACGTGTTCCAGGCCATCCGTCAGGTTGAACTCTACGGCACGCTCGTTAAAGTACCCCTTTCCATCGTTAAGGAACAAGAAATTGGGGCCGTGCTCATTTCCGGCGAAGATGTCCATGTGTGGGCTGCTGATAAGCGGCAGCGATACCAAGCCGCGCCCCCCCGCGACCTTAGCCAAACCGGCAGTCTCCGCAACATCGGACAGCAAACCGCGTGCGTTCAGTTCATACATGCGCATGGGGCCGCCGTAATTGGCTACAAAGAAGCTGTACTGTCCGGTACCTTCGCGATCCACAGCCACCACCGACCGCCCAGCGGTGAGGTTCAGCGCGCTGCGGTTGTCCTCCAATGAAAAGAGGTCCACCCAACTGCGACCACGAAACAAAAAGAGCCGATCCCCAAAGCGTTTGGCCCCGGCAAAGGTATCGGTGTTGAGGATGTAGATTTCCTCGCGTCCGTCGCCATTGAGGTCTGCGGCGGCGACACCGATCGCCTGGCGGTGTGGGTCGGCCAAAACCGCATCAGCGGTGTTCTCAAAGCTGGCCCCGGTCCACTTGAAGACCAGGTTCGGCGCGCCAAAGCCAACCACGATCACCTCAAAGGCCCCATCGCCATCCACATCGGTAACCGCTGCCCCGTAGTTCATCTGGGCGGGGTTATGTGCGAGGAGTGCGGTCTGATCTGCAAACATGGTGGGCCATCCTTTCCAAATGGAGAGCAACTACGCCCCGTGAAATCAGGTCTAGTCGCAGTGTAACCGATTTCGCAGCACGGTTGTGTGCTTTCACGGGCAATACACATCGAATCGTTAGCGTGGAGCAGCCGAACTGCACTACCGGACAACACCATCTAAAATGTATTATTCTGGCACACATGATTTTTGCCATTCAGGAGTCTATTGTAATGACCGACCAACCCCGCACTCAGGAACAGATCGACGCCTTGCATTCGCTTGGACGATGGCTGCGCTATCTAGGGATCGGTTTGTTTGTGTTCGGCGCATATCTCTCGGTGTTTCTGGTACCGGACGTGATTCAGACAGCTGGTGGCCCGCAGGCGATGTCATTGTCCCAGGCCGCCGAAGTCGCCAACAGCGCACAGACCTATGCCCGCATCGAGGGGGGCGCGTGGGACTGTGACACACTGTCTTATGTTGAGGGGCTGTCGGGATCGCAGTTGAGCTACGGACGCTTCCGCGAGGAGACGAAATACACCGAGGTTTTCTACACAGATGACGCACAAGACGTGGTGGTATTCGTCACGCTTTCTGGCGAGGTGGATTGCGCCGACATCACCGAAGATGATCCAGCCGGGTATCTTTACAGCATGAGCAGCGGCATGAAGCAGGAACTCACGAACGAAGGACGGCTGGCGCGCTACTTCAACACGGACACGTTTCTGGAGTTCTGCGGCTATTGTGGGCGCGATAACTCAATGATTGGAGCAGGCTTCGGGCTGGCTGCGCTGCTCGGTGGTGTGGGATTGTTCATCTGGGGGCGCCGGATGAGCAAGGCAGCGTAAAGGCTGCACATAAAACTATTTTTGCAAACGCAGTAAGCCCTGGTCCAAACAAAACAGGCACCCTTCTGGATGCCTGTTCGAGTCAAGTCTTAGATTGTGGACACTCATGGAGATACCTCGAACCACCGTCCGCATTCTCCGAAAAAACC
>CAYWGJ010000006.1:0-67920 GCA_964457835.1 uncultured Anaerolineaceae bacterium
TGACCTCTCGCTTTCACGGACTATGATACTGCATTTAGCACCGTGTCCAATCTCAGGGGGTCAGTACAAACCAAGTGCTGCACCGGCTTATGGACAAGAAGCGTTTTCTGCTTCTTGATGGAGAAATCATAGGCGTCGCGGAAATAAACCGTAGGCAACAGACGCGAGCCTAGATCTGACCAACAAATTTACCAACCACGTTCACTCATATAGCGGTTGTCTGGCGTTACATTGATGCCGACCATTGCCTCACCCAGGTCGCGGCTGACGCGCAGCAGCACCTCTGGGTCTTCGAAGTGCGTCACCGCTTCAACAATAGCCTGGGCACGCTTGGCCGGGTCCCCGCTCTTGAAGATACCAGAGCCGACGAACACCCCATCCATGCCGAGCTGCATCATCAGCGCTGCATCGGCTGGAGTCGCCACGCCGCCCGCCGCGAAGTTAACCACCGGCAGCCGGCCTGATGCCGCGGTTTCTTTAACCAGGCCGTAGGGCGCACCGATTTCTTTGGCGTAGGTATACAGCTCGTCATCGTCCATGCTGCTCACGCGACGAATTTCACCCATCACTGCGCGAGCGTGACGCACTGCCTCCACGACATCACCGGTGCCGGCCTCACCCTTGGTGCGGATAAAAGCCGCGCCTTCTTTAATGCGGCGCAGTGCTTCACCTAGATTGCGGGCACCACACACAAAGGGCACGCTGAACTTGTGCTTGTTGACGTGATGCTCTTCATCCGCGGGGGTCAGCACTTCGCTCTCGTCGATGTAATCAATGCCCAATGCCTGGAGAATCTGCGCCTCGACGAAGTGCCCGATGCGTACCTTCGCCATCACGGGAATACTCACCGTGTCCATGATGCGCTGGATCATGTCGGGGTCGCTCATACGGGCTACGCCACCCGTCACGCGGATGTCGGCGGGGATGCGTTCCAAGGCCATGACCGCCACCGCGCCGGCGTCTTCTGCGATCTTGGCTTGTTCGGGTGTCACCACATCCATGATGACACCGCCCTTGAGCATCTGTGCCAGGCCGCGCTTGACCTTCTCAGTGCCGGTTTCACTGCCGTTGTGGTTGCCGTTTTCAGTCATCGCTGTGTCTCTCTTCACTATGTTTATTGTCCGATAAGACGAGCTTTATCCTCAGCCTAGCCCTCGCATAGATCGGTCTGTATGTCCATTAAAGACCATTCAATCCGCAGCATTCGACGTGGATGATGCTTGTGCGTGGGGACGCAGGCTGTTGTATACTGTAGGCATCAGGCAGAGATCATACACTAATGGAACAAACAGGGTCAATCTACAACGACAGCGGTGTCACCTTGAGTGGCAGCGGCCTCAGTGATACGGAAGTAGCGTTGTTGAAGCAGCGTGCGACCCAATACGCGGCACGGGCATCGCATCAGGAATCGACGGCGCAAAACCGGATAATGACGCTTTTGGTCTTCAACCTGGGCGAAGAGCGCTATGGCATTGACGTGATGACGGTGCGTGCAGTGCGTGTGCTGCCGCGCATCACGCGCGTGCCAGGCATTTCTACGTTCTACCGAGGAGTCGTTAACTTACGCGGCCAGATCATTACCGTGCTGGACCTCAGCCGCTTCTTCAACATTCCCTTGCATGAACACGATCCGAAGGAATTGATCGTCGTGCAAGTCAACAGCCTGGAGATCGCACTGCTGGCCGACTTAGTGACTGATGTGGAACGTGTGTCTCGTGATGCGCTTCAACCTTTTGAACAGTTTCGCCATACGCTGGGTGTTACGGCACAGCGTCTGGTGGTCCTGGATTTACAGCAAATGTTTGATGATGAACGCTTAGTTGCGGGGGCTGCTGATGACTGAACAACCTCTACCTGCTTCACCGAATGCCGTATTGCAGTCCACCACCCAGGTCATGCGCAGCGCTTTAACGATGATGACGCGCGGCACCGTGATAGCGATGGGTGCAGCGGCATTTTTCCCTTCTGCGCTCATGGCCTTGCTTATGCTGGCTGATCCCAACACAGAGCGCGGTATTATTGTGATCCCACTGCTGGCACTGTTGGGCGGCTTAGGCTTAGGCGTCATCGTCCATCGGATGTCCAACCGCAGTGTGGACCGCGTACTTCAGGAGTATATGTCCATTCTTGAGCAGGTGGCACAGGGAGACCTGTCACAGCGCCTACCGCCGCCTCAGGGTATCAGCGGCACGGATCAACGCATGGTGTCCCAGTTGGCTGGCACGGTGAACCAAATGCTTGATCGCTTGCAGGGCGTCATGGTGGAGATTACTAACACGCTCAATCGTCTGGATACAGATACCCAAGCCATCCTGGACGCAACCTCGCGTCAGATTACCATGGCAAATGAACAGGACGCCGTGGTGACAGAAACCACCGCGACTGTTAACGAAGTGCGTGCGACTGTCACCGAAACAGCTGAACGTGCCCAAAGCGTGGCTGAAACCGCACAGGTCTCCGTGGACATCTCACGCACTGGTACCGATGCCGTGTCTGAGACGATTTCCGGTATGGACCTCATCCGCCGCCGCGTGGAGGACATCGCCGACAATATCCTGGTGCTTTCCGAGCACACTCAGCAGATCGGTGAGATCATCGCAGCAGTGAATAACCTGGCCGATCAATCACGGATGCTGGCGCTGAATGCATCCGTGGAGGCGGCGCGGGCTGGTGAAGAAGGCAAGGGTTTCGCCGTGGTCGCCATGGAAGTGCGGAACCTTGCGGATCAGAACCGCGACGCAACCGTGCAGGTCCGCGAGATTCTCGGTGAGATTCAGCGCGCGACGAACGCTGCTGTGATGGTCACTGAAGAGGGCAGCAAGGGTGTAGACGAAGGTCAACAGTTGGTCAACAAAGCCGGCGAGTCCATCCGCGACCTTGCCAACGCCATCGAAGAGGCAGCGCTAGCGGCCATGCAGATCGCCGCCAGTACTCGGCAGCAAACTGTCGGCATGGACCAGCTCACCAGCGCTATGCGCACCATCAAGCACGCGACCACGGAGACGGTCAGCAGCACCATGCAGGTAGAGGCCAGTGTGCAGCGCCTGCGTGAAGCCGCCGACCGTGTGAACGAGGTCTTGAGTGGGTTGAAGCTGTAGGCGATGTCTGAAAACGAACTGCTGAGCATCTTCCGCGATGAAGTAAAAGAATACCTGGAAAACCTCAACGCTGCGCTGCTCGACGTGGAAATGAAGGACCTCAGCGATCCCACGTTCAAGCCCACGATCGTGGAGATGAACCGTTGGGCGCACAGTATGAAAGGTGCAGCACGGGCGGTAGGCATCAGCATGATTGAAACCCTCTCGCATTACATGGAAGAGGTCTTCAATGCCATGCTCGATGAACGTTTGGCACTGGCCCCGGAGGTTGCTGATACACTCTACGATAGTCTCGACTTGATCGAGAACATCATGAACGAACAAGAGATCAACGAGGACGTGGCGTCGGAGGTGTTAGCACGCCTTGAACAGATGGTGGTCAGCCAGGCTGATGGGGGTTCAACGAATGGCACTGCTGATCCGCGCGCGCGCACGGACAGCCAACAGGTGGTTGCTGTGCCTTCGGTCAAGCTGAATACGGTTGACGATGAACCCGCGGTGGCCGACTCTGACCTGCGTGAAGGGGCTGAACACAGCCCGCGTGCTGCGCGCAGGTCGCATGATACCAACACACAGCCCACGATCATTGCTCAGCAGCCTACCAACAAACGCGACCCCCACGTAACACAGACCGTCTCGATCCCACCACCGGACCCGCAGACTATCGCCATACGCCCCGTTGAGGAGACGGTGCGCGTCACAGTCAGCAAACTGGACCGCCTCATGGCGGAGGCTACCGAACTGATCGTCGCCAAGATGCGCGGTGAAGAGCGCCAGCGTGATGTGCAAAGTCTGCGCCTCACCCTGGTTAAATGGCAGCGTGAATGGCGGGCGGTGCGCTCGGCTTATATCCGCTTGGTACGGCGCGTGCAGGATCAAGAATACGACGCAGGCGAACTGCCGGTGCTCTTCAAGTTCTTAGAGACCAACCAGCGCTATCTGTTGGATACTAACCGCCGCTTGTCCACATTGGCTCAGGCTGTGGCCCAGGATAACCTGCACCTCACCACACTCAGTGACCAGCTTCAGGACGAGATCGACGCTATGCGCTTGATCCCCTTTGATGCGTTGGTCGGCAGTTATCAGCGGGTGGTGCGTGACCTGGCGCGCGATACCGGCAAACAGGTGCACATTGACATCGTGGGTGCTTACGTCGAAATTGACAAGACCGTGCTGGATGCTCTGCGTGACCCGCTAATGCATCTAGTGCGTAACGCCGTAGACCATGGCATCGAACCCCCCGCTGAGCGTGAGGCCGCCGGTAAGTTTAGTATCGGGCGTGTGCTGTTGAGTGTCGAGCAGCGTGGTGGTGAGATCGTGCTGGTTGTGGCGGATGATGGCGCAGGGATCGACCCAGTTCGGGTACGGCGTTCGGTGGTTAAGCGCGGCATTTTGTCACAAAGCGAAGCTGACGCCTTGAGTGACGATGAGGCGCGCTTCTTTATTTTTCACCCGGGGCTTTCCACCAGCGATACCGTGACGACCATCAGTGGGCGCGGTTTGGGCATGGACATCGTGCGCGAACGCGTGGAGAGCCTGCGCGGTCGTGTGAGCATCAACAGCGAATTAGGCGCGGGCACGCGTGTGACGATCAATGTGCCGGTATCGCTGACGCGCATCCGCTGTATTTTGCTGCGCCTGGGCGAAGAACAATTCGCCATTCCCTCCGTTGTGGTTGAACGCATGGACACCCGCTACCGCGAGGACGTATTCACCGCCGAAGGCCGCGACATGATCGTTATCAACGGTCAGCCGACGCCCTTGGTCAGCCTGGGCGCGGTGCTGAACATGCCTTCAGCCGCGGACCCGACCTCAGAACAGCTTCACATGCTGCTGCTGCACTCGGCGAACCGTGCCATGGCCTTTGAGGTCGATGGCCTGCTCAATGAACTGGAGCTGGTGCTCAAACCCTTAGGGCCGGAGCTGGCGCGCACGCGTTTTGTGTCCGGTGCGGCGCTGCTGGGTACGGGGGATGTTGTCATCGTGCTGGATTCTAACGATCTGGTGCGGGCTGCTGCCGGTGCCGAACTGCCGCGCCGCAAGATGACGACAATCACCGCTCCGGTTGTCACGCAGCGGCGGATGCGGGTGTTGGTGGCCGATGATTCCATTACGACGCGCACGCTGGAAAAGAACATTTTGGAAACAGCAGGCTTTGAGGTGCGGGTCGCGATTGACGGCATCGAAGCGTGGTCTATGTTGGCTGAGGACGATTACGACGTGGTAATCAGCGACGTGGAGATGCCCAATATGAACGGCCTGGAGCTGACCCAGCAGATTAAGCATAGCGATGCGTATCGGCACATTCCTGTCATTCTACTAACCTCATTGGGCAAGCCGGAGCAGCGTGAGGCGGGGCTGCGTGCTGGCGCTGACGCCTATCTGGTGAAGTCGCAGTTCGACCAAGGTGAGCTGTTAGCGACCATCCAGGCCGTCATCTAAGCGCATGTCAGTCTCGAAAAGCACCCCGCCCCTGTGTATAGTGTAACATCGCGCTCAACAGGGGGTGATGTCTATGCGTCGTGACCTGGCGGTAATCGGGCTGCTCTTCCTGCTGCCCTTAATCCTCTTCTGGCAGCAGACGGTAGGTGGGGCCACCCTGCTGCCTAGCGAAAACCTCTATCAATACGAACCCTATGCTACCTACGCGGAAGTGGTACAGGTGCCCTCACTGCCACACAATGCCCTGCTCAGTGATTTGGTGCTGCAAAATTTCCAATGGAAAGCCTTCATCCGCGACAGCTTCGCTCAAGGCGAGATTCCACTGTGGAACCCGCATCAATTTGCTGGCATTCCCTTCATGGCCGCGGGGCAGCAGTCCACACTTTACCCGCTCAGCCTGGTCTATTATGTGCTGCCGCTGCCCAGTGCGTATGGGTGGTTTACACTGCTGAACCTGTGGCTGGCCGGGGCCTTTATGTACGCTCTGATGCGCGGCCTGGGAACGGCCCGTCTCAGCGCTGCGTTAAGCGGCATCACGTATCAACTGGCGGGAATGTTCGTCGCCAGCGCGGTGCATCCGATGATTATCGGTACGATCGTGTGGATGCCGCTGCTGCTGCTTATGGGGGAGTACGTGCTGCGGGCGCGGCCTTTCTTAGGGCGGCCCGCCCGCGCGCCGTGGATGGCTGTCGGTGCGGCAGCGCTGGCTTTTGCGATCCTGGCTGGGCACGTCGAAATCATGATCTACACCCTGTTGATCTTGGCCTATGTCGCCGGGCTGCGTTTGCTGCTGCTGGCCTGGACGGAGCGCGGTCGGGTGGGTTTCTGGCGTGTGAGCCTGATACCAACGGCCTGGCTGGGCGCGATGGTTGGGCTGGGTATCGGTATCGCAGCGATTCAGCTTGTGCCGCTATATGAGTTCGTCAGCACGAATTGGCGTGCCGAACGGGGCAGCCTGGAAACGGTGCTCAGCTATGCGCATCCAGCCCGCGACCTCGTGCAGTACGTCATGCCCAATTTCTACGGCAGCCCGGCGCAGCACAGCCTGTTTGACGTGTTCGGTGGTGCCTGGGTACCGCTGGATTTTGTGCATCCGGAGGACAGCACTTACGCTGGTCAGCGCATCACAAATAGCGAGTGGGGTATCAAGAATTATGTGGAGGCAGCGCTGTACGTCGGCATCCTGCCGCTGATGCTGGCTGCTGTTGGCTTGATCTGGCCGCGCCGCAATGCGCCGGTGCCGAACGCGCTGCGCTGGGTCTATGGTCTGTTGGCGCTGCTGAGCCTGAGCTTTATGTTCGGTCTGCCGACTTATGCGCTGATTTACTGGCTGCCGGGGATAAATCAGCTCAACACTGCGTTTCGCTGGGTCTTTGGTGTGACTGTGGCAGTGGCGGTGTTGGCTGGTTTTGGCGTGGATGTGCTGCTTCAGCAGCCTCGTCTGCGGCGGCGTATTGGTATAGCGGGGTCTGCGCTCGGTACGCTGACGTTGGGTGGTTTGCTGTTGAGCTATGTGCTGTATCCGTCATTGGAGCCGCTGTTTGAGTCGCTGCGCACCGGCCTGCTCAACGCGGACCGTGTGTTTCAGGATGCAGCAGCCTTTTACGGGCACCTTTTCAGCAACGTGTTGGTTTTTGGCGTTGTGATGCTCTTCAGTGGGCTGGCACTGCTGCTGCCCTGGGGGGACGATGCGCCAACCTCACGCCGGTCGCTGCTGGCACAGAGCGCGGTGTTAGTCGTCCTGGCCGTGGACCTGCTGGTGGCGTCCTGGGGGTTCAACCCGGCCTCGGACCCGGCACTGTTGGATTTCACGCCGCCGACGCTCCAATGGCTGCAAGCCGAACGGGACGCACAGCCGGATCAACCATGGCGCTATACGGTGGTCAATGCGGCGGGCCAGCGGGATATTCTGAGGGCTAACGCCGGACTACGCTACGGCCTGGACGACGTGCGCGGCTACGACAGTATCATCTCGCGCCAGTACGTTGATTACATGCGGACTGTGCATCCCCAGAACCAGCTTGATTTTAATCGGGTCGCGCCGCTGTATACCTGGGATGATCCGGAGTCCGTGATCGCGTCGGAGCGCTTCAACCGGCTGAACCTGCGTTACATTGTTACCCACAAGGCTGTGGACTTTACCGACCCCGCGCTGACCCTGGTCCATGAGGATGAGGCGCTGCGCGTGTGGGCCAACAGCCGGGCGTATCCGCGCGCCTTCACTTTGGACGACCCCGCTGACATCGACTCTTGGCGGCGCGTGGCCCACACCCCTGCACGGATCACGGCGAACACCGGGCGCGAGAAAGTCGTCGCGGTGGTGATTGACACGCCGACCTGGTTGGTGGTCAGCGAGACCTATGCACCCGGCTGGCGGGCATACATCCGGCCTGCGGATGCTGCCGAAGATAGGGACGAGGTGCAGCTCGATTTAGAACGAGTCTACGACAACTTCCAGGGGGTGTATCTGCCGGATGCCGGTGCCTGGGCACTCCGATTGATCTACAGCCCGACGAGCTTCCAGGTGGGTTTCTTCGGCTCGGCGATCAGCGGAGCAGTGGTGCTGCTGGCACTGGGCATATGGCTGTGGCGGACATTTGTCGCAGTGCAGGACAGCGATAACGTGAGTGCAACTTCGCGCTTAGCACGTAACAGCCTGGCACCTATCTTGCTCAATCTCTTCAATCGTGGCATCGATTTTGTGTTCGCCTTCGTGATGTTCCGCATTCTGGGGCCGGAAAACGCGGGTCTCTACTACTATGCTATTGTCGTCTTCGGCTGGTTTGACATCTTTACCAACTTCGGCCTGGATTTGTACTTGATGCGCGAAGCTGGACGCGCGCGTGAGCAGTCCGGCGTGCTGCTCTTTAACACCAGCGCGCTGCGGTTATCGATGGTGGTGTTGGGCATACCGCTGTTGATGGCCTTCCTCCTGCTGCGTCAGGCGGTGGCTGATCCGCTTAATGCGGAGGTGTTGCTGACGATTGCGCTCTTCTACCTCGGCTTGATCCCTGGCAGCCTGAGCAAAGGCCTGACCTCGCTTTTCTACGCTTTCGAGCGCGCGGAATACCCGGCGGCAGTCACGACTGTGACGACGGTCAGTAAAGTAGTGCTGGGCTTGGTGGCGCTGTTGGTGGGTTGGGGGATTGTCGGGCTGGCGGCGGTGAGTATCTTCACTAACTTCGTGACGCTGGGCGTACTTTATGTCGGGGGGCGGCGGCTGCTTGGGCACATTGACTCTTACCGCCCAGATGGGGGGCGTATGCGCGGCATGGTCCGTGAGAGCTGGCCGTTGATGTTGAATCACTTCTTGGCAACGGTCTTCTTCCAGATCGACATTGTGCTGCTGGAAGGCATCAAAGGCGCGCGAACGGTTGGCCTGTACCGCGTGGCGTATAGCTGGCTGCTAGCCATCAACATTATTCCGGCGTTCTTCACGCAGGCTCTGCTGCCGGTGATGTCACGTCAGGCGCAGACGGACCGCGCGGTATTGGCACGGACATACAGCCTGGGGATCAAGCTGCTGGTGAGTGTGGCGGTGCCCGTAGCGGTTGTCTTCACTTTCCTGGCAGAACCGCTGACCTGGATTCTGGGTGGTGAGG
Source organism: uncultured Anaerolineaceae bacterium (assembly GCA_964457835.1). Lineage (GTDB taxonomy): Bacteria > Chloroflexota > Anaerolineae > Aggregatilineales > Phototrophicaceae > CAYWGJ01. The sequence continues at coordinate 9,143 of CAYWGJ010000006.1, forward strand.
CCTATTTGCCGGAGGGAGCGGTGGCTTTGCAAATCATGATCTGGAGCATTCCCATAGGCTGGATGAACAGTCTGACGCAGTACGCGCTCATCGCGGTGGATTTACAGCGGCGTATCACCGGGGCTTTCGTGATCGCGGTCGGCTTCAACCTGTCGGCTAACCTGCTGTTGATCCCGGCCTATGGGTTTCAGGCGGCAGCGGTGACGACAATTCTGTCGGAGATGGTACTGTTGGTTCCCTTTGCCTTTTTGATGCAGAGCGCATTGGGCCGTTTGTCCTGGGTGGACATGGTGTGGCGGCAGGTGGTGGCTGGGACGGTTATGCTCGTCGCGGCGCTGCTGCTGTGGCCGGTGCAGCCGCTGCTGGCTTTGATTGCGTCCTCCGCAGTGTATGGTGTGCTGCTGATGGCGCTGCGACTCTTCAGCCCGACGGAGTGGGCAATGTTAGCGCCGGTCTTGCCCGGGCGCCTACGTTACCGCTTGGTGGCGCGGCTGGAAAGCACACAGTGAGGCGTCTGCACGCGCCTCACTGTTAGGTGATCGTGTTGAGCTTTCATTGCTGTAGGCTTTCGCGGTGTGTTAGTAAGCTGGGTCTGCGCACTATGGCGTTGGCCCCCTGTGCTGAGAATCGTCTAGGCGCGCTCGCTGATGGGGCGCACGTTCAAGCCGTGATGGGCGATCAGTCGGCTGACATAGGGGTTGTGCACCACTTGCATCACCATCGACTGTTCACCACGGCGTACCTCAACGTGGTAGACGATAGCGCGGCGCATTCCGTTGTAGTCCACTGTCTCGGTGTAAACCGTCTCGGCGAGTTGCCAGCCTTGGGCCAGCAGCGTGATGAGGCCGTCGCCACCCGCGTAGGCTTCCGAATTCGGACTCCAGTGCTGGGTGACATCCATGTATTCGACGTGGTAGTTCTGTGGGGTATTGGGCAGCATGGTAAAATCCTTACTATTAATCTACTTGTGCGACTCTAAGCAAAGCAATTTAAGTTGCCTTTAAGAAAGCCCAGTAGTTCAATTATAGTTTTTTCGGCTTTCGTTTACATTTGCTGTGGATTTCACGAAGCCACAGCCGACAAAATGAATTGCTTTCTCATGTTATTGTAGGGCTTTTCACAAAAAACACAAGCATATGGTCTGAAAACCTGACAAGAACCTGACAAAGAACCTGGCAAATGGTGGCAATTTGGGTGACATTTATCCCGTTGGAAATCCAGGAGGGAGGCAGTATGCCTTATGTGAGTCTTTCAACAAACGCTCATCTTTATTATGACGATACTGGTGGGAATGGGGTACCGCTCATTTTGGTGCATGGCATGTTAGGTACTGCCGCGCTGCACTTCAAGCAGCTCACGCCTTGGCTGAAGTCGTTGGGTTATCGAGTGATCGGCCCGACGATGCGCGGCTACGGGCAGTCTACCCCAAAACCGCGCGATTTCCCCAATGACTTTTATCACCGTGACGCGCGCGATTTGATCGCGTTTATGGACGCGCTAGGCCTTGAGTCGGCGCATCTGTTGGGCTACTCCGACGGTGGTGAGATCGTGGTCATCATGGGGGCACTGGTTCCGTATCGCGTGCGCTCGGTGGTGTCGTGGGGCGCAGTGGGCTACTTTGGTGCGGCCATGCGCCCGGTCATTCAGCGTATGTACCCAGCCACCTGGATGACGGACGAGGAGCGGCGCGTTCACGGCATCGACAGCCCGGATGCTTTCGCGCTGAGCTGGATGCAGGCGGTCAAGGCGATGATTGACGCGGGGGGGGATGTCAGCCTGAGCATTGCGCATCAGATCACCGCGCCACTGCTGCTGATGTTAGGCGATCAGGACACGCTTAACCCAGCGGAGTACGGTCAGCGCTTAGTGGACCGAGTCCCGGATGGACGCTTACAGGTCTTGCCCTGTGGGCACCCAGTCCATGAACAAGCCTATGAGGGCTTCACAGCAGCGGTCGGGCCGTTCTTGGCGGATGCACAAGCGCGTTGGCAAGCTCAGCCGTAGACCTGCTGCACCAGTGTCTCTAGGCCTGCGGCGTCCAGGAAGCCGTCGGCAGCACCGGAAACACCGATTTTGTATGAGGCAAAGACGACGGCCCGCCGTAATGCCGTGCGTGCGTTTTTGCTGTGCAGCCAACCATCTAGGAAGGCGGAGAAGAGCGCGTCCCCGGCGCCAATGGTGTTGACGACTGGACGGGTGTGTACGGCGGGCACTTGCGTCAACGTATCGGAGTTGCGTTGATACAGCAATGTACCGCCGACACCCATGCCCACCGCGATAATCTGCGCCTGGCTGCGCACGGTGATTTGGTGCAGGTAGGTCTGCGGATCGGTGGGTAGGTTCTCGTGGCTCATGAAGAGGAGGTCTGCGGCGGCGATGTAGTCATCGTTATAAGGGTCTGGTAGGGTACTGATGGCGTGTACGTCGGTAGCGATCGGGATACGCATCTGGCGTGCCTTATGCAGCATGGGGCGTGTGAAGTTAATGTTGCACAGCACCGCTAGGTCTGCCTGAGACAGCGCCGCCTCAACCCGTTCAGGCGGATATACTTGGTCTTGAATGTCTTTGAGGTCTACGAAGATCGCGCGCCGCCCGCTGTCTTCGTAGAGGATAGTGGACTGTGCGGTGGCAGCGGCCTGTGACAGTACGTTGGCGTCGCTGACGTCGATGTCTTGCAACGCAGTGCGTACCATATGAGCGTTCGTGTCCTCACCGATGAGTGATAGGAAATCGACCTCATGTCCCAGAGTGCTCAGGGCCTTGGCGATGTTCAGGCCGACGCCGGAAACAGTCGTGCGCATCCCGAAGAACGGGTAGCGGGATGGTGCGTAGGTGACTGGAAAGCCTTCCACCTTGAGTGTGGTCTCGATATTGATGAGGCCAGCCACTACGATGCGAGCCATGATATGTGTCCTTTCGGTGGTGCTGTGCTCTAAGCCCATAATCAGGTGAGCGCAGTAAGATCAAGTTCAGTTTGCTTAAAGCACGCAGCGATTGCAATACTGCGTGCCTCACAAAAAAGGGGTTTGATCATGGTTAAGCACAACTTTTGGACCGCGCTTGTGCTGGCGATGGTGTATGCTGCCTGGGCACAAGCCGCCTGGGCACAAGAAGACGACGGCAGTAATGAACCGCTGCCGATCCGTGTTGAAAATGCTGCCGATGTGACCTTGTACCTGGCACTTACGGGAGGGCACGCTGATGAGGTCAATGCGGTGGCTTTCAGTCCGGATGGTGCACGCATCGCGTCTGCGGGAGAAGACACGGCACTGGTGCTGTGGGATGCTGCCAGTGGTGAACAGTTAGCTGTTTCCTATGAGCATTTCTCGTTTATCAAGAGTGTCGATTTTCATCCACAAGATGCTGATCGTCTGTTGACAGGTAGTTGGGATCGCACGCTCATCGTGTGGGATTTGAGCGGTGATACGCCTGCTGTGGCGGAGATGATCCAGGGAGCACCGGCGGTTGTGGAAGATGCAAGCTACAGCCCGGATGCTGCGCTGCTGGCTTATGGGGTAGGGGATGGCACCGCGCGTGTATATGATCTGGCAGCCGGGGAAGAACAGCACCGCTTTCGTTTAGACTCGCTGCAAGTGACCGATGTTGTCTTCAGCCCGGATGGTCAGATGTTGGCGGCAGCGGGCGGCTTTCCGGATACGCACGCCAGTCTGTTTGACCTGGATAGGGGTACCCTGGCCTTTCAGATGCTGGGGCATGACGGGGGCGTGCTGAGCTTGGCCTTCAACCCGGATGGGACGTTGCTAGTGAGCGGGGGGGATGATAGTGTGCTGATATTCTGGCCCATAGACCAGGATACAAATGCCGACGATGAGACATTGACGGTAGAGCGCCGCGCGGACACCGCGGCGCTCTTTCCGCTGCCGGACTGGCCGGTTGAGCTGGCGTTCAGTCCGGATGGGATGGTGCTGGCTGTCGCGCTGGCTGATGGCACGATCCAGCTATGGGATGTCGCACTGCGTGAGCTTCTCGTGACCTTTACGGCACATGATGGCATGGTCAACGCGGTGGTGTTCAACCCACAGGGCACGCGCTTGGCTTCGGCGGGCAGTGATGGTTTGGTGATGGTGTGGGCTGTCGGTGCGCCTGCGGCAGATGCCCAGTAGATTGTGTCAGCCGGGGTCCGTGTCGCTGCCTCGGCTGACGCTAACTGGCCGCTGCCATGCGTTCGCTGAAGTGCCGCAGTGCGTTGATCAGTTCACCGCGTGTGATGGGCTTGGCGAGATAGTCATCGCAGCCAGAAGCCAGGTAATGCTCGCGGTCACCGTGCATGGCGTTGGCAGTCAGTGCGATGACAGGGATGTGCTGCGTTTGGGGCAAGGCTTTCAGGCGAGCGGTGGCCTCGATCCCGTCAATGTCTGGTAGGTTGATGTCCATCAGGATTACGTCGGGCTGCTCGTTGACGGCTATGTCCACACCGCTCATGCCGTCCATGGCTTCGATCATATCGATCCCCGCAGAGCGTAGGAATTTGCGCACAAGGCGCATGTTGAGCGGGTTGTCTTCCACATAGAGCACCTTCATGGTATGCCCTTTCATTTTTGCTCAGTAGCTATATAGTCCTATTGTAAGTGCACGGTCATAAAAAAAAGAACAAAGATTATCCTAAAAAAGTAAATATAAACAATGAATAGGGTATGCATAAAAAAGCCGTGTCATCTATAGACACGGCTTGTACTTTGCCTTATGAGTGGCAAGCCTCAGTAAGTAGGCACCGCGTCTACGATCCCGTTGAGGCCGACATAAGGCGCATAGATCCAACCAACCAGATCGCCGTAGCGCACCAGCAGCCAATGGTTGTCAAAGCCTTGGATGGTACGGCCAAAGACCTCCACCTCGCCACCCCAGGGGATTTGCGCTAGGAGCTGGGTGCGTTCACTGGGGCGCAGGCGCAGGTTCATCACGGAGCGAGTCACCCCTGTGACGTTGAGTGCCGGGGGGATGTTACCGAGATTACCCGGTCCTAACGCTTCGAACGCCGTGCCTTCAACAGGGATGTCATCCTCAATGCCGGTGATTTGCAGGTAGCGCCCGGAGGACCAGCCGGTGCTGTCGCCTACCTGGACCTTATACCAGATGAACAGGCCCTCATCGAAGTTACGCGCCAGCACGGGGTAGGCGGTGTCTGGGCGGGCCACAGCGATGAGTGACGCTCCGAGATACGGGCCGGTGCGCACGGCTAATCCACGTACCTGTACCACAGTGCCGGTAGCTGGCGGCTGGGGTGTGGGGGTGAAAGCTGGGGTGCCGTCGCCCCCGCCGCCGTCATCTCCCAAGAAGCCCCACTGCACTTGCACAATAGCTTCGCCCTGGAAGTCGGTATATTCCACTAACATGGACACACTGGTGCTGGCGATGTTCACGTTGAAAGTATCCACCGCTACATCGGGGTTGGGTGTCGTGTCCGGTACGGTACGTGTGAGCTGATTGAGGTATTCCACCCCGTTGATGACCACGCGCACGCCGTCATTGGCCTGTACGGTGAAACGGTAGAGACCGGTTTGGGCCAGTGCTTGTGTGGAGGTGAATCGTGCGGAAAAGTTGTCCGCGTTGACACCGGGAATGATCGTGTTGCTGGCGTCACGTGGCGGTCCGTCTCCCCAGTTGAAGTTTACCCCAGCCGGATAAAACGAGGTCGTCACGGCTGGGCCGCTGAGAGTGGTATTGTTCCAGAACTCCGCTGACCAATTGGTCCCGACGTTTTGTGCCTGGTTGATCTGAGTGGAGAGTAGACCCGCTAACAATACCAGCAGGGTCAGTACGGCAAGAAGGGTTATGCTGCGTCGCTTAATCATAGTCAGGCTCCTGTGCGATGTACGCGAGACCTGTGATGTGACTTGTCCAGGCGTGCTGCGCCAATCGCTGCAACTCTGTGTGTATCCCTACGTATATAGTATCGCAAGGACCTCAACAGCGCATACAGGAGGATAGTCATGACTGAAGAACAAAACACACCCAACAGCCCAGAAGCTGAGGATAAGAACAAGCGCACCGTCACCGAAGAGTTCGAGATTGCCAGCTCACAGCTTGTGGAGCGTATCCAGGATGTTGTGCGCGAGGGCAACGTGCGCCGCGTCATCATCAAGACCGCTGATGATCGTGTATTGATGGACACCACCCTGACCGTTGGTGCGATTGCCGGTGGGGCGCTGGCCCTGGTCTACTGGCCGCTGGCTGCTGTAGCTGCTATTGCTGCCATGGTTGCCCGCGTCAAAGTGGAGATCGTGCGCGAGATCAGTGACGATGACATGGCCGATGGCAAGTCTCGCATCGAAATCAGCAGCGACGACGAGTAGCTTGCAACGCAGCGCGGGGTGCTTTGTAGATGAGCACCCCGTTTGCCCCTTTTAGGGAGTGAAGCCAAAGTAGTTGAGCAGTTCCAGGATAGCGTTATGATAGGCTAGCGGGTTTTCCTCTATCACGCGGATAGTGTGTGTGTTGCTCAGCACGCGATCTACTTTGACCGGGACATTGGTCCATGCACCAGTGCGGTACACGAAGCCGCCATGCCACACGGGGATGATGGCACGTTCGGCGTCAATGGCCCAGCCGATTTCTTCGATCACTACTTTTGATTCCAGGGTGTGCGGTCCCAGCAGCAGCACAAAATAGTCCTTAGATTCGATGCGCTGCTTAAGTCCACCGTACCAGTTTTCACCAGGGATCAACGCCAGGTCTAGGAAGGCATCCAGTCCTGCCTGTTTGAGCTGGTTCATCACCAGCAGGGCCAAAGCACTGCTTTCGCTGCGTTTGTAACTGATGAAGATGGAAGACGCTTCCAGCACTTCGACCAGCTCGTAGGCTGCCTGGGTCAGCTTGTAATCCACGGAGAAGCGTCCATCGTTGAGGATAGTGAAGAAGCCGTTGCTTTCCAATAGGTGCCAATGTGGAAAGCGGTCGTAGCCGCCCCATTTTGCCAGCAGGTAGCGCGTGATGTCCGGGTTTTCTGGCAGCAGCATGGTGATTCTTTCGGTCGTCTGCTCGGCGTCGCTGTTCGATGATGAGACCTCTTGAAAGCGCAGTGCAATGACCGTTTTCCACACTTCTTCTGCGGCACCTTCAGCTAAATCACGCGCCAGCATCCGCACGCGCTTAATGCCGCTTTGCGGGATGGGGTGCTGCCGGGTACGGTCAATGAATTCGTCCAGGTTCATAGGGTCTGTTCCTCACTTCGTAGGGCGAGCATCTGAACAGTATAGGCTGATGCGTGTGCCTTTGCATGATCACTGTATTGCCTTAGGCCGGTAGTTCAGCGCTTCGGCGATATGCTGTACGGTGATTTTGTCGATGTCATCTAGGTCGGCGATAGTCAGGCTGAGTTTCAGCACACGGTGATAGGCCCTGGCGCTGAGCCGCATACGCTTGACGGACAGCTCCAGTACTTGCTTGGCGTCCGTTTCCATCACACAGTAGGCTTGAATTTCGCCGGTGCCCATGTCCGCATTAGCAACTAAGTGTGGCACATCGGCAAAGCGTGCCTGCTGACGCGCCCGCGCCGCCTCCACCCGTGCTCGCACTGCGGCTGAAGTCTCACCGCGTGTGTCGTCCATCAGCTTGTCGTAATCGACGCGCGGCACCTCCACATGAATGTCGATGCGGTCCAGCAGCGGCCCCGACAATTTGGCCTGGTAGCGTTGGATCATAGCTGGGGTGCAGGTGCAGCTATGTGTGGGGTCGCCTAGATAGCCGCAGGGACAAGGGTTGTGCGCCGCTACGAGTAGGAAGTTAGCCGGAAAGGTCGTGCTGCCTTTAGCCCGGCTGATCGTCACGAGTTTGTCCTCGATGGGTTGGCGCAGGACTTCCAGCGTGCCGCTGCCGAATTCGTTGATCTCATCCAGGAAGAGCACCCCACGATGGCTCAGCGATACAGCACCGGGGCGGGGGATGGTACCGCCGCCAACTAAGCCAGCCTGCGAGATGGTGTGGTGCGGTGCTTGGAAAGGACGATGGTGCATCAGTGGGTGATCGCTGGGCAGCATGTCGGCCACGGAGTAGATGCGGGTGACTTCTAAGGCTTCCTGCTGGGAAAGCCGCGGCAGGATTCCAGGCATAGCGCGTGCCAGCAGGCTCTTGCCGACGCCGGGCGGACCCACTAGGCGTAGGTTGTGCCCGCCCGCCGAGGCGATCTCCAACGCGCGCTTGACGTGTTCCTGGCCTTTGATGTCAGCGAAATCAACTAAGCTGTTAGGCAGTGTCGGAGCCAGGTCTTCGCTCAGCGGGTCCATCATATAGGGTGGGATCGGCGCTAAACCGTAGAGGTGTTCTACCAGGTGGGCCAGGGTCTTCACCGGGATCACGGTAATGCCCTGTACCAGTGCGGCTTGGGCTGCGTCTGCTTCTGGAACGTAGACAGTCTCATAGCCCTGCTGCTGTGCGGCGTAGGCCATGGGCATCACGCCTTTGACATGCCGCACGCGGCCATCCAGCGACAGCTCACCGATGTACAGCGCCTTTTCGATGGCCGCCAACGGTACCTGATCGGTGGCGGCCAGCACACCCATGGCAATCGCTAAGTCGTAGGATGGGCCGTGTTTGGGCAGGTCAGCCGGGGAGAGGTTGACGACGTAGCCTTTGTTGGGAAATTGCAGGCCGCTGTTCTTGATGGCCGCTCGCACGCGTTCACGGCTTTCGCGCACCGCTGAGTCTGGCAGGCCGACGATAGAAAATGAAGGAATTCCGGCGCGGGGGTTGAAGTCCACCTGCACTTCGATCAACACACCGTCCAGGCCCAGGACGGCGCAGGAATGCGTAATCGCGAGCATCGCGCGCCTTTCTCGTGTCGATGGATGCGTGAAGAAATGCTTATCTGTAGTGTAGTGCAGGCGTGGAGATTGTGCGAAAAGGCTGCCTGCTCCGTGACCTTGAGCGGGCAGCCTTTGCGATGTTTCAGCAGATGCTTGTGCTGCTGCGGGTGTTAACTCGCTGAGACTGGTAGGTGGATTTTGGCGTACTCAACACCCTTGTCCACGGCGGCCAAGTTGACGTCCAACATGTTGCGGCGGTGAGCCGGGATGTGTGAACCCAAGGCGGCGCGCAGATCGTCTACGCCGATCACCGGGTTAACCGCCAACACTGCGCTGAGCAGCACCACGTTTGCCAGGCGGATATGGCCGATTTGCTCAGCCAGTTGTGATGCGGGCACCGGCAGTGCGGTGATGTCTTCGCGTGTGACCTCACGTTCGATCAGCGAGCTGTTGTAGGCGAACAGGCCGCCCTCTTTCACCTCACCGATGTATTTATCGAAGGACGGCAGGTTGAACGCGATGGCGTTGCGTGGGTGCCGCACCACCGGCGCACCGATAGGCTGGTCACTGATGACAACGTAGCAGTGCGCTGTGCCACCGCGCATCTCCGGGCCGTAAGACGGAATCCAGGTAACCTCCAAGCCCACATCCATAGCGGCATAAGCCAATAGCTGACCGATGAACATCACGCCTTGGCCGCCAAAACCGGAAAAGACAAATTGATCTTGCATGATAGTTTCTCCTTTTGTCTCGTGGCTGCGGCCTACAGGCTCTTCACCGCGTCAATGACTTTGTAATCGCCCAGCGGGAAGTACGGTACCATGTCGCTTTCCACCCACTTTAGCGCTTCGACTGGCGTCATGCCCCAGTTAGTCGGGCAGCTTGACAGCAGCTCTACCATGCTGAAGCCCAGCCCGGACATCTGTGCCTTTAAGGCGGTAAGGATCGCTTTTTTAGCCTGCTTGACATGGCGCACATCGTGCAGGGAACGCCGCACGATGTAAGCAGAGCCATCCAGCTGTGCGAGTACTTCGCTCATGCGCAGTGGATATCCGGCCACGTCCGTGTTGCGGCCAAAGGGGGACGAAGTCGTCTTCTGACCCGGCAGGGACGTAGGGGCCATTTGTCCGCCTGTCATGCCGTAGATCGCGTTGTTAATGAACACTGTCGTGATGGGTTCACCGCGCCCAGCCGCGTGCAAGATTTCCGCCGCGCCGATAGAGGCGAGGTCGCCGTCGCCTTGGTAGGTGATGACCAGGTTATTGGGCTGCACACGCTTGATACCGGTTGCCATAGCCGGGGCGCGACCATGGGCGGCCTCGCAGCCGTCTACTTCAAAGTACTCATAGGCGAATACCGCGCATCCCACCGGGGCCACGATGATCGCTTGTTCACGCATTCCCAGTTCGTCTAGGGCTTCCGCCAGCAGGCGATGCGCGATGCCGTGGGTGCAGCCAGGGCAATAATGAGTGTGTACGTCACTCAGGGTTTCGGGCCGCTGATAAATCACGTCCATAGTGTTGAGTTTCATCTCGTTAATCGCGGTCATGTCTGTTGCCCTCCCTTAAACCACAGCCTGAAGCTGCTGCATCTGTGCGGTGATGGCGTCGAAAACTTCGTCCGGCATGGGGACAAAACCGCCCATACGTCCATAGAAGGCCACAGGCACACGGCCTTCGTTGACCAATCGCACGTCTTCGAGCATCTGCCCGGCATTCATCTCTACCACCAGGATGCGCTTCACGCCTCTGTTGATGAGTTCGCTCAAGCGGCGCTCCGGGTAGGGATACAGGCTCTGTGGGCGGAAGAGACCCACCTTGTAGCCCCGTTCACGCGCCATTTCCACGGCAGTCTGGGCCACACGCCCAGAGGTGCCATAACCTACAACTAGCAGTTCAGCGTCTTCGGTGAGGTGTTCAAAACTGCGCTGCTCATTTTCCCGGATTTGGACCAAGCGCGCCTGAATGCGCAGGTTCTCGGCCTCCATGTCTTCTGCTTTGAGGTACATGGACGTTACCAGGTTGCGCCCACGTGCTTTGGCACCGGTCAGCGCCCAGTCCGGGCGTTTTTTGCTGATCTCACGCATGGGGGGCAGCTCGGCAGGTTCCATCATCTGGCCGATCTGCCCGTCGGCGGCCAGGATGACCAGGTGTCGGTAGTGGTCTGCCAAGTCAAAGGCCAACACGGTAAAGTCGATGGCCTCTTGTACGGAAGCGGGGGCCAGCACGATGGGGTGATAATCCCCGTGCCCGGCGGAGCGCGTTATCTGGAAGTAGTCGGCCTGTGCGGGCAGGATGTTGCCCAGGCCGGGTCCGCCGCGCATCACGTCCACGACAACGGTAGGCAGGTGGGAGCCAGCGATATAAGAAAGGCCCTCTTGCATCAAGCTGATGCCAGGGCTGGAGGATGAAGTCATCACTCGTGCACCAGCGGACGCCGCGCCATACACCATGTTAATGGACGCAACTTCGCTTTCCGCTTGTAAGAACACGCGGTCCAGTTCGATCATGCGTCTGCTCATGTGTTCGAGCAGTTCTGTTTGTGGGGTGATGGGATAGCCGAAGAAAGCTTCTAAGCCGGCCCGGATGGCGGCTTCTGCAATGGCAACATTACCTTTGAGCATTTCGCGAGTCATACTTGAGTCTCCCTTCATGCCGATGCTGCGGGGGCAGCCGACTTTATCTCGCGGAAGACGGTGATGACCGCATCGGGGCACATGACGGCGCACAAGCTGCACCCAGTACAAGTGTGATTGGGGTCTACGAGCTTGGCGGGATGGTAGCCTTTAGCGTTGAGCGCCTCGTCCATGACGATGAGGTCTTTAGGGCAGGCTGTGGTGCACAATTCGCAGCCTTTGCAGCGCTCCGCGTTGATGAGAATGGTTCCCGTTGCCATATAACATCTCCTCTTAACAAAAAACTAATTCTTCGTACACATAGCATAAGGATGTTTCGGCAAAACGGACAGTATAATCTGTCACCTTAGACTGGGTAACATGTCATGAGTCGGCTGCGTAAAATCCGCCCTTTAAGGGAAAGGTCAGGCTGTGCTATGATGAAGTTACTCACGAAGCGAGTAAGCAGGGCAACACACAACCGGCTGCACCATGCCCCGTAATGAATCAGGCATGGACAGCCTATGTTTTTCTGCTAAACTCCACAATCTGTTTGGATTCACATATAGGGGCGAGCAACGATGAAAGTGTCAACATCCGTCAAGCGCCGCTGCCCCAAGTGCCGCATCATCAAGCGCAACGGGCATGTGATGGTTATTTGTAGTAACCCGAAGCACAAGCAGCGGCAGGGCTAGGAGAAAGCGTCTATGCGTGTAGAAGGTGTAGACCTGCCGCGTAACAAACGAGTCGAAATCGCGCTGACTTATATCTACGGGATTGGTCGCACGTCCAGCCAGCATATTCTGGACACCGCGGGGGTGGATCGCAACATCCGCGTGCAAGACCTTACCGAAGAACAGCAGGCGCGCATTCGCGAGCAGATCGGTAACTATACCATTGAAGGTGACCTGCGCCGCCAGGTGTTAGCCAACATCAAGCGCCTATCAGAAATTGGCGCTTACCGTGGCCTGCGTCACCGCCGCAATCTGCCAGTCCGCGGTCAGCGGACCCGCACCAATGGGCGCACCCGCCGGGGTGTCAAGAAGACGGTGCCAGGTCGTGGCCGCCGCAAGGGTGGCAAGAAGTAAGGCCGGTGTTTCTGGCTCGCCCCCCTTTCAGTATGATTGTGTGAACGAGCAGCGTCACGCCGCTCGTTTACTGTATCCCCTGTTCATCTTTAAGAAGGCGCGCCCTGCTTGCGGTTTCGTGTCAGGGCGTTGCTTAACGTAATGACCTGTTTGGAGGCTGCATGGCACGCGGGAGAAAAGGTGGTCGTCGGACTACCAAGAAAGTTGTAAAGAATATCCCATACGGGCAGGCGCACATTTTCGCCACCTTCAACAACACCATCGTTTCCTTGACCGATCAGTCAGGTAATGTGGTGTCGTGGTCCAGTGCGGGCACGTCGGGCTTCAAGGGCAGCCGCAAGAGCACGCCCTACGCGGCGCGTATGGCCGCGCAGTCGGCATCTGAAGCGGCACAGGTGCACGGCATGAAAGAAGTCGATGTGTTCGTCAAAGGGCCAGGGCCGGGCCGCGAGGCTGCGATCCGCGCGATCCAGGCTAGTGGTTTGAAAGTGCGTTCCATCACGGACGTGACCCCTGTTCCGCACAATGGTGTGCGTCCGCCTAAGAAGCGCCGCGTCTAACGGACGTGGCATCCCAACACTGGCGGATACCGAGGAGGTGACGGTGATTGCTGGAAGCAACATGGTACTGCCGCACAAGGTGGAAAGTGACGCTGCGACGCGCAACTACGGGCGTTTCATCATTTCCCCTTTGGAAAGCGGTTACGGACTGACCCTGGGCAACTCGCTGCGTCGGGTGCTGCTGTCTTCGCTGCCTGGGGCGGCGGTGACCAGCTTGCGCGTCTCCGACGTGCATCACGAGTTCTCTGCCATCCCTGGGGTGCGCGAGGACATGACCCAGCTGATCCTGCAAGTTAAGCAGCTCCGTCTGACGATGCAGGATGTCGAGTCCGAGCGCCTGCGCTTGGAACATCGCGGTGAAGGCACGGTCACGGCGGCGGATATTCGCTGTCCGCCCGAAATACAGATCATCAACAGCGACCTGTACCTCTTCACCGTAGATGACCCCGACGCGCATCTTGAGATGGAGTTCGAGGTGCGTACTGGGCGCGGGTACAGTCCGGCAGAAGAACGTGGACGCCTGCCCATCGGTGAACTGCCGGTGGATGCGATCTTCAGCCCGGTGCGGCGCGTCAACTATGATGTACAGCGTGCCCGCGTGGGCCAACGCACCAACTATGACAAGCTCGTCATTGAGATTTGGACTGATGGCACCATTCGTCCTGAAGAGGCACTGGGCCAAGCTGGGCAAATTCTCATCAAGCATCTGACCGTCGTCAGCGGCTTGGACGAGCGGTTCGTCATCGACGACATCATCGATCAGCAGGATGAAAAGCAGCCGGAAGACGACCGCGGGCGTCAGCCGCAGCTTTACGACAAGCTGATCGAAGAACTGGACCTGAGCGTGCGCGTCTTCAACTCGCTCAAGCGAACTGGCATCACCACCATCGGTGACGTGCTGGATATGCTGGAACGTGGGCAGGATGCGATGCTGGCGATCCGCAACTTTGGCGAGAAATCGCTGGATGAGCTGATCGACAAGCTCAAGGAAAAGGGCTACTTGAAAGACGAAGAGAACGAGGACGCGGAATAAGGTCATGGGTCAAGACCCATAGGCACCGCTCCTCCGCAGCGAGGACCATAACGAGGGCGATCATGCGACATCGCGTAAAAGGTAAAAAGCTCAACCGTAACTCCGGCCAGCGCAAGGCTCTTCAGATGAACCTGGCGCTGGCGCTGATCCAGAACGAACGTATTAAGACCACCCGTGCCAAAGCAGATTTTGTGCGCGGTCATGTCGAGCGCCTGATTACCGTTGCCAAGCGCGGTCTGGCGAAGGCCGAAGCAACCGGTCAAGCTGAGGTGGCTGTTCATGCACGGCGCATTGCGGCCAGCCGCTTGAACAACGACCGCGTCGTGGTGCAGAAGCTCTTCGATGAGCTGGCCCCCCGTTACGCGGAGCGTGAAGGCGGCTACACGCGCATCCTGAAGCTGGGACCGCGCAAGGGTGATAATGCCGAAATGGTGCTGCTGGAGCTGGTGGACCGCGAAGAGGTTGTTTAGGCAGTGCGTTACCGGGTCACCTTGGCTTACGATGGCAGCGCTTATCAGGGCTTCCAACGTCAGCGCGAAGGGGTGCCCACAGTGCAGGCCGCAGTTGAGGCCGCTCTGCGCGTCATAAACGGCCAGCATGTGTCCATCACTGCGGCAGGCCGCACGGATACGGGCGTTCACGCCGCCGGGCAGGTGATCGCTTTTGACCTGACGTGGACGCACAGTGATGCGGCGCTGCTGCGGGCGATCAACGCGAACCTGCCTAGCGATATTGCGGTGCGCGATATGGTACAGCAGCCGGGCTTTCATCCGCGTTTTGACGCCTTGAGCCGCCGCTATGCCTATGTCGTAGTCGGTGCAGCCGTCCCACAGCCCCTGTTAGCGCGTCAGGCTTGGGTGCTGGTTGATGTCGAGCTGCACGTGGCGGCTATGCAGCGAGCAGCGGGTCTGCTCATCGGCACGCACGACTTTGCAGCGTTGGGTCAGCCGCCACAGGGCACCAATACGCTGCGCACCGTGTTTGCCTCCACATGGACTCAAACACCCGCCGTTTGTGACCTGCGTCTGACTTATCGCATTGAGGCGACCGCTTTTCTTCAGCATATGGTGCGTCGCATTGTGGGCGCGTTGGTGCAGGTCGGGCGTGGCAGCTTAAGTGTATCAGCCTTTGCCGACCTCTTGCATTCACGCGATGTCGCGCGGGCGCGCTGGCTGGCCCCACCCCAGGGACTCATCCTGGAACATGTGCGCTATCACAGGTAGAATATCGACGCTTCTGAGTCGTATTGAGCAGGTGAGGCAGACGCCCACCGGAGGAAAATGTCATCATGAGAATCAAGACCTACGTAACCAAACCCGCTGACATCGAACGTCAGTGGTGGGTTGTGGATGCCGAGGGTCAAACGCTGGGGCGTCTCGCTACCAAGATTGCGATGATCCTGCGCGGCAAACACAAGCCAATTTATTCCCCCCATCTGGACACCGGTGATTACGTGATCGTCGTGAATTGCGACAAGATCGTCGTTACGGGCAAACGCCTTGATGAAAAGGAATATCACCGCTATTCGGGCTATCCGGGCGGGCTGCGTTCCGTGACCCTGCGCGAGCAGTTGGCAAAACACCCGGAGCGCGTGATTGAGGCGGCAGTGCGTGGTATGCTGCCGAAAGGGCCGCTGGGCCGCCAGATGTACCGCAAGCTGAAGGTCTACACGACGGCTGAGCATCCACACGAAGCTCAGCAACCCAAAACCCTGGACCTGTAGGAGGAGAGCTGAATGTCTGCACAGTACTACGAAGGCATTGGCCGTCGCAAGGCCGCCAGCGCCCGCGTCCGCCTGTATCCAGGGGGCACCGGCAACCTAGTGATTAACGACAAGCCCGGCTCGGATTATCTGCCGCGCCAGGGTGACGTGGATGCACTGCTGGAGCCTTTGCGTGTCATCGGCCAGGAAGGCAGCTACGACATCACCGTGCACGTCAACGGCGGCGGCATTAGCGGCCAACGTGACGCGATTAAGCTGGGTGTGGCCCGTGCGCTGCTGAAGATTGACCCCGATCTGCGCCCGCGCCTCAAGGAGAACAAGTTTCTGACCCGTGACCCGCGCGTCAAGGAGCGGAAAAAGCCTGGTCTCAAGCGTGCGCGTAAGGCCCCGACTTACACCAAGCGTTAAGCGCATATCGCAGCGAGCACGAATACACGTAACCAGGCAAGGTCAAGCTGACCTTGCCTTTGTTGCTTGCAGGGATTTGCGCTATGCTCAAGGGCGTCGTGTGAGCATGAAAGGGCAGTGTTTGTGGTCGATCATCTTGTAGGCAGTCAACTGTTTGAGCATGTGCGCGCCTTAGCAGCGGTGATCGGGCCGCGCCCACCAGGAAGCCGCCAGGAAGCACAGGCACGCCAATACGTGCGCCATGCGCTGGCAGATTTGGGCATAGGGCAAGCGCAGCTGGAAGAAAGCACCTTCTTCACACCGACGTCGCCAGGGGCATCCGTGGGGCTGTCGGCGGCACTGGGCCTTGGCGCAGCGCTGCTGCCTAAGCGCGTGGGCGTGTTAGGCGCAGGCATGGCCTTTTTGGGGGCCTTCAACGTGTTGCAGCTCACCCGGATGCGCCGCCAGCCGCTGCTGCCTTTTGTCGCACAAGCGCAGTCGGCCAACCTTATCGCGCGCATTCCGGCCAGTGGTGAAGTCAAGCGGCGCGTCGTCTTGATCGGGCACTTGGACACCAACCGCCACCGCCTGACATTCTCGCCTGAGCTGCGTCCGATGCTGCGCGCGACCTTCAGCGCTGCCATCGGTTTGTCCACGCTGGCTGGAGTCTCGCGGCTTTTCAGTTGGAACTGGCTGCGGCGGCTCACTAGCTTGAGCATGGTAGCGTCATTGGCGTATCTGGCTGCTGATGAAATGGGCGGTTTTGTGCCGGGGGCCAATGATAATGCCTCGGCAGTGGCACTGCTGCTGGGTTTGGGTGGGCAGCTCATGGTTGAACCCCTGGTGAACACCGAGGTCTGGCTGGCCTTCACTGGTGCCGAAGAAACGGCTTGTATCGGGATGCACGCCCTGCTGGACAAACACCGCGAGACCTTAGCCGATGCCTATTTCCTGGATTTTGAGATGGTCGGCGCGGGGGACATCGCGTATGTGACACACCACAGCGGCTTGTCGCACTTTGCCGACTATGCACCTGATGATGAGTCGCTAGCCTGGGCGGTGGAAACTGCGCGCGACAACCCCGCCTTAGGGGTGCGTGGTGTGCCGATGACCATTTTTGAAGAGGTCGGCGCACTGCGTGCGCGTGGCTTCCGGGGCCTGTGCTTGGTGGGCGTTGGGTCAGATGGCTGGCTGGTGAATTGGCATCGCCACAGCGATAATATAGAGCACATTGACCCGCGCGCCTTGGAGCGCACCGCCCGTTTCGCCTGGGCCATGCTGCGTAAGCTGGACAGCAAACCCTGAGTATTGATAACACGAACGAGAGCATACCGCTATGACAACCATCACTATCGTGGGCTTGGGACCGGGACCCGCCGATGACCTGAGTCGGCGCGCCTGGCGAATCCTGATGCAGGCTGATACCGTGTATCTACGGACTGAGCGGCACCCCTGCGTGCCTGATCTACCGGCTGGTCCACGCTACATCAACTTTGACGAGGTATACGAGCGCGCCGAGTCCTTTGACGCGGTGTATGACGCCATCACACAGGTCCTGTTGACTGCCGCACAAAGCACGAACGTGGTGTATGCCGTGCCGGGTGATCCCAGCATTGCGGAGTCCACGACACAGCGTGTCCGGGCGGCTGCGGCTGCGGCTGGTGTGGGGGTGCAGATCATCAGCGGCATCAGTTTTATCGAGCCGACGCTGGCGCTGGTGGCAGCCGATGGTATCGAACGTCTACAAATTCACGATGCGGTCGAGCTGGCTGCTATGCATCATCCACCCATCAACCCGGATGCGCCTGCGCTTATCGGGCAGGTGTACAGTCAGCAGGTGGCTTCGGACCTGAAGCTGACGTTGATGAACGAATACCCAGACGAACTCCCTGTGAAGCTGGTTCACGCAGCGGGGACCGCGCAAGCACTGGTGGAGGACCTGCCGCTCTACGCCATAGACCGCAGCGCACACATCAGCCACATGACTGCGCTGTATGTGCCCGTCTATGGTCAGATGCGCAGCTTTGAGCAGTTTCAGGAGATTATTGCCCATCTGCGCGCACCCGAAGGCTGCCCGTGGGATCGCAAGCAAACGCATGAGTCGCTGCGGCCCTACCTGATTGAGGAAGCCTACGAAGTGCTCGAAGCCATTGACTCAGGGGACACCCAGGCCCTTTATGAGGAATTAGGCGACCTGATGCTGCAAATCGTGCTGCACACGCAGATCGCGGTTGATGAGGGCGAATTTGCCATGGGCGATGTGATGCGCACCGTCAGTGCCAAGATGATCCGGCGGCATCCGCATGTGTGGGGGGAAACCGTGGTGGATGGGGCCGACGCCGTGGTGGTCAACTGGGAGGCACTCAAACAGCAGGAGAAGGCCGAAAACGGTACGACTCGTGAGTCGCGCTTGGATGGTGTTCCCCGCGGCCTGCCCGCCCTGATGCAAGCCCATACCTTTCAGCGTAAGGCGGCTAAAGTTGGGTTTGACTGGAATGACATGGATGGTGTAACCGCCAAGCTGCATGAAGAAATTGCTGAAGTGATCGATGCCAAAACGGACGCTGAGCGTGTCGATGAAGTGGGCGACCTGCTCTTCATGGTGGTCAACTGGGCGCGCTGGTTGGGCGTCACCGACCCGGAGAATGCGCTGCGCCAGGCCAACGCTAAGTTCTACCGCCGCTTTCGTTTTGTAGAGCAAGCCATCGCTTCCCAGTCACGCCCCATGGAAGACTACAGCCTCGAAGAACTAGATGCCTTATGGAATCGGGCGAAAGCGGAGGGCTTATGAGTGTTCACGACTTAGAAACGTTGATTGGTGAAGCTGTGGCGCTGCACCAAGTACCCGGATTGGCCGTTGGTCTGGTGCTGCAAGGCAACTTGATGTATGCCCGTGGCTTTGGGCAGACCAGTGTCGAACCGGAAAATGCCCAAACTGTCACGCCGGATACGCTGTTTCGCATCGGCTCGGTGACGAAGCCCTTTACCGCCACCATGATCCTGCGGCTGGTGGAAAACAGCATATTGGACCTGGACCGGCCTGTGGTCGGCTACGATCCGCGCTTGACCGTGGACCCGGCCATCACACTGCGCATGCTGCTGAGTCATACGGCTGGTTTTCCCAGTGACTTACATTACTACAGTCATGACTCTCTGGCGTATTTCGCCCATGAGGTGCTGCCGACCTACCCCATGGTGGCACCGCCGCGCTGTGTGTATCACTACAGTAATCCGGGCATCAACCTAGCTGGTTACATTGCGGAACACGTTACTGGAACCCCTTTTACTGAGCTGATGCAGACGCTGCTTTTTGACCTGCTGGGGATGAACCGCACCACGTTTTCGCTGGGCTTGGCCGCGACCTATCCCTTCTGTCAGGGGCACATCCGCGATGCCAGCGGCCAGGTCAAGGTGAAGCGCCCTCACATTGATAACCCTTCGGCTTATCCTTGTGGCTTCGCCTGGTCCAATGTGCACGACATAGCGCGATTCATGGCCCTGCATTTGGGTACGCTGTCCACCATGCAGCCGGAGACTTTGCGCTTGATGCACAGTGTGCAGGTGGATCGTGGGAATGGCATGGGCTATGGCCTGGGATTCCGCACAGAGACGTATCGTGGGATGAAGACCGTTGGGCACAATGGTGCGGTGGGGAAGTTCGGCGCAGTGCTGCGGATGCTGCCTCATGCTGGGCTGGGCGTTGTGCTTTTGTTCAACCGCGCTGCTGGCTTCTGGACCGCTGCGGAGGACATCGCTGGGCGTGCCCTGGATTCGCTGCTGCCCGCTTCGCAGCGCGAACAAGTGAGCACGGCATCCGCTGCGTTGCCCCCTGGCGTTGAACTGGATGGGACGTATCTGGGTCCGACGACCGGCTTTGTGTCGATTGTCAAAGGGCGTGTGTGGATCAACGGGCGCACACCGTTGCAACCGCCAGTCATCAGCCGTGTAGATGGCGATCACATCATGGTGAATGGGGCCTTCTGCGTGCGTACCGCTCTGCGCGGTGCAGACCGGATTGAGCGCGAGCTGCGGCCCTTGACCGGGGTCTATGCAGCAGACATTGACACGTGGACCGTGCGCGTGGTGGATGGCAAACTGGCGCTTACGTCCGAAGAGGACCACGAAACGGTGAGTTGTATGCCGCTCAGCGACGAGCGCTATGCCTGCGACTGGGGCGTGATCGCCTTTGAGCTTGATGCCTCAGGGCAGGTGCAGTCGCTGCTGTTTGCGGATGGCTATCGTTTCACGCGCGAGGCGGGTTCACCATTATAAACAGGCAGCGTGATGGTAAAGGTCGCACCTTCGCTGCGGCCTGGGCTGTCTACCTGTATACGCCCGCCGTGTGCTTCGACGATTTCACGCGCTATGGCAAGGCCCAGCCCGGTGCCGCGCTGGGGGCCGCGCGCTCTATCAACCTGGTAGAAGCGCTCAAAGATGCGCGGCAGCTCTTCCTTAGCAATACCGATGCCGTTATCGCTAACGCAGATGCGTATCTGGTTCGGGGAACGCTGGCCGCTGACCTCAACGTGGCCGCCAGTCGGCGTGTATTTCACCGCGTTGGAGATGAGGTTCGTGAGGACTTGTGCCATGCGGTCCCCATCGCCCTGGATAACCAAGCCGTCGGCAAGCTGGGTCGCAAGCGTGATGTGCTTCTGGTCAGCGACAACGGTCAGGCGTTGGACGATAGCCTGTGTCAGGGGCTGTAGGTCAATCGCTTCGCGCTGCATCGTAATGCCACCACTTTGCAGTCGCGCCAGTTCCGTCAGGGCGGTGACCATGCGCGTTAAGCGTTCGGCTTCCTCATGGATGATGGCAGCAGCTTTTTCTGGTTCGCGTGCGGCTCCATCCATGATGGCTTGTGAATAGCCCTGGATGCTGGTCAGCGGTGTCTTGAGGTCATGCGAGACGTTTGCCATGAAATCGCGTTGGGATTGCTGGGTATCGTGCACTTCACGGCTCATGCTGTTGATGGCTTCGGCCACGGCGCGCAGTTCGGGTGCACCCGTAACAGCAACGCTCTGCTCGTAGTGGCCCGCTGCGATTTCCCCCGCGGCATTGGCGAAAGTTTGCAGTGGCCCGGCGATGGTGCGGCTGATCCAAGCGGCCAGCACAAAGGCCATCAGTAGACCGACCAAACCGGCTTGTAGGATAGGGGTTGCCAGTGCGCTGCTGAAGTCGGCGAGGGCGGCTTGCAACGAGCGCTCGGTCTCTTGGGGGGTGGCAATCAAGAGGGCGATGTCCTCAAATTGACCGCTTGCTGTGTTCACCCCAGCGAAATACCAGACCTCGCCGTTTGGGTCCTCGAAGCTGCCGAAGACCCCCTCAAGGTTTTCGGCAGCAAAGCTCTGTTGGCTGTCCGGGGCTGGCCGGTAATCGCTGAGCGTCAGCGTTGTGAGCACATCCCCCAAAGCAAAGGTCTGATCGGTGTCCAGGTAAACCAAGCCGCTTGATAGACCAACTTGCAGCATACGGCTGTTGGTGTTCTGTGAGAAGAGCGTGTACAGCTCTGCTGGTGTTGCTGTCTCGCGGTCAGGGTTAGTGGCGAAGAACTGAAGGCCCAGTTCTTCGAAATCCAGTGCGCTAAGGCTGCGCGTCAAGCGTTGGTAGGTGGTCTGCACGGGTTCCGGGCGGGCACTCAAGAACAGCAGCAGTGCCGCGCTGACGATGCTGAAAACGACCAGCATCAGCACCAGGTAGGACGCGAACAAACGACTGCGCAGCGACATCAGCTTACTCGGACTCCAGCTTGTAACCTACGCCCCAAACCGTTTCGATGATCGGCTTCATGCCCTTGAGCTTGTGACGCAGGTGTGCGATATGCACATCGACGGTGCGCGTTTCTCCCGCGAAGTCATAGCCCCACACGACCTCTAAGAGGCGCTCACGGTCGAACACACGGCCCGGATTGCGGGCCAGCAGCAGCAGCAGGTCGAATTCTTTCATGCGCAGCTTGACGCCTTTGTCATCCACCGTGACACTGCGGCGTTCGGGGTCGATGCTCAGATTGGCTAGGGTGACCGTTTCGGTGCCCTCATCAGCAGGGCTGCTGCGTCGGTCACTGCGGCGCATGATGGCTTTGATGCGTGCCACCAGCTCACGCGGGTTAAAGGGCTTGGTCAGGTAGTCGTCTGCGCCCAACTCCAGACCGACGATCTTGTCGATGTCATCACTGCGGGCCGTCAGCATGATGATGGGCACGTCGCTCTCGGCGCGGACCTTGCGGCAGATGTCCAGTCCGTCCATGCTGGGCAGCATCAAGTCCAGCACGATGAGGTCCGGTTCATCGCTGCGGATGCGTTCGTATGCAGCGAGGCCGTCGGTCTCGCTTTCGACCGTGTAGCCTTCCTGCTCGATATACATGCGCGCGAGGTCAATGATCCGCTGTTCATCATCCACGATGAGGATGGTGTTGCCCATGCTGTTCACTCCATGTTCTGTGCCAGCCAGTCCGCGATGAGCGCTGCCAATGCGCGATTGCCTGCTGGGTTCAAGTGCATGTCATCTGCATAATACAGTGCCTCACTCGCATCTGCCCGCGCTTGGAGGGCGCTTGTCGGGTCGATACAGTCCAAAGCCAGCGCCTCGCAGAGGTCGTGCATTGCATCGCGGGCGCTGCGATGAGCGTCCAGAGCGGTCGGCTCCATCAGTGGCGCGGTGATCGTCTCGTAGACCTCTTCCCGCGTGGGGATGATGACGACGACCAACCGCCCCCCCCAGCTTTCGACCAAGGTTTGCGCTTCAGTGAATGCCGTGCGGCTTTGCGCTAAGCCGAACTGATTAGCGGGGCGCGACATGTCTAGCGCTAGCGCTTCATAACGTTTGCCGAATTGAAGCACTGCGCCGTCCCCGTAGGCTGCTGTATAGCGTGGCTCAAACAAGGCCTCAGAT
Organism: uncultured Anaerolineaceae bacterium; assembly: GCA_964457835.1. Taxonomy (GTDB): domain Bacteria; phylum Chloroflexota; class Anaerolineae; order Aggregatilineales; family Phototrophicaceae; genus CAYWGJ01. Next base: position 32,198 of record CAYWGJ010000006.1, read on the forward strand.
TCCGGGGTGCCGCTCCAGCGTCCAGTGCTCAGCACTTCGATCACAGCAAAGACCGCCGACCGCTGTGACAGCCAGGGCAGCAGTCCTTCCGGTGTGGAACCACTGTCACTGGGCAGGTCGTTTTCCAGCGGTTCAGCATCACCACGCCAAGTGAGCAGGCCGTAGTCGTCATTGAAGTCGTTGCCGAAGAACTGCCAGATCACCAGCGGGGGTTCCAGCGGCGCGCCGAAGTCCGCCAAGATTTGGGCGTGGCTCAGGCTGCCAGTCACGGGTTGGCTGAGGTTGGCGATGCCCATGCCGGTTTGTGCGGCCAACAGGTCCACCCAGCAGTCGGTCTGGTTGGTGAAGCAAAAGCCGAAAGAATCACCGACGACCACGGCATCCACGCGGTAATCCACCGGGGTTGTTCGGAAGCCGATACCTTCGTCAGGGGGCAGGCCGTCGTCCCACAGCTTGTGCGTCGTCAGGCGAAAGCTGACCGTAGGGCTGCCATATTGCAGCGCGTCGGTGATGCCAGGGCGCAGCGCGTAATAGTGATCGCGGTTTTCACGCCAGGCGCGTTCCCAGTCTTCACCGTAAGGCTGTCCAGTCGTCAGATAGCGCATGGTGACTCCGATGCTGCCGCCTAAGTTGGGGCCGATGAGCCGCAGGCCGCCCTCCAGCAGCAGCAGCACGATCACAACCCAAACCAGCAGGATGCCGATCCACTTCATTAAGCGCGCCATATGCGCATCTCCTGGTGACCTGTTCACATCGTCTGATGCGGGATTCTAGCGGGGCGCTGCTTATCAGCCTAGGGTAGGGCCGTAATCAGGGTGTAACCGGCGTGTAAACGAAGGGTAAAACCTCAGCGCATTTTGAGCTTAAAGTGCGTGCATAAGTCCGACCAGACAGCATCCATCGCATTGAGCAGGGCATGGTCGGCGTCTGGCAGGCGCAATGTGACCCCAGGGCGGTTAGTGGCAAAGCGCACACTCTGGCGATAATCCACGCTCTCGTCCTGCTTGCCATGCACGATCAGCAGCGGCTGCGGGATGTCTACGCTGAAGGAATCGTAGCGCTGGATGTCTTCTACAAGGCCGTAGTGTAGGCGAAATTCACCCGGTTGAGCGTAATGCGTCACGGGCAGCCAGCCGCGTTCTCGCCATTGGCGCAGGCCGTCGATGCCAAGTTGTTTCTCGCGGTTGTCCAAGAAATCCAACGCCGGGGCCAGCAGCAGGGCGCTGTGAACGCGCTGTGCGATACTGCCCCGATGCTGATCTAGGAAGTGTACGGCGGTCAGCCCACCCAGGCTGGAACCGATCAGGTGGACGGGTGCGTCATCCGGCAGAGCAGCAACGGTTTCGGCAGTGCGCGCGATCATGGCCGTCAGTGTTAGGTGCTCAAAATCCGGCACATTTAGGTCCGGCACATGGAGTTTTGCGTCGTATGGGGTTAAGCGTTCGCGCAGCAGGCGAGCTTTGGTTGATCCGGGTGACGAAGCGAAGCCGTGCAAATAGAGAATATGGTCAGTCATTGGCGCGGGCTTCTCCTTCTGTTTGTCCAGCCACGATGGTGTTATCTACGCCTAAGAAATAATACTCCATGATGTTGCGCACCAGTGGCGCAGCCACCCCAGAGCCTTCGCCGCTGTTTTCCACGATCACGACAACGGCAATTTCTGGGTCGGTACGTGGCGCATAGGCAGCAAACCAGGCGTGACTCAGCTTAGGCGGGTCTTCAGCGGTACCGGTCTTGCCGCACACACCCAACTCTTGCAGGGGCGAGTCGAAGAAGACGTAGTGGGCCGTGCCCGATGGCGTACTGGTCACATCACACATGCCGCTGCGTACCACGTCCAGCACTTCCTTGCGGATGTTGATGTCCGCGATGGGGTCGGGTTCGGTGATGTGACTGAACTCGTTGAGCAGGCCGACGCGCTCCACCAGGTAGGGACGGTAGAGTGTACCGCCATTGGCAACGGCGGACACCATGCGGGTCACTTGCAGCGGCGTTACTTCGACCATGCCTTGGCCGATGGACATGTCTACGGCGTCGGAAAAGGTCCAGGTTTCGCCGCGATTGACACGCTTCCACTCTGAGTCGCCGATGTTGCCAGGCTGTTCAGCAATCTCCGTCAGGCCGGTGGAGACACCGAGGCCCAAGCGCCGCACGTAGTTGGGGAACAGGTCTGGGTCTACAATGTCCATCTGATAGCCGGCTTCGTAGAAGTAGGGGTTACAGCTTTGGGTAACCGCCTGCGGCAGTGTCAGCAGTCCATGTCCCTGTGGCAGCCAGTCTAGACGCGGGATGTCACGGTTGAAGCTGCCGTTGCCGGTGCATAGGTAGCTTTTGTCCAGTGCGTAGACACCGCTGTCGGCTACAGCAATGGCAGTGGCAATCTTCATGACCGAACCGGTAGGGTACAGGCCTTGCGTGGCGCGGTTGAGCAGCGGGCGGCGCGGGTCCGTTTGTGCCGCCTCCGCCAGTTCATTGGCGGCCTTACGTCCCACAGCCGGGAAGGGGGCAAAGGCATTGGCGTCGTAAGTGGGCCAGGAGACTAAGGCGAGCAGTGCGCCGGTATTTACATCCATGACGACAGCGGCGGCACCATCGGAACTTTGCCCCCAGCCTTCAGCGTTGGCGGCATAGCTTTGCCCAAAGAGGTTCAGCACGTATTGCTGCAAGTTTGCGTCTAGCGTTAGCCACAGGCTTTCGGCTACTTTCGGCTCGCGGCTGGCGACCACACGCCGTCGCTGCCCATTTGCGCCCTCAATGACGAGCTGTGCACCCGGACGACCACGCAGGGTTTCGTCCCAGGAGGCTTCAACGCCGCTGCGCCCCAGGATAGAATCCGCGTTGAAGCCATCAGCCTGTGCAGCAGCCAGGGCTTCGGCCTCTAAATAGCCCACACTGCCCAAGATGTGCGGCATCAGTGAGCCGTTGTGGTAGCGTCGTCCAGGTCGATTGCCGAAGGTCGCGTTGCAGTCGCGTTCCAGGGCTTCACGCCAATCAAGGTAGGCCTGCGCTTCCATACTGCCTATTTCGTTGGTCCAGTTCGAGGCAAAGCTGTCATAGCGTGCCGTAATGACTTCGACCGGGAGCCGTGTTGCCTCGGTCAGGGCGGTGATGCAGGCTGCGGTGTCAGGCACTTTGTCGCGCACAATACTCACCGTAACGATGAGCCGTTCTTCCTGTGATGCCAGTACGGTTCCACCACGGTCGTAGATGTTGGCTCGGTTGACTCCGCGCGTTTCCAGACGAAGTTGCCCACCGTTTGCCAGCTCCGGGAAGATGCTGCCCGCTGACCACGCCACGCGCCATGCTTGGGCCTGAGGGTCGAAGATCAGTGTCAAGTCACGTTCAGTGTCGGTGAAGGCCCCGACTAAGCGCGTGTCAAAAGTCATGTCATAGGTGAAATGGCTGATGCGCGTGTTGTCTGGTTCACGCTGGATGGTGCGTGGTGTAAAGGTCAGTGAGTCCAGGGTCATCTCATCGTGCACGGCCTCATAGCGCTGTTGGAAGGCCGCCAGCGGGGTGGCTTCCTGGCTGGCAAATGAAGTCAGGCGGTGCATGGTGGCATAGTCAAATTGCTGCCAGGCGATCAGGAATTCGGTAGCAGCGCGTTCTGCGTTGTGCAGAGGGAAGGCGTCGGGTGTGGTCGTCGGGAAAAGTGTGGGCAAGGGCTGCTCGACGCCGCGCGCGGTCGGCGTTTGGCAGCCGATCAAACTAAGCGACAAGATCAAACCGAGCATGTTAATGCCGAACCGAAAGCCCTGACTGTGTGAACGCTGAGTCACAAGCACTTTTCCTGCACTTTACTGCGATTGGAGGAGAGTATACTACAGGTCGAGAAAGATGCCCGAAAACGTCGGAACGGCGGCCTGCTGCCTGTCGCCGCTGCTGCGGGGCTGAAGGCGCAGACCGGTTTCACCACGGGCGTCTTGCGCGGCGGCGATGAAGGTCAGGTAGCCTACCTGTCGCGTGTGTTCACCGGGGATTGTGAACTCTGCCACGCCTGCTTCAAAGGCGCTTTGATAGACACGCGGGCCATGTTTGCTGATCATCACCAGGCCTACGTTTGTACCGTCGCTGACTCGGACTGGTCCGACCGTCACACGCACGGCGTCGCCAGCGATAATGCTTTGTGGGGCGTTTACAGGGAGGATGCCGCTGAGCGGCGCTGGGGCACAGGTCGTTAGCAGCACCGCGCTCAAGAGCATCAGCAGGATATGCTGGAATAGGTTGTGACGGATTGTTTGAGTGCTTCGTTCCCACGCGATGGGAAGCGCGTTATGGTGAGTCAAAATACATACGTGCCTTACCCCCTTGGTTGGGCACTATTGAACGTCTACTTTCATTATAACGCCGATGTGTGCGAAATGATACAACCACTTGCGAATTGGATGAGCAAACCCCGTCTTGACAGCGCTTGAGCGGGCTGATAGGATACGCGGCATTGTGCGGCCACCACCCTCCAATCTGTGAGGCAATGGGCGGTCGAATCGAAAGCATGGCGGTGAAAGTGCGTCGTGGCTCGGCGTGGCTCACTGCGTTACCAGGCGGTAGACAGGCGTATATGTCAAGCATTGCGCCTTTTTGTGTGCCGCCTAAAAGAGTCTTATAGCCAGGACGGAGTTTGTCTATGCCAACCATCAACCAGTTGGTGCGTAAGGGTCGGCGGGATAAAAAGACCAAGACCAAAGCGCCGGCGCTTCAGTACACACTGAACGCCTATTCCCAGCGCCGCACGCGCCGCCGCAAGGGCGCGCCGCAGAAACGCGGCGTCTGCACCCAGGTGAAGACCATGACTCCCAAGAAGCCCAACTCGGCGCTGCGTAAAGTGGCGCGTGTGCGGCTTTCCAACGGGATCGAGGTCACGGCTTATATCCCAGGTGAAGGGCATTCCCTCCAAGAGCACAGCGTCGTGCTGGTGCGTGGTGGGCGTGTGAAGGACCTGCCAGGGGTGCGCTATCACATCGTGCGCGGCACCTTGGACAGCGACGGCGTGAAAAATCGCTCCCAGGCGCGCAGCAAATATGGTGCCAAGCGCCCCAAGAAGTAAGAAGGTAGAGACCGATGACCAGAAGAAGTAGCCCACCAAAACGCGGTGTGGTGCCGGATGCGCGCTACAACAACATCCATGTCGCCATGTTCATCAACCGCATGATGTACGGCGGCAAGAAAAGCACCGCGCAGCGCATCATGTACACAGCCCTGGAAATGGTGGAGGAACGCGCCAAGCGTGACCCCATCGAAGTGTTCGAGCAGGCCCTGAGCAACGTGACGCCTACTGTCGAAGTCAAGCCCAAGCGTGTGGGTGGGTCCACCTACCAGGTGCCCATTGAAGTACCACCGCACCGCGCGACCTCGCTGGCGATGCGTTGGATGCTTCAGTACTCGCGGGCACGGGGCGGGCGCGGCATGGCCGCCAGGCTGGCCGCTGAAATCCTGGATGCCGCCAACGGCCAAGGGTCTTCAGTGAAAAAGAAGGACGATACGCATCGGATGGCGGAAGCCAATCGCGCTTTTGCGCATTTCCGTTAGGGTTCTCTCGGTTTTGAACCGACTACCGTTCGACAGCGCAACACGGGATGACAGTGGACAGGTATGGCGAAGAAAAGCAACAAGCTCGATCTGAATAAGGTGAGGAACATCGGTATCATTGCCCACATTGACGCGGGCAAAACCACGACGACCGAGCGCGTCCTCTACTACACCGGCATGACCCACCGTATCGGTGAGGTACATGAAGGCGCAGCCACCACCGACTACATGGAGCAGGAGCGCGAACGGGGCATCACGATCACCTCGGCTGCCGTCACCTGCCGCTGGAACGACCACCAGATCAACGTGATCGACACCCCCGGCCACGTTGACTTCACCGCTGAAGTGCAGCGCAGTCTGCGCGTGCTGGACGGCGGCGTTGTCGTCTTCGACGCGGTGGCGGGTGTGGAGCCACAGTCCGAAACGGTGTGGCGTCAAGCGGACCAGTATAAGGTGCCGCGCATCTGCTTTGTGAACAAAATGGACCGCACCGGTGCGGACTTCGAGCGCTGTGTGCAGATGATTGTGGACCGTGTGAACGGCAACCCGGTGCCTATCCAGGTGCCCTATGGTCAGGGCGACGACTTCGGCGGCATTATCGACTTGCTGGCGATGGAGCTGGTGACCTATGGCGATGACCTGGGAACGGCCATTGAGCGCCACCCCATCCCAGAAAGCCACCGTGAGACTGCCGAGACCATGCGTTTTGAGATGATCGAGAAGATCGTTGAGAGTGATGAATACCTCACTGAGAAATACCTCATGGAGGAAGAAATCACCGACGACGAGATCATGGGCGCGCTGCGTGCGGCCACCATTGCGGGCAAATTGCAGCCCGTGCTGTGCGGCTCCGCATTGAAGAACAAAGGCGTGCAGTTGATGCTGGACCGCGTGGTGGACCTGCTGCCCTCCCCGCTGGATATTCCGGCTGTGAGCGGCACCCACCCCAAGACTGAAGAAGTCTTGAAGCGCGAAGCCAACGACGATGAACCGCTGGCCGCGCTGGTGTTCAAGATCGTGACGGACCCCTTCGTGGGCCGTCTGGCCTTTGTGCGCGTCTACAGCGGCGTGCTGCGCGCCGGCACCACGGTGTCCAACACGACAAAGGGTAAGCGTGAGCGCATCGGGCGTATCGTCCGTATGTTTGCCGACCGCCGCGAGGACGTGGAAGAAGTGCACGCTGGTGACATCGCCGCCATCCTGGCGCTGAAGGAAACCTTCACCGGTGATACCCTGGCCGCACCCGATGATCCCATCATCCTGGAAAATATCTCCTTCCCGGCTCCTGTGGTCGAGGTGGCGATTGAGCCGAACAGTAAGGCAGACCAGGACAAGATGGGTATCGCGCTGCGCCGCCTGGCCGAAGAAGACCCGACCTTCCAGGTCGAGGTGGACGACGCCCAGACCCTGCTGCGCGGCATGGGTGAGCTGCACCTAGAGGTCCTTGTGGACCGCCTGATGCGTGAGTTTGGCGTGCAGGCGACTGTGGGCCGCCCGCGTGTGTCCTACCGCGAGACGATCACCCGTTCCACCCGCATGGATACCACCTTCAAGCGCCAGACCGGCGGTTCAGGTCAGTATGCGCGCGTGGTGTTCGAGGTTGAGCCGATGAGCGAAGAGGAGATGGAGGCCGAAGAACTCCAAGACGGCCTGCTCTTTGTGGATGCGATCAAAGGTGGTTCGGTGCCGCGGGAGTTTATCCGGCCCACTGAGCACGGCTTCCGTGAAGCGATGCTGGGTGGTGTGATGGCGGGTTACCCCGTGGTGGGCGTGAAGGCCCGCCTGGTAGACGGTGCCTCGCATGACGTGGACTCCAGTGAAATGGCGTTCAAGATTGCAGGCTCCATGTGTGCTAAAGACGCGGTGCGACAGGCTGCGCCCGTCATCCTGGAACCGTCGATGAAGGTAGAAGTGGTGGTGCCTGATGACTATACCGGCTCGGTGGTCGGTGACCTGTCGTCGCGGCGTGGGGTGATCGCGGGTATGGAACCGCGTGGTCCCGGCGTCAGCACGATCCGTGCCTCGGTGCCGCTGGCCGAAATGTTCGGCTACGCCAATAACCTGCGCAACATCACGCAGGGCCGTGGGAACTTCACGATGGAATTCGATAAGTATACTGTCGCGCCCCAGAATATCGCCGAAGAAGTGATCAAGGGCAGCGCGAAGTAGAAATTGTTCGCTGCGTGTCTCACGCTGGTTGTATACGCAAGTCAGAGCAAGGAAGAAGGACGATAAACGATGAGCAAGTTCGAACGCAGTAAGCCGCACGTCAACATCGGTACTATCGGTCACGTTGACCACGGTAAGACCACGCTGACCGCGGCCATCACCAAGGTGCTGGGCCTCAGCGGCCAGGCCGAGCTGATGAACTACGAGGACATCGACAACGCGCCGGAAGAGAAGGCTCGCGGTATCACCATCAGCATCCGCCACGTTGAATACGAGACCGAAGCACGCCACTATGCCCACGTGGACTGCCCCGGTCACCGCGACTACATCAAGAACATGATCACTGGTGCAGCCCAGATGGATGGCGCGATCCTGGTGGTGAGCGCCCCTGACGGCCCCATGCCGCAGACCCGTGAGCACGTCCTGCTGGCACGCCAGGTGGAAGTGCCGGCCATGGTCATCTTCCTGAACAAGATTGACCAGATGGACGACGAAGAGCTGTTGGAATTGGTCGAACTGGAACTCCAGGAACTGCTGGAGAGCTACGGCTTCGACCCGGAGACCCCGATCATCCGTGGCTCCGCTCTGGCCGTGACCGAGTCCAGCGCTGAAAACCGTGAAGCGCCGGAATACGAGCCGATCCTGAAGCTGATGGACGCCGTGGACGAGTGGATCCCCACGCCGGAGCGTGACGTGGACAAGCCCTTCCTGATGCCCATCGAAGACGTATTCACCATCCAGGGCCGCGGTACCGTGGTGACTGGCCGTGTGGACCGCGGTGTGCTGACCAAGGGCGAGGAAATCGAGATCATCGGCCTGCGTGAAGAGCGCATGAAGACGATCGTGACCGGTATCGAAATGTTCCACAAGGAACTGGATCGCGCTGAAGCTGGTGACAACGCCGGTGTGCTGCTGCGCGGTACCAAACGTGACGAAGTGGAGCGCGGTATGGTGCTGGCTAAGCCCGGCTCGATTACCCCGTATCGCAAGTTCATGAGCGAAGTGTACGTGCTGCGTAAGGACGAGGGTGGCCGCCACAAGGCCTTCTTCTCCGGCTACCGCCCGCAGTTCTTCATCCGCACTATGGACGTGACCGGTACCATCACTCTGCCTGACGGCGTGGAAATGGTGATGCCCGGCGACAGCGTGAACCTGGAAGTCGAGCTGATCACCCCGGTGGCGCTGGAAAAAGGCTCCAAGTTCGCTATCCGTGAAGGTGGTCTGACGGTGGGTGCAGGCATCATCACTGAGGTGCTTGAGTAACCCCGCCCTTCGCATAAACGTGAGTGCCCGATGCCGGGAGTTGTAAAGGATCTCCCGGCATCGTTGACCCTAGCTGTAGGATGTGATTATGGCGATCAAAAACAAGATACGCATCCGGCTCAAGGCATACGATCACCGCGCGATCGATCAATTCGCGCAGCGGATCGTTGAGGCAGCCGAACGGAGCGGTGCGCGAGTGGTTGGCCCAGTGCCGCTGCCGACGAGGATCGAACGCTTTACTGTACGGCGTTCGCCCTTCATCGACAAAGACTCGCAGGAACATTTTGAGATCCGCACCCACAAGCGCCTCATTGACGTCCTTGACCCGGACAGCAAGACGATCGATACCCTGATGCGCCTCAATGGCCCCGCGGGTGTCGATATCGAGATCAAGATTTAACGCACAACAAACGCAAGCGGGCAGCTCGTCCGCCAATGCGGGCGTACCCATACGCTTTGTACGCTGAGTCAGGCAGGGGTTGGGGGCACAGTCCCCGCACTCTCTATTGAGTGCAGCATCCCGCCGTGGAGGTAGTAAGTATGAAAGGCATGATTGGCAGAAAAGTCGGCATGACCCAGGTCTTCGATGACAACGGGAGTGCTGTGCCGGTGACGATTATCCAAGCGGGTCCCTGCTACGTGACCCAAGTCCGCAGTGCGGACCGTGATGGCTACGTAGCGGTGCAGTTGGGCTATGAAGAAACTAAGCCCACCCGCCTGACCCAAGGCCAGTTGGGGCATCTTCAGCGCAATAACCTGCCCGCGCTGAAGGTCCTGCGTGAGTTCCGCTTGAAAGGCGACGATGAACTCGGCTTGGCTGAGGGCGATGAAATCAAGGTAGACATCTTTGAAAAGGGCGAACGGGTCGATGTGATTGGTACGACCAAGGGCCGGGGCTTTGCTGGGCACATCAAGCGTCATGGCTTCGCACGCGGCCCCAAGACCCACGGTCAGTCCGACCGTGAACGCGCGCCCGGCTCGGCAGGCATGTGTGCGTCACCCGGTCGCACCCTTAAGGGGCAGCGCATGAGCGGGCGCATGGGTAATGATCGCGTCACCATCCAAAACCTTGAAGTCGTGGTGGTCGATGCCGAAAATAACCTCCTGGCCGTCAAGGGGTCAATTCCGGGCACCCGCAATGGCATTGTAATCATCCGTCCGGCTCGTAAATCGCGCAAGCAGCGCAGCAGTTAGGCGGAGGAGGTTACTGATATGGAATTCCCAGTGTTGGATATGAGCGGTAAGGAAGTCTCGACTGTGGAGCTTCCCGCCGAGATTTTCGGGATCTCGCGCGAAGACATCAACGTCGGCCTGATGCATCAGGCTTTCGTGCGCCAGATGGCGAATGCCCGCCAGGGAACCCACAAGACGAAGACCCGCAGCGAAGTGCGGATCAGCAAAGCTAAGCTGTATCGGCAGAAGGGCACAGGCCGCGCCCGTCATGGCTCTAAGAACGCGCCGATCTTCGTTGGTGGTGGTCAAGCACATGGCCCGCGCCCGCGCAGTTACGTCAAGAAGATGCCGCGCGAGATGCGGCGTGGTGCTGTACGTCATGCACTGAGTGTTTTGGTCAGTGACGAACAGCTGCTGGTTGTTGATCAGTTCGTTGTCGAGTCGCACAAGACCAAAGATATGCGGGCGCTGCTGGGCGCGCTGGTCGGCGAGCAGTCGGCCTTGGTGCTGCTGCCGGAGCGTAACGAAACAGCGGAGCGGGGCATTCGTAACCTGCCCAACGCACGCTACCTGCGGGCCAGCTACCTCAACATCCGGGACCTGTTGAATTACGACAAGGTCATCATGCCGCTCGACGCGCTTGAGGTCATCAAGCAAATCTGGGGCAAAGGAGAGTAAGCATGGCACAGCTGCACATCTACGACGTGATTCGCCGCCCGGTCATCACCGAGAAGTCCAACGCGATGTCGGGTGAATTTAATCAGTACGTATTCGAGGTCGCCCCCAACGCCAACAAGATTCAAATCCGCGAGGCGGTGGAGGTCATGTTCGACGTTGAGGTGCTGAAGGTCAACACGATGGTGATGCCGGCCAAGCGGGGCCGCCGTGGGCGCAAGTGGTATCGGCGCTCCAAGCAGTGGAAGAAGGCGATTGTGACGCTGCCTTCCGGCCAGACCATCGGCATCTTCGAAGTGTAGGGATAGAAAACTATGCCGATTAAAGTCTACAAGCCCACGTCGGCGGGCCGCCGCGACATGACGGGCTTCACCTTTGAAGAGATCACCAAGTCGAAGCCGGAACGCGCGCTGACCGAAGCGCTGCGCAAGACCGGTGGTCGCAATAACAAGGGCCGCGTGACAGTGCGCCATCGTGGTGGTGGTCACAAGCGGCGTTACCGCATCATTGACTTCAAGCGCGATAAGTTCGATTGCAAAGCGGAAGTGGTTGCCATTGAATACGACCCCAACCGCTCGGCGCGCATCGCGCTGCTGCAATATGAAGATGGCGAAAAGCGCTACATCATCGCGCCCCTGGGTGTGAAGGTGGGGGATACGCTGGGCAACGGCCATCAAGCGGTCCTGCGACCAGGCAATGCCATGCCCATCAAAGACATCCCGGTCGGTACGCAGATTCACAATATCGAGCTGCGCCCCGGTAAGGGGGGGCAGCTTGCACGCTCCGCAGGTACCTCCGCGCAGTTATTGGCAAAGGAAGGCACCTACGCCCAGGTCCGTATGCCCAGTGGTGAAGTGCGCTTGATCCATGAGCGCTGTATGGCCACGATTGGGCAGGTGGGCAACACGGAACATGGCAACGTGGCCCTGGGCAAGGCAGGCCGTGCACGCTGGCTGGGCTGGCGTCCGTCCGTGCGTGGTACCGCTATGGACCCGGCTAGCCATCCCCACGGGGGTGGTGAAGGCCGCACGGGTGTCGGTATGGCCGCGCCTAAGACCCCCTGGGGCAAGAAAGCCCTTGGGGCCCGCACCCGCGCCAATAAGCGCACCGATCAGTTCATCGTGCGCCGCCGGGGCCGCCGCCGTTAGGCTGCGCTACTGAAAGAGCGAGGAGTAAGCTCATGGGACGTTCGCTGAAAAAAGGGCCGTATATCGACCCCAGCCTGCTCAAAAAAATTGAGCGGCTGAACGAACAGAAAAAGAAAGTGGTCATCCGTACCTGGAGCCGCGCCAGCACGATCTTCCCCCAGATGGTGGGGCATACGATTGCCATTCACGATGGGCGGCGTCATGTGCCGATCTACATCACCGAGAACATGGTGGGCCACAAGCTGGGCGAATTCGCCCCGACCCGGACCTACCGTGGGCACCTGGTTGAGAAGAAGAAGAAGCGGTAGAGGAGAGCGATCATGGAAGTACGTGCCAAGCAAAAGTACATCGCCATCTCTCCTCAGAAGCTGCGCCTGGTCTGTGACCAAGTGCGCGGCATGGATGCCGAGCAGGCGGTGATCGTGCTGGACTACACCCCCAACAAGGGGGCGGGGATCATCAGGAAGACGCTGCAATCGGCGATTGCTAATGCCGAGAACAACTTCGACCTGAACCCCGGCGACCTTTACATCGCGCAAATCTTCGCGGATGAAGGTGCACGGATGAAGCGTTTTACCGCCGGCGCACGTGGCCGTTATAAACCGCGTGTGAAGCGGACTTCACATCTGACCATCATCCTATCTGAGCGAGAGGAAGCGTAATGGGTCGTAAAGTTAACCCGGTTGGGTTCCGTTTGAAGATTAACCGCGATTGGGATGCCCGCTGGTACGCTGAGGGTGACCGCTACGTTGATCTGCTGCATGAGGATCGCATGATCCGTGACTACATCCGCAAGGAAGCGGGTAAAGCGGGGGTTTCGCGTATCGAGATCGAACGCTTCCCCAACCAAGTCGTCGTGACGATCCACACCATGCGCCCCGGCATTGTCATCGGGCGTAAGGGCGAGGCGGTCAAGAAGATGAAACAGGACATCCAGCGCATGACGGGTAAGAGTGTGCGCGTGGAAGTCAGCGAGATTACCAAGCCGGACCTAGATGCTTACCTGGTGGCGGAGAATATCGGCGGCCAGCTTGAGCGCCGTATCGGTCACAGCCGTGCTATGAAGCGTGCTGTACAGCAATGTATGCGCGCTGGCGGTAAGGGCATCCGCATTGAAATCAGCGGTCGCCTGGCCGGTGCCGACATGGCCCGTCGTGAAATGCTGAGCGAGGGGCGGGTGCCGCGTAACACTATCCGCGCCGATATCGACTACGGCTTCGCTGAAGCCCTGACGACCTTTGGCCGTATTGGCATCAAGGTTTGGATCTATAAGGGCGAAATCCTCCAGATGGAGGACAAGGACGCCAAAGACAAAAAGCAGCGTTCCGGTGGCAAGACCGACGCCTACGCTAATTCATAGGCGTCGGGCCTCGGCGTGCTGCTGGAGAGTTGAGGAGAAACGACTCATGTTGATGCCAAAGCGAGTCAAATACCGTAAGCAGTTCCGTGGGCGTATGCGTGGCAAAGCTTACCGCGGGTCGGTGGTGCAGTTCGGCGATTACGGCCTGCAAGCCACCGAACCGGTGTGGCTCACCAGCCGCCAGATCGAATCCGCCCGCCGTGCCATGACGCGCTACATCAAGCGCCGTGGCAAGATTTGGATCCGGGTGTTCCCGGATAAGCCCATTACCCAAAAGGCCGCGGAAACGCGCATGGGTAAGGGTAAAGGTGCCGTGGAGTACTGGGTGGCGGTGATTAAGCCGGGCCGTGTGCTTTTTGAGATGAGCGGCGTGAGCGAAGAAGATGCGCGTGAAGCGCTGCGTCTGGCTTCGCACAAGCTGCCGGTCAAGACCAAGTTCGTCAAGCGCATTGACCCCATCAGCGGGCAGGAGATGAACTAATATGGTCGCCAAACTGCATGTCAACGACATCCGCAAGATGACGGATGAGCAAATCCTGGATGCCATCGAGGATACCCACCAGGAAATGTGGGAACTGCGCCTGAATAAAGCGACCGGTGAGCTGGAAAACGTCAACCTTATCAAGCTCAATCGTCGCAACCTGGCGCGCCTGAAGACAGTGCTGCGTGAGCGTCAGTTGGCGGCTGAACTGGCCGTTGCCAGCAGCACGGAAGAGGGATCGAACAATGCCTAACAACCGTCGGCGGCTGCAGGGCCGCGTCGTCAGCGACAAGATGGACAAGACGGTCGTCGTGGAAATCGAACGACGTAAGATGCACCGTGTGTATAAGAAGGTTGTGCGCACAACGAAGCGTGTGATGGCCCACGACGAAAGTAATGCAATCGAGGTGGGTACCATCGTCCGTATTGTAGAGAGCAAGCCGCTGAGCAAGAATAAGCGCTGGGTGGTGGAGACGATTATTGAACTGCCGGGCGGCGTTAAGCCGGAAGAACTGGCGGCTGCCGCCAACGCGGACGTTGAGGAGGCTTAGCCATGATCCAGACGGAATCACGCCTCAAAGTGGCCGACAACAGCGGCGCACAAGAAATCTTGGTCATCCGCGTGCTGGGTGGCTCCAAGAAGAAATACGGGCGCGTAGGCGATATCGTGGTGGCTACTGTCAAGTCCGCCAGCACCCAAGGCAGCATCAAGAAAAGTGACATCGTGCGTGCGGTTATTGTGCGCACAGCCAAGGAATACCGCCGGGCGGATGGTTCCTATATCCGCTTCGATGATAACGCGGTGGTGATCCTGGCCGATGACATGACCAATCCCAAAGGGACGCGCGTATTCGGCCCGGTAGCCCGTGAGCTGCGTGACAAGGGCTTCATGAAGATCGTCTCCTTGGCCCCGGAAACCCTGTAGGGAAAAGGTGAAGCAATGCAGCGGATCAAGAAAGGCGACATCGTAGAAGTCATCGCCGGCAAGGACATCGGCGTCCAGGGCGAGGTGATTGAGGTGCGCAACAAGACCAACCGGGTCATCGTGAGTGGTGTGAACCTGTCGAAGCGGCACCATAAAGCGCGCCAGGTGGGTACCCAGCAGATCCCGGCACAGATCGTCGAGTTCGACGCGCCGGTGCATCTCTCGAACGTGATGCTGGTTTGCCCTAGCTGCGGCGAGCGCACGCGCGTGGGCTTCCGCTTTGCTGACGATGACCGCAAGGTGCGCTTCTGTAAGAAGTGCGACGCCAACGTCGATTAGTGGAACGGACGGTAAGCAATGACTGAAGCAGAGGCCAAGGTTGTCCCGGTGCTCCTGGCGCGTTACCAGGAAGAAATCGTGCCGACTTTGATGAACGAGTTTCAATACAAGAACGTGATGCAGGTCCCCCGGGTTGAGAAGGTCGTAGTGAATATCGGTATGGGTGAGGCTAACGACGATCCCAAGACCCTCGATAGCGCGGTCACCGACCTGCGCATCATTACGGGTCAGCAGCCTATCATCACCCGTGCCAAGAAGAGCATCGCTGGCTTTAAGCTGCGTGAGGGGCGCGCCATCGGTGTCAAGGTGACCCTGCGCGGTGAGAAGATGTGGTCCATGCTGGACCGCCTAATGAATGTCGCGCTGCCTCGTATTCGTGACTTCCGCGGTGTGCCTGCCAAGCTGGACGGGCGCGGAAACTATACCATCGGCCTGCGCGAACAACTGATCTTCCCGGAGATCGAGTTCGACAAGGTGGACAAAGTACGCGGCATGGAAATCACGATCGTAACCACCGCCAAGTCTGATGAGGAGGGCCGCCGCTTGTTGAAGCTGCTAGGTATGCCCTTCCAGGAGAACTAGCTATGGCTAAGACATCAATGATTGAACGCGAGAAGAAGCGCAAGTACAAGGTGCGCGAGCGCAACCGCTGCAAGCGCTGTGGCCGCCCGCGCGGATACTACCGCCGCTTCGGCCTGTGCCGCATCTGCCTGCGTGAAATGGCGCTGAAGGGCGAACTGCCCGGCGTTGTGAAGTCGAGCTGGTAGGGAGAGCCGTTATGATTAGCGACCCGATCGCAGATATGCTCACGCGCATTCGCAACGCGCTGATGGCTCGCAAGGCCACCACTGAGGTGCCCTATTCCAAGATCAAGGCAGAAATTGCCCGCATCTTGAAAGAAGAGGGCTACATCGAGGATTATGTCATCCGTGAAGCTGAACCCGTCGCGATGATCGACATTCAGCTTAAGTACTACGGCAGCCGCCGCACACGCCGCCCGGTCATCACGAACCTGTCGCGCATTAGCAAGCCGGGCCGCCGCGTTTACCGTGGCCGCCGCGACCTGCCCCGCGTGCTCAGTGGCTCCGGCATCGCCATTCTGACGACCCCCAAAGGGGTCATGACGGCGGAAACCGCCCGTCGTGAGCACGTCGGTGGCGAGGTACTGTGCTACGTGTGGTAGCTGTGGGGAGGAGATACGATGTCACGTATTGGTAGAAAACCGGTTGCAATCCCGGCCAAAGTTGAAATCAAGCTGGACGGCCAGCACCTGAAGGTCAAAGGGCCTAAGGGCGAGCTGGAAATGGAGATCCACCCAGACATGCATGTCGAGATGGAAGACGGCCAGCTCATGGTCACGCGCCCCAGCGACCTGAAGCATCACCGGGCGCTGCATGGCCTGACCCGTGCGCTGATCGCCAACATGGTGCAGGGTGTTTCTGAGGGCTTCCGCCGCACGTTGATGATCGAGGGTGTGGGCTATCAAGCACAGCTTCAGGACAGCAATTTGGTGATGAAGCTGGGATTCTCGCATGATGTCGTGATTGAACCGCCGCCTAATGTGACTTTCGACGTGCCTAAGGATAAGCGCGGCACGCTGCTGCACATTGACGGGATCGATAAACAGGTCGTCGGCCAGCTTGCGGCCAACATTCGTGGGCTGCGCCCGCCGGAGCCTTACAAGGGCAAGGGTGTGCGCTACGAAGGCGAGATTATCCGTCGCAAAGCGGGTAAGGCTGGCAAGAAGTAAAGGACTGTTCAAATGGGTGAAAAAGACGTCAAGAAGAAGTACGCGGCGCGTAAGCGCCGTCAGCGCCGCATCCGTGCGCATTTGTATGGCACTGCGGAACGCCCGCGCCTCAATATCTTTCGCAGCCTGACGCACATCTACGCGCAGGTGATCGATGATGAGCGTGGTGTGACTTTGGTTTCCGCTTCTACGCTGGACAGCGAAGTGCGCGCTCAGATCGACGGCAAGCAGAAGCGCGATGCTGCCCGCGTAGTAGGTGAAGTCGTTGCCAAACGCGCTAAGGATGCCGGTGTCACCAGCGTGGTGTTTGATCGCGGCGGCTTCCGCTATCAGGGCCGTGTGGCAGCACTGGCCGAAGGTGCCCGTGAAGGCGGGCTGGAGTTCTAAGGATAGACTATGGCTGATAACCGAGATAACAGACGAGGCCGTGACCGTCGTGATGACGACCGCGAAGAACTTGATGAGCGCGTGGTAGACATCACCCGCGTTGCTAAAGTCATCAAAGGTGGCCGCCGCTTCGCCTTCCGCACGGTGGTCATCGTGGGCGATAACCATGGTCGCGTTGGCATTGGTGTGGGTAAATCGCGTGGCGTGCCTGATAGCATTCGCAAAGGTTCAGAGCGTGCTCGCCGTCAGATGCGCAAAGTTCCGCTGGCTGGCAGCACTATTCCCCATGAAGTGGTGGGGCGTTTTGCGGGGGCTAAAGTCATGCTGAAGCCTGCTGCGCCCGGTACGGGTGTGATTGCCGGTGGTGGCGTGCGCGCTGTGCTGGAGGCCGTTGGTGTGCGCGACATCCTGACCAAGAGCCAGGGCAGCGCCAACCTACTCAATGTGGCGATGGCGACCATCGAAGCGCTGGAACAGCTCCGCAGTGCGGAGGAAATCGCCCGGACCCGAGGTGTGCAGATTGATCATGTGCGACCCTTCTGGGAACGCCCACACCGTAAAGCCGGCCTGGTAACCGATGCGCCGCCCGTGGATGATGCGCCCCCCGCACCTGTTGCTGAGCCAATCGGTGAGGACGAGGACGAATAATCATGAGTGACGCTAAGTACTTGAAGATCACCCTGGTGCGCAGCCCCATTGGTTACAAGAAGAACCAGCGTGTCACTGCTGAGACCTTGGGCCTGCGTAAGCTGAATGCCAGTGTCGTACATAAAGAGACGCCGCAGATCCGCGGGATGATTAATAAGATCACCCACCTGCTGCACGTCGAAGAGGTCGATGCCCCACAAAGTTAGGGGTTGATGAGGAAAGGAGGCAGGCGTCGGCCTCATACGTCGCACGCCGATACAGCCATGAGACTGCACGATCTCAAACCCGAACCCGGTTCGGTGAAGAAGAAGACCCGTGTCGGTCGCGGTATCGCGGCGGGCAAGGGCAAAACCGCAGGACGCGGTACCAAAGGTCAAGGCGCTCGCCGTGGCGGTGGTAAGGGGCCGTACTTTGAGGGTGGTCAGCTGCCGTTGGTACGCCGTCTGCCGTTCAAGCGTGGCTTTACCAACTTGTTCCGTATCCCTTACCAGGAAATCAACGTTGATGTCCTCGAAGCCCGTTTTGAGGCGGGTACGGAAATCACGCCACAGCTCTTGGCTCAAACTGGCCTGGTGCGCGACCCGGATGAACCCGTGGTTGTCTTAGGACGTGGCGAGCTGACCAAGGCCTTTAACGTCCAGGCCCAGCGCTTTACCAAGAGTGCCGAGGAAAAGATCAAGGCGGCAGGGGGCCAAACAACCGTGCTGCCACTGCTGCTGACTGGTGCGCAGGCCACAGTCAAGCGCCCGCGCAAAGAAGTGATTGCCAAGCTCAAGGGCGAGTAATCATCATGCAGCCCATGCCCAGGCCGGCCTAATGGTGACAGATGGCCGGCCTTGTTGTATCATGGGTGCCCATTGCGCTTGGAACACACGACGGATGCGATACAGAGGAAGTTTCTTATGATTGAAGCGCTGCGCAACGCCTGGCGTTTGCCTGATGTACGTAACAAGTTGCTGGTCACCGGCTTGATTTTGTTGGTGTATCAGTTTGCCGCGCATGTGCCGGTAGTGGGTGTGGACCGCGAGGCGCTCAGCATTTTGCTGGACCCTACCGCGACGGGCGCTGGCCTCATTGGTGTGCTTAACCTGCTGTCGGGTGGTGCGGTCGCCAACTTCAGCATCTTGGCGAATGGTGTCTACCCATACATTACCGCGTCGATTATCTTCCAGCTGCTGATCCCGGTGATCCCCAGCCTGCGTGAACTTCAGCGCGAGCCGGGCGGCCAGGAAAAGATCACGCGCTACACCTACTACGTCACTATTCCGATGGCTGTGCTGCAAGCCTTCGGCCAGATTCAGATTTTTAACGCGCTTCTGGAAGGCCGGCAGATCATCCCTGGTTTTGGCTCAGACTTCCTGCTGACGATTTCTGTACTGGCAACGATGACCGCCGGAACGATGTTCGCCGTGTGGCTGGGCGAACTCATCACCGAGCAGGGTATTGGTAACGGTATTTCGCTGATCATTTTCGCGGGTATCGTGGCAGAAGCCCCGACTAACTTTGCCAATATGGTGACCAACTCGCCGGATACAGGCATTGCGCTGTGGAACGTCTTCTTGTTCGTGCTCATCACCCTGGTGAGCGTCGTCGTGATCGTGCTCATCCAGGAAGGCATACGGCGTATACCGGTACAATATGGTAAGCGCGTGCGTGGCCGCAAGCAGTACGGTGGGGCCAGCACCCATATCCCCATGCGCGTGAACCCGGTCGGCATGATCCCGCTAATCTTCTCGCAGGCGATCATCACGATGCCTGCTGTCCTGGTCAGCTTCTTCCCACCCGGAGCCTTCGGTGAAAGCATCACGGCCACTTTCGGTAATCAGTCGGGCCTGGTGTATTGGTTCACCTTCTTCTTGCTGACGGTGGCCTTCACCTTCTTCTACAGTGACGTGATGGTGCAGAATCAGGACTTGGCTGGTAACTTGCAGCGCAATGGCGGTTTCATACCCGGCATCCGGCCCGGTAAGCGCACAGAAGAGTACATCATCCGTGTGACGCGGCGCATCACGCTGGTGGGTGCCGTTTTCCTGGGGATCATTGCTGTCGTGCCGGGTGTGGTGGACTTGATCAACGGGCTGCTTTTCCAGCAGGCCTTCGTGGGCAATACGGCCAGCAACCCTGCTTTGGTGCTGACCGGTGCTGGCCTCATCATCGTGGTCGGTGTGGTGATCGATACCATGCGCCAGCTCGAGGCCCAACTCGTGATGCGCAACTACGAAGGCTTCATGCGTTAAGGCGCTACGCCTTGATGCCTATCTTCAGACCTGTGCCCATTCGATGGGTGCAGGTCTGATGTTTGCAAGAGCTTAGTGAAAAGATTTACAATACCCCGCGTTGACCCGCTATACCTTTGGAGAAAACACTTAAAATGGGCCTCTACTTAATCATCATGGGCGTACAAGGTGCCGGTAAAGGGATGCA
Organism: uncultured Anaerolineaceae bacterium; assembly: GCA_964457835.1. Taxonomy (GTDB): domain Bacteria; phylum Chloroflexota; class Anaerolineae; order Aggregatilineales; family Phototrophicaceae; genus CAYWGJ01. The sequence continues at coordinate 52,466 of CAYWGJ010000006.1, forward strand.
GGCTGGTATTGTCAGCCAGCACTACGGCATTCCGCATATATCCACTGGGGACCTCTTCCGTGCTATGCGCAGCCGCGAAGATGCCCTCGCGAAGAAAATCCAGGACATTATGAAGTCTGGGGCGTTGGTCTCAGATGATGACACCAACGAGGTGCTTCTGGATCGCTTGCAACAGGACGATGCCCAGGGCGGCGTTATCCTGGACGGCTATCCGCGCAATATCGCCCAGGCGCAGTGGCTGGAAATGCATCTGGCGGAAAAAGGCGAAAAACTGGGCGGCGTGCTGCTGCTGGAACTTGATCTCTACACAGCTTTTAAGCGTGCCTTCGGGCGTGTCAGCGCTGCGGATGGTGCATCCTATAACATCTACTACAACAGCGAGGGCGTGGACTGGGCCTTTGTCGATCACCCCGAAAAAGCTTACCCGCCGCAGCTTCAAGCCACGCTGAATGTTACCGGTGAAGTACTCAAGCGCCGCCCCGATGATGCCAATGCCCATGCTGTGCTCAAGCGCATTGATACTTTTATGGAGAGTACTGCGCCGCTCATCGATCATTACGCGGCTAAAGACCTGCTGGTGCGCATCAATGCCGATCAATCCATCGCAGCGGTGACGACCGACATCAAGCAGGCTGTTGATGCCCTGACGTGAGGTCTTGGTGGTCGATTCGTCTAAACAACAACCGAAAGTGCAACCATGAGCATCACGCTGAAAAGCCCTGAAGAGATTGTCATCATGCGCCAGGCTGGGCGTATCGTCGCGGAAGCACACGAAGCCATGCGGCAGGCACTGCGCCCCGGTATCAGCACCGCTGAGCTGGACAAGATCGCTGAGACTGTGATCCGCGATCATGGCGCAACCCCCGCTTTTCTCAACTATCCCAAGCCAAACTCGCCCGCTTTTCCAGCCACGATTACGGCCAGCATCAACGAAGAGCTGGTGCACGGTATTCCGCACCCGGACCGCCTGCTGCAAGAGGGGGATATCGTGAGTCTGGACACGGGCTGTCACTATCAGGGTTTTGTTGGTGATGCGGCGCGCACCTGGGCCATCGGCGAGATTCCCCCTTCAGTGCAGCGCCTGCTGGATGTCACCGAGCACGCGCTGGAACGCGCTATTGTGGCCTGTGTGGTGGGCAATGAAGTCCGCGATGTAGCGCTTGCGGTGCAGAAATACGTCGAAAGCCAGGGCTATAGCGTTGCGCGTGATTACACCGGGCATGGGGTAGGGCGCAAGATGCACGAAGAGCCGCAAGTACCCAACTGGTGGCCGCGTAAGGGCAATTCGAAGAAGGGGCGGCGCACCACCTGGCACAGTGAACCACTTCAGCCGGGCATGACTTTGGCCCTGGAGCCGATGGTCATTGCAGGCCGCCCCGACACGAAGGAACTGGCCGACAAATGGACGGTCGTCACCAAGGACGGCTCGCTTTGTGCGCACACTGAACACAGCGTGGCCGTCACGGAAGGTGAACCGATCATCTTGACGCTGCCCTAGCCAGCACAGGCGGGGTACTAAGGTTGCACTCGGTACCCCGCCGCCGTTGGGCCACCTTAGTCCGCGCGCAGCCGCAGCCAACGGTATGCATAGGCCTCCAGCTCAATTTCCCCGCTGACTGGCATGTTTTCGAATTGCAGTAGGTCAATAAACGCCATGTTCTCTGGCAGCGTAAGCGTGACTGGCGCGCCGCTGAGGTTGTGCAGCGCCAGCACACGTTGTCCATTGGCTGCGTCAGCACGCCAGAAGCACAGCAGCGAATCCGGCAGGATGTCGGTACCCCACCAGTGCAGTGAACCGCTGGCGAAGATCGGGTTGTCTTTGCGCATCAGGATCATACGCCGCACCGTGTGCAGCAGCGAGGTGCTGTGCTCGCGTTGTGCTTCCACGTTGACGCGGCTGTAACCGTATTCTGGATCACTGACCATGGGCGAATAAAGGTTGTCATACGCTGTGGACGAAAAGCCGCCATTCACATCGTCGGACCACTGCATGGGGGTGCGCACACCATTGCGGTCGGGAAGCTGAAGGTTATCACCCATGCCGATTTCGTCCCCGTAGTATAACACCGGCGCACCGGGCAGGGTCAGCAGCATAGAATGCAGCAGCTCGATCTTGCGGCGATCGTTGTTGACCAACGGTGCCAGCCGCCGACGGATGCCCAGGTTCAGCCGCATGATGCTTTCTGGCGCGTAGTAGTCCCACATGAATTCACGGTCGTCCTCGCTGACCATCTCAAGGGTGAGTTCGTCGTGATTGCGCAGGAAGGTGGCCCATTGTGTGCCGTTGGGTAGGGGGGGCGTGGCGTCCACGATTTCGATGATGTCCGCGCGGCTCTGACGAGCTAGGGCCATGTACAGGCGCGGCATCACCGGGAAGTTAAAGCACATGTGAAATTCTGGCGCTTCGGGTTCACCAAAGTAGTGGATCACCTCGCTGGGCCATTGATTCGCTTCGGCCAACAGCACCGCGTGTGGATAGTTTTGATCCACAAAGGCGCGCAGCTTCTGCAAGATCGCGTGCGTCTCCGGCAGGTTTTCGCAGTTGGTGCCTTCACGTTCGATGAGGTAGGGCACGGCATCTACCCGGAAGCCATCAATACCCAGGTCCAGCCAGAATCGCACGATGTTTTCCAGTTCCTGATACACTTTTAAATTATCGTAGTTCAGGTCTGGCTGTGATGAGTAAAAGCGGTGCCAGTAGTACTGTCCGCTGGGTTCATCGTAGGCCCAGTTAGACTGCTCCGTATCCAGGAAGATGATGCGTGCTTCGTTGTATAGCTCTGGATCGTCCGACCATACGTAGTAATCGCGCAGGGGGCTGTCCTTGCTGCGGCGGGCCTCTTTGAACCAAGGGTGTTCCTCCGAGGTATGGTTGACTACCAGGTCCAGGATGATGCGCATTCCGCGGCGGTGAATCTCGTTAATCGCCATTTTGAAGTCTTCTAGGTGCCCGAAGCGCGGGTCAATACCGTAAAAGCTGGCGATGTCGTAACCGTCGTCCTTGCCAGGGGAAGGATAGACAGGAGTCATCCAGATACAGTCCACGCCCAGCCATTCTAAGTATTCCAGGCGCTGCCGCAGCCCGATAAAATCTCCATACCCATCGCCGTTGCCGTCTGCGAAGGCGCGCGGGTATAGCTCGTAGAACACTGCGTTGATGTGCCAGTTTTCCATTCACGTACTCCGTCAATGTGTACACAGCCCACGCTTTGGCGCGCGGACCGCCGATCAACTACGCAAATCTACAGCGCGTGGATGCGCCTTACTTCCTCAATAAGCGGGGTGACATCAGGTTCACCACTCGGCAGTGGGCGCTTGCCGAACGGGTCACTGAGGTCTTCGTCCCCGATAAGGGCGTGGGCAATATTGCGCACACCATGTGCCAGTACACCGAGATCGTAGCCACCTTCCAACGCAAAGACGATGCGTCCACTCGCCAGTTTGTCCGCCATACGGATCAATTCGTGCGTCAGATAGGCGTACCCCTCTAGGCTGAGGCGCAGCATCGCCAGCGGGTCCTTCCAGTGTGCGTCAAAACCCGCCGAGACCAGGATCAACTCCGGTTGGAATCGCTGTGCAGCCGGCCAGATGAGTTGTTGGTAGACCTGGTAGAAGCTCTCATCACCATGCCCTGGGCGTAGTGGCACGTTCAGCGTGTAGCCCCGCCCCTTGCCATGTCCGGTTTCGTTTAGGCTGCCGGTGCCTGGATAAAACGGGGCTTGGTGTGTGGAAATGAACAGCACACTGTCATCGGCGTAGAACATGTCTTGGGTGCCGTTGCCGTGATGTACGTCATAATCGACAATCATAATCCGCTTCAGGCCGTATTCACGTTGGGCAAAGCGCGCCGCGATGGGCACATTTCCAAGCAAGCAGAAGCCCATACCGCGATCCGCCAGCGCGTGATGTCCAGGGGGACGCACCGCGGCCAGCGCGTTGTCCGCACGTCCACTGAGCACGGCATCTACTCCTGCGACCACTCCCCCTGCTGACAACCGCGCGACTTCCGCTGATTCGGGCATGGCAAAGGTATCGGAGTCGAACTGCACCATGCGGTCCTGTGTCACCATCCAGTTGAGCATCTCGACGTAGCTGGCGCTGTGTACGCTGTGCAGCAGGGTGTCATCTACTGGTGCAGGATCAAGACGCTTCATGCGCGGCAGCAGGTGCGCAGCATCCAACTGCTGCCATACGGCCTGGATGCGGCCTGCATGTTCAGGATGACCGGGGAAGTCGTGCTCAGTGTATCGGGGGTGCGTGACGTATGCGGTGGTCATGGGTGTCGTGATCTCTCTGGTATGCCGGTATTATAATGATTGTGAGGGCTGTGCACAGCGGCGCTTGTATCGCGGCGGCTGAACCAGGACGGAGTGACAATTTTACATCACGCGGTTCTGCCCTATAATAGTAAGACTGCGCATCGAGCGACAGTCAATCAAGCAGCCAATTAAGGGAAACACTGTATGCAATATGAACGCCTGGTGCAGTGGGCGCGTGAACTTTGGGAAGAGCGTTATCCCGATACTGAGTATGTGACGATCTGGGCTTCCTCGGAGTGCAGCAACATGATCGCACAGAAGTCGGTCAAGCCTGGCCGCAGGCTGCGTGGTAAGGCCACCTATGGTGGCATGTCACATCTGGACTGTCCTGTGATTGTGCCCATCAGCGATTACGGCTCGCGGGGTAAGCGCATGGTCTTGACTTCAACATCAGGTGCGTACCGCTTTCAGTTCAACCAGGACGACGGCGGCCATTTCGATGTGATCTATGCCAGTTCTTACTTTGACGACGATGTGCAGGACCTGACGGCTATTGCGCTCGTCCCGAAAGGCAAGCTGGATACCTGGGCAGCCTTTGAGTTCGCCTGCGCGCGGGCAGTGCGGCCACGCATCCGCCGCCGTCGAGATGTGTACATCATTGGTGGCACGGATGCTTTTTTTGATCCGACGGTGGATTGGGATGATGTGATCCTGCCTGATGACCTCAAGTCCCAGCTCATGGATGACGTTGAGGCCTTCTTTGAGGAAGGGGTAAGCATCTACAAGCAGCTTAAGCTGGCCCCCTTCCGTAAGCTGCTGTTGGCTGGCGTGCCGGGTACCGGTAAGACGATGCTGTGTGCGGCTATGGCAAAGCACGCTATTGAACAGGGCCGCATTGTCGTGTACGTCTCTGGCTCGGACCGTGATGGCGCGACCTTTGAGAAAATTCAGCGTGCGTTTCAGGCGGTAGCAGCCGCCCGCTATCCCACACTATTGATCGTTGAAGAACTAGACGCTTATCTGCGTGGTGACGACAAAGCACGCATCCTGAACGTTTTGGATGGCATCGAGTCACCCAACAACCCGCAGGGGTCGCTGCTTCTGGCTACAACGAATTACCCTGAAGCCATTGACGAGCGCATCGTCAAGCGCCCTGGCCGCCTGGACCGCATTTTTGTCATACCCACTATCCAGAATGAAGACCAGGCTGAGCGGATGCTTCGCTACTATCTCTCTGAGCAGTGGAAAGACGAGCACGCTGAGATCGTGCCCAGTCTGTTGGATCAGCCCGGCGCATTTGTGCGCGAGGTCGCGCTGCAAGCCCGGATGCTGGCTGCCCATGAGCGGATTACTGAGGTCAACGTGGAGATGCTCAAGCAGTCGGTGGACAGCCTGCTTTATCAGATGCGTGCCGAGAAGGATTTCCTGGTGCAGCGGCGTCCGATGGGGCTGTCGCAGCGGCGCTCGAACTTTTCGCCTTTCCGCAACCGCCGCTCTGAGGACTTCGACTGAGTTGGCTCAACGTGGGATGGGGCGCTTGATGATGTAGTCAAAACCGTTCATCTGGATTGTCTCGCTGATTGCGTAGTGGGTGTCGATGGCAATCAAGACTGGTTCCGGGTAGAATTGTGCCCGCAGGATGATAACGCCGAAGGCTTGGTCTTCGATCATTTGGAGCAGTTCGCTGCCGTCGTATAAGCCGCGCAGCCACACGTTCAGCAGTTGGGTCGGGTTGGTGATGACTTCACGCCCCGCAGCCAAGCTGAAGCCCGCCTCTTCGCTGAGCACGGTTTTTTCCGATGCTTGGATGATCTGCACAATGCGCCAGCCAGCGTCGATGTCTGTCTGCGTGGTCAGGTGACCGATGTCCGCGTAGCCGCCTGCGATGCGACCCGCGGAATCGTAGAAACCGTTCAGTGCGTTGGGCTGGATGTCCAGCACATCCGCGATCTGCGAGAAGACCGGGCCAGTGGTGGGCATGTGCAGCACAGCGCGCCCATAGCCGATATACAGCAGTGGGATCACAATCAGCCCGACGGTGGCTAAGGGGGGAGCTAATCGGTGAAGCGGCTGTACGAACAGTCGCGTATAAGGGTTCGTTTCTGGGAAGCCCCAGGCGCGGCTGAGCGTTCGCGCGGCGAAGATACCGCTGAGAATGCTCATGCCAGCAATTGATGTGGCGAAATAGCTGTCACCACCGCCCCAGGTGCCCGATGATGCCCCGCCCAGCAGCGTCGTCACGATGAACCACACGCTGTAGAGTGACAGCCGGTCGAAATACAACTCGTAAACCACCAGCAGCATCGCCGGGATCAGCAAGAACCCGTGCAGACTGAACCACAGTCGGAAGAGGCCCTCTACTTGCGGGAATCGCGTCTGGTTGACGTTGGCGAGAATGGCCTGCACCCACCACTGACCGTCAGTCGCCCAGGTCATCCAAGCGAAGATGGCCGCGCCGACAACCGCGAAGCCGACGCCCCACACCACCGCACGGCGCGGATTGCGTAGGAACATCCAGCCCAGGGCGGCGATAGCCGAAAAGGCTGCGAGCTGCTTGGTATAGCCCGCAATGATGAGCAGGCCTAAGGCCAGCGCAATGGCGCGCCGTCGTCGTCCACGGTTTTCGATATCCAGCGCGAAGGCTAAGATAACTACTGCCAGCGTTTCGAACATCACCATGGTCATGTGCTGACGCACTAGTGGCCCGATGTGGTATATCACGTTAGAAGCCAGGAAAGCCAATGCGGATACCAGTGCGATCCACCGATGCCCACCATAGCCGCGCCGTTGTCCATCGCGATACACCGCGTAGCCAATGGCCCAGGCAGTGACCAGTGTCCCTAAGAATCCCAGCAGCCGCCCGTACCAGTATGCTGGACCGAATACCCATACAAACGGTACGGCCATCAGGTGAAAAACTGGCGGGTAATTGCTGGCATAGAAGGGATAAGTCTCTACGTCTTGGTAGGGCCACTGTCCCTGGCTGAACATGATTGTATCGACCAGCTCAAAGCCTTCTCCCTGGTCGTAGTCGAAGGGGAAGGCCATCAGGTTCAGGGCGTAGACCACGTAGACGATGAAGTAGAAGCTCAGCAGCAGCAGCCCTACGCCCATCAACAGGTGATGGGTCGTGCGTAGCACAGCAGGGGCTGGGGGCAGTGTCGTATCCGTCATGGCTTATGCGGGGTCATCCCCCAGTGGAATGAGCGTTGCGCCGAGGAGCGCTGCCACGATCATCAGGACGAGGGCAAGCCGTTGTGCCGGGCCAACACCGCCTGCGCTGCCAGTGATCGCGTCAAGCAGCAGCAGGCCAACCGCGCCTAATCCACCACCGATGAACAGCACTAAACCGAGTATGCGCTTACTGAAGGTGAAGTCATCGCGTACAAATCTCATGGCGCGGCATTATAGCACAGAATAGCGAACGACCAACGCACTATTCTTCGGCGTTGGTTTCGCTGGGTAAGCCATCGCCATCAATCAGCGTGGCCAGCCTGCGAATTTTGCTGCCCGTTTCCTGCCAGCTTATCTCGCTGAGGCCCAGCTTTTTGCGGATGGTATCGTCATCTATGCCCCGGCGATGATCCTGGACAGCACTGCTCCAGCGCAGTACCTCAAAGGACAGTTTGAAGGGCAGGTCGGCAGCTTGACCAATGTCGCTGAGGATGTATTCTAGGTTGCGCGCGGTACAGGTGAAAAGTGTGTCTGCGATCTGATACTGCGCCAGGTAGCGGTCCAGTACGGGCAGCCAGCCAGGGTCCAGAGGGATGCTGCGCTCCTTAAAGACGTTGCGTACTTTGCCTTTGACCACAAGCACAGGCGCGTCTGGGTCCGTGCGCTGCACGTCGTCGCGGGTGAGGCGCATTGCTTCGCCCTTCTTGATGCCTGTATCCAGGATCAGACGCAGCAGCATCTCCGGGCGGGTGTCAATCTCGTCATTGCGGCGGCGCAGGCGTATCTGGCGGCTGGCGTAAAGCACGGCGCGCACCTGGTCATCGTCCAAGGCATGAGAAAGCGGGGCCTGCCCGGAGCGCTGGAGGACCGCTTCTGCTGGATCATGGGGCAGGGCACCCAACTCGTGCAGCCACTTAAAGTAGACCTTCAGCGTAGTCACACGCCGCGCATAGGTCTTGCGGCTGCATGGTACGCCACGCCCGACCTCGATCCAGCGCATAAAAGCGTCCAGGTCGCGTGTGCTGAGCGTGCCTATAGATACGTTCTCGCCATGGTATTCAGCCAGCAGCTTTAGGTCGGACCGGAAGGATTTTTGCGTGTTTTCCGACTTGCCTTCGGCTTGTAGGTGGGCGATAAAAAACTCAATAGTGTGTTTGAGCGCCGTGCCTTGGTGAATCTCTTCCGGGCGCTGTGGCTGGGGGAAAAGGGGAAGCTGTCGAAGGTCGTTTGCCCGTTCCATATACTTACTCTACCTGTCTTTCCCGCCGCTTGCGGGTCTCTGTATATTTGCCCTTGGTCAGCGTTTCCGCCTCGGCTTGTTCCGCTGGCGTTAGTGTGCTGGAGTGCGTGTCGAAGCGTAGGTCGAAAGCCTCGGCAAAGCCTTGTGCAAGGGCGTCAGCGGCCTGGCCCCAGTCAACTACATGACCAAGCGCTTCTTGCAGTGTAACCGCTCGCGCGCGAACCTGCATACGGGCCGATTCGCGCCCAGCCTCATCAGGATACTGTAGGGCGTCACAGATGCGTGCCAAGTCCCCGCTGAGGGGTAGGGTGCCGTGCTGAAGTAGGGCATCACGCCGCCGCATCTGGGCGCTGCCAATGAGTTTGCGCCCACCGGCGGTGATCTCATAATGCGAGGGCACTTCAAAGCAGACGGCCCCCGCGCGCGCTTTGGGAGCGTCCATGCGGCGGGACTGTGGTTGTAGGCCGAGCAGCTCCAGGGCATGCATCAAGCCGGTGCTGATGCGCTGATAGCTGGCGATGATGTCACCCTCTGCCAGTGGGTCATCGCCAGGGACAGCTAAGCTGTAGGTCAGCTCCTCGGTATGCAGGATGGCCTTGCCCCCTGTAGGACGGCGTACCAGGTCCCAGCCTCGCGCATTGATTCGCGTTAGGTCGGCATCTGTGCTAGTTTGAGCGTAGCCTAAGCTCAAACAGGGCGGGGACCAGGCATACAGTCGCAGGGTGGGCGGTGAGTCGCCACGCTGCACTGCGTTGAGTATGGCTTCATCAACTGCCATATTCCGCAGGCCGTTCATCGGGTCATGGTAGATCAAGCGCCATTGACGTGACATGCGCAGCCTTCTTATACTCATTCTTTGCGCAAATGGGGTATTATTCCCGTTTGTATCCCGTATTCTATCATCTAGCGAGACGTGATGCAGGACAGCGATCAGCAGCAGCAGGGGCCGCAGATTTTCCGGGCCAGTGATTATACACGCGGTGATGATGATCCTCGACGCTTAGGACAGCCTATTGCGCGGGAAAGCAGCTCGCCACCGCCTCCACCCGCCCTCAGCCGTGACTCAGCGGCGCGGGAACGGATGCGACGACGGCGCGTTAAGGGACAGCGCACGGGGGGCGAGTGGGCATGGGTCATCATCGCTGCCGCGCTTCTGGGGGTTGTGGTGACCATCAGCTTGGGCTTGGCCTTGTTGGTCCGTGGGACGCAAAGCAGCGACGCTGTGCTGGCCGCTGATTCGATGCGCGACAGTGATGATTTTAGTCTGCTGCCTACTCCTGTAGACATGCGGCGCGCTTATCTGCCGGGCCTGGGCTTCGATCGCGTGGTGTTGGATGATGGCACTGAGGTCGTTTTAGACCCTTGGGATGGGCAGGGGCGTCTCACCGTACTGGTCATGGGCTTGGATCGCCGCCCGGATCAAGACGGCCTGGCTTTCCGCACCGATACCCTACTGCTGCTGAGCTTGGACACGGCTAGCGATGACATCGGCGTGCTGAGCATCCCGCGTGACCTCTGGGTCAATGTGCCGGGCTATGGGCTGCGCCGTATTAATGAGCCGATGGTGTTAGGTGAACTGCGCGAGGTGGGCTATGGTCCGACCCTGGCTATGGAAACGGTACAGCTCAACTTCGGCATCCGGGTCAACCATTATGTGGCCGTGGACTTTCGCGCCTTTATCACCATTGTGGATGCGGTGGGAGGCGTCGGGGTGGAAACGGATTACAGTATCAACGACCGTACCTATCCCAGCATGAACTACGGCTATGACCCCTTCTATTTGCCAGCAGGTCAACATGTGTTGGATGGCGAGACCGCGTTGAAGTTTGCCCGTACTCGCCACGGTGACAGCGACATCGAGCGTGGTGAACGGCAGCAGCAGGTGATCTTCGGCATTCTAGATAAGGTGGCCGATCCTGCCAATTTGCCCAATTTGCTGCTCAAAGTGCCGGACATTTGGGCAGCGCTGGACGGCAACTTTTACACCGACTTGTCGCTGGACCAAATGATTTCATTGGGGTTGTACGTCAAGGACATTCCGCGCGATCAGATCAAAACCGGTGGTGTGAGCTACCGTGAGGTGTCGTCTTACACCACACCCAGCGGTGCGCAGGTACTCATCCCGGTACGCAGCCGTTTGTCAGTCTTGATGGCCGAGGTCTTTGGCGAGAACTACAGTCAATAAAGGGGTTGGATACACAAAGGCGGCACACAAGGATATTTGTGTGCCGCCTGTATGAGAACACCCCGCCATGCCGTGTGAACACTGCTATTTGAACCTGCTTTCGCAGGTGGGCCGCTCGCCGGTGTCTTGGTCTCAGCCGCGCAGGCATATCACCTTGACGCCCGCATGTCGCCGCCCTTCGTGAGGGTGTTGGCTCAAATACGTCATGCCATCACGCGCACAGCAGGTGAATTGTTTATAGCAGAGCGCATCCCGCCTGTAAACCCTGATCTCTTACTCATTTTCACGCGCCTGCATCGCCAATGAGCGTTGCTTCATCGATGCCCCAGATGCGCGGCGTGGTAAATTCCAGGCTGTTCCCGGCGGGGTCGCGGAAGTACAGCGACTCACCACGATCCCCCCAAGTGTATCTCTGCTCAATGGGCACATTGTGCTTTTCCAGATGCGCGCGCCATGCCGCCAGCGACTCCTGCGTCACACCAAAGGCCGCGTGTCCGGGGCCGGTTGCGCCGTGTGCCGGGACTTCTCCGCCTTGTGCAGACACTGCTGCTACGAAGATCAGCAGCATCTGCGCACCACAGCGGTAGAAGACGTGCCGACCGTTCACCCGCGACACCTCGTGCAGCCCCAGCACCTGGCTGTAAAACTGCGCGGCGGCGTCCAGGTCATCGACGTATAGACAGGTTTCCAGAACATTCGTAACCTGCATGGTGCGGCTACTCGCTGTCCTCTGTGGATTCTGCGTCTGCGTCACTTGCCGGCAGCACTACTTGGATGTGCAGTTCCTCAAGCTGACCCGGCTCCGGCGCAGAGGGGGCATGTGCCATGGCATCCCCGCCGGCCTGGGTCTTGGGGAAGGCGATCACTTCGCGGATGTTAGGTGCCCCAGCGAAGAGCATCACCAGGCGGTCAATGCCCCAGGCGATGCCGCCATGCGGGGGTACGCCGTACTCAAAAGCCTCCAGGATGTGTCCGAACTGCTCGCGGGCGTGTTCAATCGTCTGCCCGATGAGCGGGAAAATCTTTTCTTGCATCTCGCGCTGATGGATGCGAATGCTGCCCCCCGCGATTTCGTAGCCGTTACACACGAGGTCGTACTGGGTGCCGCGTGCCTTACCCGGATCGCTGTCGAGCAGCGCGATGTCGTCGGGCATGGGGGCAGTGAACATGTGCTGTGAGGGGTCCCAGCGCTTTTCTTCTTCGTCCCAGTTGAACAGTGGAAAGTCGATCACCCAGGCGAAGGCCAGTACGCTGGGGTCGGCCAGGTCCAGTAGTTCGGCGACGTGACGGCGCAGCTTGTCCACGACGGCCCATACCACTTCGCGCTTGTCCGAGGTGAACAGCAGGATGTCGCCTGGTTCAGCGCCGACTCGTTCGAACAGGTCCGCCTTTTGGTCCACTGTGAAGTGTTTGCCAATCGGCCCTTTGACTTCGCCATTTTCTTCCAGGGGCAGGGCCATCCAGGCCAGGCCTTTTGCGCCGACAGTGCGCGCCACGTCTTCCAGGCTCTTCATCAGCTTCTTGAGCTTTTCGCCGCTGAGTGCCTTGGTGAGGTCGTCCGGGTTGCGGATTAAGCCAGGTGCGCGGATGACCTTAATGGGATTGTTGTCGGCGGCGTTGCGCTGGAACACCGGGAAGCTGCTGTGAGCGGCCAGGTCTGTCACATCAATGGCTGCCAGGTCATAGCGCAGGTCAGGCTTGTCGGAACCGTAGCGCTCCATGGCATCCTGATACAGCAAACGCGGGAAGGGTTCAGCGAGCAGGGTCTTACCGTCATCTACGACCTTGTGCACCAGTGCTGTTGCCAGGCCCTCCACAAGCTGAAGCACGTCTTCGCGCTCCACGAAGCTCATCTCCATGTCAAGTTGGGTAAACTCCGGCTGGCGATCGCCGCGCAGGTCCTCATCACGGAAGCAGCGCGCGATCTGGAAGTAGCGCTCGTAGCCGCCGACCATGAGCATCTGCTTGAGCTGCTGGGGACTTTGCGGCAGGGCGTAGAACTTACCCGGCTGGAGTCGGCTGGGCACCAGGAAGTCGCGCGCGCCTTCGGGTGTCGTCTTGAACAGGATCGGTGTCTCCACCTCAACGAAGTCCTGGGCATCCAGGTAGTCGCGGATGAACTTCACCACGCGATGACGCAGGATGATGTTACGCTGCATTGGTGCACGGCGCAGGTCCAGATAACGAAACTGCATCCGCCGGGCTTCGTCGATGGGTTCCTCCTTGTTGATGTAGAAGGGCGGCGTTTTGGCGTTGTTCAGCAGTTGAATGTCTGCGGCCACCACGTCAATCATACCGGTGGGCAGTTCGGTGTTTTCGGTACCCTCTGGACGCAAACGCACGCGCCCCCGCACCTGAAGCACATACTCAGACCGGGCGTCACTGGCGATGGTGTGGGCCACCTCAGACTCGGAGGCATCTGCGACGACTTGGGTGAGTCCCCAGCGGTCGCGCAGGTCAATGAAGATCAAGCCGCCCTGGTCACGCCGCCGATGGACCCATCCGGCCAGGGTTACTTCCTGGCCCGCGTCTGCTTCGCGCAGTTGGCCGCAGTTGTGTGTCTTTAACATCTGGATGCCCTTCCGTCCCGCTCGTCATGCCGTGTCAATGTGGAGCGCTAAGGATAACATGCGCAGGGGGATAATTCCACGGGGCACTCCGGTGAGTAGATCAGGTATAATGGGCACTATCTTGAGAATAGCTGTGCCAGTTTAAGGGACTGTGTGTGCGCCTGACGAACCGTGAAATTGCTGAGGTCTTCGAGACCATCGCCGACATGCTGCAAATCAAAGGCGAGAACGTCCACCGCTATTTATCGTATCGCAGTGCCGCCGAGAGCATCCGTGAGCTGCCGCGTGAGCTGCACGTGATCGCCGCAGAAGGCGGCCTGACCGACATCCCGAAAGTGGGCAAGACCCTCGCTGCTAAGATCGAGGAATTGCTGGAAACCGGTCAACTGGCGTTTTACGAGAAGCTCAAGGCGGAGGTGCCGGTGGGTGTCGTGGCGATGATGCGCGTCAACGGCGTTGGCCCCAAGAAGGCCAGGCTCTTCTGGGAGCAGCTCGACCTCACTAGCGTTTCTGAGCTGGAAGCCGCCGCCCGTGCCGGCAAGCTGCGTGATCTGAGCGGCATGGGGGCCAAGAGCGAGTCCAAGGTGCTGGCTGGTATTGAGGCCCTTTCGCGGCAGACTGGGCGCACGCCAATTGGCAAGGCCTTGCCCCCAGCCCGCGCCATCCTAGACCATCTGTTGGCGCTGCCTCAGAGCGTTGAAGGCGAGATTGCAGGCAGCATCCGGCGGGGGCGGCCCACTGTCGGTGATGTAGACCTGCTCATTGCCGTGCACGATGTGGCTGATGCGCCACCCATCATGGGCGCTTTTGTCAATCAGGACAACGTGGTACGCGTGCTGGGGCATGGTGAGACCAAAAGCTCCGTAGAGTTGCTCAGCGGTTTGCAAGTTGATCTGCGCGTGCTGCCTAAAGCACGCTGGGGCACTGCATTGAGCTATTTCACCGGCAGTCAGGCACACAACATCCGGCTGCGTGAACTGGCGCTGGCTCAAGGCCTCAGCCTGAATGAGCACGCCTTCAGCCCGGTGGATGCCGACAAGCAGATCATTGTTGATGCGCCTAAGACCCTGTGCGACACCGAAGAAGCGGTCTATGCCACGCTGGGTCTGCCCTGGATTCCGCCGGAGCTGCGCGAGGATGCCGGAGAGATTGAACGTGCGCAGGCCGGTACCCTGCCTACACTCATGACCTTGACGGATGTGCAATCCGATCTACATATGCACACCACTTGGAGCGACGGCGCGCTTAGTGTGCGGGAGATGGCCGAAGCTGCCCGCGCGCGTGGCAAACGCTACATCGCGATCACCGACCACTCGCGCAGCCTAGGCATTGCCAACGGCTTGAGCATCGAACGGCTGATGGCACAGGCGGAAGAAGTCCGTGCTGCCGACGAAGCCATGGGGCCGGATTTTCGTGTGTTCCACGGTACCGAGATGGACATCAACGCCGATGGCTCGCTGGATTACCCCGACGACGTGCTGGCAAAGCTGGATTTCGTGATCGCCTCGCTGCACGTTTCGCTGAACCAGGACCGCGCACAGATCACACAGCGCCTGCTCAACGCAATCCAGAACCCACACGTAGACCTGATCGGCCACCCGCGCGCGCAGTTGATCGGCAGCCGCGAACCGGTTGATGCCGACATGGAGGCGGTCTTTGCGGCGGCTCAGCGGCACGGCACCGCGCTGGAAATTAATGCCAATCCCGCCCGCATGGACCTAGAAGCCTGGTACGCCCGTCGCGCGGCTGAGATGGGCATCCCGCTGTCCATCAACACCGACGCGCACAACGCCGAACAGATGGACCTGCATTACTACGGCGTCATGACCGCGCGGCGCGGCTGGGTGACATCCGCGTCGGTGATAAACACCTGGCCGTTGGATCGCTTCACAGCCTGGCTGGACGCCCGCGCAGCACCTCAGGGGGGATGATGCACAGCGACGACACCGACCGCAACCCACCCGTGACTCAGTCACTGGAAGCCGAAGACCCGACACCGACACCCGGGCAGCGCCGCACTCGCGCCA
>CAYWGJ010000007.1:0-63792 GCA_964457835.1 uncultured Anaerolineaceae bacterium
GATTACCAGGCTCCACCACAGGTCATATTTTACCGCACCTCCAACATACAAGGGGCCAGGGGTGAGGGCTTGACGCCCACGCCGTGCCGGGTATCGCCAATCACCGCCAGCCGGTCGCCGATGTCCCGGCGGCGCTCGTGGCTGGTGTGGATGTCTTCCAGTTCACGCAGCAGGCGCTTCGCTTCTGGCTCAGTGTACAGCTTCAGCGGCTCGTGCAAGGCCTCCCGCGAGATGTCCAGGCTGTGCAGCGCCGCCTCAAAGAACACCAGTGCTTCGTGGCTTGGCGGCGGCGTGTCACGACCGCGCTCGTCCCAGGTCTTGGCGTCCCGCTCGTACTGTCGCAGCAGCGCCAGGTCGCCTTTCACCCGCCCGATCCAGTTCACCAGCAGGTCCCAATGCCTCAGAATGGCCTCGTGCGCTACCTCCACGCCGCCCTTACTCACCAACAGGCGCGCATCCACGAAGGCCCTCACGAAACGGCCCGCGTCCGTCTCGGGCGGGAAGTGATCCAGCGGCACGCGCCGCCGCGTCGGGATGAGCTGGCCTTCTTCGTCCGTCAGCGCGATTAGCTCACGGAATACTGCTGCCATCGTACTTTCCCGCACGGTTTCGGCCATCGGCAGGCCCGCGTATGCCTGGTTCGCCAGCGTGTTGATCGCGCCCTGCACCCCGCCTAGCGACTCGTAATCCGCCCAAGTCATGTGCTTGTCGCCCCGCGCCGCCGCTTTCAGGTACAACGCCTCCATCAGGTAGGCCACCAGCGCCAGCCCGCCGCTTTCGGTTCCCACCGATTCAGCGATTTCTTCTGCCAGGCCGGGGTCCAGCGCCAGGCCTGCCAGCTCTGCGGGGCGCGTGATGAGGTTGTAGAGCGCAAAGGCTGAGGGCCGTGTTAAGCCGAAGGTCTCCTCTTTCAACGTGTCGAAATAGGGCAGCGCCACCCCGTAGAAATCCGCGCGCATCGTGACCAGCGTCACCAGGTGCAGCCCGCCTGTGGTCGGCTGCCGGATGGCATCCATGAAGCGGCCCACTTCGCCCGCGCTCAGCGATGCGTTGTGCTGCGCCAGCGTGAACACCTCCTCGAATTGGTCGATGAAGAGCAGCAGGCGGGCGTTCGGCAGCGTCGCGCTGAGCTGCTGCACCAGCGCTTTCGGCTCCGCACGCAGTGCCTCGGCCCTACGTCTTGCAGCACTAAGGTATTCTACGGGCGGCACTTGTAACGCTTCAAGCTGACTGACCATCGCCAGTGCCATGCTCAAAAAAGGATCATCACCCGGCACCAGGCGCAGAATCTGCCAGCCGCGCTCGCGTAGTTTGGGCAGCACGCCCGCCGCCACCAGGGAGGACTTACCGCTGCCGGATGCACCCAGCACCATCACCAGGCGGCGGCTCTCCACGCGGCTGAGCACCTCCAGCGTTTCCGCGTCGCGCCCAAAGAAGATCGGCGCGTCCTTTTCGTCCAGGGCGTTCAGACCGCGATAGGGCACACCGGTAAAGATCGGCTTGTCGGGTGGGCGCTGCGGCTGGGGGTTGTCGCGCAGGTGCCGCAGGTGGGTCAGAAGCTGTTTCTTGAACAACACACGGAAGTCATCGTGCGTAGGGTAGAAGTTCACCCCACCCAGGAAGCGTCCCTCAGCGTCGGTGAAGCCTTTGAAGAACTGTGTCACCCGGTCGAACTGCTTAGCCTTCTTGTCACGATCCGGATCGCTGAGTCGGACGACCGGCTCTTCCTCACAGCGATAGAGCCAGATGGTTGGTTTGCCGCTGCGTTCGTAGCCTTCAAGGCCCTCGCTGTACTCGTAATGCGTGCCGCTGAGGTATTCGCGGTCGTTCATCACCAGCGGTGATCCCATCTTCGACCAGAACAGCACAACCACTAGGTCGCACTGCGAGGGCCAGATCATGTACAGGTCCACGGATTTCTGCGGGGTGTCGGTGGCGGGCATGGGCAGCGCCACGTCTGGGTTGTCCCAGCGGTACAGCTTGAGCAGGAAGTGGCTGGCAAACTCGCCGCTGGCGTTGATCTCCTCGACCACCGCCTGGGCGTCGTCACGCTCCTGTGGCACGTCTCCGGGTGACGAGATGAACACGCGAATGTACGGTATCTGCTCAGCCATGAACTCACTCCCTCCGACGGGGGCTGTATAGGCGGTGTGTCCCAATTATGCCACGTTAACGGCAACCGAACCACAAAGGCGCGCGGCGTTGTGCCGCGTTTCACCCTACCTCATGGTTTCGGCCTGCTCCCGTGCGGCTTTCGCCAGCTTGCCATGATGCGGCAGCACAGGGTATGGCTTCCACAGTGGCGCAAAGTCCGCTGCGATCTGCTCCACTGCGGCGCGTTTGTTGGCGAAGATCAGCAGCTTGTGCCACTTCTGCTCCCGCGCTAGGGCGGCCACACCCGACAGATCGTCGGCAAACTGTGCGTTCAGCTCCCGCTGCCCACTGCCGGTGACCAGCACCGCGACCTGTGTGTAACGGGCAGCCACCGCGTGCGGATCGTTTATTTGTCACGCGTAAGCGCAAAGCCGCTCATGAACTGGCGCTGCATCAAGATGAACATGGCAACAGGGGGCAGGCTGGCGATCACCGAAGCGAGCATCAGTGGGCCAAAGGTTTCGCCAGTTTCTGCACCGGCCAGCAGACGCCGCAGCCCGACCTGGATCACCTGGTTTTCCTGGCTGCTGATAATCATCGTCGGCCACAGGTATTGGTTCCAGCCCACTAAAAACATGATGATTGCCAGCGCGCCGATTGTATTCCAGCTCATAGGCACCAGCACCCGGAAGAGAAATTGCAGTGGGTTAGCACCGTCTAATTGAGCCGCCTCACTTAGCTCCGGGGGAATATTGCTAAAGTGCTGACGGAACAAGAAAACACCCGTCGCGCTAGCTGCCAGCGGGATCACCAAGGCGTGATAGGTATTGCCCCAGTTCAAATCACCTGCTACGAAGCGAAACAGGCCAATAATCAACACGTCCTGTGGCATCATCAGGGTGATGAGGATGAACCCGAAGATGAGCGATTTGCCCGGAAAACGGAAGTACACCAGGGCCAGCCCGGCCATCAGCGACAACAGCGTCTTGGCAAAGGCCACCCCCAACGCTACCACTGTGCTGTTGAGCATATAACGCCACAGGTCTTGTGCCAGCACTGCATCTAAGTTGCTTTGCAGTGCGCTGCCAGGCAGAAGCTGATAATTGAATACCTGTGCGTTGCTCTGTGTGCTGACGATCATTGCGTAATACACTGGGAACCCCAGCACTAGGATGGCGACGATCAAAGTGAGGTGTACATACCAGCGCTGCGGCAGCAGACTGCGGCGCTGTGCGAGGGCTGCCGGTTGCGGCTCAATGCTGTCCAGAAGGGTCGCAGTGGCTTGTTCTTCGATCAGACTACGCATCGCTCAAGCTTCCTTTGCTCATGTGCCATAGTTAACACGGCGGCCCAGCACTCGGAATTGCAGCGCTGTTAAGCCGATCACGATCATCAGCAACACCAATGATTGTGCGGCGGCGCGCCCTAGGTCTTTGTCTTGGATACCCGTCACATACACATCATAGATCAAATTGGTTGTGGACCCCGTTGGCCCGCCAGCAGTGAGGTTGTCAATCAAGCCGAAAAGGTCGAAAAACGAATACGTCAAGTTGGTGAAGACCAGGAAGAAGATGAACGGCGAAAGCATCGGCACGGTGATGCTCCAGAAGCGCTGGAAGACATTCGCGCCGTCAATGGCTGCCGCTTCTAAGAGGTCCTTGGGGACGTTTTGCAAACCGGCGATATAGAACAACAGGTTGAACCCCAACACGTTCCAAGTCGCTGCAATCACTACTACCCAGGGGGCTATTGTCGGGTTCAGCAGCCAATCGACAGCGGGTAGGCCCAGCAAACCCAGCAGATGATTGATGAGACCAGACAGTGGGTTGAATAAGTTGTAGAACACAATGCCACTGACCACCGCTGACAGCGCATACGGCCAAATAAGCAATGTGCGATATACCCGTGCCCCACGCACCGGCTGATAGGCCGCCAGTGCAACAAGAAGACTGAATGTGTTAGCAAATAACACAATGAAGACAGACAAAAAGAAGCTGGTGACCAGATGATCGAAGTAAGCCGCATTTTGCGAACCGAAAGCGACAAAGCTGCGCGTCTCATCACGGGATACTATGTCACTGAACACGTAATACTCTGCGTTCTGCCGTGGCCCAGTGACCAAAGTGGCGAAGTTATCCAAGCACACAGGTACCGTGCGTGGCGCCCCAAGCCGCGCTAATTGGGTAGAGAGGTTGAGTGTGTTTAATGCCGGATAGTAGGTGAACAGCAGCAGCACAATCAGGGTGGGGGCCAACAGCAGCCAAGGGGTAGCCCCCCAGCCGCGAAATGCACCACTCGGCAGGTCAATACGAGGCAGTAGCGTGCCTGACTCGCGTAGTTGGCGGTGTCCCCAGTTGAACAGCAGCAGCAGCGCCCACGTCCCCAGTGACATGAGGATAACGGCCAACACCAACACTGCGTTCACCTGTATGCTTTGGTTGAACAGGTGTAGTGTGAAGAATACATGATGTTCCGGGTTCAGCGCGCAATATTCAATTGGGGCCATAAATACCTGCGGCCCCAGCACACCCGCCGCAGCCCCCAGCAGGGCACCGGTGCTTGTGCTGCGCCCGCTGCGCATGAAGCCGCGGCCTAAAAGCAGTGCGCCGATGACTGCTGCTATAAACGTAATTAACACCGGTTCCATGGCGACTTGTTGACCTCCAGAGCGTGCTGTTCACTGCTTGTGACAGGCACAGAAAACAGAAGCGGGGAAGGGCTGCACCCTTCCCCGCCGGTGTATAGGCGTTACGATCTTACTCGACGTACAGCAGGTTGTACTCTTCCAGTAGCAGGTTGGCGTCGGCTTCGGCCTCGACCATCACATCTGCTGCATCCCCGCCCACCAGCATCAGGTCTTCGATGGCCTGGGTGATGAGGTCGCGGGTGGGGATGAAGGTGCCAAACAGCGCACCGGAGGTGGCTTCGGTCACCGTGCTGTTGTTGATCTGGTCGCTGGCGATGATGAAGTTGGGGTTCTCGTCGAACCAGCCCTGCTCTTCCAGCAGCGCGACAGCGCTTTCACGGATGGGCAGGTAGCCGCTAACCTGGTGCCAGGCGGCTGCGTTTTCGGTGTTGGTCATAAACAGCAGCCATGCCAAGGCGGCATCTTCCACTTCCGGAGCCAGACCGTCAGTCAGCCACACGGTACCGCCGCCGATCATGTTACCCGTCCAGCCGATTTCGCCGTCATAGGGCATACGGGCGGTGCGGATGGTAGTGCCCGCCTCGGCAGCGGTGTCGGTGATGCCACGCACGCCCGCGCTGGAGGTCAGGATGAAGGGCACGGTGCCCGCCTGCAGGGCCTGGTTGGTGCCGTTCCAGTCGCGCTGCACGCCGGTGTAAACGTAGTAGCCTTCGTTGTACATGTTCTGCCACCAGGACGCCACGTTGACGGCGGCATCGCTGGTCAGCACAACTTCCGTGGCGCGGTCAGCGCGGCCATTGCCGTTATTCACCAGCACTTCGTTCTGCTGGGCTACCCACTGCTCGAAGAACCAGCCGTGGTTGGGCCAGGTGATGCAGCCTTCAATGCCGCCTTCTAGGACCGCAGCGCAATCCTCTTCCAGTTCCTGCCAGGTCTTAGGCAGCGAGTCGGTGTCGTCCAGGCTTTCCACCAGGCCCAGTTCCAGCAGAATGTCCATGTTAGCGTACATGATGGGCGAAGAGCTGGCCCAAGGCATACTGGTGAAGGAACCATCCAGCACGTAATAGCTGGCAACCGGCGGGATGATGTCACTCAGGTCGGTGGGCTGGCCCAGGATTTCCTCACGGTCATCCACAGCCACGGCAATGGACTTGAACCACTGGCTGTCACGGGCAAACTGCGTGCCTACTTCAAAGATCATCGCCAGTTCCGGTTCTTCACCCTGCTCACGTGCCAGAGTGTACTGGTCGATCAGCTCTTCGTAGCTGCCGAAGGCCCGCACGTCAATGTCAATATTCGGATTCTGGGCTTCGAATTCCTCTGCTACACCGTTCACCCAGTCGAAGCGGCCATCCGCGAAAATCTGCCAGAAGCGGATGGTAATCGTGTCGTCCTGAGCTGCCGCAGGGGCAGCCATCAGTACAACGGCCAACAGAAGGAGCATCAGTTTACGCATGGCGCATTTTTCCTTTCAAAGTGTCGAACTGTCATTCGGCATTGAACGCTGCACGTTGAGGTGACACAAAGATCACCGCGCAACTTGCGAGAAGATACCCACAGCGTGTTAAGAGATTACCCACACAGTTTTAAGGGTGTGTTATCTGGGGTGATAGAATGATGAGCAGAGTCTTCTGGTGCTGCTTTGGTGATGGGAGCGTCACCCCCGAAACTGACGCCCCCAGTTTTCTGGCTGTTGAGGCGCAACAGCATCACCCTAGCCCACAGATACAAGGCGATGATGCCCAGCCCGAAGATTGCGCCGACATCAGTCAGCGGCGGCATCGGTGTGACCATATCCGCCGCGCCAATCAGCAGGACAGCGGCGTTGAGTGCCTTGGGCAGTGCGTCGCGCAGCACAGCCTGGTTGCTGCGCAGCAGGGTCAGCAATCAGGCGATGAAGTAGCTGCCGATGATCAGGACGATGACTAGGGACAAGCCCCGTGCTCTTGCTGCGAAAGAGTGCGTTGATCCCTTGCTTGCGGCGGTTCACCGCTTGCTGTGACGTGGTTTAGCTCCTTAGAGGGCACCTCTGCCATGAGGTCATGGAAGTGCCCACACTGCGATTCGTATTGGTGTGATCGGTGCCTGGGAACGCAGTGTCAGGATGCTGTCAGCGGCTTCTACCGCGTAACCTTCCAAGCCGATCAGTTCATCGCTGCCCCTGATGATTCGCACCGGCCACCAGACATACGTGCCATCATCAAATGGCTCACCGATAACTTCCACCTGCTGCCCATTCGGCATGGCGGCAACGACATCGTAGGTGATGCCGGGACCGCTGCGCAGCTTGAGTCCATCATCTTGTACATGAACCGTTGCATATTCGCCGATAGCAAGCGGCGGCGGTTGTTCGTCCCAGGTCAGCAGGCGCGTAGCATCCGGGCTGATTTCCGCCGGGATCGGTGCGCTACCGCAAAAGCGTCGGTCCGCGCCAGAATGCGGCAGGCTCATCACATGCGTACCGGTGGCACCATCCCATACTTCAACGACATCGAAGCTGCCGTGTGTCACCACATAACGGCCATCGGGGGTAAAACTTGCAAATCGCACGCCGTATTCGGTCTGGAATGGCGCAATTTGCTGGCCGCTGACAGGATCATAAATACCAGGATCAACACGAGCCACTGTCAGGCGCGTCCCGTCCGGGTGCCATGCGACTGAGCCGCTGCTGTTTAGCTCCGCTAGTTGGGCACCGGATGCCGCATCGTAGATGCGCGTGTTGCCACCGAACCCCCACACCGCAACTGCACCGCTGTCGGGTCGCCATGCGGCTCCGGTCGCATCGACACTCGCGCAACCTCCACCCATAGCGGTCCCATCGTCAGGTGGTGGTGCGACATCACGGGCGATGATAGCACCATCACGTACCAGCGCCCACTGCTCATCATTATAGACCCAGAAGCGTGTCTCATCTGGCGAGGCGACGATGCTATTTTGATACGGCTGGAAATCTAATGTGACGCTGGCCCGCTCGTCACTGTTGTGGATAATCGCGTGCTCTTCGCGTTGATAATCGCTGATCTCCCAGCCCCAAATTTCGTCAACAGATTCGCCAGTGTAGGTGCCGCTTGCCGGGTCGAGCACATCGTCTCGAATGTAGAGGCGCGTCATATCCTTCGACCAGCGCACCTGAAAGGCAAAATCGGTGGCATAGCTTTCGACTTCGGCAGTAATGGTGCCAGTCTCGGCATCGACCACCAGTAATCGCCTACCGGAGAACAGCGCAAAGGATGCACTATCCGGTCGCCAAACCGCTCCGTGGAACGTCATAGTTTCTATCGGGCTTTCAGGATCGATATAGTCGAAGCTGAACAGCGGATCGGGTACATTTGCGGGTGGAATCGGTGGTGTGGATTGTGTCAGCGACAGACTTAAGAGTACAAGCATGAGAGTAAGCAGCGTCCAGCTTTCCTAATCAATCAAATTGATAATGTAAAATCGTTATTTATATAATACAGAATGTACCAAGAGTTTGCAACAACTCCAGTAAGAAGATTGAGGCGCATCTAGCGAGCAAGTCATCGCTTCATCCTGTCGTGCTGTGTGGGGGGCTGATGCTGTGTGATGTTTGTCAGGTCAGCAAGGTGTGCTCTTGCACTAGGTCATTCCTTTTGTGTAAAGGACAATAAACTAGAATAGACCAAAATAATCGTACAGCACACTTTGGGAGCAAACGTGGGATAAACAGGGTATTGCGTCCTGCTTCACCCCATGGACGTTATTCAGTGTTCTGCCTAACCTATTCCTGATAGGGAGAAAGTTATATGCCCGATACAAGCATCATCAATGACCTTTTGACAGAGACTGTCATCAGCCGCCGACGCTTTATGAAGTGGAGTGCGGCCTTGGGGGGCACCGCGGCTGCCCTTTCGACGACGGACTTCTCACGGGTGCTGGCACAGGACGGCACAGAGCTGGCGCAGGTTTTCGGTGAAGGTGGTGAGATGATTCGCACCTGCTGCCCGGCGCATAACTGCGGTGGACGTTGTATGCTCATCGCGCATGTGCAGGACGGTGTAATCACCCGCTTAGGTTCTGATGACCGTGAGTATGATGAACTGGATGACCCACGCCTGCTGGCCTGTGCGCGTGGCAAGTCGTATCGCCGCCGCCTGTATCATCCCGATCGGCTCAAATACCCGATGAAGCGCGTCGGCGCGCGTGGTGAGGGCGAGTTCGAGCGCATTAGCTGGGATGAAGCCTTGGACATGGCCGCTGAGAACATCACACGGATCAAGGAGCAGTACGGCAATGGTGCGCTGTACGTGCCCTATGGCACCGGCAGCTACCAGGAAATGAACGGCTCCTTCCTGGGCGCACGTCTCTTCAATATGATCGGCGGCAGCCTGTCTTATTACAATAACTACAGTTGGGCGGCCATTGAACGCGCTACGCCGACCGTCTATGGCACGCGCCTGACCGGTAACCAGCGCCAGGACTGGCTTAATGCCAAGTACTTCATCCTCTGGGGCTGGAACCCGGCTGAAATGATCGACGGTACCAACAGCGCTTACTTCATCAAGAAGGCCCGCGAGAACGGGGCCAAAGTGGTCGTCATTGACCCACGCAAGAGCCTGACCGCCGTTTCCTTGGCGGATGATTACATCCCCATCCGGCCCGGTACCGACACCGCGATGATGACGGCTATGGCGTATGTCATGATTACCGAAGAACTCTACGACAAGGACTTCGTGGACCGCTACTGCTTGGGCTTCGACAGCAGCCAGATGCCGGAAGGCCTGGAAGACGAAGAGAGCTATGTGGACTACGTATTGGGCAATTCCGACGGCGTGCCTAAGACCCCGGAATGGGCCGAAGCCATTACCCGCGTCCCGCGTGAAAAGATCATCCAGATTGCGCGTGAATACGCCACCATCAAGCCGGGGGTGCTGTATCAGGGCTACGGAATGCAGCGGCGCGCCTACGGTGAACAGGTCGTGCGGGCTGGGTGTGTGCTGCCTGCACTGGTGGGCAACGTCGGCATTCCTGGCGGCTGGGCCAGCGGCATCGCTTACCAAGCACCGGACTGGGGTCCGATCTGGTGGAACGTGCCCGGCGGTGAGAACGGTGTGGCTGCCAGCATCCCCACCTTCTTGTGGAGCGAGGCGGTTGTGCGCGGTACGGAGATGACCGCAGCCGACGGGGTCGTTGGCGCGGAGTCGCTGGACAGCAACATCAAGCTCATCTACACCATTGCCAGCAACTGCCTGGTCAACCAACATGGCAACGCTAACCGCTCCGCAGAGATTTTGCGCGATGAGAGCATGGTGGAATTCCTCATCGTTCAAGATCACTTCTTAACTTCAACCGCACGCTTTGCCGACCTGCTGCTGCCCGCCTGCATGGGCTTCGAGACCTGGGGTTTGCAGGACGGCTGGAAGTACGGCGATGACGTGTTCATTGCCCCGCAAATCCTGGAACCCCCCTTTGAAACCAAGAGCGACTACCGCATCTGTGCCGACATCGCGGCGCGGCTGGACGTTGAAGAGGAATTCACCGAAGGGCGTGATGAACGCGAGTGGATCGAGTGGATTCTGGACACGAATTATCGCGGTGGCCGCTTCCCCGATGCACCCACTCTCGATGAGTTCTTGGAGCAGAACCTGGGTGTATACACCCTGAAGACGACTGAGCCAGCCGTTGCTTTTGTGGACTTCCGCGAAGACCCCGAAGCTAACCCGCTGCCTACGCCCTCCGGCAAGATCGAAATCTTCTCCAAAGAGCTGTACGACATGGAGAATCCGGAAGAAATTCCAGCTGTGCCCAAGTATATCCAGGAATGGGAAAGCCCCTTTGGTCCCGAAGCAGAGACCTATCCCTTGCAGGCTGTGGGACACCATTACCTGCATCGCGTGCACTCGACCCATCACGAAAACGACTGGCTGGAAGAAGCCTTCCCGCAGCGCGTGACGATCAACCCGAAGGACGCATCGGCGCGTGGCATCGCAGACGGCGACACGATCCGCATCTTTAATGAGCGCGGCACTATCCAGGCAGTATGTCGGGTCAGCAATCGCATCATGCCCGGCGTGATCGATATCCCGCAGGGGGCGTGGTACAGCCCGGATGCTGATGGTGTAGACGTGGGTGGCTGTGTGAACACGCTGACCAGCGAGCGTTGGACTCCCATCGCGTTTGGCAATGCGCAGCACACCATTATGTGTCAGGTGGAGAAGGTCTAAGGAGGAAGAGAGACGATCATGGCCGAAAACCAATTAGGCTTTTACATCAATTTGAGTGCTTGCTCTGGCTGTAAGGCGTGCCAGGTCGCGTGTAAGGATAAGAACGACACCCCGGTCGGCGTGCTATGGCGTCGCGTGTACGAAATCAGCGGCGGTAACTACCTGGAGCGCGGCGAAGCGCTCATCGACAATACCTTCAGTTACTATCTTTCTTCGGCGTGCAGCCACTGCGATAATCCGATCTGCCTGGAGGTCTGCCCGACCGAAGCAATCTGGAAACGTGACGAAGACGGCATTGTCTTGATCGACGCGGATAAGTGTATTGGCTGCCGCTACTGTGAATGGGCCTGCCCTTACGGCGCGCCGCAGTTTGATGCTGACAAGCACATCATGACGAAGTGCAACTTCTGCTATGACTACGTGGACGCGGGGCAGAAACCGGCTTGTGTGTCAGCGTGTCAGATGCGCGTGCTGGAGTTTGGGCCGATTGATGAACTGCGTGCTAAATATGGGGAATCGGGGCAATTCTTCCCCTTCCCAGACCCCAGCATCACTAATCCGAACACGACCTTCACCCCGCACAAAGATGTCGTGCTGGCTGACGAAGACTCCGCACACATCGGCAACCCAGAGGAGGTTTAGTCCGTTATGAATACGAGTGATTGGTCATTGGTCATCTTTACACTGCTGGCTCAGATGTCTGTCGGGGCCTTCCTGCTGCTGGGTGCGGTGCATTTCTTCTCGGCACGAGCGGCTGGCGTGGAAGAAGCCGACAAGATGAGCGACCGCGCGCTGCTGCCTATCGGCGTAGTGCTGGTGGCTGGCTTCATTGCCTCGCTGCTGCATCTAGGTGATCCGTTCAATGCGCCGCGTGCCATTACGCATATCGGCAGTTCGTGGCTCAGCCGTGAGATTCTCTTCGGTGTGCTGTTTGCTATTGCCGGCTTTGTGTTCGCTGTGCTGCAATGGCGCAAAATCCTCAGCCCGACGATCCGCAACCTAATCGCAGTTGTGGCTGGACTGCTGGGTTTGGGTTTGGTATATACCATGTCCATGGTGTACTACAGCCTGCCTGCGGTGCCGGGTTGGAACACCTTGGCAACACCGCTGTGGTTCTTTGCTACGACGTTCTTGCTTGGCGCGCTCAGCATCGGCGTGGCTTTTGTAGCAAACTACACGATCCTTAAGCGGCGCGGGAACGCTGAACTCGAAACGCAGTTGAAATTGCTCTACGGCAGTTTGCGTTGGTTGTCGATCGTTGCTATCTTGATGATGGGTGTACACTTTGTCGTGACGCCGCTGTTTGCTACCTCGTTGGCAGTCACTGATACGGTTGCCGCACGGGAAACTGCCGGGTTGTTGCTGGGTGATTTTGGGCTTTTGTTCGCACTGCGCTTGCTGTTGGTTTTCGTTGGCGCTGGTGTGCTGGGGCTGTTCCTGTATCAGAATGCGGTGCGTGAGGATCGTGTGCGCACGGTGTCGCTGTTGGCCTATACAGCCTTTGCCACGGTGCTGGCATCGGAATTGATCGGACGCCTGCTCTTCTATGCCACCTACGCCCGTGATGGGCTGATGTAAGCAGGTTGACTGCTCTTGAACGGTGGGGCGCGGCAGCTGATGTCGTGCCCCGCTCAGCATACTCATATGTTTTAGGAAAGCGCCTTTATGAACCCAACGATGACCCTATCTACAGCGGACATGATCGCCCACGGCCTGGCTTGTAAAGTGCTGGGCGAGGCTTTTTATAAACCCCCACAGCCCGACCTCTGGACACAGATCATCAACGAACAGTTGTTTGCGAGCTGGGTGCTGCCTGATGACAATCCCTTTACTGCGCGCGGGCTGATGCTCTTGAACGCCTTCACGCAGCAGGCCGGTTCCCACACCCTATCGCTCTTGCAGGCGGACTATGCGGCGTTGTTCGTCGGGCCTGCAAAGCTCAAAGCACCGCCCTGGGAGTCAGTCTACCTCAGCCGCGACCACATCCTCTTTGAAAAGCAAACCGTTGAAGTGCGCGCATTCTACGCAGTATACGGTTTGCAAACTACGCGCTTGCATGTGGAGCCTGACGATCACTTTGGCTTGGAGCTGCTGTTCCTGGCGCATCTCTTTGGGCGCGCACTGGCACAACAAGAGGCGAATGATCCGGCAGGGCAGGCCCAGATGATGAGTGGGGTGAGTCAATTTGCGCAGGCGCACCTGCTGCAATGGGCGGAGCCGTTTCTGGCGCGCGTCGTTTACCATGCCCAAACGGACTACTATCGCGGTCTGGCTTATCTCACCGGCGGGATGCTGTCGTCATTGTGTGCCAAATATGCGCTTGCGTGGGAGCTTGAGTTATAGCGATGGATGTCTTTTCTGTCCTCAATGCCATGCACCAATTCTCGACCTTGGTTGATAAGCCGCCTGTGTCGTTGCTGACCGGACAGTGTGTGCATGACCAACACAAACATGCGGATTGTGACCTGTGCCTGACGGCCTGCCCAACCCGTGCTTTTGACCTGGTTGAGGGACAGATCACGTTGGCAGCGGATCACTGTGTGCGCTGTGGATATTGTATTCACGCCTGTCCAACCGGGGCCATTGCTGGACAAACTGAGTCCGATGCGCTGCTAAAGCGCATCGAGGACTGTGCCGATGATGCACACATCGAGCTGGCGTGCGCCTATTGTTCCACCCCGCAGACCCTGGCGGACCCCAAAGCCGCGCTGTTCATCACGCCGCGCTGCCTGGCTGCGCTGTCGGTGTCCACGCTTGTTGCTTTAGCTAATCTGGGGGTGACGCACGTGACGTTGCGCACCGATGTCTGCCGCGACTGCCCAATCGGTCAGCTTGCTGAGCAAATCCATGCTACAGCAGCGACAGCACAGCCTTTGGTCGCATCACAGCCCGCTATGACGCTTAACGTGTGCACGCATGTTCCCGTTGACGCGCCGCCTGTCAGGATGCTGCATGATACCAACCATCGTGCGATGTCACGACGGGCACTGTTCCAAATGTTCACTAACGCCAGCGAAGCGCAAGCGGTCCAGCCTGAAGTCCCGGTGGATGCCGCCAACATCCCCCCAGAGCGCCAGCGGCTGTTGGCGGCATTAGCCCAGCGCCCAGAAGACCCGCCGCCTTGGGCACCCGCATTCCAGGTCATGGGGACGTGTTCTGCCTGCCAGGTCTGCACGCGCATCTGCCCGACAAAGGCCCTAGTTATCGACATGGAGCGCACGCGGTTTCGCTTGGGCTTCAATGCCGCTCGCTGCACCGATTGTGGATTATGTGCGACGGCCTGTCCTGAAGACGTGCTGCACCGCGATACCGCCCTGGCATCCGCAGTGCCCGGCAAAACCACCCACACGATGCTGACTAGCGGTCCACTTCGTGAATGCAAACGCTGCAAGACTCCTTTTAGCGGCACTTCCGACCTGTGTCCGGTGTGCACATTCCGCCGCAAAAACCCGTTTGGCAGCTATTTATTAACCCTGTAAAGGATGGATGATTAACTATGGAAACTTCCCTTGATGCTGTTCTGCGCGAATCGGAAAAACATCATGGGCATGTGTGCCCACGTCAAGTGTTGGGTGCTCGCATGGGGTTGCTGGCCGCTGAGTTGTTGGCGGTTCCACTACGCCAAAAGGCCAAGACGCTGTTGGTCTTTGTGGAGACAGACGGCTGCTTTGCGGATGGGATTGTCGCTGCTACTGGCTGTTCTTTGGGGCATCGTACTATGCGTTTGATTGATGTCGGGCGCGTGGCCGCGACTTTTGCAGCCATCGAGACTGAGCGCGCCATACGGATCGCCCCAAACCTAAACGCACGTCAGGCAGCACTTGACCTGATCGATAATCCGCGCAGCCGCTGGCATGCTTACCTAGAGGCCTATCAGATCATGCCAAATGATGCGCTGTTCACCGTCCAGGAGGTTACCTTGTCGTTCACTGTGAAAGAGATGCTCAGTCGCCCCGGATGGCGTGCCACTTGTGACGAATGCGGCGAGGAGATCATCAACGAGCGCGAAATCCAGCGTGAGGGGCGCACCCTGTGCAAAGTGTGTGCGGGGGACCGTTATTACGTGGCTGTCGATACAGTTGCCACTGCCCATATACCGTCCAGCACGTAACGTTATGCTTGCAGCTCATCACACCATCGCCATTCTTGCTGGGGGGCAATCGCGGCGGATGGGACGGGATAAGGCCTTTCTTCCACTGGGGGATAAGGTAGTAGTGCAGCATGTCATAGATGCTGCGTCGATCTTGAATTCCCCGCTTATTCTCATTGCCAATGATGTTGAGCGCTATGCTGTGTTTGGGCTGCCGGTCTACCCTGACTTGGTGCCTGGGGCTGGGGCGCTGGGGGGCATCTACACCGCGCTGATGGTGAGTACCACGCCATCTGTGTTATGCCTGGCTTGTGATATGCCTTTCGTCCACGCAGATTTGCTGCGCTTCCTCATCAATTACCCTGTTGATGGTGCTGATGCCTTGGTCCCCCAAGTGGGGGGACGTTTGCAGCCGCTGCACGCGGTCTACAGCCGCGGCGTGATCCCGGTTCTGCGTCAGCAGCTTGCGCAGAAGTCCTTGGCAATCCATGATTTTCTGACGCTGGTGCAGACTCGCATCATTAGCGAGGACCGGCTGTCGGCTGTCGGCTTTAGTCGAGAAGCCTTTGTGAACTTAAATACCCCTGAAGATTGGAGACGTGCTACCATCATGAGTGATCTACCCGCAGTCTATAACCAGATTCGTGAAGCCTACCCTGAAGTTGCCGCCGCCTATGACAGTTTAGGCGATGCAGCGCACCGCGCCGGTCCCCTTGATGATGATGCTCGGCAGCTCGTCAAACTGGCGCTGGCAATAGGAGCCGGCCTAGAAGGGGCCACTCACGCGCACACCCGCCGCGCGGTTGAGATGGGCATTTCACCGGAAGCCATTCGCCATGTCACGTTGTTGGCTGTGACGACTTTGGGGTTTCCGCAGGCTGTGCGCGCAATGACCTGGGTCAATGATGTGTTGAACGCTTAGCTTTTGTGCTTCACGGGTGGGCACTGTTGAGGTTGTTTTGGCCTCAACATGTCCACTCCATGCCCTCATGTAAGCCGTCGCCTGTTGTTTGGAAGCGTTCAACTTGCGCGGCGGCTCGATGTGCCAGGGCATGGGCAGGTTACTGTGCCGCGTTCGCAGCTCACGGTATCCACCTGCCGTGGCACGATGTCAACGTCACTTTTTCCGGTCGATGACAGTAAAAAATACACATGCTTGCATTTCCTGTTCTCCGCCCTGCTATTCTATACTAAACTTTGTGGGCGAAGTTGTTTCATCCATTCTGGCACAGAGGGCTAGAATGAGTTGTTATGTAAATCTCTACACGGGCGCGTGATGCCAAGTGTTAGCCGCTCAGTAGGCTTACAGGTCTAGCCCTTTTGTGTGTTGTGTGCGGGGGATTACGGCTTGACGCTGCTTGATGTGCTGTAAACGTTGTCCGATTTGGGCGGCAATGATCGCGCTATCCACGTTGAAATTGTGCATCGCACCTTTGCCCTGGTAAAAAGTCCCGGTGATGAACAAGCCCGGATACCCTTTGACCTCGCGTTGTGTGAGGCCTTTTTCCGCATCCCATATGCCGTGCATTCCATAGGTGAGGCCTGGTGGGTTATTGTAAACTTGACTGCTGTAACGCAGCGGCCACGCTTCGCGGTCGGTGTCGAAGCGAATGGCTGGGTCTAAGAAGTCCATTACAGCACGGTAGCCTGTTGCCAGGATTACGACGTCAACCTCGTGCAGGGCACTGCCGCCCTCCAAGGTTTCCAGACGGATACACTGACCATCCGACTCAAGCACGCGCCCCACGCAAATGACCTGTCCATCTCGCACCGCATGGATCAACTCTGGGCCGCGATAGCCTGCCGCTGTGCTGAACTGTTGGGCTGTAGGCACGCGGATGCCACGCTTGGCGCGCGCTGGATAGCTGAATTCGCTGGCCCAATTCAGCAGGCGCAGGGCGAGGGGTTTGGGCAGGCGTTCGGCAATCAACATCCAGGCGTGTTTGCTCAGGCCCAGGGGGTAACGCCGCCGCAGCTTGATGCCGGTGCGCATGGACAGCAGCGTCGGCGGCGTGCCTGCGTTGTGCCGCCCCGTATCGACCGAGATGTCCAGGCCGCTGGGGCCGTTGCCGATGACCAGCACGCGCTGGCCGCTGAAGGGTTGCGGACTACAATAGTCATGGGCGTGCATGACAGTACCCGTGTAGGCGTGCAGCGCAGCGATTTCAGCGGCGTAGGGCTGATTGAAACGCCCCGTGGCGAGCACGACGTTAGCATACCAGTCGCTGCCTAGATTGCTGCGCACACGGTAGCCGTCTCCGTCCGGTGTGACGTGCTCCACACGCACAGCCAGGTCAATGTGCAGGTTGCGCGTGCGCACGTAATCAACCAGGTAAGCGTGATACTGCTTCCCCGTAGGAAACACGCCGTACTCACGCGGGAAGGGCTGCCCAGGCATGTGAGAAAAATAACGGCTGGTGTTGAGGCGAAGCGCTGGATACAGGCTGTCCCAGGTTGAAGCGATTACGTCTGATTGATCGACCACGCGGTAGGCTATGCCTGCTTGTTGCAGCGCCGCGGCACAGGCAATGCCGGCGGGTCCTGCCCCGATAACCAGTACGTCTGCTGCCATGCTGCACCCACCATCTCATTGATCATATGCGAGTATAAGCCTACGTGGCTGTAACGAAGTTTACCAGTCTGATCTGTGCAAAAGCTGCATAAGAAAATGGCATCATGGCTTGAGAAAGCCAGTGTATGTGCTGTATGATAAACCATGATGAGGACAGCGTAAGCCAAGGAAAACCGATATGCCCATGTATACGTATCGCCGTGAAGACGGCACGATGTTTGAATATCGTCAGAAGTTCCTGGACAACCCGCTGACGGTATGCCCTACGACGGGTCAAAAAGTCGTGCGGGTGATCCAGACGCCGGGCATCATCTTCAAGGGGTCGGGCTTCTACGTGAATGACAGCAAGGGTGCGTCTAAAACCGGCACTAAAGGCAGCGGTAAGCCCGCATCGACAACGGGTGAAGCCAAAAGCAGCAGTTCGTCTGGCGAAGCCGCGGCTAAGCCCACCAAGACAGAAAGTGCGCCCAGCAGCGCCGCAGATTAAATAGCACAACGTCCACGGCTTGTGTAAAGCTGCGTTCTTGCGTCCATCACGCTGCGATGGACGCTTTTTGTGTGTTGACTGGCGGCCTTACAGCGGGAACTCACCGGTAGTGCGCACGACCTTCTGCGTGTAGTTGACGACGCATTCCAGCAGTTTGTCGTGTAGTTCTTGCCATTCCGTGCTGTCCAGAATGCGGCGCATTGTGGTCAGGTCATCCGCTACGGCTTCGGCCATAATCTGCGGTTTTTCGTCGTGGCTGTAAGCGGTGAACCATAAGCCGCTCAGTTCGACGCCCAGCTTGTTGATCCCCGGCCCCCACTCGCGCACCACGAACTCAAAGTAGTCTTGGTCGCGTCCGGGCATGATGTCCCAGTTCATCAGCAGTTTGACACTCATCGGCCCTGTTTCCTTCACTTACTTGCTCACTTGGCTTATACGGTCGGACGAAGCACAACCACTTCCGGCTGTTCGGGCAGGTTGTTCTGGGTGATACGCAGCGACTCGGCTTCTTGGACTTTACTGATTCCCATTTCTTTAAGGAATTTTTCTACCGGGTCCAGCGGAAGCGCGAGGTCTGGCAGTGCGTAGTGCATCGGGATGATATAGTGGGGTTCGATCATAGCGATCACTTCGGCGGCCATGGCTGCGCGTAGGCTTTTGCCGCCGCCGACAGGTACCAGCAGCGCGCTGACCTCACCGAGGGCTTCGACTGTAGACTGATCGGGAACGTGAGCCAGGTCGCCTAAGTGCAGGACCGTCAGCGCGTCATAGCGGATCACATAAGCCACGTTCTCGTGCACTAGGCTGTCGCTGACATGGTGCATGGGAAAGCCGGAAATGAAAGTGCCGCCGATCTCGTACTCGCCAGGGCCAGTCAGAGTGTAACCTACCCCTTTTACCGCGTCCACATTGCTGTGCCCCGGTTGATTGTGGCTGATCGTCACGACATCAGCCTTTAGGCGTGGTATTGGCAACCCGACCGATCCGCTGAAAGGGTCGGTGATGATGGTGATCTGCCCACGCTCGGCAATGCGAAAACAACTGAGTCCGTACCAGGTGATGTCCAATTGCTGACCCTTCAGGCTGTGCTGCACTTTAGAGCTACTATTCTAGCACAAAACAGGTGCTGGGTCAGGGGGCAGGCACCACGCTGTCGATACCGTTAATGCCAATAGCGATCCAACCTACAAGGCCAGCGGCTGTTTGCACTTGCCACCATTCGTACTCGGACTCAAAACGCGGTCCCGCCAGGATCGCGGCGTATTCTCCCTGGCTCAGCGCGCCGATCCCGTTGTCACTGCTGACCTGCGGGCTGCTGCGCAGGTTGAGGTTCAGCACAGCGACCTGCACCTGCTGGCCTGGCTGGAAGCGGCTGCCCTCAATCACGCCACCAGGGATGTAGTCCGGGGGCAGGTTGCGTACATCAGGCGGTGCACTGGTGTCCGTGGTGGGAAGCTGACCCGCTACCCACTCCACGGCTTGGATGTTACCCACTTGAGCGGTGATGTCGCGAATGCTGCCGTTGATCCCCGCCACAAACTTACGCCCATCTGCCGTCATCACGTAGACCTGCTGACGGTTGGGACTCCACTTGACCGCCACGGGTCGAGCGTCGCCGATGACCTCGGTCACCGCTTCGCCGTCATCACGGTAGAGACGCATGGGGCCGTTGGCGTCTCCTGGGCGGCCCAAGGCATACAGTCGTCCGCCGCTTTGCACCCCATTTTGCAGCCACAGCCCGCGTGTAGTGCCGTCCAGCAGAATAGTACTGCTGCTGATTTCGTTGAGATTGTCGGCACCAGGTACGAAGCTGATCCAGCCCAATACGACGCGGTTATCTGGTCCACGCCCACTGACTACGATGCGTCCATCAGCGGTCCAGTCCCCGTATTCGTAGTCGAAAGAACGGGGGCGCACGGTGTAGCTGATGTCGCGTGGCAGCACAATCAAGCTGTAACGGTCCCATTCGTACACGTAGACCTGTACCAGGACGTAGCGGCTGTCCGGTGACCACAGGATGCTGCGCGACTCGTACTCATAAGGCGGGGACGTCCGCTGCACGAGCTGGCAGGCGTTGGGGTCCCAGGGCGGGCAGTCCACCAGGATTTGACGCGGTGCATCCACGCCGGGTTGTACGACCCAGACGCCATCATTGCCAGTGGCATCCGAGTTCACGGCGAAGGCCAGGCGGCTGCCGTCCGGACTCCAGGCAATGTTATCGACGATGGCGTTATTGTCTTCACGGCTGGTCTCTAGTCCGGTCCACGGCGAGCCACCGAATCCCTGTGCTGAACCATTGTTCACCGTGTAGAGCAGGCCGAGTTGGTCGGACACAGCATAGACGTTGGGGTCTACAGGGTTGCGTGCGAAGAGCCTTGGGTTGCGCAGACCGCCTAGTTTTACTGGAACGCCGCCACCCGGCCCTAATGCGAAACCGCGTGTTTCCAAGCCGCCGGGGATAAACACCGGAATCGGAAGGGCGGTACGCGCGATGGTTGGCGGTGGGTTGACGTTGGCGACGGTTGGTGCTGGGGACGGTGTGGGTGTGGCTGCCGGGATGGGTGTGCCTTCGTCCACCACCTGGGTCGCGGTGACTGGTACGGCGTCCAGCGTGCTGCTGAGTGTGGCTTCGGCAGTGATGAGGTTCGGTGTGGCGTCAATTGTAGGAGCGGGGGAAGGTGTGAGTCCCAGTGTATTCGTGGGCGATGGTGTGGGGAAGGGCGTAAAGGTCGGTGGTAGATCGGGCGTGAACGTCTCAGTCGGTTGAGGTGAGGCGGTCAAAGTCAATGTGAGCGTTGGCGGCAGCGGCGTGGACGTGGCGAGGGCGGCTGCGGTTGCTGTTAAGTTTGGCGTGGCTGTAGGCGACGGGGTGTCGGTAAGCGGCGGCGTGGCTGTGGGCGGAATGGCGGTATCTGTCGGCGTAGGCAGCGGCGTCAGCGTGGAACTCGGCGTTAACGTCGGTGTGGCGGTAGACGTAGCGGTCGGGGTATTCGTCGCCAGTAAGATGGGCAGTGGGCTGACAGTTGGTGATGGGCTTATCGTGGCTGTGGGGCTGGGTGTTAGTGTGGGCGCGTTTGTCGATGTTGCGCTGGGGGTATGCGTAGTTGTTGACGTGGCTGTGGCCGTAGCGGTCAAGGTAGCGGTGATGCTGGCTGTGGCGCTGGGTGTCAGTGTGGCTGTAGACGTTGTGGTTGAGCTGGCTGTGACTGTTGCCGTTAGCGTGTGGGTTGGAAGCGCCGTTGATGAAGCGGTCGGTGCGGACGTATGCGTTGCGGTGGCAAAGGGGGTACGGGTCGGGGCTTCTGCCACAAGGGTTGGCGGGGTTGGGCTGGCGGTACGTGTGGGCGCAATGGTTGGCGTCACTTGAGGAAAGCCCGTGGTTCCACACGCGCTCAGGCTGAGCGCGGCGGCAGTCAGCAGCAGAATGGCGGTGGATCGGCGGGCCATGGGCAATTTTCTCCATGTAGTGTCGATGATTCAGCTTGAGTCCAGTATAACGCGCCGCGCCCCTGTTGCACTGGAGCACTGTTGACCGTCTACACCACGCTTGGCCTACGCTGGCAGCGCGTTAGTGGTCCACGCGCTTGAGGCCCCAGCGGGCGGTTTCCGCTACACCTTCATCAGGGTCTTGTGCCAGGGCCTTAAGTGCATCTGCTGCGCTTTTGTGGCCGATCATGCCCAGCACTTCGGCGATCAAGAAGCGATGGTTGGCGTTTGTAACGCCATCGACCACCCGCTGCGACAGTTCTGTAACGGCTGTCTGCGGGCCGATGAAAGCGCTGATGTCGGCAATGGCGCGCGAGGCCTGATAGCGCAGGTCCGCATCATGGTCGGTGAGCATCATTTGGGTCAGCGGCGTGATAGACTGCGCATCAGGCAGGCGGCGCAGCGCTTCGACCACGATTAGACGTAAGGTCGCTGACTCCGCGTGCAGTGTTTCAAGCAGTACGGGTAAAGCCTGCTTATGTCCGATGCTGCCCAGTGAAGCGGCGGCACGTTCACGAATCGTTGGGTTTGGGTCGCTGTGCAGCACGGGGATCAAAGCTGCGGACGCCTCCACTTCACGAGTACTGCCCAGGCTTTCCACCGCGCGCAGCCGTACATCGCCGTCCGGATCGCGCAGCATCGCGATTAAGAGCGGGGCGATGCGTGGATCGCGGAAGCGGCCCAGGTTCCAGGCAGCGTTGCGGCGCGTATTGGGGTCCGGGCTGTGACATTGTTGGAGGTAGTCATCGAGGCTGAGTGTGCTCATCGCGATCATCCTTATGTATCAGAGCAGCAGCTTAAGCACTTCAAGGCTGAAGAAAAGTGTACCACTCGCGAAGAGCAGTGTCATGACGGCCCATCCGATGCCACCTATGAGGTATTGGCCGCCGATGCTGATGTCCCGGCGGGCGAAGATGTCGTGGCGAAAGTCCTTGGGATGCCGCTGCACACGGTCACGTACCAACGCATAGCCTGGACCTAAAAAAGCCCGCGCGCGGGCCGCGCTGCGTTGGGCATAGTGCGCGCAGAGGGCGGCTAATACCGCGTTAAGGCTCAGCAGCAGCATAACCTGCCTCCGGGATGGCTGGCCTGCGCCAGTTTATGCTAATCAGAAGACCCAACAGGATCACGCCGAGGTCCAGCCATTGGTCGGCCCGCAGTCCGGCCCAGACCATGATTGCGTCGTCGCGGATGAATCCGAGAGCGAAGTGCAGCCCACCCAGCAGAATCAAGGCCAGGCTGAAGCGCCATCGGGCAGTACTTGATAGGACAATCATCAGCGCGACCAGGCTTAGCGCGCTGCCCAGGGGCTGCACTGCATAGCGCGGGGCATTGAGTCCGAAGGCGTCGCGTGCCTCCCAGACCAGCCAGCCGGGGTAATCCGCCAGTGTTTGGACCTCTGCACCGTAAGCGCAGGCTGCTGCGCCACAGCCCCACCAGCTCATCGCTGACAACAGCGCCAGAGTTGGAGCAGCCGCAGTCAGCAGCGGCCCATAAGACACGCCGCGCAGCCTGCCCACCAGCCAGACACCCAGCAGCGCACCCACTAATCCGGCGTGCCAGTTCAGGCCACCGCTGGCAAGCTGAGGAATGGCGTCCGGCTGACTGCTGAAGTGCGGCCAGTACAGTAGGACGTGACCGGCACGCGCCCCTATCACGCCGAAGACCAGCGCAGCCAGTAAGACATCGGCAGTCGCGCCATAGCCGTCCTCAGGGCCGCGCCGCGCGAGGACCCAGGCCGCACTCACGAGCAACCCCAGGCCCAGCAACAACG
This sequence comes from uncultured Anaerolineaceae bacterium, assembly GCA_964457835.1. Taxonomy (GTDB): domain Bacteria; phylum Chloroflexota; class Anaerolineae; order Aggregatilineales; family Phototrophicaceae; genus CAYWGJ01. The sequence continues at coordinate 23,333 of CAYWGJ010000007.1, forward strand.
TATAAGTCATTAAGGACAGACCGAACAGGTTTGTAAAGGGTGGTGGCATTGCGCATCCTAGACTGAACCGATGACGGTTCCAGTGTATCAGAAATGTCATAGAAAGCCTGTGTTTTCAAGGCCGCTCTAAGGTGCAGCCCCTAAACTGTGGGGTGTCGCTCACAGAGTGGCATCGCGGCGTGTTATACTGTATGTGTTGACTTTACCAATCATGCAACCAAGGAGTTGAGTTTACATGGGTGGAATTAGTGGTCTATTGAGCGCCATCTCACTGCTGGGTTTTCTGGGATTCCTAGCGGGGATTGGCCTGGTAGTGGTGTCTGCGTCGCAGGGACGCCCGGTGCGCGGTGGCGTGCTGCTGGCGGTTTTCGGTTTGGTCGTGGGCCTGCTGCTGAGCGTCATCAGCCAGGGCATCATCATTGTGGCCCCGCAGGAACGCGCTGTCGTGTTCCAGACCATCAGCGGTGAGCTGGGTGAGCCGCGCGGCCCCGGCACCCACATTATCATCCCGATTTTGCAAGAAACGACGATCTACCCGATTGCTATTCAGGAATACACGATGTCGGGCAGCCAAGAAGAAGGCTCTACGCGGGGTGACGATGCTGTGCGCGTTCGTACTGTAGACGGCCAGGAAGTGTTGATTGACGTGTCGGTGCTGTATCGCATCTCGCCGAATAACATTGAAGTGCTCGATGAAGAGGGTAATGTGGTGGAGACAACCAACGTCAATACCCTGCACCGTAACTGGCAGACGCGCTATCAGCAAGACTTCATCCGACCGGTACTGCGGGGTTACGTGCGTGACGTGATCTCTGGAGTGCGTGCCGAAGCAGTGTATGCCACCGATCGCACCCGTATCCAGCTTGAGTTGGAAGACCTCATGGAAGGTCGTATGGCCCGCGAAGGTCTGGAGCTGACCGACCTGGTCATCCGTAACGTGACCTTCAGCAACGCTGAGTTCACCGACTCGATCGAGCAGGTGCAGATCGCTGAACGCCGCGCACTTGAGGCTGAGTTCCGGGTCCAGGAAGAACAGCAGGAAGCCGAACGTATCCGCGTGCGTGCCCAGGGTGCCCGTGACGCCAACATCGCCGAGGCTGAAGGTGAAGCGCAGGCGATCGTGCTGCGTGCGCAGGCCAACGCCGAAGCGCTGCGCCTCGTTAGCGAGCAGATTGCGGCCAACCCGCTGCTGATCCAATACGAATACGTCACCCGCCTGTCGCAGAACGTGAACATCGCGCTGGTGCCGTCCAACAGCCCCTTCCTGTTCGATTTCGAGAGTCTGGCACAGCCCAACCCTGACTTCCGTGCACCGGAAGTGCCCAACATCGGCCTGGACGTTGTGCCGACGCCTACCCCCAGTGGTGATGGCAGCTAAGGCTTACGTGCGGTGGTGCCTGTGTGGGGCCGCCTGAGCATTACAGCATCTGAACGGGCATCCTTGATTTGTGGGGATGCCCGTTTGCGTTGTTGTGGGCAGTTTGCGCGTGGCACTCTGTGGTCCTTTATGAACCTTTAACAGCCTTTGGGATTGAAAACCCGCTGCTGGTCCCTTATACTGCACCCATTTGAACGTAAAAGGACGAACACGCCGTATGATTAACGAGAAGACGATCCAACTGCTGGAGCTTCCTAAGATTTTGGAGCAGTTGGCGAAGCACACCTCGTTCTCGGCCAGCCGCAGCCTTGCTCTGGAGCTGCGCCCGACCACAGACCTGGATGAGGCGCGTGCCTGGCAGCAGGAAACCGCTGAGACACGCCTACTCTTCGAGAACAAGACCAACGTGAGCATGGGCGGTGCTTTTGATGTGCGTGATGTAGCAATCTCGGCTCAGCGCGGCGTGTTGATCGAGCCGCAGGTGCTGCTGGACATCCGCACAACGCTGCGACGCGGAACTACGCTTAAACGCACCCTGGGCCGGATGCGCAATCAATATCCGCTCCTGGCCGACATCATCAGCGAGGTGGAAGAATGCGCAGACCTCCAAGACGCGATTATCGCCGCTATTGACGACAACGGCGAAGTCAAGGACAGCGCCAGCCCACGCCTGGCGATCATTCGCCGCGACTTGAAGCTGACCCATGACAAGCTGCAAACCAAACTGAACCGCATCATCTCGTCACCGTCCAAACGACAGTATTTGCAAGAGATACTCATTACCACGCGCAACGGACGCTATGTCGTGCCTATCAAGGCTGATCACAAAGGCAAGATTCCCGGCATTGTCCACGATTCTTCTGGTACCGGGCAGACGCTCTTCGTGGAGCCGATGGAAACTGTGGAGCTGAACAACCAATGGCGTGAGCTTCAGCTTGATGAAGAGAAGGAAATCCGCCGCATCTTGGCCGCGCTAACCGCCTTGGTAGGCGACGACTCCGAAGCGATCTGCCGCACGGTGGAGGTGCTGGCCTACCTAGACCTGGTATTGGCGAAGGCGCACTACGCCAATCAGCTCAAGGCCGAGATGCCCGACCTGCTGCCCTTCCGTGAGGATCGCGGTGGCAGTCATCCGGGCAGTACGCTGTATTTCAAAGGCGCGCGGCATCCCTTGCTGACCGGTAACATTGTGCCTATTGACGTGGAATACGACGACGATACCTGGGTGTTGGTCATCACCGGACCGAACACCGGCGGCAAGACGGTCTCGTTGAAAACGACGGGCCTACTGACCCTTATGGCTCAAAGCGGCCTGCACCTGCCCGTCGAAGCCGCGCAGATGAGTGTCTTCGAGGGCATCTACGCTGATATCGGCGACGAACAGAGTATTGAACAGTCGCTGAGTACCTTCTCTGCACACATGACCAACACCATCCGCATCCTGGACCAGTGCGACGCGCGTTCGTTGGTAGTGCTGGATGAGGTCGGTGCCGGCACCGACCCTGCTGAAGGTTCCGCGTTGGCGCGCGCTATCCTCAGCTATCTGCTGGACCGCCGCGTGACGACAATGGTCACGACCCATCACCCGGAGCTGAAAATCTACAGCGTGGAGACGCCTGGTGTGCGTAACGCCAGCGTTGAGTTTGACCTGGAAACGCTGGCCCCCACTTACCGCCTGATTATCGGGCTGCCGGGACGCTCCAACGCGCTGGCGATTGCCTCTCGGTTGGGCTTAAGTGACGAAATTATCCAATCGGCGCGTGGCATGGTTGCCATCGAAGACCTGGTGGCCGATGATCTGCTGGACGAGATTCACCGCACCCGCGAGTCCATACAGCAGCAGAACGCGGAAATCGAAGCCTTGCAATCGGAGATTCAGGCTCAGCGCGACGCCTTGCAAGCCCGTCTAGACCAGATCGAAGATGAACGCCGTGACGTCGTGAACGCCGCGCGGCGTAACGTCGAACAGGAGATGGACGACTTCCGACGCGAAATCAAGCGCCTGCGTCGTGACCTTCAGCGGGCTGGGATGCCGCTGGAGAACATCCGCGCTATTCAAGATGCGGCGGATCGCATCGCTAACTACGCCGTTCAGCCCCAGGAAAAGGCACCACGCCAGCAGCCGGAGGATGGCTGGCAGCCGCAGATCGGCGACCTGGTGTGGCTGGAAACGCTCAACGCAGAGGGCAGTGTCGTCGAGCTGGACAGCACGCAGGCGGTCGTGCAGGTGGGATCGCTACGCGTGCGCGCCGCTCTGGATGAGCTTCAGCGTCGCACGCGCAGCCAGAAGCGTGCTATGCAGCGCGGGCATGTACGCCGTTATGAGGAGAACAGCGAGCCGATTTATCAGCGTGGGGCTTCCCCTGGCCTGGAGCTGGACCTGCGTGGTCAGCGTGTGGAGACAGCCATTGAGAAGCTGGACGCTTACGTTGATGCTGCGTATAACGCCGGGCTGCCCTTTGGCCGCATCATCCATGGTAAAGGGACTGGGGCGCTGCGGCGGGCAGTGCGTGATCACGTACAGGGCCATGGCTTAATTGCCAAAGTGGAGCAGGCGGCCCCCAATGAAGGTGGGGACGGCGTGACCATCATCCACATGGTGCCCAACGCCTAAACACGCCTGCCAAACTCTAACTACACAAGGCCGCCGAGTCCGCATACACTGGTCAGCGCTGCGGCGGCCTGTCTATTTGTTCGATCGCCGCCCTGAATGATGTCGGAGATGATGAACAGTTTATGCTGCGTGTTTTGTTTTCCCTGCTGATTGGGGTGGCGTTGGGTCTTCTGTTAGGTTTATTTCTAGGTTGGGTGCAGTTCCCCCTAGAATATGTGGACAGCCCGGCCAGCGCCCTTGATCAACGTTTTAAGGATGACTATACCGTGATGATTGCGGCGGGCTATCTGGCCGATGGGGATACCATCGGCGCGGTGGAGCGGCTGCGTGTGCTGGGGATGGATAACGTGCCGGAATACGTGCAGCGCACCGCTGAGCGCTTCATCACCAATTCCCAGGACATCCAGGACATTCAGTATTTGATCGCGCTGTCGGAAGGGCTGGGGCGTCCATCGCCAGTATTTGAGCCGTTCCGTCAAGTGACCCTGCCAGGTGAGGATGGCCCATGAGCGCTTCACCTGAACCGCAATCTCAGCGCCGCCGCAGTCGTTATGAGCGTCCGCGCCGGTCCATACGGATATGGGCACTGGTGCTGGGGGGCATTTGGGGTGTTGTTGGCGGCTTGTACTACGCTTGGACCGTGGACCCGATTGAGGAGTTCGACACCGCGCCCTGGCAGCTTCGTGAGGCAGATCAGGCAGATTACATCGTGGCTTTGATGTTGGCTTACGGTTATGACGGTGATCTTGCGCGTACCGTGGAGACTTTGGCGGCGCTGCGTTTACCCGGTGACCCGATCACCTACGTGGCTGACCTGGCTTGTGATCTGGCACGCAGTGGCTATGTAGACAGCGCTAGCGGTGAAAATGGCATCCGTGCCATGATGCGCTTTTATCAGCTTCAGGGGCGCAGCGGTTGTGCCGACGAGTTGATTCAGATTGCCGACGTGCCGCGCGCGACCCAAGTCATCGTGGCGGCTACCGCGACGCTTACCCCGCTGCCCACGAAGACCCCTACGTCCCTAAGCTCACAGGGGGGCACGCCCACACCTGTTGGTGTGCGCGTCGTCCCTACGGACCTGCCGCAGCGGGCTTTTCGTCTGGCTCGCCTGGAAAACTTTTGTGATGCCGACATTCCCGGCGTAATAGAGGTTTACGTCCAGGAACCAGATGGTCTGACAGGGGTGCCAGGGACACGGGTACGGGTGACGTGGGAGTCGGGCGAAAGTGTCTTCATAACCGGGCTGAAGCCAGAGCGAGGCCGGGACTATGCCGACTTCCAGATGGAAGGCGGGCGGGGTTATATCATTGAGCTGCCCGGCCTCAGTGATCCATCTACGCAGCAGATTGTCGCGGCACCCTGCACGACGGAAAACGGTGTGCAGTCACTAACTTCTTATCGCGCGGTATACCGGCCCAGCTTCAACTGATTAACAGCTCATACCCAGATACAGCGAGAGGCCATCACCATCAGGCATGGCCCAACTGAGCGTAAGACAGCGCCTTTGGTCGGTGCTGAGCGTTGGTGGACCGATAAGGGACGCACTTAACCGGGCGGCACTTTCATAGGCATAGGGCCGCCCTTCGCGAAAATACAGGACACCCACCTCCGCATCACCGTTGATCCGCTGCAAGCCGACGGCTGTAGGCAGACTGGTGTCCGTGCCGGTGCTGCTTAAAGGCCACAATTCACGGACTGCTATCGGCCCCGGCCAGGCGGCGCTTTGCAATGTGCTGCCACTGTTGAAATCCGTCGGCATCAGGGAAGAGGCGGCATCCTCCAGGCGGATTTGCAGGCGCTGTGGCGCAGCCCAAGTGCTTAAGTCGGCGGTACCGCTGCTGAACCAAAGCTCGGTGCGCCCATCTACGAGGTGAAGCGTCCAGAACAGGTAATGATGCGTTTGGTCTTGTGCGGCTCGAAAATCGACAATGGCGCTGTCGGTGCTCAGCGGCAGCCCTGTTCCTACCAACTGGGTATCACTGAGTCCGCTCGGCGTCAGCCGACTGTGGTATACCTGTTCCGTACTTTGACTGGTGGTGTAAGCGCGCCGGGTCCAGTAGAGGCTGAGTCGGTCGTCGTCATCGCGCAGCAGGGCGAAGGATTGCGCATCGCCGATCAGCCGCAGCGGGAAGCTGGGCCGCCCGTCCTGGTCGATGCGCTGCATGTAAAGCGTGGGTTCAGCTTCAAGGGCACGCCACACGACCCACAGCTCACCTGAACCGTCTGCGACCGCGCTATAATGTGCTGTGTCGTTGTCGCTAACGATGAGTTTGCCGCGTTCCAGCGTACCCTCTGCGTGACTAAGCATGGTGAATAGGCGCGGCTGTCCGTCGGGTGTGAGGTCCAACCACAGCCAGTGGGTCCCGCCCACAGGGGCCGGGAATGCCTGGACCCTGCGCGGACTGACCCCGCTGCTGAGTGCTATAGGGGCACTGTCTGCGCTGCCAAGGTACTGTGTGTAGAGGACCTGGCCGCGCGTCCATCCGGCGATGCCGTCACTGTCGCCATGGAGTGCTGCGCCTTGACTGTACAGCCCATAGTCCAGTCGTCGGACCTGCTGCCATGCGCCGGGCGCGGGCGTGACGGTCGGCGGTGGGGGCAGCGTGGGGTGCACAGCGGTTGGGGTCGGTTCAGCCGTACAACCGATCCCCAGCACCAACAGCGTAAGCAGCAGTGCAGCAGCTCGGCTCACTTTTTAGTACTCAATCAGCGGGGTCATGTCTTCCGGGCCGGTGTACTTGATGCGGTTGGGCGCGTAATAGGCCATGGTCTGTACGACGTAGCGTGCCGCGGCTAGGGTTAAGTTGGGCAGTACGGCTTCGCTATAGCCGAAGTACACGCCAACGTGGTACCGTTCGCCGCCGACCACCAAACGCTTGACGATCCAGCCAGAAGGACCGCGTGCGCGTGCTGCAACTGCGACCTCAATCTCTTCGATGTGTTCCCAGCGGATTCCGGCCCCGTCGATCCACACTTCCGCGCCATAGGCATCGAAGTGCTTAGCGAGGTGTTCGCGTTCACGCTCGTTGAGGTCATGGTCTGTGGGGCGTGAATCGAGACGCTGTAAATAAGGCATAGCGTATGTCCTGTAGCTTGCTTTACGGTGTACGGTCGATGACCTCTATGCTAATGATGGTTTCGTCCCCGCGCGTTCCGTCTGGGCGGTAGGGCACAGCCGACAGCGTGTGCAGGCCGATGCCTTCGGCCAGCCAGTTCATATTGACGCGGAACACCTCGACCACGCCGTTAGGTGGCTCACCGGACTGCATCAGCTCACCGTCAACGTAAAACTCCACCATGCCGATGCCTAAAGTCGTATCGCGCGCTGCGATGTCCACGGTCAAGTCCGTGCCGACAAAAACTTGGTCGTTGTTCGACGGAAACTGAAAAGACGCGCGCGGCAGATCAGCGGTAGGGACGGGCGTGGTCGGCGGCGCGGTGAGATTGCAGCCGCTTAAGATCAAGATGCCCAGTAGTATGAGCACCCTCAGCCTGCTCAAAGATCGACACATGCGAACAGTGCCCCCGACTCCTGTGGCCCGATCCACTGGTCAAAGTGGAATACCCATTCGCGGTCAGTGAGGTCGTCCTGAATGCGCACGTCTACCACGAACCAGCCGCTGCCCCCCATGCTGTTGTCATGGCCGATGCAGCAGCGCGTCAGCTCGCCGACATCTGGTACAGAAAGCACGAACTTGTCCACGCCGTTCGTCTCAAAGGCGAAGACGTCACGGGCAGGCAGGTGGATCGAGTCGGTAGCCCCCAGCGTGCCAATTAACTGCACGAACACGTTGGAGTCGGTGCCGGCGGCTTCATCGCTGCCGGTGCGCACGTAAAGGGTGTAGGTGTTGGTTTGCATGGTGCAAGGCATCCTTGATTGTGTGCTTGACTGACCGTGAGTCAATTATGCGTAGGCAGTGTGTGTGCCGCAAGCACTAATCCGCGGCATCCGCGGCATTCTCGACCGGCAGGCCCGCCAGTGCCATGATTTTTAGCGCGTTGGTCGTCGGGCAGGGTCCATCACGCAGCAGATAATCGAAGATCATTTGTTCATCTTTCACTGACTCGCGGAAGTGCATGTTGCGGATGCGCGGGCTGTCGTCTGCCAGTGTGACCAGCTCCAGGTCATGTGTGGAGATCAAGCCCATACCTTCACCTGCACTCAGCGCCTGGATGTATGTGCGGCTGCCGATGAGCCGTTCGCGGTTGTTCGTTCCCCGGAAGATTTCGTCAATGAGGTAGAACAAGGGCTGCTCGGCGTCAGCGGCATTGAGCGCGTCCAGCAAGGCTTTGAGCCGCCTTACTTCCGCATAGAAGTACGAGATGCCGTCCGTCACTGAGTCGCTGACGCGGATGGAGCTGTAAAGACGAAAGGTACCGGTCTCCAGCTTATCGGCGGCTACTACAGAGCCGCTGTAGGCCAGGCACAGGTTGACTCCCAGTGTGCGCAGAAACGAACTCTTGCCAGACATATTCGAGCCGGTGATGAGGGTAGTCAGGCCGGGTCCGGGCACGCTGAAGTCATTGCTGATGCGGGCTTCATGCGGGATGTGTGGGTGTCCGATCTGTAGCGCGTGGAACCCCTGTTGTGCTGGGTCTACTGTGGGAAAGACGTAGGCTGGGTTGAGGTAGGCGAAATTTGCCAGCCCGTTAAGTGCTTCCAGCTCGTACCAGGCATCTAACCACACCGGCAGCAGTTCGCTGAGGTCGTCGCGGCGCTTGCCCAGGCGACTGATGAAGAACAGGTCCCAGGGGATTAGGATATTGACCAAGAACCAGAAGATCACGTTGGCGCGCAGGCTGAGTGCAGCTAGGATGCGCGTGATCTGACGGAGCTGGGCGGAGGGTTTGTGCTGCGAGTCGGTGAAAGGGGCGCACAGCCGCCCTAATGTCGGCGTGCGTGCGTAGTCCCAAGATTCCAGGTGACGCAGGATGGCGTCGAGCGCGTCCATCTCGGCTTTGACTTTCAGCGCGTCTTCCAGCACATCGCCCAAGCGCGGCAAGATCAGGGCCGAAAGCAGGATGTAGCCGGAAATCGTGATCGTCCAGGCGTCGTTGAGCACAGCGGGCAGCAGGTTAAGACCTGACAGCAGGATGAGTATCAGGTTCAGTGTGCTAAAGACGATCATGCCAGTCAGCAGCCAGGGCGCGACACGCCCGCTCTGATGGGCCGCCAGCCAATGCCGCAGCCGCTGACCGTCCCAGGTGCCTCGCGCGCCGTTGAGCAAGGCCGCCATGGTCATCCGGTCGCGGAAGGTCACTAAGGGCGTCAGCTCGCGGACGAGGTGCTGGCGTGCTTGGACGGTTTCGGCATCCGGTTGGGTATGCAGCAACCAGTCAGCTAGGCGCTGCGCCCCACCGCGTGAAACTGCTGTGTTGAGCAGGCGGTGCAGCGAATACTCCCCTACAAGGTCCAGGTCTAGCGCGAAGGGGTGTTCTGGCTCTGCGCTGACCTGTAACGTGGGCATCGCCGCCCAGTCCAGGTGCATCCGGGCGATCTGTCCGCGCTTGATCTCGCGCCAAGCGCGGTGCTGCTTCAAGGCAACATTCACTCGTCGGTGCGCGCGCACCAGCCCCGCAAAAACTGCCGCCCACAGCGCAGCGATGAGCACAGCGGGCAGAGTACCAACGCTGAGCGCGGTACCCGTCATCAGCAGGCCCACCAGAAACACCGCGAACCGCCAGCCGCTTAAGCGTTCGCTTTCCTGGCTTAGGTGGGTGATGCGCTGTTGCAAGCGTGTTGTGGCGCGTTCCATGGCGGCCAGGCGCTTAGTACGGAGATCAGCGTTCAAAGCACGCCGTCCTTTCTGACATACGCGATCACTGCTCAGGCATGGTAGCGCGCCTGGTGCTGCTTGCCCAGGGTCACGCGCGGATTATGCCCCTTGGGTATCGGCCTTTAGTTCGTCTTGCACGTCGCGCTCCGCCAAGAGGCCGCGCAGCTCGAAGAGTTGATCGCGCAGGGCAGCAGCCTTCTCGAATTCCAGCGCTTTTGCCGCTGACTTCATCTCGTCTTCCAGCGCTTTGATGAGCTTGTGCAGGTCGTTTTTCGCCATGGATGAGGCCATCTCTTGTGGGTTGGCTGGGCTGTCTGGGCCGGGTTGGCCTTTTTCTTTGGCCACCATGCCGCGCACGCGGTCGGTCAGATCGCGGATTTCCTTGACGATGCTGGCCGGGGTGATGCCATGGGTTTCGTTGTGCGCCTGTTGAATCGCGCGGCGGCGGTTGGTCTCTTCCATGGCACGCTGCATGGAGTCGGTGACACGGTTTGCGTAGAGAATCACCCGGCCTTCGACATGGCGCGCGGCGCGCCCAATGGTCTGGATCAGGGCTGACTCCGAGCGCAGGAAGCCCTCTTTGTCCGCGTCCAAGATCGCCACCAGCGATACCTCCGGCAGGTCGATCCCTTCACGCAGCAGGTTGATACCGACCACTGCATCGTACACGCCCAAGCGCAGGTCACGCAGGATTTCGACGCGCTCGATGGTGTCGATTTCGGCATGTAAGTAATGCGCCTTGATGCCGATCTCGTTCAGGTAGCCGGCCAGCTCTTCGGCCATGCGCTGCGTCAGCGTGGTGATGAGAGCACGCTGACCGTTCTTGACGCGCAGCGCGACCTCTTGCAGCAGATCGTCGATCTGTCCTTCTACGGGGCGTACCTCGACAAGTGGGTCGAGGATGCCGGTGGGCCGGATGATCTGTTGTACGACAGCTTCACTGATCGTTTTCTCGTAAGGGCCGGGTGTCGCCGTGGTGAAGACCGTTACGCCCATGCGCCCCTCGAACTCATCGAACTTCAGAGGACGGTTGTCCATAGCGCTGGGCAGCCGAAAGCCAAAATCAACCAGGGTTTGCTTACGGGCTTGGTCGCCGTTGTACATGCCGCGTATCTGCGGGATGGTCATGTGACTCTCGTCAATGACCAGCAGGTAGTCTTCTGGGAAGTAATCGACTAGGGTATGCGGTGGACTGCCTGGCGGACGCTGTTCCAGGTGACGCGAATAGTTTTCAATGCCGGAGGTAAAGCCTACCTCACGGATCATCTCCAGGTCGTAGGTCGCGCGCTGACGCAGGCGCTGCTCCTCCACGAGCATTTCCTGGTCATGGAAGAACTTCAGGCGCGCCTCGAGTTCCTGCTCAATGTCGTGGATCGCTTGGCGCAGCTTGTCCTGGTCAGCGACGAACTGCGTGGCCGGGAAGATCACAGTTACCGGTTGGTCGGCCAGCAGTTCGCCGGTAATCGGGTCAAAGCGTGTCACCCGCTCGATGTCGTCGTCAAACATGATGACCCGGTAGGCGGCGTCCTCGTAGAAAGGGTGGATCTCCAGGGTGTCACCGCGCACCCGGAAGGCCCCCGGCTTCAGGTCCATGTCGCTGCGCACGTATTGGAGCTGCACCAGCCGCCGCAGGATGGACTCGCGGCGCATCGAGTCGCCGACGCGCAGTTCCAGGATGGACTTGCCCCAGGTTTCCGGGTCCCCGGTGCCGTAAATGCAGGATACCGAAGCCACGATCAGCACGTCACGCCGCGACAACAGGGCCGCCTTCGCCGCCACGCGCAGGCGCTCGATGTGCTCATTGATCTGCGTTTGCTTCTCGATGTAGAGATCAAAGCGGGGCACGTAGCTTTCCGGTTGGTAGTAGTCGTAGTAGCTCACGTAGTACTCGACGGCGTTCTGCGGGAAGAACTCTTTGAACTCCGCGTAGAGCTGAGCAGCGAGGGTCTTGTTGTGGGCCAGCACCAAGGTGGGCCGCTGAAGTTGCTGTACGACGTTGGCAATGGTATAGGTCTTGCCGGTGCCGGTTGCGCCCAACAGCGTTAGTTGGCGCTTGCCGTCTTGAATGTGTTCGACAAGGCCCTGAATGGCGCGGGGCTGATCGCCGGTGGGCTGAAACTGCGAGACGAGCTGGAAGGGGGGCATGGCGGTGACTCCTGTCGTCTGTCAGAACTTACGTTCGGTAGGGTGGATCAGTGTACACGGGGTCGTATCGCTTGACAATAGCACTCTTTGCTAAATGCAAGCACAGGTATAGGCTTTGCGTTGCGTACACGACGTCAAATAGGTTTACAAATCACCCGCATTCACTATAATGGACATAGTGTACGCTTTATCCATGGGAGCAGCATCAATGACCGATCAACCACAAACCCCTATGCGCCGGGGCTTTCAGACTACCTCCGCGCATGGCCTGGACCGCAGCTTGCCGCCCATGCGCCTCTTTGAGAAGGCCAAGACCTACGGCGTGTGGAATCCCTCCGACATCGATCTGACGCAGGATAAAGCCGATTGGCAGAATCTCAGCGCGGACGAAAAAGACCTGGTGCTGCGCCTGACGGCACAATTTCAGGCCGGTGAAGAAGCCGTGACGCTGGACCTGTTGCCCCTCATCATGACAGTGGCGCAGGAAGGTCGCGTTGAAGAAGAAATCTTCCTGACCAGCTTCCTGTGGGAAGAAGCCAAGCACACCGACTTTTTCAACCGCGTGCTCACCGAGGTCTACAGCGAGACTGGCGACCTGACGCGCTATCATTCGCCTAATTATCGCACGATCTTCTATGAGGCGCTTCCCCAGGCCTTGAACCGTCTCAAAGTTGATTCTTCACCTGAAGCCCAGGTCATCGCCAGCGTGACCTACAATATGATCGTCGAAGGAACGCTGGCCGAGACCGGTTACCATGCCTTTTACACCGCCCTGCGCGATAACGAACTCATGCCAGGGCTGGCGCGTGGAATTGACCTACTTAAACAGGACGAGTCGCGGCACATTGCCTACGGTATCTACCTCATCTCACGTTTAGTGGCAGAAAATCCAGGTCTATGGGAGATCGCTGAGGCGACCATGAACCGCCTGCTGATGCCTGCACTGGGCACAGTGACCGAATCCTTCGCTTACTATGACCCGGTGCCTTTTGGCTTGCAGATGGATAACTTCGCGGCCTACGCCACGATGCAGTATCAGAAGCGCTTTGAACGCATCGCTAAGGCACAGAGCCAGTCGTTGGAGGACGTGCAGCGTGTCACACATGCTGCCATCGACTCGGACGACGCCTAAAACCAGCCCGCACTTCGCCGAATAAGCAGGGATGCTTCGTAGGAACCGTTATGCGAGGTACCCTGCTTGCGTTTTGAGCCATCACCTGGTATTTTCACCCTGATTAACATATAAGTACTGTATGAGATATGCCCGCTGAGCTATGGCGTTCCCCCTACTACTCATGCAAAATAAGTGCTTGTTTAATGAGGGTTAAAGATGTCCCGCTTTCAGTACCAATTTATTGATCAGACCTTTACCGTTCTGCTTGAACGCCAGCCGGATGGCCGCCTGCATGCCGTCGTCGGTGACGCGCATTATGAGGTCAGTGCGCAGCAGATGCTCAGTGGTGCGTGGCGGCTGCGCGTGGATGGCCGTCAGATCACTGTACACACAGCGGCTGATGGGCTGCGTCGCTGGGCACAGGTAATCGGGCGCGATGCCGTGATGTGTACGCTGCCAGATTCCCACGCACGACGTCGGGCCTCAGGGGCGGCAGGGCATGATCTGCTCGTCGCGCAGATGCCAGGTCAAGTGCTTGAAGTTTATGTACAAGTAGGGGACAGCGTACAGGCCGGGCAGGCACTGATGGTTCTGGAGGCGATGAAGATGGAGATTCGCGTGACTGCCCCGCATGACGGTCAGGTAACGGCAGTCTTCGTCGGTCAGGGACAGGTCGTGGACCGCGAACAACGGCTGCTAGACATCGACAACGTGAAGGGAGAATGAGTCATCATGCAGATTGTAACTGATACCGGTATGGACCTCACCGACCCGCAGATGCAGGGGATCGACATTAACGTCATTCCACTGCTCATCAGCATGGAAGGCCGTACTTACCGCAGTGAGATCGACATTCACAAGGACAGCTTCTACCAGACGCTCAACGGCGGCGGCGTTTTCCCCACCACGTCACAGCCGTCCCCGACGGATTTCAAAGAACTGTACCAGAGCATCGCCCACACGGACCGTGACATCTTCTCCATTCACATGTCTTCCAAACTGAGCGGCACCTTTAACTCGGCGCGTCTTGGGGCCAACGAGGTGCCTGAAGCCAACATCACACTCATTGACACGCAGTCAGCTTCTGCGGGCACCGGGTGGGTGGTTGAACATGCGGCGCGGGCCATTAAAGCCGGCTGGTCGCGTGAAGAGATCATGCCGCTGCTCAAGCTCATCAATGACAAGACTGAGGTGATCTTCACCCCTGCAACGCTCAAGTTCTTGATCCACGGTGGGCGCGTAGGGCATTTGCGCGGCCTGGTCGGTTCGATCATGGATATTAAGCCCATCATCGGCTTTGACGACGAGGGTAAACTGGCCCAGATTGGCACCATGCGCACGATGAAGAAAGCGATTATGCATCTGGTGGACGTCATCACGCAGCGCTATGAGCCAGGCACTGCGCTGCGAGTGCAGATTATGCACGCTTCCGCCAACCCGGAAGCTATCAGCATCTTAAACGCACATCTGGAAAAGACCTTCGATTGCACTTTTCTGCCCACGGGGGTGATTTCAACGCTGATCGGTGCACATACCGGACCCGGTTTAGTCGGGTTGGCCTTCGCCCCAGAGGAAGTGTTCACGCACTTGCCCTGGGACAAAGAACGCCCTTATTGAGGCTGGTTGAGTGATGGCGATGCGGACGGCGTGTCTTCGGGCGCGTCGTTTTCATTTGAGCTTCCTGTTTCTGCGGCCAGCAGGATGCCGCTGTATGGCGCAAGGTAGAGCGTGTACGCGGCACCATGCGTGAACTGCTTGAACACGTCTTTGTCCACCACGACCTCGGTGCCTTCTACGCGCAGCACATAGATAATGACACGCCGGTTGATGGGCTTTAGCACCCGCTCCAGGGTGCCGCTGTGGATGCTCACCCGGCCTGTCTGAATGTCCGCGTTGAGCCGCATCCAGTAGCGTGTTTGATAACCAATCACTAAGGCGTTAATCAAGGTTAGCGTTATGCCAATGGCCTGGAGGATTCCCGGCCCGGTTTCACTGTGGCGGGCCGCCAAAAGGGTCAGGGTGGCGATACTTACCAGCACCACCGCGATGCCCAGGCCCAGTCGCAGTGTGCGACCTTGGCGTCGACTCAGCCTCAGCCGCTGCCCATCGCTGAGCTGGCCGCTACGGTTGCGCTGCAAGTCGGAGTCGTTGAAGGCCAGCAGGCTGTTGAGTTCGGCGTGTGGCATGGGGGCCTCGTTAGGTCATCTGACGCTGAAGCACACTGTGTCTGTACGCGCGTGTCGTGTACAATTCTACCATGAGCCATCAACCTGTCTTTAGCTGTTCGTAAATCACAATCAAAGTGAGTGCCACCCATGACCTACATCCTTGGTATTGAAACCTCCTGCGACGAAACCGGCGCGGCGGTCGTCATTGATGGCAAGACCATCGCGTCTAACGTTGTCGCTTCGCAGATTGACCTGCATGCTCAATACGGCGGGGTCTTCCCCGAAATGGCCTCGCGCGCGCACGTTGAAGTCGTCAACGCGGTAGTCAACCAGGCTATGCATGACGCAGGCATCGGCTATAACAGCCTGGACGCCATCGCAGTGACGCGCGGCCCTGGCTTAGTAGGGTCACTTTTGGTGGGCATCAACTTCGCTAAAGGCTTGGCTCTCACGACAGGTAAGCCGCTGTTGGGCATACATCACCTGGAGGGGCACGTTTACTCTTTGTGGCTGACGCAGCCTTTCCGTGAGGTGGTGTTCCCGGTACTGGTGCTCATTGTGTCTGGTGGGCACACGGAGCTGCTGCTGATGGAGGGACATGGACAGTACGAACGTCTGGGGGGCACGTTGGACGACGCCGCCGGTGAAGCCTTCGACAAGGTAGGTCGGCTGCTGGGGCTGCCTTTCCCTGGGGGGCCGAACATCGAGCGCAGTGCGCAGAATGGGAACCCCGCGGCCTTTGACTTTCCGCGTGCCAAGCGTGATAAGTCCTTTGATTTCAGCTTCAGCGGCCTGAAGACCGCTGTTATGCGTGAAGTGACCGTGCAGACTTCGGCCAAAGCCCGTACTAGCCGCGAGCGCGGTGCACAGAACAAGGTCAAGCTGCGGTCGGACATCTCCATTAGCGATGTGTCGGCTAGTTTTCAGGAAGCACTGGTCGATATTTTGGTGCAGAAGACAGCCCGCGCCGCGCAGGAATACCAGGTGAAAGAAGTATTTATTGCTGGCGGCGTAAGCGCCAATCAGCGACTGCGGGCGGCTATGCGTGCTGAAACCGAGCTGCCGGTGCGTTATCCGCCACTGAACCTGTGCACGGACAACGGGGCCATGATCGCAGCGGCTGCACAGCATCGTTTTGAAGTTGGGCTGCGCAGCGATCTGGATTTCGATGTGATCCCGATGTGGCCGCTGCGCAGTGACTCTTACGAGACGGTGTAAGCACCGCCGACGGCAGGGTGATACACAAGGTACAGGGCGGCCTGCGCACGGGGCCGCCCTGATGTGTTTGTCATTGCTTCGGCGCGTGTCAGCGGCGCATACGCCGTGATACAACGATGATGCCCAGCAGGCCCACTGCCATCAGCATCAGCGTGCCCATGCCGCCGCCAGTGCCCAGATCGTCGAAGAGACCGGTATCCGGCAGTTCGTCCGGCGGTGTCGTTGCAAAGACCGGCGGGTTAGTTGGTGTGCCTTCCCCGACTTCTTCGCCGCCCTCGGTCGGCGTGATCGGGCTGAGCGTCTGCGCCAGAGCGGTCGCTGTGAGCAGAACGTCGTTGGGGTCTACCGCGCCGGAGTCCTCGGTGGGCAGGGCGGCTTCAGTTTGGGCTGCGATGAACTCCGCCGTTTGTGTACCCGCCGCATTAAAGCCGCCCGCGCCGGACTCATCGGTGGGGGCTTCAGTCGCATCGCCTTCGCCTGGCGTGGATTCAGCGGCATCTTCTGTAGGTGTGGGTGTGAAGGTCGGTGTTACTGTGGGGATGGCCTCGGCGGTCTCTGTAGCAGCGATATTGGCCGCTTCAGCCGTCGCAGTCTCAGCGGTGCTGGTCTGTTGCACGATCACAGCCGTGGCGGTGTTCTCTTCAAAGACCACAGCCTGCGTCTGGGTCAAGGCGAGGTTAGCCTCCTGTGTGGCATTGATCTGTGCGATGGCGGTGCTGGTGATCTCGAACTCGTTGGGGCCGGTGGGCTGAGTAACGATCAGCAGCACCCCACCTACGCCCGCCACAATCAGCAAAATGATGATGATCGCCAGGATGATGAAGGGGCCACGGCGTCTGCCGCCGGTTTCTTCTTCGCTTCCGAAGCCCTCATCGTCGAAGTCGAACCCATCTTCGCCGCTGAAGTCATCACCGCCGAAATCGTCATCGCTGCCGAAGTCGTCATCGCTGAAGCTGTCGTCAAAACTGCCGAAGTCATCGCCTTCATCGCGCAGTTCGTCTAGGCCACCGCCATCCCCAAAGGGATCATCATCGCCAAAGTCATCGTCGAAGTTGAAATCGTCGAACTCGTCTTTATTGCCCATGTCGTCGTCCTTCCTTAAGCTGATGCCAGGGCGCTAGCGTCCCAGGACCTCTAAATTAGCCAGTGGCACGTAGAGCGTCTCCCCGGCGGTCAGCTCGACCTGTGCGCAGGGGACCCGCAGTCCATTGTCCAACAAAACAGGTGATTTAGGCAAATTCACGACCTTACCCGTTTCACCGATGTACGGTTGTCGGGTGATTCGCACCATTTGCCCGGTGCGAAGGGTGAGCATAATGTTGGGACGCGGTGGGTTCTGATTACCGCGCTGTGTCAGGGTGGCGATGAGTTCCGGGCGGCGGTTCTCCCAGCGTTGGCCTTGGTCGGCGTCTAGTGTTACCTGTGCGCCATCGAAATCCGCCAGCAGGGCTTGGACGCTGCGGCTGAGGCTGATGTGACCAAAGCCCTCGGTGAGCATGATGGGGTGCTCAGCATTCCATGCGCGTGGACGCAGTGCAGCGTCCATGCTGGGGGCCACAATTCCAGCCAGGCCGATTTCAGCCGCGACCCGCAGTGCGCGCGTCGTGATCGGCTGACGCATGACCACCACCGACCCTGGATACTTGACGTCGAACTCATCCGCAGACAGCGACTCGAGTCCTTCGCGTGGCTCCATGTGAAGGGCGGCGATCACCCGCCGTCCGTTGCCCCAAACGCCTTGCAACAGCGCTCCCGCTCCTTCGATGGTTACACCCCGATCCCCCATGACGCGCGTCACGCGGCCTTTGAGACCGGCTTCCATCGTTACGACGTCTGAAAGCTGCTCGATGATGATGCGTCCTTCAGCGATCTGAGCGACCCGTCCAGGGACCGGCGAATACAAACGTTTGCCCCGGTTGGGATATTTGCCAACCAACAGCGTCACTTCATCTATGATGTCCCCTTCTTCTACGCGCAAGAGCGGTTCCAGCGCTTCCACTTTGCGCAGCCCGAAGTAAGCCAGCGCGTCCAGGATGATGTGACGACCCGGTGTCACGCCACGCGCCACTACATCGCGGATGTCCACCCGCTTGTCCTTGAAAGTATCAATGACGCCAGCCGCTTCGTCGGGCAGCATCACGTCCCGGCGGATCACCGTGTGTTTACTGTAGTAGCGTTGTTCGGGATAGTAATCAGGCATCTCTCAGCGCATCCAGTGAGTCTTCAACGGAGTCGTCGGGTAGGTCGGCCAGCAGGTCGTCGAAATCGTCAAGGCCAGCGTCATCCACTGGGGGCTTTACGGCTTTACCACGTTGACGGCGGCCTGGACGTTCAGTGCGCGGGCGACGGCGGAACAAGCCGCCGCGTGGGGCGGTGTCAGACTCAACGAGAGGCAGAGTCTCGTTCGCTTCATCATTGAGGTTGGGCTGTTCCAGCCATTCGGGATTGATAGCTTGTACTTCGCGGTTGGACGCTTCTGCGATCCACTGTGGAAGCTGCACGGCGCGCGTGGCTACATCATCGCTTAGTGCTAGTGGTCGTCCGCGTGTGTCGAAGATCAACGCGCCGCTGCTGCCGTTGACGCTCAGCTTTTGCTTGCGCTTGCCGCCGATGTCAAGGCCCCGGCGCAGCACTTGGACCTGCACCGCGGCGCTGCGGGCGCTGCTCATGGGCAGCACGAAGAGATGTCCGCCCGTAAGGTCTTCAGTGATTGTGTTGCCATCATCCAGTGTGATCGTCAAGCGCAGTGTGGGCTGGTCCAGCGCGGGCTGTCCCGATACGGAGAAGCAGGTGCCAAGTGCTTGTAGGCTGTTGGGGTTATCCAATACTTGCACGACCGCATCAGGCTCGACCGTGGAGATAGCGCCCAGCGCGGGGATCAGACCGAAGGGATCGCTCATCATGCGGGTGATTCCAGTCGGCTGCACGATGTCCAGTAGGAACATGGCCTGATAACCGTTGTCGCCGAGTTCGGTTAACGTGGACCCTGCACCGATCAACAGGTCGCAGGTCTCGACCTGTTCTGCTGCTTGTGCTAACACCGCTTGCCCTGCGCTGCGCAGCAGGGCGTGTTCGATGTAGGTCTCGCGTAGGTCCATAGGGACACCGATAGGGGTCAGGCCTTTATTGGCCGCGTAGTTGCGCAGCTCACTAGTGCTGATGGGGAAGGGCAGCCAAGCGCGCACGGCGTCCGCGCCTACTGTTTCCAACAAGGAGTCGGCACTGTGTCCTAAGCCTAAGTCCGTGCGGATGCCCGTGCGGACTGCACCATGGGTGGCAACAGCGGCGACACTGGCCGCGCTGCCGATGTCCAGGGTGATGACCCGCTGGTCGAAAGCGCGACTCAGGTAGCTGCTGATAATGTTGTAGCTTTGTGCAGTGGGCAGTACACCAGTGCTGCTCTGTGCAACGATCCCTTGAAATGCTGTGCTGCGTTCTTCTTTGTAGATGTCGAAGGCGTGTGCAAGCTGTGCCTGGGCTGCGTCCAGCCGTTCAGACTTCAGTGATGGGCGCAGGTTAGGCGCGATGAGCACCTGTGTGCGGTCACCGAAGCGGTCGCGGACTTGAGCGGCGATTTGGGTGTTACCGGCGTAAATCACTGTGGGCCGTCGCGAGCGTTCCAACAGGCTGACGGCTAGGTATACAGTGTTCACCAGGGCGAATAAGGGGGCCTCTGCGCCGCCTTCTGTGCCGCCCACGATCAACACGACGTCTGGGTAAGCTGCCAGAATGACGTTCAGCCGTTCTTCTTCACTGCGTCCGTCAGCCAGGTCAATGATCGCATTGATCTGGGCGTAAGTGCCGGCGGTTGCGCGTTGAGCGCTTTTGATGCTGACAGCAGGCATCAGGCCCACCAAGACGGTGCGCAGTGGCCGCCCAATGCTGGCTGTTGCCGCAAAGTAATCGACACCTTGGCGGTCTTCGTTTTCTGGTGTGATGATCTGTCCGCTGCTGTCAGTAAAAGTCCGCTGCGTGCTTTCGCTAAGCTGTCTCATTGCACGGTCCAGGCCCACGCTGATGTCGTTGACCGGGAAGCCATGGGTGGTGCGGGTTTGGGCACGCGCAACGAGTTGGTACGTGCCTTCTACCCGGTCAATCAAGACCACGCGCGTGTACACGCTGCCGAAATCTGCTGCGAGAATTGACATGGTTTAGCCGCCTCCCATCAGTAGAAAACTCAGGCGTTCGCTGAAAATCGCCAGGCTGGTGAGGATGGCCCCTGCATACAGCGTTGCCAATGCGATCAGGATAAAGCCTTCCCCCACGATGCTCAGGGCTTGAATCGCACGTGGGCGCGCGGTTTGTTCATCGGGTGTGCGCTGGGCGACATACTGAAAGTAGATCAAGGTCGTGACGACCCCGACGACTATAACGATGCTGTCCAGCAAGGCGGTGGATGTACTGCTGGTGGTCTGCACCAAGGGGATCAAAGTACCGGTCACAGCGCCAACGATGCCTACGGCAGCGCCCACCCCGATGATGATGGCAATCGCTAGATTACCCAGTCCACCCAGCCGCGATGAGGTTTTGAGCAGGATAAGCACGCCCAGCAGCACCGGTGTCATGCCGATGGCTACCGCTGGGAAGTTGCCCGTTTCCAGGCCGCTGCCGATTGTCTGGCGAAACCATGGTCCCAGCACGCTGTCCCAGGTGACGATGGTGATAAACCCCGCGGCCAGCCCAACGAAGATGTAGACCGCCGCGCGGTATAAGATGTTGTCTCCCAGCAAATAGCTGAAAATCATCAGCGTGAGGACAAAACCCGTAAGGGTGCCGATCCCTTCCATGCGTTACTGCTCCCTTCGTGAACGCAGCAGGCCGCGCACCAAGCCAATAGTACTGCTGATCGCAATGATGAAAACGGTCATGATGAGGCCTAGGTTGATGGCGTACCAGCGCGCCGTCAGTGCATCGGTGGCGGGTGGGGCAATGCGCATCATCGTTTGCGTCGGAGAATCTGACTGCTGTGCCAGGCGGGGCAGCCGCCCGATGCCGCCAGGCGGCGCACCAATCGGTGGTAGGAAGGCATCGTCATCGTTGGCTCCCTGGCCGACTTCCAGCGTCACAAGGAAGGCAGCAATCCATGCCTCCTCCACCCCTTCAAATTCCACTTGATACCACGACGCATCGTCATTTTCACCAAGGACGCGCAGTCGATCATCCGGACGCACAGCCCCGACAGCCGGGAAGGTGGTGCCTGGGCCTGCGCGCAAGTTGACCGCCTGTGTTGCTGTCACGACTGCGAAGACATCGAGTAGGCCGGACTGTGGCGTGATTGTAGGGGTAGTGGTGGGTAGGCTGGTGGGTGTAGGTGTTTGTGCTGGTGTCTCAATCGTTTCAGTCATCGTGGGAGTCACTGGCTGCGCTGTGGGCACAGCGGTAGCAGGTGTTTCGACGCTCTGAGTGGGCGCAGCGGTAGCAGGTGTTTCGACGCTTTGTGTAGGTGCTGTATCTGTTGTGTCAGGCGCGGCGGGAGTCGGTGTGACTTCTGTGCTTTCCGGCAGTGTGGGGCTTGGGCTTTGTACTGGGATGTCCTCGGCCAACACAGCGAGCGCATTGGCATAGGTATAGGCATCCCCAATACCGACGAGCAGCCCCCCACTGTCCGCATCCACGAACGGGCGGGCCAAGGGTGCCGCGGCGAAACCCGTGGCATACATCATGCGTGTGTCGGTCACAGGGGCAACCTGTTCCGCCCAGGCACGCACACTCTCGACACGTTCAGCAATGACGAGGATCAACGCGAATTCATCCAAGCTGCGTATGTCCAGACCCGTGGGCAGACCGTTTACGTCCGTACTCAGCAGCCGATTGAGGTTGGTATCTTGGCTGAAGTTGCGCAGGCCGATGATGTCCGCGACGATATAGCTACCGCTGTAATAATCAGTATTGCGTATAAGCTGCCCGTCGTCGAGTGCGGCGGCAATGGTATTTGCGCGCAGCAGACCCACTGGGTTTGTGCTCACCAGCACGGGTACGCCCCCACGTCCGATGATGTGCGTCAAGAGTGCCTGTGTGAGGTCATCCAGCTCGCCGGCAGCGGTGGGGCCATATTCCACGGCTACCAGCACATACGCACCTGGTTGTAGGGTGTTTACGGCGCTGTACAGCGCCTCCCCGCGGCTGCCTGCACTGAAACTGAGCGGGGGTAGGCTGCCTATGCGGGTAAAGTCCAGTACAAGCGGGGCGGCCATTGCCAGGATCAGCAAGACGGCGATAAGCAGACGTTCTGGGCGTGCACTCAGCAGGAAACGGCGCACCTGATCGCTGCGCTTATGTTGTGGCAGCAGTATGTCATCGACGCCAGGCATCAGCTCATGTGTCAAGCTGCGCAGCATGGTACTGCGTGCCTGCTCCTCAGGGCTTAGAAGGACCTCACCGCTCAGCACAGCCCCTGCTGGGATGTCTACCTGCGTGCTGCCTGGTAGAATGGCGTCCACGCCACTGTCGGCAAATTCACGGGATGGCGCATTGATTTCTAAGCCGCGCTGATGCAGGGCTTGCAGACGGCTCGACAGGTCTTCGATGGGACGGTCTTCTTGACTGCGCACCAACGCGGCAGCCGATACCTCATCCACGGATATACCGCGCAGCCAATCGGGTGCGTCCTCAGTTGGCAGTGGTGCTGCCTCAGCCGAAGCATCGTCTTCCTCGCCGAAAATATCATCCAGCAAGAACTCATCATCACTATCGTTCAATACGGTTTCAGGGGTATGTGGGGTGCCCTCGAAGTCGAGCGAGAAGTCCTCACTCGCACCGCTATCGACCGCTAAGGCGTTCAAGAAAGAGTCGAGATCATCATCGGCAGCACTAGCGGGTGTTTCTGGTTCTGGTTCTTTGAGTGCAGCGAGCCAGTCTTCTTCTGCGGTGAAAAGCGCTGAGGACTCACCGATGTCATCGCCTAAAAGCAGCGCCTCATCTACCGCCTCTTCAGTGTCTGCTGGTGCCGTGAACGGATCATCATCTAGGGGCGGCTCCTGGTTGACTGCGAAAAAATCTACATCAGGCAGATCGCTGGGCGGCATCGGTTCGCCTTGGTCGAAGAAGGCCTCAAATGCCCCATCTGTGACGTTGATGTCTTCTTCGGTAGCGTCTTCAAAGGCTGCGAAAAAGTCCTCGTCATCGCTGTCAGGTTCTACTGCGTTTAAGAAGTCATCAGCGTTTGCTGCTGCGAAAAGCGCGTCCGCTTGCTGATTGTCGTCGTCGCTTTCATCTGTCTCACCCAGGGCATCGAAAAGCGCGCTGAAGTCATCGCTGTCAGGTTCTGGTAGGCGGCCTGCGCTGAATTCGGCGCTGCTGGGTTGTTCGTCGGCTAGTATTTCCAGCAGATCATCGTCATTGGCGTCTTCAGTGTTTGCATCGCCAGTGAGCATATCTAGCAGGTCGAAGTCAGTATCCGCCGCCAGCGCACCCAATAGGTCATCGCTGCTGTCATCGATGGGGGGAGTCTCAGCGAAGAGCGCCTCCAGTGCCGCGGAGTCTTCGTCAAGTTCGTCGGCTTCGACAAACAAGTCGTGATTGCTTTGATCGTCCTGCACCCCAAGCAGCCAATCCGGGGTATTCGCTGATTCTGCTGCGGAAGCCGCACCATCTTCAGTTTCAACCACGAAGTCATCAGTATCGAATAAGTCCTCTTCGTGCAGGCCCTCGGGTTCCACGCCGCGCATCCAGTCGGGCACATCGTCATCGTCACCCAACAGTTCTTCCGCGGGCGGCGCGTTTTGTATGGCGGCCAGCCAATCCTCATTATCTTCATCCTGCCCAGCGGACTCGTCGTCCCAATCATCGGGTGGGGTCAATGGTCCAGTAACTAGCCAGGGGGGTGTTTCGATGTCATCGTCGTCGTCTAAATTCAGATCAACCGGCGGCGGTGTGGGCGAGTCGAAGTCGAATTCTTGTTCTTCGCCGCTTGCACCACCAGCCAGCCAGGGGGGCAGCTCGGTGGTGCCGCTGGTGGGCGGTGCAGCGGGTTCTGAGGCTGCGTCATGGTCGTCGTGATCGTCTGCTGCCAGCCAGGGGGGCAGTTCGGTGGTGCCGCTGGTGGGCGGTGCCGCGGTTGATGGGGTTTCGTCGTCAGCGATCCACGGGGGCATCTCGTCACTGCCCTCGTCTTCAGCCGCAAAGAGTGTCTCAGCGTCATCTTCATTAACTGTGTAAGTGGCGTCGTCACTGGGGTCTTCTCCCCAGCTAAATCCTGCGGCGGCTTCGGCTTCTTCAATGGTACGCTCAAATTCACTGTCCGCTGGTGCAGCATCTTGCAGCCAGCTCAACTCGCTGGTGATACCAGTGCGTGAGCTGTCGCTGGAACCGGGCGCGTCTTCACCATCGCTGTCGCGCATCCAATCCAGCTCGCCGGTGATGCCAGTGCGTGATGTATCGCGTGGATCGGTGCTTTCACCCGCTGAACCATCATCCACCCAACTGAACAGGTCAATGACATCATCGTCGTCGGCATCCGGCGAATCGCCGCTGTCGGGATCGCGCATCCAATCCAGCTCACCAGTGATGCCCAGCTCGTCATCGCTGCGTCGGTTACTGCCGTCGCTGTCGTCATTGTCCCAGTCGAACTGTTCGTCGTCGGGATTGAACTTGTCATTCATACGCGCCTCCGTTACTCACGGTACGAGCGGTCCTGACCGATCAGGACGCGGATGCCGGTGACCAAGGTTGCCAGGGCGATGCCGATCAAGATGCCGCGTGCACCCGCATTGGCCGGCACGCGGTTGAGCCACTCACTGAGGTCTCGTACAGCTTGGGTTTGGCTTAGAGGGATCGCGCCGATCAGCACGATGAGCACCACGAACACGAAGACCAGGCTGCTGAGGTTGGGCCGCCGCCGAGTCAATGTGGCCCCACCGTAGACCAGCGCGAAGAGCAGCAGTCCCGCCAGCGCTGACTCGATGGAGAGCTGTACATCTTCCAGCAGCATGGTGCGCACGTCCTGTCGGTTCAGCAGGTGGGCCAGGATAACGAAAACGAAACTGCCCAGCATCAAGATGCTGTAAGCGAAACCCGGTTGGCGTGCGATCACGCGGCGGCTGTGTACTGCCGTTAGATTGACGATACCGATAAGTACGGTGAGGGCAAGGGTGATCGTCACGATAGGCAGCAGGAAATCCACGGTGATGGTGCGGATGCCCAAGCCAGTTACCAGGGTCGAAAGCAGGCCCATACCATCGCCGATTAACAGGCCAAACAAAGTAATGAAACCGACACTAATCGTCAGTGCAGCCGGAATGACAGCGCGCACATTCATAACTGGCTCAGCCTCCACCATTGATGAGCTGCATGACGAATAAGGCGATCAGCACCCCGATCACTAACCAACGCAAGAAGTCGATAGTCAGGGTTTCTCCAAGCTGCTGGGCATCCTGGCTCAGGTACGTACCCGCAGCGAAGAGTTCCTCACCGATGAGTACATGCTCTGCCATGGCGAAAGCCACCGCCTGCCCGCTGAGTTCATCGCTGGCAGCCAGGGTGGGCAGGTCGCGGCGCAGTGCAGCTTCTAGGATGAGGGCCAATTCTGGACCGCTGCTGCCCCCAATGATGCTGCTGGAAATGTCATCGTCGTTCGTGAGGACAGCGAGTGCCGCCGCGTAGGCCAGCGAGCGCGTACCTGCTGGATACCAGCGCACGCTGCTGTAGCTAAACTGGGCGATGCGGTCGCGGCTTTGATAGGCGCGGCGTAGTGTGTCTTGGGCAATGGGTAGTGTGCTGGCGTCGCTCATGCTCAGCAGCGGCGGTACCTCGCCAATTGCAGCGCGCTGTGCGATTTGGTAGAACAGCTCTGCGCTGGCAATGGTCAGCAGCGTTTGTTCGCTGCCCAACCCACTGCTGCCGAAGGCCATGTGCAATGGTCGGTTGGACTCAATGCCCAGCGCCACGAGGTCCGACACCGCATTGTAGGCAGCTACAGGGCGCAGTGCAGGCAGAGGCCGACCGCGCCGCCGGTTAAAACGCAGCGATCCGCTGATGAGGGCCAGCGTCGCCAGCACCAGCGTGATGATGAGTAGGCCGAGGGTCTGAGTGATGGTGTCCAAGCCGCCCCCCTGCGGTGCGTGCCGTCCGGTCAAAAAGGTTCAGTCATCCGAACCCGGTGAATCTGCTGCATCCGCTTTTAGGGCCTGCCGTAAAGCATGGGCCTGCTGCGGGTCTTCTAATGCTTGAGCAATGCGATGCAGCGTTGGCCCCGCACCGAGTACGCCAGCCAACGGCTGCGCGACATAGAGCAACTGCGCGCCCACGATGCCCAGCGGCGCAAAGGCTTCGACGAACAGTCGCAGCGGGCCGATCAAACCGCGTGCGCGGGCAGCATCTACCCAGGCAAAGGACTCGTCTTGAGATTGCGTTGACGACCATGAGCTGCGTTTTTCGTCCATGGTTGGAGAGTATAACACAGCGCTTGACTGCGCGAAAATCAAAGCGGTGCTGGATATCCTAAAAGCGCGAATCTAAACGCACTGCGTACCCTGTACGAATGCAGGATGAACGCACAACCCCGCTGTGAGGGCGGGGTTGTGGCGTGATGCCGATTGATTGACGTTTAGTCGCGATCGGTCTTGACGCGCTCAACCGCTTCCCAGAAGGCCTTGACATTGCCCATCTTGATATGGTCATAGCCCCGGATCATATCGGGCAGGCCAGCCAGCTTAACGGCGCGCCCGTAGCTTTGCGGATTGAGATCGGTCAGCGCCTCGTTGATGAGGTCGCGGTATTGGCCGCGCAGCTTGCGCTCGGTGCGCCGTACTTCATCCCAGCCGAAGACATCGAGCGGGGTGCCGCGCAGGAACTTCATCCGCAGCAGCAGGCTGAACATCGGCTCGAACCAGCGGCCCAGCTTCAGTTTGCGCTTGATCCCCAAGAATCGCAGTGTGGGTGGATACAGCATGTACTGATATTTCGCCGCACTGCCGAATTGTGCTGCCATCTCGTCCTTGACGTTGGATTTCATGTGCAGGCGGGCTACTTCGTACTCGTCTTTGTAGGCCATCAGTTTATACAGGTAGCGCGCGACGTTCTCACTCAGCTCGGTCTGGCCGGGGACGGTTAACTGCTCGCGATTGTACACCTCGCGCACGAAGTCGGCGTACTGTCGGGCGTAAGCTGCATTCTGGTAGTCGATCAAGTCCGGGATGCGGACTTCCAGCAGGCGGCGCAGTTCGCTGTTTTCCGCTGCGCCTACCAGGTCGATCAAGGTTTGGGCTTCGGGGTTGACTGGGGTGCTGTAGTCCAGATCACCGGCACGCTTGACCTGTACGGTCTCCAGGAAGTCCGGCTCTAGCACGATGCGGCGGCCCACCCGGAAGGCCTGGGTATTTACCTTGACGGCCACGCCGTTGAGTTCAATGGCGCGTTCGATGGCTTCAGCGCTGACTGGGATGAGACCGCGCTGGTAAGCCGCACCAATAGTCATGATGTTGGCGGGCATGTGCGTGCCGAACAATGCTTCGGATACGGCGATTGCGTCGAAGTAGACGTTTAAGTCGCGGCGTGTGTGCTGATCGATGCTGTCGCGCAGGCTGGGTACCTTGGGGTAGCTGATGCCGGTATCCGTTACCATATCACCAGTGGGTACTTCGCTGGTGGACACAATCGCTACGCTGCGCTGTGGGTTAGTGCGGCTGAGGTGCTTGACGTCGGTGCCGGTCAGCAGGTCCAGCACTAGATAGCAATCGGCGGTGCCGTTAGCGACCATGCTGGACACCGGGCTGGGATCGTCCATGATGCGCATATTGCTGACGACCGGTCCGCCCTTTTGGCTCAGGCCGGTCTGATCCAAGCTGCTCACGTATTTGCCGTCCAGCATGGCGGCTGTACCGAGGACCTGGTTGGTCGTCACTACGCCGGTGCCTCCGATGCCCATCATGTAAATGTTGGCAACGCCCTCCGTGAGCGGTTCAGGGGTGGGCAGGTCGATGTCCACTTCGTAGAAGGGGCGGTTGGCCTTTAGCTCTTCAGTGTTGGGGATTACGGTGATGAATGCCGGGCAGTGACCGTCCAGACAGGAATAATCCTTGTTGCACGACGACTGGTGAATCTGCGTCTTGCGGCCCATTTCGGTCTCGACCGGGAAAACGCTCAAGCAGTTGGACTTGACACCGCAGTCCCCACAACCTTCGCACACAGCTTCGTTGATGAAGACTCGCAGCTCAGGGTCCGGTACATAGCCACGCCGACGCTTGCGGCGCAGTTCGGCGGCGCATTCCTGGTCGTGGATGAGAACCGTCACACCAGGGGTCGTCCGCAGCACGAGCTGCGCTTCTTCGATGCGCTCCGCTTCCCAGATTTCCACGCCGGTTGCCCAGTTGGCTTCAGCCGGGTAGCCCTGTGGTTCTTTGGTGGTGACGATGATCTTCTTTACCCCTTCCGCGGTGAGCAGGTGCGTCAAACGCCACACCGGCATCTCGACTTCCGGGTCCTGACCGCCGGTCATGGCGACGGCGCTGTTCCATAGAATCTTGTAGGTGATGTGAGTGTCAGCCGCGACTGCTTGACGGATCGCCAGCGTGCCGGAATGGAATAGGGTGCCATCACCGATGTTCTGGAAGATGTGCTCAGTGTCGCTGAACGGGGATGCGCCAACCCACTGTACACCTTCGCCGCCCATCTGGGTGAGGCCGGTGACCTTGGTCTTATCCTGGTCCATCAACACGGTCATAGTGTGGCAGCCAATGCCGCCGCCGACGATGGCGTCATCCGGGACGCTGAGTGTGGAGGTATTGTGGGGGCAGCCGGAACAGTAATAGGGCGAGCGCGCCGTTGTTAGCGGGATAGTCAGTGGTAGGGCAGGTGTGTTGAGCACTTGAATGCGGGCGCTGATGCGTTCATCGTTAATTCTCTGCTGAAGCCGTCCAGCTATCAAACGGGTGATGGCGTCAGCATCCAGTTCGCCATGCTTGGGCACCAGGGGGTGTCCTTCAGTGTCTTCCTTGCCTACGATGCGCGGGCGTTCGGTCTGGCTATAGAGCGCATCACGGACAAACAACTCAATAAAGGCGCGTTTTTCTTCAATGACGAAAATCTCTTCCAGCCCGCGCGCAAAATCGATGATTGAGTCGCGGTCCATCGGATACATCATTCCGACCTTCATCAAGCGCACACCGAAGCGGTTTAGATCATCCTCGCTGAGGCCCATTTCATGGAAGGCTTGGCGTAGATCGTAATAGGTCTTGCCTGCCGCGATGATGCCGATCCAGTCGTCAACACTGCGCAGGGTGACCGGGTTCATGTGATGGGTGACACCAAAGAGCCGTGCGGCCTCCAGGCGGCCTTCGAAGATTTCGCGCTCAATCGTCAGGCTGTAGGGTGTCAGCAGGTTCGGGTTCTGGTTCGGACGCCAAGGCTTGCCGCGATACTCAAAGCCGGGGTCCTGGATGACGACGCGCTCTGTGCTCACTTCTGCACTGCTGAACTCGTCGGCGACATTGGTGACGACCTTGAAACCGACCCACAAACCGCTGTATCGTGAAAGTTCAAAGCCCAGCCGTCCGTAGTCCAGTACGTCTTGGATGTTGCCAGGGAAGAGCACTGGCATGAGGGCGTCATAGAGGTTGGTCTCGGTGGCAGAGGGCAGGGTGGAGGATTTCGCGTTGGGGTCATCACCCGCTAGGGCCAGCACGCCGCCGTAGCGCCCCACGCCGGCGAAGTTGGCGTGCTTGAGGGCGTCGCCGCTGCGATCCACGCCGGGAGCTTTGCCGTACCACATGCCCAGCACGCCGTCATGGCGGGGGTTGGGCAGCAGGTTAGCCAACTGGCTGCCGAAGACGGCAGTAGCGGCCAGGTCTTCGTTGAGGCCGGGCATAAAACGGACTTCGTGAGCGCTCAGCAGTTTTTGCGCGCTGGACAGCTCCATGTCCAGGCCGCCCAATGGCGAACCGCGGTAGCCGGAGATCAAGGTCGCAGTGCGCAGGCTGCGTTGCACATCGGCGCGGTGCTGGTCCAGCGGCAGGCGTACCAAGGCCTGGATGCCGGACAGGATGATGGTGCCTTCTTCACGCTCGTACTTATCGGCAAGTGTGAAGTCGAAGCGTGGGCGGCGCTGCGTTGATGCCTTCTCAGGCATCCCCGATGCATCGGCTTCGACTCGCGTCTCCTTGAAGTGCTCTACCATAATATGTCCTCGTAAATCTATTTGCGATAGCGCCAGTGCGGCGCGCGTGATGGGGGCACGGTGGCCCGGTTACTTTGGGTTCTGGCGGAGAAAGTGCGCATCACCGACGTTGTGAGAGCTGAAAAAAAGGGTGGCTGTGGTGACGGCTGACAGTGGGTGCGCCTGGTTAACCCGATTTACAGCATAGCACGGTACTTGTGTAAAATACAATAAACCCCCTCGTGTATCTCTACATGGATTCATCAAGTTCTTAGGGGTATTCGTGCGTTTCTTCACAAAAAGCACTGCGCTGTATCTTGGCCTTTGTGCAATGTGCCTAAAATTCAGCGCAGCTCGTTTTTCGTGTAGAGTGCCTGAGGGCGTATGCTATTGTGTCGTCAGCAGTTTCTTTGCGGCCTGTATGACGGCTGCCGAGGTCAGGCCGAACTCGGCATAAATGCGCTCATAGGGGGCACTGGCCCCAAAGCGATCCACGCCAATCGCAGCTCCCTGCGTGCCGACGTACTTTTGCCAGCCCAACGTCACCCCCGCTTCGATGCTCACGCGGCCAGTGACTTGGGCGGGCAGCACACTCTCTTTGTAGGTGTCGTCTTGGGCATCGAAGAGTTCCCAGCACGGCAGCGACACCAACCGCACCTTCACCCCTTCTCCAATCAATGCCTTGTAAGCCTCATGCGCGATGTGTACTTCGCTGCCCGATGCCAGCAGGATCACTTCCGGTGTGCCTTCGCAGTCTGCCAGGGTGTAGCCTCCGTGCGCTGCCCCAGTCTGGATCACTTCAGCGTTGGGCAGCACAGGCAGATTCTGCCGTGTAAAGATCAGCGCAGCGGGGCCATCGACTGTCATGGCAGCGTGCCAAGCCGACGCGGTTTCGTTCGCGTCCGCTGGGCGGAAGACGTACAGCTCCGGGATGGCCCGCAGGCTCATCACATGTTCTACAGGTTGATGGGTAGGACCGTCTTCGCCTAAGCCGATGCTGTCATGCGTAAAGACGTACAGCGTCTTGAGGCCCATCAGCGCACCCAAGCGGATCGCAGGACGCATATAATCGCTGAATACCAGGAAGGTCGCGCTGTAGGGCCGGACGATGCCGCCGTGCAGCGCCAATCCGTTGACGACAGCACCCATGCCATGTTCACGCACACCGAAACGCAGGTTGCGCTGTGCCGGGTTGCGATAGCCGCTGTTGTTTGCTTCTTTGATGAGGGTCTTGGTGCTGCCGGCCAGGTCCGCGTCGCCGCCGATCATAGTCGGAATGTGGCGTGCAATGGCGTTAAGCACTTCACCAGAAGCACTGCGGGTGGCGGTCGCTTTCTCCGATTCAAAGGTCGGGATGCTGCTGTCCCAGTTGGCAGGCAGTTCAGCGCGCATCAACGAGTCCCAGGCGTCGGCCAAGTCGGGGTGGGCGGCGCGGTACGCCTCGCAGCGTGCTTGCCAGGCTGACTGTGCTGCTGCGCCCTTGTCCAGTGCCTCACGGAAGTGTTCCAGTGCTTCACCGGGTACGACAAAGGGGTCGTGGGGCCAACCATAGGCCTGCTTGGTCAGCGCGATTTCATCGGCACCCAGCGGGGACCCGTGCGCGCTGCTGCTGCCCGCCTTATTCGGGCTGCCATAGCCGATAATCGTCTTGATGATGATAAGTGTCGGGCGCTCAGTTTCAGCCTGTGCCTGTTGGATAGCCGTGTCGATGGCGTCTAAGTCGTTGCCATCGCGTACTTGCAAGACGTGCCAGTTCCAAGACTCATAACGCGCGCGGATGTCCTCAGTGAAGGTCATGCTGGTGCTGCCGTCTAGGGTGATGTCATTGGAGTCGTACAGGAAGGTGAGTTTGTTCAGTCCCCAATGCCCGGCCAGCGCGGAGGCCTCCATGCACACGCCTTCCATCAGGTCACCGTCGCTGACCAAGGCATAGGTGCGGTGATCGACCAGTGTGTGTCCCGGCTTGTTGAAATGGGCGGCGAGGAAGGCTTCCGCCAGTGCCATGCCGACCGCGTTGGCTGCGCCTTGGCCCAGTGGACCGGTCGTCGTCTCGATGCCGGGGACATGGCCGTATTCCGGGTGGCCGGCGGTTTTGCTGCCCCACTGCCGGAAGTTCTTGAGGTCGTCTAGAGAAAGGTCATAGCCGGTCAAGTGGAGCAGCGCGTACAGCAGCATGGAGCCGTGCCCAGCACTGAGCACAAAACGGTCGCGGTCCGGCCACTGTGGGTCCTGCGGGTTATGCTTGAGGTGGCGTGTCCACAGCGTGTAGGCCATGGGTGCTGCGCCCATCGGCAGGCCGGGATGCCCGCTGTTGGCTTGCTGTACGGCGTCAATCGCCAGGGTGCGGATGCTGTTGATCGCCAGGGTTTGTAGATCGCTGCTCACGGGGACTCCTTCGCTGGTGTGTGCGTGGGCTGTGTGTTGCTAGCAATTATAGCACGGTGTGCGCAATTCCCCTTTCGGCGTTGCCCAAAGATGATATACTGATGAGAGTGCCAACGAACGATTGAGGAGAAAACGCAATCATGGTCGTTGCAAACCCCCAAATTGGCGAATATACCACCGACAAACTCACGGAAGCACTCGGCAGTGAGGCCGACTACCTGCTGAACCACACCTCCACGACAATCTCTAAGGACCATCTGTATCTGCCTGGCCCGGATTTCGTGGGCCGGGTGTACACCCAGACCGACCGCAGCCCGCAGGTACTGCGCAGCTTGCAGCAGATGTTCGATCACGGGCGGCTGGGCGGTACCGGCTACCTGTCCATCTTGCCGGTGGACCAGGGCATTGAGCATTCCGCCGGGGCGTCCTTCGCGCCTAACCCGGTTTACTTCGATCCGGAGAACATCGTGCGCCTGGCGATTGAGGGCGGCTGCAACGCCGTGACCTCCACCTTTGGCGTGCTGGGTGCCGTGGCCCGCAAGTACGCTCATAAGATTCCTTTCCTAGTGAAGATCAACCACAACGAGCTGGTCACGTATCCCAACACCTACGACCAGATCATGTTCGGGACCATCCGTGAGGCCTGGAACATGGGCGCGGTAGCCGTGGGTGCGACGGTCTACTTCGGTTCTGAAGAGAGCAGTCGTCAGCTTGTGCAGGTGGCCGAGGCTTTCGCTTATGCCCATGAACTGGGTATGGCAACCGTGCTGTGGTGCTACATGCGCAACCCGGCCTTCAAGATCGACGGCGTGAACCACGAGACCTCCGCTGACCTGACCGGCCAGGCCAATCACCTGGGCGTCACTATTCAGGCCGACATCGTGAAGCAGAAGCTGCCCACCAGCAACGGCGGCTTCCGTGCGCTGAACAGTGGTGATAGCTCCTATGGCAAGCTGGATGAGCGCATCTACACTGAGCTGAGCAGCGATCATCCCATTGACCTGACGCGCTATCAGGTAGCCAATGGCTACATGGGCCGCATGGGGCTGATTAGTTCCGGCGGGGCCAGCGGAGCCAACGACTTCGCCGATGCTGTGAAGACGGCAGTTATCAACAAGCGTGCGGGCGGTACCGGCCTCATCAGCGGGCGTAAGGCCTTCCAGCGCCCGATGGAAGAAGGGGCGGCGCTGCTGCGTGCCATCCAGGACGTGTACCTCAACGAGGACGTGACCATCGCCTAAGGTACGTCGTCTACACATCAGCACATGGACCGGGGGCTTGTGCAGGTTGTTGTACATGCCCCCGTTTTATTTTGTATTGCTGCATGATGTTTGCACGAGGTGCGCCTATGTTCCTGCGTCAGCTTGCCGATCGTATCTACCAGGTGCCGTTTTTGCGTGGCTTCGTCAACTGCTATCTGATTGACACGGATGATGGCCTGCTGCTGATTGACACCGCCATGTCCGGAGCGAACATGCACCGTCTGCTGGCCGCCCTGCCGGAGATCGGGCGTCAGCCACAGGACCTGCGCCATGTGTTTATCACCCATGCTCACGCCGATCACGTGGGGGGACTGCGTTATCTGCAAAGCCTGGTTAACGCGCAGACTTATGCGCATCAGCGCGAGGCAGGCATCATCAGTGGGGAGAAAGCGCCCATCTACCCACCGCCTGCTGCGCTTAAGGGCATGGCGCGCGTTATGCGGACTGTCCTGAGCAGCAGCATGAATCGTCCGCTGCCGGTGGCCCGTGTCGATACCACTTTGCAAGACGGCGACTCGCTGCTGGGTGAGTTTCAGGCACTGCATCTACCCGGCCATACTTACGGTCAGGTGGGCCTGTGGTGGGAAGCGCGGCGGCTGCTGGTCGGTGGGGACGTGATGATGCGCTTCCGACGTCTGGGTTTGCCGCTAGCTCCTGCTACCCCGGACATGCCCATGGCGAAAGAGTCGATCCAGCGCGTGGCTGATATGCGTGTGGAATCGCTGCTGTTGGGCCATGGTGCGCCCATCATGCAGGGCGCTGATGCTGAGATTAAGCGACTCGTCGCACGCTTCTGAGCATGGTATGCTCACGCACTATAAACGATACTGCGATCTGTAAAATTAAAGTGTTAGGTGGAACCATGCGCTCGCTACTAACATTTCACAACAGGTTGTTCTTCTTCGCAACTGCGCTGCTGCTGGCGTTCTCTTCGGCGGCGGCCCAGGATTCGGCGGAACGCAGCGATGACTGGTGGCGCGATCAGGTCTTCTACCAGGTCTTCGTGCGCAGCTTCTACGACAGCGATGGCGACGGCATTGGTGACTTGCAGGGCCTCATCAGCCAGCTTGACTACCTCAATGACGGCGACCCCTGCACTACCGATGACTTGGGTATAACCGCGCTGTGGCTGCTGCCTATTCACCCCTCGCCCAGCTATCATGGCTACGACGTGATCGACTACTACGACATCAACCCCGAATACGGTACGCTGGCAGATTTCGAAGCGCTGGTGGCTGCTGCTGAGGAACGCGGCATCGCTATTGTGCTGGACTTGGTGGTGAACCACACCGCGCGTGAAAATCCCTGGTTCGTGGACTCGATGGCGTATCCCGACGGTGAATACGCGGACTGGTACGTGTGGGCTGATGAAGACCCCGGTTATCGCGGCCCCTGGAACCAGACGGTGTGGCATCGGGCCGGGGATCGCTATTACTACGGTGTCTTCTGGGCCGGGATGCCAGACCTCAATTATGCCAACCCCGATGTCACTGCTGAAATGTACAACATTGCCGACTATTGGCTGGATATGGGTGCAGCAGGCTTCCGCCTAGACGCGGTGAAGTACGTGGTGGAGCAGGACCGCGCGCTGGAAAACACCCCGCCAACCCGTCAGTGGCTGGTCGATTTCCGCGATCATGTCAAGTCGATTGACGAGACCGCGTTGGTTCTGGGTGAAGTGTGGGACGATACCACGTTGATCGCACAGTATCTGGACGATGGCGCGATGGACTTGGCCTTTGAGTTCAACATGGCGCAGGCCTTGGTCGGCGCTTCGCGCTTCGGCATCAGCGGCACAGTCAATAACACCCTGGAGAACCTGCTGCAATTCTATGACCCGGGTGAGTACGCGACTTTCCTAGCCAACCATGACCAGGACCGTTTCGCAAGCCAAGTGGCTGACCGCCGCGATCCGGCCAAGACCCTGCACGCGGCCAAGCTGGGCGCGTCCCTGCTGCTGACCCTGCCAGGCACACCCTTTATCTACTACGGGGATGAGATCGGCATGACTGGACGGCGTGCTAACGGGGATGAACCGGTGCGTACCCCCATGCAGTGGACGGATGAGCCAACCCACGCGGGTTTTACTGAAGACACGCCCTGGTACCCGGTGAACGGCGACACGGCCACGGTGAACATTGTGGACCAGACCGACGCCCCTGATTCACTGCTGAGCCATTACCGCCGCTTGATCCAGGCCCGAACGAACAGTCCCGCGCTGCTGCGGGGGGAAATGACTCGGGTTGAGGCCAGCGAGCGCAAGGTCTACGCCTTCCTGCGTCACAACGATGCACAGACGGTGCTGGTGCTCATCAACATGGACGATGAGCCGGTGAGCGACTTCACACTCTCACTCGTAGAGGGACCGCTGCGTGACGTCGAATCAGCAGCGGACCTGCTGGGTGCTGGCGATACCTCCACGCCGAATGTGAACGACGTAGGCGGATTCGCTGACTATGCCCCGCTGCTACAGCTTGCTGCCGGACAGGTGGCGCTGCTGATCTTGGAATAAGTTCGGCATGTCGGGCAGCCGCTGGTGCGCGCGGCTGCCTTCTCATCAAATGCTTTTTCAGCTTCCCCGTGACGGTCAAGGGTAATGGTCCTATAATGTTCTCTCAGAAAATACAGGCTCACCTCTGGCATCGCTTGTCATCGTGATATAGTTAAGCGCAACTTGGCTTTAGCGAGCACACCGATCAGTACGTCGGCTGGGCACAGCCTGCTTTCGAGTCGATCCTGGACCACCTAGAGGAGTTCCCCCATGGCAAAGATCACCAAAGCAACTCTGCTGGATTGGTACCGCCAGATGGTGCTCATTCGGCAGTTTGAGACGACCTGCGACGAACTCTACTGGAATAAGCGTATTACAGGGGTGTATTTGCACCTTTACAGCGGTCACGAAGCGACTGGCGTTGGTGCGGTGGCTGCGTTGGAAGAACGCGATAACGTCATCACCGCTTACCGCGATCACGGTATCGCACTGGCACGTGGGGTAGACCCGAAGCCGATCATGGCGGAAATGATGGGTAAGAAGACGGGCACCAGCGGCGGCAAGGGCGGCTCCATGCATCTGGCTTCGCGGCGGCATAACTTCTGGGGCGGCTATGCGATTGTAGGCGGGCACCTGCCGTTGGCCGGGGGCATTGCCCTGGAAGCACGTTACAATAACCACGATGCTGTAACGCTCAGTTTCATCGGCGATGGGGCCACTAATAACGGCTACTTCCATGAATCGCTGAACATGAGTGCCGTTTGGGACCTGCCAGTGGTGTGGCTTATTGAGAACAACTTTATCGGCATGGGTACCCGCATCGAAGACGCCAGCGGGCAGCCGGAACTTTTCCGCCGCGCAGAGGCCTTCGGCATGAAGACCTTGGGCCGTGTGGATGGGCAGAACGTGATCGAGGTCTACGAGACGCTGCGCGAAGCGGTGGCATACGCCCGTGAGCACGGCCCGGTGCTCGTCGAGTCGATCACGTATCGCTACAAGGGGCACGGCGTGTCAGATCGCAGCTTTGACAAGCGCTTCGCTGATGAGCTGGCTGAGTGGCAGGCCAACAAAGACCCTATCACCATTCTGCGCAATCACATTGTCAGCCAGTACAAGGACGTTGAAGCTGAACTGGAAAAGATCGATGCTGCCGTAGTCCGAGAGGTAGAAGAAGCCGTGGACTTCGCTGAGCG
The DNA here is from genome assembly GCA_964457835.1 of uncultured Anaerolineaceae bacterium. GTDB lineage: Bacteria > Chloroflexota > Anaerolineae > Aggregatilineales > Phototrophicaceae > CAYWGJ01. The sequence goes on from CAYWGJ010000007.1 coordinate 61,167, forward strand.
CAGCCCCGACCCGACCTATGACGACCTTATCAACAACGTTTACGTCGAGGACTAACGCGCGTCCATCCGTGACACGCCACCAACCAAGGAGCGATCTGCGAAATGTCTACCCATAACCTCCCGATGCGCGAAGCCCTGCGCCAGGCCTTGCTGGAAGAAATGCGTCGTGATGATCGCGTGTTCGTCATGGGCGAGGAAGTCGGCCATTGGCAGGGTACCCACCGCGTGACTCAAGGCTTTCTGGAAGAATTCGGCGCGATGCGCGTCAAGGACACGCCCATCAGCGAAATGGCGATTGGCGGTGTGGCCGTCGGTGCAGCAATGGCCGGTTTGCGCCCTGTCGCGGAGTTCATGACGATCAACTTTGCTTTCTTGGCCCTGGATGCCATCGTCAACCATGCGGCCAAGATACATTATATGTTCGATGGCATGTTCAGGGTGCCGCTGGTGTTCCGTGCGGCGTCCGGCTGGGGCAATCAGGCCACGGCTACGCATTCGCACACTCCGGAGCCGATCTTTGCCCACTTCCCCGGCCTGTACGTGGCGGCACCCGCAACCCCGGCTGATGCCAAAGGGATGCTCAAGGCGTCCATCCGTGACGATAACCCGGTACTCTTCACCGAAAGCATTGGCTTGTATCCCAAACCCGGCCCTGTCCCGGAAGACCCGGACTTGCTGCTGCCCATCGGCCAGGCGGACGTGAAGCGTGAGGGCAGCGACGTGACTCTCATCACCTATGCGCGCGGCCTGGAATGGTGCCGTGCCGCTGCTAAACAGCTCGCAAAAGAAGGTGTCGAAGCGGAAATCATTGACATGCGCTGGCTGCGCCCCCTGGACATGGCGACCGTCTTTGAGAGCTTCAAGAAGACGAACCGTGCCGTGATCGTTGAGGAAAGCCTGCCCTTCTACAGCTTTGGCAGCGAGATCGCTGCGCAGCTTCAAGAGCACATGTTTGACTACATGGATGCCCCAATTAAGCGGGTGAGTGCCATGGATGTGCCGCTGCCCTACGCCCATGACATTGAACTGATGGCCCTGCCTGACGCGCAGAAGGTCATCGACGCTGTAAAGGAGATTCTCTAAATCATGGCCTCGGAAATCGTACTGACAACCGACGGGATGCTCATCAATTGGCTGAAAGACGTTGGCGAAACGGTCAAAGCTGGTGAGATCATCGCTGAAGTGGAAGCGGACAAAGCCACCGTGGAAGTGGAATCCACAGTGGATGGCGTGGTGCTCAGCCTCCAGGCCGAAGTAGGCGAAGAAATCAGCGAGGGCAGTGTGATTGCTCTGGTCGGTGCGGCGGACGAAGCCCCAGCAGAAGCGGCTCCCGCTGAAGAGTCCGCGCCAGAAGCCCCCGCTGCACCCGCGCCTACCGTTGCGCCTAATGGTGCCGCTGCTGTAACGCCTGAAGGCCGCGTCAAGATTTCACCCGTAGCCCGCAACGTTGCCGCCGATCGCGGTATCGATATCACCCAGATTCGTGGGACCGGTCCTGGCGGACGTATCACCCGCAGCGACGTTGAAAACTTCGACCCCAGCGCTGCGCCCACTGTTCCAGCCGCAGCACCCGCTGACGCAAAACCCATCCCCGCAGCCGCCCCAGTCAGCAGTGGGGAGATCCTCAGCGCCAAGGTGCGCGCCATGCCCCAACCCAGCGATGATGTAGAGATCATCGACACGCCCAAGATGCGCCGCACTATCGCTGCTGGCACCCTGGAAAGTAACCAGCAGGTGCCCACTTTCTACGTGACCACCCCCATGGCACTCGACGCGCTGATGGCCCTGCGCAAGCAGCTCAACGCCGAGCTAGAGCCAACGGGTGTCAAGATCAGCGTCAACGACATGATCGTCAAGGCGGCGGCGCTGGCCCTGCGCCAGTTCCCTAACCTGAACACCCATTACTACGGAGACAAGCTGGTGCGTCACAAGCGCATCAACATCGGTATTGCGGTAGCCCCGCCCGCCGGCGGCGTGATCTACGTTGTGGCGCGGGATGCAGACAAGGTGTCCTTGGGCACGCTGGCGGAAGGCAACCGGGGCATGGTGGAGCGCGCCCGTGACCTAAAGCTCAAGCCGGAGGACACACGCGGCGCGACCTTCTCCATCAGCAATCTGGGGCCGTTCGACGTGTCACACTTCACCGCCATTATCAACCCGCCGGAAGCGGCAGTGTTGGCCATCGGCAGCGGCATGAAGACACCGGTTGTCAACGACGACGGCAGTATCAGCGTCAGCCTGCGGATGAATGTCACCATCAGCATCGACCACCGCGTCAGCGATGGGGCAGAAGCAGCCGCCTACCTGAAGCTGATGAAGGACATCATCGAGAACCCAATGCGCCTGCTGGTGTAGCAACCGGTGGCACGGTCAAATAGCGTGTACCCCAGCGGGGAGTCGGGATCGGCTCCCCGCACTTTGTGGACACATATGTGGGGGTAGTAAAGTAATCGTATCGCATCTTGTCACCTTGAAAGGACTATTGTAGTGACCCCCAAAAGCTGGACACCAAAGTGCCTACGCTTATTCTAACACGGATTCTGGCTGGCGAGCCAACCAGTTAGCCTGGTATGGGTGCATTTCAGATTATTGGCAAGGTTAGGCGACCTTTTGCCACAAGTCATCG
>CAYWGJ010000008.1:0-28119 GCA_964457835.1 uncultured Anaerolineaceae bacterium
GTCTGTCATGCGGTGAGTTTAGCTAACTTTCATTAAACGTCAACACAACCTAGTTAATGTACCTGAGACCCTCAGGTCCAAATAACTCAACTATACCGACATGCTCGAAGAACGGGATCGCTTCATTTTGTGCGGTCCCGTTCGTTTACTATTGCGCAACTTTAGCGCAGCTACCGCACAATTGCAGCCGCTGCTTTCAGCCTAAACACAGGTGACGATTACCAGATCATAGGGTACAATACCGCATAAACCGCTGCGGCAATAGTCGCTGCGGCTTGCTCATCTTGCTCTTTGTTGCTTGAATTTGTGCGAATTAGTACAATCACGATTGAAAACACGGAGGAACGTGTGAGAACAATAATTGTCTTGGCGGTGGTCATCCTGATCTTGATTGCTGGTGGTGCGTTGACCACTCTGATTGACTCTGGAACTGGTCCGGAAGTCATCCCGGGTGCTAAAGTGCAGACGGCAGACGTAGAGGCCTCCGTGTTTGATGCTGCGCCCTGGCAAGCGGGGCAGTTTTTCCTGCTGGTGGGCTTCATCCTCTTCAACATGGTGGGGATTGGCGCGACCTTGGCCGTGATCTTCTGGTTCTTGAACCGTGGTGTGGCCCGTGCTAAGGCAGCACCTTCACGCAGTGAACTGGCTGAAGGTGGCGGTGACCCCTCGTCTTGAGTCTCGATGGCGTAAAGTGTTTGTTCTTCAGTTGAGTAGAGGTTTATTGGTATGCGTATGCAAACAAATGAAATCCCAGTGGACGGCAGCAGCCCACGCTCCCGCTTGTTTACTGGCTTAGCCCTGACCACCGTGTTGATGACTTTGGGGCTGATCGTGTTCGGTGCGGTGGTCCGTGTCACCGACTCCGGTTTAGGCTGTGGTAATGAGTGGCCATTGTGTGATGGTACCGTCATTCCCCCGATGGACAACGTCACGGCCTGGATTGAGTGGCTGCACCGTTTGTTCGCAGCCTTGATCGGTCTCTTCGGTTTGGGAACGCTCTATGTGGCGCTGCGTGCCTATCGCGCGCAGAATCGCTTAGTGCTGTGGGCCACGGTAGTCGCAGCCCTGCTTTTCACACTTCAGAGCGCGCTGGGTGCTTTTGTCGTGATCTATGACCTGCCGCCGACGATGGTCACTATGCACCTGGGTACCGCAATGCTGCTGCTGGGCGCGCTGCTATTGGCGACCATCGGCGCGTGGTATCAGCCGACCACACGCTATGCCCGTGACCATGTGACGCTGCTGGCATACGTCACTGCTGGCTTGACGCTGGTTATCATCCTAACCGGTGCGCTGGTGCGTGGTGCTGGTGCGACTTTGGCCTGTGCTGATTGGCCGCTGTGTAACGGCGAAATCCTGCCATTTAGCCAAGGTCAGCTTCAAGTGATTCACGTTACCCATCGCTTTGCAGTGTTTGCCCTGGGCCTTAGCCTGCTGCTGCTGACCTGGTACGTGTTCCGTGCCCGACAGCATCGTCTGCTGCGTACCTTCACGCTGTTGTCTGTCGTGACCTTTTTCGGTCAGGCGTTAGTGGGCGGTATTTTCGTGCTTACGTCTGCATCGCCGCTGTGGGGGGCTGCGCACGTTGGTACGGCAGCATTAACTTGGGCTTTCCTCGTGAGTGTAAGCGTCATTGATACCTATAACAGCCTCGGCTGGACTCAAACGTCGAGTAGTGAAGAAGAGCAGGTATGGAACACACAATCCCAACAGCCCCGCAGCCTCAGTTAGGTGCGGTGCTGAAGTCGTATCTTGAACTGGCGAAGATGCGCATCGTGCTGTTGTTGTCGTTCACAACAGTGACCGCGATGGTTATTGCAGCAGACGGACTGCCCAGCTTTGCGATCACATTGCCTACCGTCATCGGTGGCATGCTGGCGGCTGGCGGTGCAAGTGCCATCAATCAGTATATTGACCGTGATATGGATGCCAAGATGAACCGCACGGCCCGCCGCCCGATCCCGTCTGGGCGTGTAGCACCGGTCAATGCCTTGTTGTTTGGCATGGCCTTGGTGGCGTGGTCGGTCTTGATATTGGGCGTTTTCGTTAATTGGTTGGCAGCCGCCTTGGCCTTTACGGGTGCCATTTACTACGTCGTGCTCTACACCCTGATCCTGAAACGTAACACCGTGGTGAACATCCTCATCGGCGGTGGGGCGGGGGCGATCCCGGTACTGGTAGGTTGGGCGGCAGTGACGGGCAGTCTGAGTTTCGAGGCCTTCATCCTGTTTGCAATTGTTTTCTATTGGACGCCACCGCATAGCTGGGCCTTGGCGCTGCTGGTGAACACGGACTATGCCCGTGCTGAGGTACCGATGATGCCGGTTGCGCGCGGTGAAGAAGCAACCCGTCAACAGATTTTGTTGTATTCGGTACAGCTTTTCTTAATCACGCTGCTGCCCTTTGTCTTCGACGTTCTGGGAGGCATTTACGTTGTTGGTGCGGTGTTGTTGGGCTTGGGCTTGATCTGGCAGTCGGTCAAGCTGATCCGTGAGCCGAGCAAGGCACAATCCCGCCGCGTATATAAATACTCAACGGCGTATCTGGCCTTCCTGTTCATGTTGATGATCCTGGACAGCGTGATTCTCAACTTGATCACGTAAGGTGTGAATGATGTCTGAACAACCCCCGACCCGGTCTACCCCAGTGTGGCCGGTTTTTCTGGTTATCGTGCTGCTGCTGCTTTTCTTCGCTGTGTTCTTAGTGGAGTTCATCAACCTGAGCAGCGTAGACACCAGCGGCCAAATTATCGCCGAAGATGAAACCAAGGCAGCGTACAGCACAGAGGTCACGCGGCTGCTGGCTGATGCTGACCTCAGTCAAGGCGAAGCGCTGCTGAGCAAACACGGCTGTGTCAGTTGTCATCTAGGTACGGCGACAGACAACGGGCTGGCACCGAACTTTGCCGGGATCGCCGAACGCGCCGAGCTACAGCGTCCTCCGCTGACGGCGGCGGCTTACATCTACGAATCTATCGTGTACCCAACCGTTTATGAGGTCGAAGGCTACAGCGCACAGATGCCCATCACTTATGGCGACATCCCGGATGATGAACTGGGACACATGATGGCCTATCTGCTGTCGGATGCCTTTACCGAGTCCGCGCCATGAATTTCGACGTTTTTACTATCTCGGCACTGGTTGATGAGTTTATGGACACGCTGGTCGGCGGGCGGGTGCAGGACTCGATCGATGTAGAGGGCGTGGTGCTGGGCCTGGAGGTCTACGCAGATCGCAAGCGCCGATATCTTTATCTCAGTGCGGACAATCAAAATCCTCGTGTACACGTCGTGCCGGATAAGCTGCGGCGTGGACGGCAGCGTCCAACGCAGCTCGGCCTGTTGGTGCGCCGCTACGTTGAGGGTGGGATTATCACCCACGTCAGTCAGCCGGACTGGGAGCGCATTCTGCATATCGACATACACGGACCGGAAGGGGAGGTGACACTGGTTATTGAGCCGATGCCACGTCGCGCCAATATTCTACTGCTGCGTGACGGCACGATCCTGGACTGTATGCGCCGGGTGGGGCCAGAGGACAACCGCTACCGCCTGAGCCTGCCAGGGCATGCGTATGTGCCCCCGCCGCCCATGACGGGCCGCCGTTCGCCTTTTGAGGTCACAGCCGACGATATACACGGCTTCTATCAGCAGAACCAGGACCCTAAACGCAAGGCAGCGCAGGTGCTCAGTGGGCGTCTACTGGGTGTGGGACCGCTGCTGGGTAAAGAGATCATCTTCCGCGCGGCAGGTGACTCAGGGGCTAAGGCGGCTAACGTAGACCCCGATACTGTTTACGCAGCCCTAACGCAGCTTATGTCGCCGCTGCGCCGCCGAGATTGGCAGCCGGGCGTTGCGTCAATGGACAGCACCGGGCCGACGGCCTTTAGTGCGTACCCACTTGAACAAATCCCTGACTGGCAGCCGCGTGAATCGATGAGTGCGGCGCTTGCAGATTTCTATGGCGCGCCGCTGGGTATCGAAGCCTATGACGCGGCTAAACAGCCCGCCTTTGCTGCTATCGGCGAAGCGCGTGCGCGACTGGGTGCAAAGCTGGCCTCTTTGGAACGTTCCATAACCGACGAGTCGCAGCGAGAGGACCTGAAACAAGCTGGTGAACTCATCTTGGCGTATCAGTACAGCCTGCAACAAGGGCAAACCGAACTGCGTGCTCACTATGACCCAGAACAGCCCGAACTTGTCATCACGCTGGACCCGAAACTGAGTCCGCTGGAGAACGCACAGCGCTATTTCGACCGCTACAACAAGGCCAAACGCGCCCTGAATGACGTGCCCCGCCTGATTGCAGAAACTCAAGCAGAGCTGGGCTATGTCGAACAGCTCGCGCTGGACTTGAAGCTGGCAGCAAGCTGGCCGGAAATCGACGAAGTGCAGCAAGTACTCCAAGCGCGTGGCTATTGGCAGGGTAAGAAAGCCCAGCGCATTGGGGGTGGCGGACAGAGCGCGCCCATCCGCGTGGTGACGGACGACGGCTACGTGATCTGGGTCGGGCGCAACAGCCGTCAGAACGAGATTGTGTCTTTCAAGAAGGCGGGTGGCGAAGATTTCTGGCTGCATGTACGCGACGTGCCCGGCGCACACGTCATCATCAAGCACGACGGTCGGCGCGTTCCGGAAGACGTGATCGAAACCGCTGCATCATTGGCGGCCTATTACAGCGCCCTGCGCGACGAGACCAAGGTACCCGTAGACGTGACGCGCATCAAATATGTGCGCAAGATCAAAGGCGCGGCACCTGGCATGGTCACCTACCGTAACGAATCGACGCGGCTGGTGGCCCCGCGCAGCGAACACGATATTGATCCAGCGTAAACCCAAGGTAGACTTTTATGAGCCATGAACCAATGTTAAAACCTAAGCCCGGCCAACGCATCCGGCTAAAGGACCTGGAAACGCGCTATGACGGGAGGGCGTGGGATAAAACCAGCGCAAAGGCAGAACTTGAGCGTTTGCAGGCGCGTTTGCGTGTACTCCAGGAGATGCTCTACGCACAAGGTGAGCGGTCACTGTTGATCGTACTTCAAGCGATGGATGCCGCTGGTAAGGACAGCACCATTGAACACGTCTTCAGCGGTGTAAATCCTCAGGGAGTGCGTGTGACGCCTTTCAAAGTGCCGTCGTCGAAAGAGTTAGCACATGACTTCTTGTGGCGGGTGCATCAACACGCCCCAGCCAAAGGCATGATTAGTATCTTTAACCGCAGTCACTATGAAGATGTGTTGGTGGTACGGGTCAATCAACTGGTTTCCGAGGCGACATGGCAGGCGCGTTACACCCACATTAATAATTTTGAGCGCCTGCTGTATGACAATGGCACACGCATTATCAAGTTCTATCTGCATCTGAGCAAGGAAGAGCAAAAAGAGCGCTTTGAGGAACGTCTGACGAATCCCGAAAAGCACTGGAAGTTCTCACTGGGCGACTTGCCTGTCCGCGAACAATGGGGGGACTACCGCGAGGCCTATGAAGATGCACTGAGCCTTTGCAACACCGATTATGCCCCTTGGTACATTATCCCAGCGGACCGTAAATGGTACCGAAATCTGGCCGTGATGCAGATCATCGTGCAGACTCTGGAGTCAATGAACCTGGCCTTCCCAGAGCAGGAAGACGACCTCAGTAAGGTGGTGATTCCAGATTAGGCAGTCGCACTGCTGTCGTTGGTCGCTGCGGCGATGCGCGCTGCCTCCAGTACCCGCGCCACGCTGATTTCGCGCACACAGGGGTGATTCTCTAGTGGATCGCCGCGCCAATCCAAGATACCGCAGCCCAGGCAGCCGATGTCACCAGTGAGCACGCGGTGCCGTTCAGGCTTTCCCCATGGGGCGAACTCGCTGAGACGTGCCGGGCCGAAAAGGGTAACACTTGGCGTGTCCACAGCCGCCGCGATATGCATCGGGCCGCTGTCGGGTCCCAACACGACAACGGCGCACTCAAACAGGGCGGCCAATTGTGCGATGTCTGTTTCGCCTGCCAGCACACACACATCGCTTTCGGCGGCATCGGCAACAGCTTGTGCCATGCCAAGCTCTGACTGGCTGCCGGTGATGATGACACGCGCGTCAAGCTGTGCACTGAGGATGTCCGCGACCTGTGCCCATTTGGTTGTTTCCCAACGCTTGACTAAGCTGCCTGCTCCAGGGTGAATACAGATCAAGCGCGAGCCGGGCAGGATGCGGTGATCGTTTAGCAGCGAGTCGAGGTCCTCGCGTGCTGCATCATTGACCGGGAAGCGCAGGCTGATCTTAGAGTCAGATAGGCTGCCAGTCCAGTGTTCGACTAGGCGCAGGCTTTGGCGCACGGCGTGTGTCTCTGGCGTTGTGGGGTGGCGTTCGGTGAGAAAGGGCCAGGTATCGGGCGTGTCATAGCCGACGATATGTCGAATCCCCGCTAGATGTGCGACTAACGCGCCCCACCAGTGATCCGGGCGCAGGATAACGGCGCTGTCATAGCCGATGCGCCGCAGCCAGCGCGAGGCGTTCAGTGCCAAGGTGTACGGTGCCCGTGCGCTGTTGTCGTCGTCACTACTGCGTAAAAAAGCCGGAAACGGCAGCGTGAGTACCACGTCCACCTCTGGGAAGTCCGCCAAGATCGGCGCTGACCAGGGTCCGACCAGTGCGTGCAGTTCAGTATCAGGGCGTGCTTGCTTCAGTGCACGGATTGCCGGTGTGCTCAGTAGTAGATCGCCTAGGTGGTCAGGCCGGATCAAGAGGATTCGTGAGCGCTCTGGACGCTTAATGGGCAGCAGCGGCACCCGTGCCAACATCGTCAGTAGTGCTCGGCGGACGTGGTGTCGAAAAGGGGTGCTGTGAAAGGCCTCTGCGATGGCCCGGTTCCGCAGGACCAGGGCTTCGCGCTCAGGGGAGGTCATGCAGAGTCTCCTTCTGGTTGTTCAGGCAGCAGACCGATAGTAGCGTAAGCATCCAGAAGCCTGGGGATCAACACCGACCAATCATAATGTGCCCGCACCTGGACCTGTGCTTCTTCACCGAGTGACACCCGTTGTGCCGGATCATGCAGCAAGTCTATGACGTTCTGTGCGAAGGCTTTTGGCGTATCTGCGATTCGCATGGCGGCTTTGGCTTCCGGCAGCAGCCCAGCAGCGGCGGTTGTTGTTGCGACAATAGCGCGCCCCGCAGCCATAGCTTCTAGCAGCTTTAGCCGTGTACCACTGCCCATGCGCAGTGGCGCGATGTAGACCGCTGCGGCATCGAGGTAAGGTTGCACCGAGTCGACCCAGCCTGTTAGCGTCACATTTGGGCGTTCTGTCAGGTGGGCCAAACGCGGGTGTGGGCGCTGGCCGACGATTACCAGCCGTGCTTCTGGCATTTGCGCTTGGATCAGCGGCAGCACCGCCTCCGTAAACCACAGCATGGCATCCACGTTGGGGCGATAATCCATCTTGCCGCTGAAGACTAGGGCTGCTGGTCCTAGGTCTACGGACTGGGGATGGGGTTGTGTGTAGTTGTTCACACTGATACCGCTGGGGACGACATGCGCGCGCGTATCTGTGCGGAAGTTGTGCAGCGCTGCGTGGTCCTCTGGGGATACGACGATCAGCAGGTCAGCAAGCTGACACATGGCGCGCTCGAAGCGCTCTATACGCCGTGCTTGGATGCGTGAATAGAGCGACAGCATCAGGCGGTTGGGGCTGCGGCTGTCGATCTGGGCGATCACGCGCTGGAGCACATACTCAGCGTTGAAGGTGTCAAAACACAAGCGGGCCTTGGGCTGCGCTTCATGCGCCACGGGTAGATAGCTGGCGACCTCGATGCCTTCTGCCTGGATCAAGTCGAAGGACGCGGCAGCTAGTAAGTCCTTGAGCTGTGCAGCGGCTTGTGGACTCAAGAGACGATGGGCGATGTCTGGCTGGCGGCTCAGCAGCAGGTCACGCAGACGGGTGATGCTGCTGCGCTTGGGCGGGCGCGCGATGTGCACTGCCTCGCAGAGTGCGGCCAGTGGTGTCGAGGCGGGTTTGAAGTCGGGACGGTCGTCCAGCGCGAAAAGCGTCACTTGGTGGCCGTGGGCGTGTAGGCCTTTGAGGATTCCGTAGGCCCGCAGAGCGCCCCCAGATGCAGGCGGGTAGGGTATGCCACCGGTGAGCATGAGCACACGCATTTACAGCACCTCCCTGTACACTTGTCGCGCGATGGCAGCGGAGCGCGCCCAGGTAAAGGTCGCGGCGCGATCAAGCCCGGCCTGCCGCTGCGCTTCGCGCCAGTTCGAGTCGGCGTTGAGGGCACGCTGCATGGCGTCCGCGATGGATTCGGGCGAGTCAGGGTCTACACGCAGTCCCACGTCGCCGACGACTTCTGGCAGCGATGCCCGCTCACTGACAATCGGCAGCGTGCCGCAGGCCATGGCTTCCAGTGGTGGCAGTCCAAAGCCCTCGTAGTGTGCCGGTAAGATGAGGGCTTCAGCCAGGGTGTAGAGTGCGGGCAGGGCGGTGTGATCTACATCTGCGAGCCAATACACACCGGGGGCGGATTGAACACGCGCGATCAACTCATCCACCAGCCAACCAGCGTTTCCAGCCAGGATCAGCGGTGGCGCTTCAGGCAGGGTGTCGCGCAAGATGGCGTAGGCATCCAGCAGCCCGCTGAGGTTCTTGCGTGGTTCCAGCGTGCCAACGAAGAGTAAAAAGCGTTCTGGCAGGTTGAAACGTTCGCGCCAGGGGGCGGTTTCCTGTGGTGTCAGCGGGCGGAAGCGCGGGGCTACGCCGTGATGCTGCACAGTGATCTTGGTTTCAGGCACGTACAGCCGGTCCATCAGGTCTCGCTTGGTGGCTTCACTGACGGCCAGGATATGATCGGCATGATCGACAGCCCATTGAATTTGGTCGTTGTAGTAGCGGCGGCTGGCATCGGTCATGTATGCCGGGTAAATCAAGAAAGCTAGGTCATGCACGGTGATGACGTGGTGGCGTGCCCCGCGCTGCGGTGGGATGAAGTCCGGGCTGTGCAGCACGTCTAGGCGCAGCGGGGCCAGCTCCACGCTGAGCGCGGCACGTTCCAGCCGGTGATGGCTGGGCGTCCACAGGGGGTAGTGTCGCAGACGCGGCACCAAACGCTCACGGGTTTTACGGCTGTGCAGCACGGTGATCGGCCTTGAGCTGTCGGTTTCAGCCAGAGCCGCCAGTAGATAACGGATATACGTGCTGATGCCACCCGTGCGGTAATAGGTCAGTCTTGCGTCTACGGCTATGCAGTCCATGATAAACAGTATAACCTGTGGCGCTGTACGGTTCCAGTCTAATGCTATAATGTATGTGATGATCAATGAGGCTTGTGCACATGCAAACGACAGAAACCAACACGCTGAGCGCCGAAGACCTGTGGGAACTCACGGGGGCGTACCCGAATCACCGGCTGGAGCTGGACGAAGGGAAGTTGATTGTCATGACACCAACTGGCGGGGAACACGGGGAGCTGACGGTTAATCTCACGATCTTTGTGGGCGTATTCATCAAGTCGAACAACTTAGGTCGGGTGACCGGTGCAGAGACGGGCTATGTGCTGGCCCGTGACCCGGAACAGGGCGACATCGTCCGTGCACCGGACCTAGCGTTTGTCAAGCAGGCGGAACCACTGCCCACGGGTTTTGTGCCTTTTGCGCCTGACTTAGCCGTGGAGGTCGTGTCACCATCCGACCGCGCCGACGCGGTGCAGCACAAAGTCCGCCAGTACCTTCAGCAGGTACGCAGGTGGTGTGGATCATCTACCCCGCCACCCACACAGTGGCTGTGCACACGGCATCCGGGGCGCAGACGGTGGAGCCGGAGGGCACCTTGGACGGCGGCACGGTGCTGCCGGGCTTCTCACTGAAACTGACCGACCTCTTCCCACAGCCCTGAGTCACAAGTAGGCGTCTAGGATCGCCTCGATGCTGCCATTGTTGAGCAGGTCCAGCATGGCGCGATTAAGCAGTTTGTAGACCCATTCGCGATCATAGCGCACCGCTGCTGAAAACAGAGAATCGCTGACCTGTATCCGCTGTACGTCCCAGGCTGGATACTGCCTCAAATACAGCCGCGCGCTGATCGCTTCCACCACAGCAGCGTCTGCTTGAACCAGGCGCACGGCATCCAGCGCATGGTCGGGCAGCGCATAGGGCTGCGTCTCAAAGGACGGAATGCGCCGCAGCCAGCGCCGCGCTTCAGCATCTCCCTCTGAACCATACTCGTAGGCCAGCCTCCGCCCTGATAAACTGTCCATCGACCCGATTTGCGAGTCCGCTGGCGTTACCAACATCAGCCCGGCATTGAAGTAGGCCCAAGTGTAGCGCACATCTGCCGTGCGGAAGGGATCAATGCGCAGCGCGGCGATCACCACATCCACCTGGCCGCTGATGAGCGAGTCGTACAGACCGTCAAAGCCCATATTGATGAAACGCACGCGCTCCACGCCGATTTGCTGCGCCAATGCTTGGCCGACAGCCACGTCAATCCCGGAAAGCTGGCCGTTCGCGTCGGCCACGCCAAATGGGGGGTAGCTGCCATCCACGCCGATTACTAGTTCTCCGTTGGGGAATAGCTCCGACAGTGGTGGTGGCGTCCCGTGTCGGTCGATCCAGCGTTTGACCACTAACGCCACGACCAGCAGCATCAGCGCGATGAAGGCCAGCCGTGCCGTTCGTGTCGCCAGGGTGCGGCGCGTTATGCCGCCCATCACTTAACCTTCAACGGTGCAGGCAGCCAGGGGGCACTGCCTTCTGCGATAGCATCCGATTCCCAGCCGCGCGCGTAATTCTGGATCGCGTAGTAAATTGGCTTAACTTGAAAGTCAGGTGTGATGAGTGTGAAACTGTCTGGATAGCTGTAGGTTGGGCGAGGATAGCGCAGCGCCCATACGCACAGCCGATCCAGCCAGGGCCAGTGCTCCGCACCCCAACGAAAGGCATCCACGGTATAGGCTACGCGCTGCGACGGACGTACCGCCAGTGCCCAGCGCGGGTGATCGTTCCAGCCACTTTCGGTGATGTAAACCGGCGTCTTGGCGTCATCGTTAGCGATCATGATCTCGTACAGTAGTTCGGCGCGACGGAAGTTGAGCTTATCCGGTGAAGGGGGATCATCTGGCGGATGGGTGAAGCCGTAGGTATGCACGGCCAGCGCGTCGAAGAGGCCATGTGCACCTGCCCTATACATCCGCTCCAGGTAGATCAACTCACTGAGTCCGTGCGGACTGCCTTCCGGCTCCAGGGTGGGGGCCAGTGCCCCGGCCAGAATTTGCGCGTCGGGATTGGCCTGCTTTGCTCGTGGGTACACTTCACTGAGCAGGCGCACGTAGGCTTCTGGGTCTGGCGGACGGTAGCCCCACTCAAAGGCTAAGTTCGGCTCGTTCCAGATGATGAGGTCATCTACGGTACCGGCGTAGCGTGCAGCGAACAGGGCCACGAAGTCAGCGAAAGAGTCATAGCTGTTATCTGGCAAATAGTTGAAGGTCGTTGGCTGTTCTCCTGGATCAGGCCGCGCCCAGGGGGGCACAAAGCCCATACGTGCGACCACACGCAGCCCTTGATTCTCGGCATGTTTGATGATCTTATCCGCTTGCGACCAGTCATAAACGCCTGGAGCTTGCTCAATGTAGGCCCAAGGGAAAAACTCGACAATCGTACCGGCTCCCATTTCACGCACAGCGACAAGCGACTTCTGCATCGCCCATTCGGGCACCTCGTCAATCAAGCGGGTATGCACACAGACCTGTGGCTGCTGTGTCTCGACCGTCTGCGGTGGACCCAGCGGTGCGCGGCTGCTCATTGGCGCAAGCTGCGCTGCGATCATGGCAAAAAGCACCAATCGCAGCACCCAATGAAAAGCCGATGGTCCGTAGCGCCGCAGCCGTGCCTGCCAAATCTGCCAATCGATAGCGGTTTGTGTCTGTTCGTCCATATGGTGGATGATACCCAATTCGGCGGCTTTGACGGCGCGGCGTTCGGCCTACGCCTGCCCCACGCCGACGGTTGCGGCGAAGCGGCGCAAAGCATCCAGGTGCTGTTCCAGAGACGTGAGGCCCACGCCCATGGTGTTGAAACCCGCGTGAGTCGCGCCCAGACCGCGCCAGGTCTCCAGGTACGGCAGCCAGTCGGCCTGCGGCTGTGTCTTCACGCTGACGCGCACGTCGATGCCGAAGCCTTCCGCGCGGCGGCCATAGTGACCTAGGCGTTCGCGCAGCGTATCGATCATTGGGCGAATGCGCTCAAAGGGAGCCGGGTTGGGAATCCAGCCATCACCCAGGCGCGCGACGCGGTCTAGGGTAGCGTCCGCCATGCCACCGAACCACACGGGAATGGGGCGCTGTACAGGTAGTGGGTTGATCCCGGCATCGGTGATGGTGTGGTGTTTGCCCTGGAATGTGACTAGCTTCTCCGTCCACAGCGCGCGTAAAAGCTGTACCTGTTCTTCGCTGCGTTTACCGCGATCCCGGAAGTTTTCGCCTAGGGCTTCGTACTCGACCGCGTTCCAGCCGATGCCGACGCCCAGCCGCAGCCGCCCACCAGAGAGTACGTCTACCTGTGCGGCTTGCTTGGCGACGAGTGCAGTCTGGCGTTGGGGCAGGATGAGGATGCCAGTCGCAAAGCCGATGTGTTCAGTCAGCCCGGCTAGGTAGCCGAACAGTACGAAGGGTTCCTGGAAGGACTCACGGTAGGTGTAGGGGCCGTTCCACCCACTGGGGCGATTAGGGTTGGCCCCCAGCACATGGTCATAGGCCATAATGTACTGATAACCCATCGACTCAACAGCTTGAGCGTAGTCGCGGATGACAAAAGGATCACTGGGGAGTTCAAGTTGTGGGAAAACAGCGCCGTATTGCATCTTTAGTTACCTCCGGTACTCGCTGCCGCAGTCACCAATACGCGCGTACAAGTCGTTGGCGCGGTCAGCAAGGCTATTTATCTGGGTATGGTCGTCGGCATCAAGCTGAAAGCTAAAGATGCGCAGGTTATCGCGGCGGTTATCACTGAGGCCCAAGCGCACCCCGGCAATAACGCCGACTACGGCGGGCTTTTCCAGAATATAGCGCACGGCCACGTTGGCAATGCTGACACCGTGTTTGTCCGCTATGGCGCGCAGCGTTCGCAGTAAGTCCTGGAACAGTAGCCAGCCGCCCCAGGCATCAATCATGTTCTTGTACTTGCGCAGGCTGGCGGTGTTCAGCGCGCGGTCGCCGGGTTCGGGCTGGTTCAGGTAGCGATCACTGAGCAGGCCCCCGGCCAGAGTCCCGTAGGTCAGCAGGGTGATGTCGTGAGCTTGCGCATAAGGGACCATGGCGATTTCAGGCCGCCTGTCGATGATGGAATACTGCACCTGGTTGGACACGATGCGAATGCCATGGTCGGTGATCTTTTGCAAACGCAGCGTGTCGAAGTTGGTTAGGGCAAGGTGGCGGATTTTGCCCTCATCACGCAGGTCTGCCATGTGCCGCAGCGCATCGAAATAGCCTGGGAAGCGGTACTCCCACCAATGGAATTGCAGTAAGTCCAGCGTTTCTACGCCCATCCGCTGGCAAGAGAGGCCAACAGCACGCTCAACACGCTCGCGGGTCATCGGTTCTGGGCGGGGCACCCACTTGGTGAAGGCCTGCACGGTCTCCAAAGTTTCGCTGCCTCGTTCGGTCGCTAGGCGGCGGCGGAATTGCCCGATAAATTCCTCGGCTGGGCCGTAGTGATCGGCTAGATCCCAGGTGATGAGTCCTTGGTCATGATAAGCGATCATGGTGTCAATGGCGCGCTTAGGGTCAATGCGGCCATGTGCGCCGGAAACCTGCCACATACCATTTAGCAGTCGGCTGATGCGTAGGTCTGGTGTGAACTGGAAATAGGCGGAGTTAGGAAGTGCAGTCATGAGGGATGATCTCTAATGGTTGAAGTGTTGTATTCGGCTCATCATAGCATTTCTGCGCGCCGCTGACCAATGCGTCCCCGATCGGGCAGGGTGCACGGCGTGTCGGCATCAGGTATACTGAGCTGGTCGTGCAGTCGATTAAGGGCATAAAGGAGCGGTGGACGATATGGCCGACATTGAGATGATCTTTGTAGACAGCTTGATCGCGAATGAGTTCAGTGTGGAGATCGAGGGTGAAACAGCCAGCGGCGTTTTGCGCGTGCTGGGCTTTACCCCCTATAACCTGGACCCAGACGCCCCCCGCGTGGTGGTTGTGACGAAGATGGTGCAGCGTGATGGCAACCTGCCTTTCAACAAGTGGTTGCGCGACGCGGAAACGAAAGGGTCGCAAGCCACCCGTGAACTCGCATTAGTTGCCGTGGATGATGGCATTGAAACGCGCCGCTGGACGCTGAAGGGCGCTTACATTCAATCCGTGCGCTATACCGATTTCGACACGGGGTCCACTGAGTTGGTGGAAGAAATGTTGACCATTGTGTATGAGTCCATTGCGCATACCTGGTCCGCTACTGAAGCACTGAAATAAGCGCTCATCTTGCTGGATTACCCCGGCCTACTTTATGAATTGACTCAAAATGGGCCGGGGTTAACTGTGCTGTTCTTCTGATTTGGTGAGTTAGTTACGGATTAATATAACGTATGCGTCTTCTCCAAATGGCTTGCATCTACTCCTAAAAGCGAGTAAGCTGATTTTATGCATTCAAAACCTTAAGTTTGAGGTTTCAACCATAGCCATGCAGAACCCTGTCAGACGCTCTCGCAGTAGCCAATCACCTACTACACGCTCAGGGGTCATACCAAACCCGACGCGCGAACCAGAGGAACATCACGACCTACCGCAGCCGGTGATTGGCAGCATACAGCCGCTGGAAACGCTGGATGGTGCCGATAGTCTACCGCGTGTTGACGAAAGCGAAGACCTGTCCGCGTTAGGTGACCAGGACAGTATCGAAGGGGAGTAAGTGCACACACCCAATGCTTAAGGGACAAATCTTCAACGCCCTGATTGAATTTTTCGAAGCTGACGACTGGAAATTTTCATGGATGGAAGGCCTGCCGATCCTGCGTATGGGCTTTACCGGTAAGAATGCCCGCTGGACCTGCTACGCTCAAGCGCGTGAGGAACAGCAGCAGTTCGTGTTTTACTCCGTGTCGCCTATCAACGCACCCGAAGCGAAACGGTCGGCCATCGCTGAGTTCATTGCCCGTGCCAACTACAGGATGATTATCGGTAACTTTGAGCTTGACTTCCGCGACGGTGAGATACGCTATAAAACCAGCATCGATGTTGAAGGCACCACGCTCAATCACTTCCTCATCAAACCCATGGTCTACACCAACATCATGATTATGGACCGTTATTTGCCCGGTATGCTGCGCGTCATTTACGGTGACGTGCCCCCTGATGATGCCGTGGCTGCTGTTGAAGATGATTTTCGTCCAGCGCCGGATGATCTGCTCGATGACGACGAACGCAGTTACACGCAGTCTCACGAGACCAGCGAAACCAACGGTGACGCTTTGGGCGAGGCCGCCGATGAAGATATCGACGACCTGCCGAGCCTCTTTGACCGTGAGGATGACGAGCCGCCGAGTGCTGACGACGACGAGGGCGACATCCCCTTTTGATGACATCGCTTAGAGCTGGTCGCTGATTGCTTGATAGACCTCGCGTGTCTCTCTCGATGGCGAAATGCCGACAGTCTGCTCCAGGATCGCTTCCAGCCGATAGTATTGCGTTTCGGCATCGTTAATCATACCCAGCTTGAGATAGAGTTTCATCACTTCGCGGTGAATGTCTTCGCGTTCGGGCGTTTCTTTCAGCGTCCGCGTGAAGAAGCCCAAAGCGCGCTCCAGTGCATTGTGCCGCAGGTGAATGCGTCCCATGCCGATGAGGGCCTGTGCGTAAAGCTGTTTCAGATGTTCGCGGCGGTCAGAGACCCAGGGCATGTCGATTGTCTGCAAGAAGGGCGCTTTATACAGGTCGATAGCGCGCCTGTACAGCATCTCTTCTTTGCGTTCGTCTGTGGCGACCAATGCTTGTTCTACAGCTTCTTGAAAGTCATCGACATCGTAATGACGCACGATCTTGTCGCTGGGCATGTAGAAACCGCTGGCGTACTGAGTCAGCTCAAAGCTGCCGGATGCGTCTACCTTCATCGTGATTCGCTCACTGATCTTGCGCTTGGTCACGTGGAAGACGTTGGTGGCTTCCTTTACACTGAGGTTAGGCCAGAAGACTTCGAAAATCTCGTCGCGCGTGATTAACGGGCGGTCGATAAAAAAGAAGAAGAGGTTGCGCGGCAGTGCACCATCCCAATTGGTGATCTGCTGTCCGTTGACCAGCGCATATCCGCGCCCTAGGCCGTACACCTCAAGCTGTGGCTTAGGGGTTTCTTCCACGGTGAAAATGACGTCATTTTTGCGATGCTCGGTGCCCAGCACAACAGCCTCACCGTCTGCAACCATATCATACCAGGGCTGATGCATCAACAGGCGTGAGCTAAAAGCCAACTGCGTATTTGGCTGCATGGCATCCACCAGGCTGCGCACAAACTGCTGAAATGGCTTGTTGAGCGGTACCCGGTCCAGCTCATCAATAAACAAGACGACTGAATCGCTGTGATAGGTCGCAAGGTCAGCAGCTAGAGCTGTACCAATGGCTTCAGGCTTGCCCACAGTCAATGCCGCGCGCGTTTGTGCACCGAAGCCACCCAGGACCGCATCCAGTTCTTCGATCATGGCTGCCACCCAATCGTTGAGGCGGGCATTATCTTCGGCAATGCGAAAGTAAAGCAGGCCATCATGGGCGCTTTGCAAGAAGTGGGTCAAGAAAAGGTTGCGATAATTGGTCCATGGATACAGCAGCACCACTTTTTTCCCTGCGGAACGGCTGTGGAATGAGTCAATCGAAACCCGGGTCACGACCTGATGAATCATCTTTACAACCTCTCTGTGTGTTGGCCTGTCTGCCCAGACAAAATAGTATTACACTGAGGCAGAACTCAGACCAACGCAGCTATGCTCGTCACGATTACGGAGTGGACAGACCAGACACGCCTCATGCTTATGATAGCCTAAACTGCGCGCCTGGTCACCCTACCATTGACATTTCAGATCATTTTCTCGTGCAAAGGTGTAAGTTTTATAAAGAGCAATCCGGTGTTCCAGTTCAAAAACACAAACCCGATAGATCGCTCCGCCCGACTGCTGCTGCGCTTAGAATGGCTCATTATTGCTATAACCGCACTGGCCTATTGGTATCCCAGTCCTACACGTGATGCTTGGGTTGGCTTGATCGGACTCATGCTGCTGGTTCTCGCGGCGCGTTGGTGGCTTTATCGGCGTTTATGGACGGCTACGGCGCTGGACCTGCCCATTTTGGCGCTCTTTTGGTTAGCGATCTTAAGCGTGTTTACCGCGCCTTATCCTACGCGCGGCATAATCCTGCTTTATAGGCCGCTGCTGGGAGCAGTTGTGGTTGCCGCCTTGGGTGAATATGCGCGTGGACATCGGCTGCGTGTGCCGTTGGGACTCAGTGCAGCAGCGGCACTCTTCTTAGGCGTTTTGAGCTTGACGGCGGTCAGTTGGTCTGCAAGCGCACCAGCTATCACTGATGCACTGCCGCGTCTTGAAGCAGCGTTGTGGTCTGGTGGCTTTAATCCTAATGAGCTGGCTGGGGCACTGACTTGGCTGCTGCCGATTGCCGCTGCATTGGCCGTGCGTCGGCGTTGGTGGTGGGCGGGTGTTGGTCCTATGTTGATGTTGTGTGGTTTGGTTTTGGGTCTCAGTATTGCGGGGTTGTTGGGGGCTATTGTGGGCCTGTTGATTGTACTGACTCCGGGGCGTTGGTGGCGGCTTACAGCAGGGCTGATGGTTGGTGTGGTGCTGTTGGTGCAGGTGCTCATCATCACAAACCCCTTTGCGGCGGCGTCTTTGGCGATGCAGTTCTCGCCCATTGAAGATACAACCAGCCTCGACCATCGTGCTGAGCTGTGGCACAGCGCTGTGGCTATGCTGGTGGACTACCCGGTCAGCGGGGTGGGCATTGCCATGTATCGCGCGCCTGTTGTGCGCATGGCTTACCCTACGCCTAACTTCCCGGATGCTTTTGCGGTGCACCCGCACAATGAACTGTTGCAATTCGCGGCGGATGTGGGCTGGCCAGGAATCGTTGTGGTGCTGTGGCTATATGGCGCTGCACTGTGGATGCTGCACACGGCTTGGTCGCGTGGGGATGAGTTGGTGCAGGCGGCAGCTGTCGGGGTGGCCGCCGGGCTAATTGGTCACAGCGTCTATGGTTTAGCGGATGCTATCGCCATCTGGGATCGTTTCGCCTTGATCTTTTGGTGGATGCTGGGCCTTAGTGCAGCGCTCTGCATCTATGCCCGTGAAGATCAAGGTACGCTGCTTCCAGATAAATAGCGGCTCATCTGTGAGCGGGCAAAAACGTACATCCCGGCTTCAACTTCGGCTAGTACCGGCTGTGGGATGTGCTGCCAAAGATTGGTATGCAGCTTGTCATCTGTATCCATCAGGCTGCGCAGTGCATCCGCTCCTAGGCCGGTGCGCTCGCCGAAGATGTCATACGTCTCGCTTTGCCCATCTGGGGTGATTTGTCGATGGATTAGGTCACGCCAGGCGCACAGGTCGTCGTCGGTGATAAATGCTAACCACTGCCGCGGGGTGGCGTGCTGGAGGGCATCCGCTTGCCAGGGGTTCAAGCGCGTGTAGTCGCGTTCATCCATAACGATAAGGATCACATGGAGCATCAAAAAACGACGGCGGCGGTCGGCCCAATGGCGGTCGGCGAAGTTGGGCTTCACCATGTTCAAGGACCAGTATTCATCAACGGCTAAGTGTGCGACATAGCCTGCCACAAAAGCCTGATGCGCAGCATCGCGTGGCTGCCTTAACGCGGACCATTCTGTGAGCATCCGTTCCCAGGGATGTTGTTCGATGGGTTGGCCGTAAGCGTAGAAGTGGGTGGTTTCACGCGGCGTGCCGCCGCTCACACGCGCATCCGCTGCAATGCTGCCCAGCAGAAAGGCCCCTAAGGACTCATGGAGCTGTTGGCGATGCACCGCGCTGAGCTGCGGGTCACGCAGCAGGCGCTGCGCAATTTCGAGATGGGTAAAGGGTGTGGGCATGAATGCGGTCTCGCGTGTTCGGTCGTGTAAGCTGTTGTGTGTCGAACAGTCTAGCGCGATGCACGCACAGGAAGCAAGCGGCACGATGATGTAAGCTGGATGAATTCACCGCTGAGCCAGCCGACGGCCTCTTCATACTGTGCATACCACCAGGTACTGTCCTCGTTTTGGCTGTAGACGTTGACGACGGCTTCGTAGGGCACGGTTGTCAATAGCTCGGCGTCCAGGTTTGGCTCGGCACGCATGTTGACGTTGTAGTTCATCACCGCGAGGCAGGGATTAGGTAGGGTTGGTGTGTGCGTCGGGGTGGGGGACACGTAAAGCTGTCGCGTGTTGGTCGCGGTGGGAGATGGGCGTGGTGTGCGTGATGGCGATGGGGTGACCGTCGGTGTTTGTGTGACTGTGGGCCGCGGCGTCTCTGTTGCTGCGGGGGCCTGTGCTACGACGGTGTTGGCATCTGTCTCTGCGTGTGCTGGCGTGGCCGTTGTGGTTAGAAACGCGAAGAAGGACTCGTTTTCATCGGGGATATCGATATCTTCCACGGTATCTCCGGCTTCTTCTTGGCCCATCCGTGCCAGGGAGCGAATATCATTGTTGACGGCTAAGCTGATGCCAACACGCGCAAAAGTGATCGCACTGGCAGCATCCATGCGGCTGATTTCACCCTTGTCTAGTGATATTTGTATTTGTTCGATGAAGAGGTCAGTGACATCGTTGATGACCCGATCGACACTGCCGTCGTTATTCTCGACAAGCTGTGCGATGGTCTGACCGTTGTCCAATGCGCTGAGGACGCCGTCAAGGTCTAGCCCAGTTTCTTCACTGACGATATTCAGTAGGCTGGTGAGCACCGCTTCAAAGCGTGCCTGCTGTTCAGCGCTGATTTCTGGTGTGTTGGTATCACTCACTTCAACCGGCAGCAGACCATCTGCCTGCGCTGTTGAGGGACGGTCTGCGGGCAGTGCGATATACACTGAGGCGAAGGGAACAGCGACACTGGCAATCAGCAGCAGCAGGCCACTGAACAACGCCAGCAACCCGCGTGATTGCTTCAGTCGCTGTGGGCGGAAAAACTCAATGGCGGTCAAGACCAAGCCAAAGAGCAGTATCACCCCGCCGAGGGCAAAAACCAAGCGGTCCACAGTAGGGTTAGGCAGGCCATCCATACCCGCTTGAATCATAGCGACCAGCATAAGCAATGCGGTCAGGAACACCAGTGCGATGTCAATGAATGTCACCTGCTCTGTGCGCCGTATTGTGCGAAATAGGGCGTGGAGTCCGTAGAGCAGGGCAAAAAAGATGCCAGCGTAGACAAGCAGCAGTTCCAAAGTGGTACACCTCGCGGCTGGAAAGCGTCACAACATCATTGTAAAGCGAAAGGCTGTCCCCGAAAACGGAAGATCATATGAGACTCACCGCTGCCGACAGCGCAAAGCCAACGGCAGCGGCAGGTAAAGCCCTTAGACAAAAGCCGAAAGCAGCACCGGTTGTTGATTGATGATAGCGTACCAGTAGGGTACCCAGCCGATCCCGAACAGCTCCAGTTGAATATCCTTCTTGTAAGGACTCACGATATAGTCTTCGATATGCGCTGCGATCTTGGCCCAGCGCTCATTGATGTCGCGCAGCACCCCCTCGTATTCTTGCTCGGTGCGGTCCATTTCTTCTTCGATTTCGCGGATGGCGATCTGGCTTTCGGTCAGGTCTTCCTGGGTTTGCCGACGGTAACGCGTGGCACGGCTCATCCGTGAAACGGTGTAGTTGGTGCGTCCGCGCATCAGGCTGAACATCGCTTCACCCGTTGTGAAGGTTTCCTCACGGCGGCGATCACGCAGTTCTTTGCGCTCCGCGTTCAGT
Organism: uncultured Anaerolineaceae bacterium; assembly: GCA_964457835.1. Classification (GTDB taxonomy): domain Bacteria; phylum Chloroflexota; class Anaerolineae; order Aggregatilineales; family Phototrophicaceae; genus CAYWGJ01. The sequence continues at coordinate 20,931 of CAYWGJ010000008.1, forward strand.
TCGAATTCCTTCTTGCGCAGTTGATCTTCCAGTCGTTCCATCAAGGTGCCATATTTTCCAGTGGTTTTATCCATTTCGGCATCGCGTTTTTCGCGTGCGGCCTGCTGTACCCGTGCGTGAAACTCTTCGAAGTCTTGGTCTGGGTGCCCGTAAATCTTCAGCTCCGGGTTAAAGGGCACGGTGATACGTGCGGTGTTGTAAAGCATATCGACGACTTCGCGTTTGAGTGCGGTCATACGGCTGCTGTCGCTTAAGCCTGGTGGCAGGTCACCAAAGAGGGCTTGCGTGGTCGGCTGATGCTGAATGCTGCGCGAGTCTACCGGCGGAGCCTGCATATCTTCCCAATGGACGATGCCGGAACGCTGCAAGTCTTTCACCTGGAAGGCGTAAGTGCGCGAGACGTAGAACTGTGCCTTTTTGTCTTGGTAACGTACCGCTGCTTGTGCCAGCAGCACTGGGCGGTAGATCAGGGTCATCATGGCTAACTGCTGGGCTTGGAACTGCGTGCGCTGCTCCCAATCGATGACGGCTTGTTGGCTGGTGACGAGTGTCGGTAGGAAATACTGATCGACTGAAGCGGATACTGGTGGTTGATGCTCAGAGAAACCTGCGGGTGCGCGTGTACCCGGTTGGGTACGCTGCGAGTCGTAAGGGTCGGTGGGAAAAGCGACTTGCTCGCGCGGGACTGTATTTTGATTCATGTCCGGCAGCGGTGGTGTTTGCGGCATAGGCTGCGTTGGTGCATTGGTGTCGAAGCGTGCACCCGGCACGGTCATGGGACGGCCTGGCAGCGTAGGCGGGCGGCCTGGCATAGGTGTTGACTGTGCCTGCATCCCCCAGGCAGCTCCCTGCTGCTGACCATATTGTGCGGCCACTTGTGTCATCAGCTCTTGGCGCTGTGCGGCCATCAGCGCCTGTACCTGCTGGCGAGTTAGTGGGCCACGCAGGTAGTTCATGGCCCAGCGAGTGTGGACCAGCACCGGCCCGTGGGTATCGTGCACGTTGCGCATCAAAAACACGCGCGGCGTCAGGTCAGCGATGAGCTGTTCCACGTCGTCCATGTCCATTGCTTCGTTAGCGTTTGCCATGCTGCGCAGCCCGGCAACCATGCGTTGTTTGTCGTTTTCCGACTGCAACCGTCCGATGAACCAGGTGCCGGCATTGGTCAGGCCTTTGTAATCCAGGTCACCGGGGTTCTGCGTCGCCAGGATCAAGCCTAGCCCGAAGGCGCGGGCCTGCTTCAGCAGACGCATCAAGGGTTCCTTAGTGGGCGGATTTTTAGGGTAGGGCGGAAAATAGCCGAACATCTCATCAATGTACAGCAAGGCTTGCAGGCTGGTTGTCCCGCCTTGAGTGCGCATCCAGCCCAGCAGGTTTTCCAGCAGCAGCGTGATGATGAACATACGCTCTGCCTCGGACAAATGCGCAATGTAGAAGATGGACACGCGTGGGCGGCCATTGGGCTGTCGCAGCAGTTTGGGGATGTCCATCGGCTGACCTTCAAGCCAGCTTTGGAAAGATGGTGCGGCTACGATGCTGTTGAGGTCCATCGCCAGCTTGATGCGCGCCTTCTCGCTGATGTATTTATCAATCGGGAACACGCCCAGTTTTTCAAAAGGCGGTTTCTGCACTTGTAGGATAATCTCTTCCAGGGTCAGGTCGCGGCCTTGGCTCCAAGCGTGCTCGAAGATGTTGGCGATCAGGACGTGTTCTTTATCCTTGACCGGTTCTGCGTTTATGCCAATCAAGGCCAGCAGCGCGGTCGTGATGCCGTTGATCTTCTCGCGCAGGGCCTCTTCGTTGCCTAACCAGCCTTCACGCGGGGCACGCAGTGAAGCCAGGATGCTGATGGGCAAACCGGCGTCTGAGCCAGGGGTGTAAATGCTGTATTTGGCGATTTTCTGCAACACGCGCAGCCGGTCTGGGATAATCCCCCAGCTTTCCAGGCCATCTCGCCACCGCTGCGCCACATCTACGGAATAATCCGGGATGCTCAGCCCGGCGCGGCGCGCGTCATCAACGTTGATCCAGGGTTGAAAGTCCTGTGGGCGCATGTCTGGGAAGGTCAGCATCAGGTTGGTGATGTCGCCTTTGGGGTCGATGATGATGGCTGGAATGTTGTCGATGATTGCTTCTTCCAGCATGGTGACGCACAAGCCTGTCTTGCCGCTGCCTGTCATACCTACAACGACCGCGTGCGTCGTCAGATCGCGGGAGTCGTAGTACACCACATCGTCTGTGACGCGCGCTTGACCAGGGTCATAGCGCCGCCCCATGTAAAAGGTCGTCGGTGCTTCGATGAATGGCATAGCGCGGAAGCCCTCCGGTTTACTCTGTTTGCGAGAACGATAGTACTATCCTACTTCAGAACCGCTGCTTAGAACAAGTGTTTAAGTCCAGTTAAGCACGGCTCAAGAAGGGGATCAAGATCACGGTCATGTTCACAACGAGCTGTGTGATCCAGGCCGCCGCCAGCCCATTGCGTTGACGCACATAGCTATAGACCAAGTTGAGCATGACCAGCACCGCCGCGATTACCATAGCGACGATTGGGTAGCGCCCTAGGTCCATCAGTGGGAAGAAGAGCACCACCGACCACAAAGCCGCGATGAGTCCGATCATCCAGAAAGGACGGTCTTCCTGCATCGTCGCGCGGAAGAAGAGTGTCTCGGCTGTGGGCATGACGAACACGAGGTAAGCGGTGACGGTGCCCAAAGACATCATGCCGAAGAGCAGCTCCACCGCTGTTGCTAAGGTGCTGCCACCGAAGGCCACCAGGGGGATGCCGATAATCAGGCCGAAACTGACGCCCCAGACAACGTTTTCGACAGGTTCCTGGTCCACGCGCGCGCTGCGCCCAAACAGCCAGGAGGCAACACCGAACCCAGCCAACACTCCCCAGGTGAGGGTGTAGCGCAAGTCTGCCTGCCCCGCCCCGATCATCGGAGCCAGGCCCACCGCTAATGCCAGGGCCAGCAAAAAGCCGAACACTGGATCATTGGATGCCCCGCGGTAGCTTGGCACTGCGCTGCCTTGAGAGGCTTCGTGTGCTGCTTCGACGTCGGACGTGTTCGCGCTGGTATCAGGCGTGCGTGAGGCCCGCAGTGCCTCGGAAAGCTGCGCACGAAAATCCGGCTTTGCACGAGGACTGTCCGTGTCGGCCTCCTCCACGGATGACAGTGGTTCTTCCGGATCGTAACCCATACTCATGCAGCTAACACTTCACGCATGGCCCGCAGCACCGTCTCAACGCGCTGCGAGCTGATCCAGTAATGCGTCACGGCACGGAAGGTCCGTTTGAAGCCAGGATAGGGGCGCATCTTGATGTTGTGGTCGTCATCCAGGCGCTGCACGAATTCATCCGGCGTGAGTGGTGCGCTTTCAAGCAGGTCGAAGAACACGAAGTTGGTCTTCAAGCTGCTCAGGTCCACGTGGACATGAGGCAGTTCCGCTATACCCTGGGCCAACTGGCAGGCAGTTTCGTGGTCTTCCGCCAGGCGGTCTACCATGTCATGAATAGCGATCAAGCCCGCAGCGGCGATGATCCCGGCTTGGCGCATCCCACCACCGACGACCTTACGGGTGCGGCGTGCTTCATCGATGAAGGCTTTGTCGCCCACCAGCACTGATCCAACCGGCGCGCACAGCCCCTTGGACAGGCAAAAAGTCATGCTGTCAGCATCGGCGATGAGGTCTGCTGCTGACACGTTCAGGGCCGCGGCGGCATTGAAGATTCGCGCGCCGTCAATATGCAGCTTTAAGCCGTGCTCGCGTGCGATCTCTGCGACGCTGCGGGTGTATTCCACACTGATGGGCATACCGCCTACCGTGCCTTGTGTGTTCTCCAAGGTAATCAAGCGGGTGCGGGGAAAGTGATAGTTAGGGCCGCGTACCGCATGGCGGATGTCGTCCAGGTCCAGGGTGCCGTCTGGGTGCACTGGCACGGTATGGGGGTTAATGCCTCCGAGCGCTGCCATGCCGCCTGCTTCGTAGACGAAGGTATGCGCTTTGTCGCCCAGAATTACCTCTTCGCCGCGCGCGCAGTGGGTCAGCAGGGCGATGAGGTTGCCTTGGGTGCCGCTGGTGACCAGCAGACCGGCTTCTTTGCCTAACAGTTCGGCGGCTTCCGCTTCCAGGCGGTTCGCGGTCGGGTCTTCCCCGTAGACATCATCCCCCACGACGGCCTTAGCCATTGCTTCACGCATTGCTGGGGTGGGATGAGTCACCGTATCACTTCTCAGGTCGATTACATCCATGGGTCGTCGTCCTTTTACAGTGGATTCCGTGTCCATGGTAACGCAAAGCCCGCTCCCCGCAAATGAAAAAGGCGGACCGTTGCGCGGTCCACCTTCGCGATTGCCTCAGTTTGTTGGGGTTAAGCTTCTGGCTCTGCTTCAGCTGCGGGTAGACCCAGGCCATCAGTCAGGTTAAAGGACTCCAGAATACCGCCCAGCTCACTGACACGAGTGGACAAGCCGTCTTCCCCGTTCAAGTCCTCAGTGAAACCCGCCACACGCGCATCCACCGTGTAGAGCGTGTCGCCTGCTTCGGCGTTGAGCAGCAGCACGCCGCCGCTGATAGCTTCGCCGTCTAGGTTGGCCGTCTGGTAGCTGACGAGATAACCGCTGCCGCCGCTGCGCGTGACCGCTTGAGCACTGCCTAACGCGGCATCCGGTCGCAGGGTTTCGACGAAAGACAGGGCTGCGTCTTCGTTGGCGATACTGTTGTCGGGTAGGGTTTCGATGCGCAGTACGCTGTCACCGCTTTGCATTGTGACCGGCACACCGGGTTCGCCGTCACTGACGAACCAGCTTGTCGGATGGCGCAGGATATACCCGTCATCCGGGTTGTGGTAAGCGGTCCAGGACCCGGGGCCATCGACGTAGAGCGGCACTGGCTCGATGGAATCCACCATGTTCTCCAGCATGAAGCGCAGGTAGTCCACCGCGTTTTCCGGTGCGATGGAGCGTACCATGTAGATGCGACCATCCTCCAGCCAGGCCAGGTGGCGCGCCAAGAAGTTCTGCTGGCTCAGTGTCAGCTCGAAGTCGATGACAACCTGCTCGGCTTCCTCGTCGATACGCCGGGCGGTTTCGTTCCAACTGGTATAACCGCGCCAGGTGCTCTGCAAGAAGCTGCTGTTCAGATAATCGCTGAGTTCTTCCAAGGTTGTGGGCGGCGTGTCCAGTGTCTGGATGGTGGTTTCTAGTACGCCTTGGGTCTGGTCATTGTTGAAATTGACCTGGACGAGGGTCTCACTGTTGCTGGGGCTGGTGGGCGTCCAGCCGTTGGGGTAGGTGATCTGATACATGCCGGAGGGGTGCAGATAGACGGACTCGAAGGTAATGCCGTCGAAGTCCGTGACAGGTGGCGGTAAGGTCGGAATGGGGTTGGGGGTGGGCACAGTGTCGTGTGTGACCACGTTGGGGTTATTAGGGGCAATGGCAGGCAGGAACAAGGTCACACCCATCAATACAGCTAGGCTGATACCGATGGCGGCATACACTCTTTGTCTGGTCATCGTGATTTACTCCGGTACAATGCACGCTGAGAACGGCCCGTATCATACCGTAAAAGCGCGGGCCTGTTAATGCCCGGCGTTTGTATTGAAGGAATACCCTCATCATGCGTTCCTTACAGATCGGCTGCTTACTCCTGTTGTGCCCGCTGCTCAGCGCCTGCGCTGCGTTTACCGGGGATGATACCGAAGCGACGATGGCTGCGGAAAACGTCGCTTTCAGCACAGAAGCGGTGCTGTTGGTGGAGGCAGACCTGAGTCAACGAACTCAGACTGCTGCGACGCTCACTGCCGGGCAAGCGACCTTGGCGGCTGTACAGGGGGCCAATCAACAGCTTGCCGCCACTTTGCAGGGCATCGTGACACCGACCCCGGAGCGTGTTGTTGATAACACACTGGACGGCACTATTGTCGCAGAGTTTGCCGGACAGCGTTATTTTCAGAAGACTGGCATGACTCGTGCCGTGAACCCGGGTGATGGCTGTGCACAGGTCTCGCAAGCCACCTTTAGCACCGCGGACGCGCGCATCTATGCCACCGCTCGTGTGCAGAACATCGAAGCTGGCGTGAGCCTGGCTTCGGAGTGGTATTACGAAGGCGAACAGGTCTACGCTTTCGACTTCATGACCGAAGTCCCTTATGATGAATGGTGTTTCTATTTCTACATCACACCTGACATTGTGGAATTTGTGCCGGGGTCATGGTCCGTGCGACTTTTCGCGGACAGCTTTCAGTTGGAGGATGCGATGACCTTCATCATGGAAGCGCCCTAAGGCCAATGATTAGCCAGCACTTGGTTAGAAAATTGTTCCGTGCTACTATGCGCCGCACGAGAAATGCTAAGCAGTGGTCTGGCATCGCAGAAGGGACGGGCGTGTGAGACATCGACAACACGCAGCTTGGTTAACGGCTGTGGGGTTGCTTTTGCTCTTGGGAGCTTTAAGCCTGGGTACGGTTGCCCAGACGACTCTGCCTGGTCCCATTGGCACCGAGACTCTTGCAGTCCCAGAGAATAGGTTGTTGGTTTCTGCTGCATTGATTCGCAGTGGCCCTGGTCAGAATTTTCCCGCGGTAGGTGTTCTTAGCCAAGCCGACAGCCTGCGCCCCGTTAGCCGCAGCGAAAACGGCTTGTGGGTGCTGCTGCGCTATGCGGGACGCTTCGGCTGGCTGCGGGGCGATCTGGCTGATTGGGGCACTGATATCGCGAACCTGCCCGTCATCAGTAATGACTCTTTGACTCCCACTCCCCGTACTGATGGTCCTTTAGAGACTGCTGCACCCTGGTTCACAGCGACACCGGACGGGAATTACGTATTTTCCAACGTGGGCAGTGCTTTTCTGCGTGCTGGACCAGGGATCATCTACGAGTGGTTGGGCCAGCTTTCCAATGGTGAGGTGGTGATACCCGTCAGCCGTAACGAGGCGGGGACCTGGATATTGATCCGTAATGGCGAGGATGGGTTCGCGTGGATCAGCGCGAGTTTGGTGCGCTGGGCTGAAGACTTAGAGGCACTGCCAGTTATCAGCGAGCGGCGGCTGACCCCCACTTTGACGTTTACACCGTCTTACACGCCCACGCTGACCGCGACGCCCACGGATACGTCTACGCTGACCGTGACGCCCACGGATACGTCTACGCTGACCGTGACGCCCACGGATACGTCTACGCTG
>CAYWGJ010000008.1:28219-63209 GCA_964457835.1 uncultured Anaerolineaceae bacterium
GACGCCCACGGATACGCCCACGCTGACCGCGACGCCCACGGATACGCCCACGCTGACCGCGACGCCCACGGATACGCCCACGCTGACCGTGACGCCAACTGGCACGGAAGTCTCAGCGATTGTCGTACTGCCAACGCTTTCTGGTAATGACGACACACCAGGTATTAGCACGCCCGGTGCCCCGGACACCGCTCTACCCCCAGAGGCTGTCGTTGCAGGAGGGGCGCTTCTGCTCATTTTGTTCTACGTGGCACTTTACCTGCGGGGTGCCGCAGTTGTAGAACGCTATGCCAATGGTTTTGTGATTCAGCGCTGCCCAGTTTGTCGTCAAGGCACACTGGACATTGAACGCCGTATGGGGCGTACTCTGGGGATTCCGAACGCGCGACATACTGTGCACTGTACGCACTGCCGCTCAGTACTGCGCGAGACGGGCGAGGGACAGTGGCGTTATGCCGTGGATCCGCTGCCTAATGCGCATCTTTACGAGCGGTTGAACAACCAGACTCTGGACGAAGCCGCGTTGGTTCGGCTGGCACAGGAAACGGATACACGCGCGCCGATGACGGTCAAACGCCCAGATTTTGTGGACGAAGACGAGGCATAGCATCATGCCACTGATCGAATGTGTGCCTAATTTCAGCGAAGGCCGTCGATTGGACGTGATTGCGGCACTGCGTGATGCGCTCAGTGGGCCGGGGGTGCATCTGCTGGATGACAGCGCGGACCCGGATCACAACCGCAGCGTCTTCACGCTAGCGGGCGAACCGGAGGCTGTGCTTGATGCAGCATTTCGCGGTGTGGAAGCAGCGGTACACTTGATTGATCTGGAGTCGCACAGCGGTGTGCATCCGCGCATTGGTGCGGCGGACGTGGTGCCCTTTATCCCCCTGCGCGGCATTAGTCTGATGGACTGTGCAGCGTTAGCGCATCAGTTTGGGCAGCGCGTCTCGGAGTCGTTGAAGCTGCCGGTCTATTTTTACGAGGCCGCCGCCCTGCGCCCAGAACGCACAAACCTAGCTTACCTGCGCCGTGATCCTTACGAAGTCCTAAAAACCAGTATCCAACAGGACCCAGACCGCCAGCCGGACCTGGGGCCTGGTATCTTGCCTAGTGCTGGGGCAGTAGCGGTCGGTGCACGTGGGCCGTTGATCGCTTTCAACGCCTACCTGAATACTGACGACCTTCGCATTGCGCAGAATATCGCGCGTGAAATCCGCGATTCAGGTGGTGGGCTGCCGCAGCTCAAAGCACTGGGCTTAATGGTAGCCGAGCAGGCCCAAGTGTCTATGAACGTGATTGATTATCGACAAACCGGTTTGTTTGCGGTGATGGAGGCCCTGCGGAATGCAGCAGATGCGCACCAGGTGCGCGTCACACACACAGAGCTGATCGGTTTGGTACCGCAGAATGCCCTTCTCGATGCGGCTTTGTCTTATTTACAATTGCCTGCGTCAGCTCGGAATCAAGTGCTCGAACGAAATCTGGGACATCACAGCGGTGATTACCGTCCGGTACCCTATGAGTGAATGTGTTTGTTGTTAGAACAGGATGGCCTGTGCGCTTCATGATCTTTATTGTGTTGGCTGCGTTGGGGTTATCTGCCTGTGTGTCGGGCGCCACACAAACCCCTTTTGCTGTCACGGTGCCTGCTCTGGACAATGGGGGCGCTGCGGTCATTGCGACCCAACCCACACCAACTTCTCGCCCCCCGACCCTTACCCACACACCCAGCGCGACGCCCACGCCGACCGCTACTGCATCCCCTACGGTCACACCCAGCCCTAGTTTCACGCCCACTTATACCTTCACCCCATCCATAACACCTACACTGGCTCCGGTCGCCTTCTTTCAGTTGGCGCGTCCCATTGCACCGGGAGGAACCGATTACGTGGATCGGAGCTATCCTTTTGGCAGTACTGCTTTGGGTAATTGGCCGGTGCATCATGGCGTGGAGTTCCAGAATCCGCGCGGCACACCGGTGCTGGCCGCAGCGGGGGGGACAGTCTACTATGCGGGTAGCGACGCCGAGCGCGTGTTTGGCCCGCGCCTGGATTATTACGGTAATCTCGTGATCTTGGCTCACGACTTTACCGCATTGGATGGACGCCCAGTTTACTCACTGTATGGTCATCTGGACGAACTAGACGTGGAGACCGGCCAGCAGGTCGCGTTGGGGGATCGTCTGGGCCGCGTGGGGGATACTGGCATTGCCATTGGACCTCATCTGCATTTTGAGGTTCGGGTTGGCGATCCGGACAGTTTTAGTGCCTCACATAATCCGGAGATGTGGCTGCGGCCCTACGCCACTTACGGCATGATTGCTGGGCGCGTCGTGGATGCACAGGGGGCGTATCTGCCAGAGGTTATTGTGCACATCAAGCGGGCTGGACGCAGCAGCGTCTTTCGCACCGCGTACAGTTATGCCGACGACCCACGCATCAACCGCGACAGCGTATGGAATGAAAACGTCACTGTTGGCGACATTCCCGAAGGGCGCTATGACGTCATTGTCAGCACACGCTTTGGACAGGTACGCTTTGCTCAGGAAGTTGAAGTCAGGGCCGGAGCAATCACTTGGGTGGAGATCAAGCTGGACGTCAAGCCAGATCAAATCCCCAGCGGCTGATGGGCTGCGTGTGTTTATCTCTGTGTGACAGGCGCAGCCGCGCGGACCATTTCTACCATGCGCGGTACATCATGGGCGATGACCACTGGGTCACTGCGCCAGGTATATGGCCCCCCCACCCCGCCATACTCACAGGCGACTACACGCGGCGTACCGAACTCACCAATGCGCACGCGGTCCAACACCCAGCCGAAGAGTGCCCAGTCGTCATCGCGCATTTGCAGGTGATCGCTGCGGTGGCCGTCTGGGCCGTAGCCCAGCCCGGTGATGTGCAGCTCGCGCAGATGTTGTACGGGTAGTTGGGCGATGTAGCGGCGTGGGTCAAGGGCCATGTGTTCTGCCATGCGCGCAGCGTGCCCGATGTCTAACAGCAGGCCGACACCAGTTGCCTCGATCACACGGTGGATCGTTTCTGGCAAGGCGGCAGTGTAGAGCGCGGCTTGCCTTCCCGCGCTTTCTGGGTAGGGAATATTCTCCGCGACCACAGCATCTGCACCAAAGCGTGCCACCATAGGCTGAATGTCGCGGATCATAGCCGCTGCGACTTCACCGGGATCGTGCGCATTCGTGAAGTGCGCATCACGCGGGTACAGGTGCGTGTTGATGTGTGGCGTAGCGCTTTCGGCAATGTGTCGTGCTGCCTGGTTTAGCGCTGCGGAGTCGGGCAGTCCCATGCCTGCCTTGAAAGGGAAATGCACGTGGATCGGACGGTACTGTGCCGCGGCTTCGATCAAGTCATCCCAGTTAGGTGTTTTGAACAAGTCGATCTGGAGAACGCCGACTGTGAGTAAATCGACAGCGGCTTGAGAATAGTTTAGGGCAAACTGCATCTTGGTGCGTCCTTCCAGTCAATTTGAGATCATTTTAGCTGCTTTGTGCTTCAGCTAAGACCGCAGTACGCTACCGCTAATGTGCGGATAAATGTGGCATCAGCGCCCGTAATCACCTATACTCGCAGCCATTCACTGAATTCAATCCGGGTCATATGGTAGATAAACTAATCGGCACAACGCTCGGTGAATTTGAGATACGCGCGCGCATTGCACATGGCGGCATGGCGCGTGTTTATCGTGCCTATCAGCCTGCCATGGATCGTGAAGTCGCCTTGAAGATACTGCACCTGGATGACATTGACACGGACGCTTCGCATGATGACTCCGCACAGCGTTTTCGGCAAGAAGCTGCCGTGATTGCCAGCCTGGAGCATATTCATATCCTGCCGGTGTACAGTTATGGCATCGAAGATGACACGGCCTACATCGCTATGCGCCTGCTGACAGGGGGCAGCTTGGCTGATTCAATCGGTCAAGGGCCTATTAACATTGATCGTGCACTGGCGATCTTCCAACAGATTGCCAAGGGCCTGGCGTATGCACACAGCAAAGGTGTGGTGCATCGAGACCTAAAGCCTTCCAACATCCTGCTGGACCAGCATGAAAACGCTTATCTGACAGACTTCGGTTTGGCACGTGTGGTCTATCAAGATGGGGTCACCCTCAGCGGCAACATTGTCGGTACGCCGCATTATATGGCCCCAGAGCAGATGCGCGGCGAGAAGATCGATCACCGCGCTGATGTGTACAGCAGCGGTCTGCTGCTTTATGAAATGCTTTGCGGTGCACGACCCTTTGTCGTCGATGACGACAGCGACGTCGTGGCGGTGATTTACGCACATCTTCAGCAAACCCCGATCCCCATCCGTCAGCATTACGCGCAAATTCCCAGCACCATTGAAAGTGTCCTGATGCAGGCTCTCGCTATGCCGCGCATCGAACGCTTTCAGACAATGCGCGACATGGTACAGGCACTGAACTTCGCGATCGGGGATGATACGGCACTGCCCGCTACAGAGTATCCGCTGCCACTGAACTACAAACCTTTGGAGGAGATACCCACACCGGACCCCGCAGACATTAGGGTACCGCGCCCGCTTTGGCGTCGTTTTTCGGTCTGGATCGGGATACTCTTGGTCGTTGGCCCGGTGCTAGGGGGGCTGATGCTCAACACGCTGCTGCAAGACATACCAGAGATGGGGCAGGTTCTCATCGGGCAAGAAGTAGGGATCGGTACGCTTTCTCCCAGTGATGCAGAAATCCGCCTGGCGCAATCTCAGCTCAGTGGCGGCGGCTTCATCGCAGTGATGGCTTGTAACCAGAACAGCGAGTACCATGCCGCTCGCACCCGTGAAACTACGGAATTCGCCCGCAGCTATGATCTGCCAACTCAGGTCTTTGATGCCCAAAATGACACCTATCGGCAGATTACACAAATTGAACGTGCGCGCACTGAAGGCGCGCGTGGTTTTGTGATCTGCCCGATTGAGCTGGAATTGCTCGACCAAAGCCTAGCTTCGCTGTCTGAGGCAGCGATCCCTTTTGTCATTGATGCGCTCCAGGGGGAAATGGGCGGGGTAGCGCTCTACACTGATAACTATGATATGGGCTATGTCGTTGGCAAATCGGCAGGTCAGTATATTATCGACCACAACGACGATGCGACCCGTGTGGTGGTGCTCACCTTGGACGGCAACACGACCGTCGAACGGCGCGCGCGCGGTATGATCGAAGGCTTTACCCATGTATTGCCGGGTGCTCAGATCATTGCTCGTGTACAGGGCGCTACACAGGAATGGGGGCGCGAGTCAATCGCTCGCCTCATTGACGACGACGTTGCGTTTGATGTGATCCTGAGCATCAATGACGCGGGCAGTTTCGGTGCCATTGAAGCGCTGGAGGCCGCCGACATTGCGCCGGATGCCGTGAGTGTCTTCAGCGTCGATGCCGAACGTTTAGCGCTGAGCTATATCGAAAACAACTATTACATGCGTGGCTCTCTCGAAGTGGCACGCACGGCTTTTGCGCAAGGTGCGATCGATGTGCTCGTTAAGCTCTTTGCCGGTACCGACGTGCAGCAGGTGGTGCTTATTCCACCGGGCCGCTTTATCACTGCTGAGATATTGGAAGAGTACAGTACACCCTGAGCTTTGTAATGGACTGACTGTTCAAGGAGCGTATGATGGCACAAGCGAGCAATTCCGCTGCTACACATGAGGATATCGACTTGAGCCGCCTAAGCCATGATGTGCGGTACCTGGGCTACGTGCTGGGGGACGTCATTCGCGAGCAGCGCGGCCAAGCCGCTTTTGATCTGGTTGAAGAAGTCCGGCTGCTGGCTAAAGCCCGGCGTGGTGGCGATGAACAGGCGGCACAAACGCTGCGGGCGCGAATCGCTGCACTCAGTCCCGATCAACAACGCGACCTCACTAAAGCCTTCAGCAACTACTTGCAGCTCATCAATATCGCCGAGGATCAACAGCGCATTCGTACCCTGCGCGCGCGTGAGACGCAGGGTGAGCTGCGCGAATCGATCCCAGAGGCCATCAGCCGCTTGCGAGCGCAGGGTCATGATGCTGACGACCTGCGTGCTCTGCTGGAACAGGTTCAGGTACGTCTCGTACTGACTGCGCATCCTTCTGAAGCCAAACGCCAGGAGGTGCTCATCAAGCTGAGCGACATCGCTGAGATGATGACCATCCGCGAGCGCAGTACACAGCTCTTGCCACGCGAGGAAACGCATTATCGCGCAGCGATCACGCGGCGTGTGGAACAGCTCTGGCAGACGCGCCCGACGCGCGCCAACCGCGCTACCGTAGCCGATGAGGTCGAGTTCGGTTTGTATTTCATCACCCGTGGCATCATGGACGCGGCGGTTGATTTCTATGATGAACTGCGCGAAACACTCGATCTGCGCTATCCGAATGCGGACTGGTCGGTCCTGCGGCGCGTACTGCAATTCGCTTCATGGATCGGTGGTGACCGTGATGGTAACCCGAACGTCACACCGGAGGTCACGCTCACGACTATAACCACACTGCGCGATGCCGCACGCCAGGCCTACTGCGCTGACGTGATCTATATCCAGGCCCGGCTTACTCAGTCTGATGACGAAATTCCGGTGTCAGATGCCCTGCGTGTGCGCATCAACAGGGATAACCCGGTGACCCAGCGCTATCCCGGTGAACCCTATCGTCAACACTTGTGCCAAGTGCTGGAGCGGCTTGATACCGACGCCTATCCTGATGCCGCCGCCTTCCTGGAAGACCTCGAGCCACTCTACGCGAGCTTGGTTGAAAACCGTGGGGCTTACAGTGCTGAGGGCACACTCAAGCGTCTGCTCACGAAAGTGCGTCTCTTCGGACTGCATCTGGTCCCGCTGGATGTGCGCGAAGATGCCCGTCATTACGCTGCTGCTGTCGATGAGCTGTTCGCCCATTACGGCATCGCGCCAGACTTCAGCAGCCTTGACGAAGCAGAGAAACAGCGTCTGCTCACTGTGGAGATCGACAACCCGCGCCCGCTGTTCCCCGCTAAGCCGCGTTTCTCTGAGGTGACCGAGCGAGTGATGGCAACTTGGCGCATGATCGCGCAGGCTCATGCCCAATATGGGCCTGAAGTCATCAACTCGGCCATTGCCAGCATGAGCCAGCAGGCCAGCGACGTGTTGATTATGCAGCTCTTTGCCAGCGAGGTGGGTGTTGAAGGCTATCTGGATTTGGTGCCGCTCTTCGAAACGGTAGACGATTTGCAGCGCGCACCCCGTGTGATGCAAACGCTCTTTGAAAACCCACTGTATCGTCGTCAGCTTGCCGCACGCGGGCAGCGACAGCAGATCATGATCGGCTATTCTGACAGCAATAAGGACGGCGGCTACATCGCCTCTAACTGGAACCTCTATGAAGCACAGGCGGCCCTGGCCGAGACCTGTACCACACATGACATCCGCCTGGAATTATTCCATGGTCGGGGGGGCAGCATTGGGCGGGGAGGGGGTCCCAGCAATCATGCCATTCTCGCACAGCCGCCACGCTCTATGCAGGGACCGATCAAGATCACCGAGCAGGGTGAAGTGATCGGCTATCGCTATAACAATCCCGACATCGCCCGCCGCCACTTACAGCAGGTGATGAGTGCGGCGGTGTTGGCAACCAGCCGCACTGAGGCTGAAGACCTGCCCCCTGCTTGGATTGAGGCTATGCACGCGCTCTCTGAGAGCAGCCGGGAAGCCTATCGCCGTTTTGTCTATGAGACGCCCGGTTTTTTGACATACTGGCAGCAGGCAACGCCAATTAACGAACTGGCTTCCATGCCCATTGGCTCGCGGCCCGCTAAACGCAAAAAGGGTGGGTTTGATGCGATCCGTGCGATCCCTTGGGTTTTCTCGTGGATGCAGAGCCGCGCTATCATTCCGAGTTGGTATGGCGTAGGACATGCGCTGGGACAGTTCATCAATAACGAAGTGGACCGGCTCAGTATGTTGCAAGCTATGTACGATACTTGGCCTTTCTTCCGGACGCTTATTGACAACGTACAGCTTGACGTGGCAAAGGCGGACATGGGCATTGCCCAGCTTTACGCGGAGTTGGTTGAAGATGAAACGCTGCGCCAGCGAATCTTCGAGAACTTGCAGGCCGAACATGCTGAAGCCACCCAGCGCATTATCCAGATTGCGCGCATCGACAAACTGTTGGACCATATGCCCGTGATTCAGCGCAGTATCGAACGACGCAATCCCTACGTGGACCCGCTCAATTTTCTACAGGTTGATCTGCTGAAAAAAGCGCGTCAGCTTGACGGAAGCGACCCACAGCACGCCGAACTGCTTAAGCTGGTGCTCAGCACTGTCAGTGGCATTGCCGCTGGCATGAAAACTACCGGCTAGGGGACGCACATGCAGCCGCCCACTGGATCACAAGCCTTGCTGATGCCCACAACCGCGCCTCTGCATCCCTGGCTGATTCGCCTGCTGCTGGCTGTGCTGTTGGCGCTGGGGTCTGAAGTGCTGCTGTGGACCGACCCACCCGCCCGGCCCCTTGTGCAATGGCCGCTGCTGTTCTTCGGTTATGGCGTGATTGCGACCGTGCTGCTGGACCTCATGGTACGCTTCAACGTGCGTGATCTCAGTGGCCTAATGCTTACCGCAGGGATTTATAGCTTGCTGAGTGCGCTGCTCTTAAACCCGAAAACAACGCTCTACGATGTGCCTTTCACGTTTGTCAGTCGCGTGAGTGGGGCGCATTCATTGTTGGGCTTAGAGATGCTCTTTGTCTTTATGGCTTTAACAGGCGGGCACCGACGCTACTTGTGGCGTGTGAACCTGGTCGGTGGGGTTGTAGTCGGTGCAGCCTGGGGAACCTGGGTGCGTTATGCACCGGCTTTCTTAGAACGGGTCCACGCGCCTGTGGAATTGAGTGTCATGCTTCTTTGGGGACTGCTGGGTATCGCAGCGACGGCTCTGATTACTGCAATCATTTATCGGCGGGTACACCGAATCCAACCGGTGGATATGCAGCTCAGCGTGGAGCAGTGGGCGGTGATGTCTGTGATCTTAGCGGGGCTGGGGTTTGTACGTATTGCGCAGGGCGCATTAGGACCTTCTGCTCTGCTGCTTTCTGTGATTATTCTCTTTATTACTGTGATGATACAATGGTTTCGCCGCAGTACTACGCTGCCCACTATTCTGGATGGGCATCTGCCGGTGTTGCCGATGCGGTGGCCGCGGATTGCGTTGTTAGTGGGCGTTTTGCTGTGGACTGCTACACTGACCTATGCGCTGCCCATCGTTGGTACGGAAACGGTTAATCAGCTCAATTTCATCGTGTCTGGTTTCACGCTCTATGGTTTAGCCTGGCTGCCGTCGGTGTCACTGCTGTTAGGTGTGCGTGCGTACATCCGCCAGGTACAGGCGCGTGATTGACACAGACAGTGCCCATCGTTACAGAATACCATTGCTAGCTGCATACCGCCCCGCATATGCTAGTGCATCATCCAGATAGACGTGTAGGGTATACGTGCTTGGGCTGCCGCCTAGTGGCCCCAAGTCCAGTAGAAAATCGTCTTGTGCGTTGAAATCGCTTTCCTGCCAGATACAGTGTTGTTGACCGTGCACATCGGTCAGCATGACGCGCATGTCAAACGTGCCGTGACTTTCATCGGGCAGGTTGAAACGCAGCACGACTCGGCTGGCAGTGAGTAGGGCATCTTCCACGAAGGTCCAGCGCCGGTGGAAGAGCGCTAGGTCTGTGCGCAGCGTGATTTTGTCGCGCCACTGTGCCCATACTGAGGCCGTAAGTAGGGTGCGTAGGGTCTCGTATTCCGCGCGTGAGCGCAGCACGATGTACTGGAGTGATTCCAGGCCCAGATGGCCTGGCACGAGAACCTGTGCGCGACGGCTTTCCAGGATTTCTTCTTTTTCTTCAGCGCGAAAAGCTGTGTCATGGTAGATCATGTCAAAGGGCAGCTCGCTGAACTTCGAGGCTGTGGTGTAAGTGCGGCGGGTTTGCAGTGGGTCCCCGGTACTAAAGCGCACGTCTTTTTGGCAAACGATCGATTCTAGGTCGAATAAGAGGTAAACCGGAACTGGCAGCTTGCGCCCACGACGTCGCAGTGCTGGGCGAATGCCCTCTACACCCCACAGGTCGGGCGTGCGTGGACGGAAATACAGGCGCACTTGGTCGGCTAAACGGTTCTCCCCGCGTCCAACTGTGCGTCCGGCAGATTGTTCTGGCAGCAGCATATCCGCCTCAAGCACGCTGACGACTTGCTGCACGTCCATGAAAGTGAACAAGAAGTAGGGCCACCAGTAGCGGTTTTCAAGCCATGACTCGCTGCGCAAGGCTGCGATATGCCGACGGAAGGCCGCTGCATCGCGCTTTTCAGCGTTGTCCAGTTTACCCAGTGCGGCTTTACGTGGGCCGAAGCGACCATCAGCATGATCTAAAGTGGGCTTTGATGTTGGCTGCATCTGAAAAGCACGCCCGGCGGTGATGTCGCTGAGCAGGTCGCGTAGTTTGGCGTGATACTGCTCCACAGCGCTGAAGTCGAGGTAGTTGAGGTGTTCCAGGTGCAGCGGCGGTTCGGCATCAGCTTGCACCAGAATTGGGATGACTCGGCTGCCTTTGCGCAGTGCGCGCAGTTGCTCTGCCCGGCAGTATTTTGATTGGGTGGCCCCGTGACTCAGCAGGACCAAGGCGATGTCGGCAGCATCAATGGCGGTTTCAATTGCCTCGATCCAGTCCGCACCACCGGGGATTTCAGCCAAGTCCAGCCATGGGCTGTGGCCCACGGATTTCAGATCATCATGCAGGGCAACTGCCAGTTCGCGGCTGTCAGCGCGGGCATAGGAGATGAAAATACGCAGTCCGCTTTGGCTCATCACTCATATCATTCCTGGATCATGTCGCGCAGTTTGGGCATCCGTTCAGTTACAGGTGGGACGTAAATCAGTCCGATCTCATGCGGTGGGTTGCCAAAGCGGATCGGGTCAATATAGGGCAGCGCGCTCAGAAGGGCAATCAACCAGGGGGCTGATGTCGCCAACCCATTAGGTAGGTGGAGGGGCTGTACACTGCCCGCTGCGCGCACATACAACCACAGATCGGTGAGGTTGGACCCGTAAAGCGTGATGCTCGGTCCGTTTTCGGGTTCTAAAACCAGGCTGCACCCGCGGCTGCTATCAATCATATGTGCTTGAAAAGGACTGCTGTCGTCGAGTCGTTGAAACGCGTTTCGTTTGGTCAGCAGCTTGTCTAGATCGCGGGTGAAGCGGTTTACTGAGACGGATTGCGGATACCCCGCCAGCCAACGCTTCACACTGGCCCTGGATCGCTGTGCAGAGGGCATATGTGCCACGAGATAAACAGGGATTGGCAGCGGTTCCAGATACGCATTCAGCAGTGGTCTGACTTCATCCCAAACCAGCGGTGCTAGTTCATCGTCCAGACGGGGCACCGCCAACGAGGTGATGCCTTGCTCTGCATAGATGGATACGATTTTTTGTAGACCGCGTTCCAGATGTTCCAGACGGGTGTGGCTGCGCCAATGTTTGCGTATGGGCACGTTAAGCACCCACTTGTGCATGGAGGTATACAGCCACACATCACCAATCGTGAGATGTCCCGCATCGCATAAGGTCTTGTAGGTTGTGTACATCGTTGGGAAGCTGCGCTTGAACTCGCGCGAGATGCCGCGGCTCATCACCCCCACACTGTTAACCGGGTTCAAAAGGGTTTTGGCCGTGCTCAGGAAAAGGTCACATGATGTATCAATAATCATCGTGCGTTATCTACCGCCTGTTTTACGCCACCGTGTGTTGACTGAATACTATCATAGCATAGAACATATTTTCACAAAGGGCAATCTGTACCCCACAGCATCTGTTGTGCAGTTGAAGAAGCCCGATCTCTCTCTATCAGCGGGCAGGGTTCCGGTACATTGCCTCTACATGGAAAAACTGCTAAAATGTC
Organism: uncultured Anaerolineaceae bacterium; assembly: GCA_964457835.1. Classification (GTDB taxonomy): domain Bacteria; phylum Chloroflexota; class Anaerolineae; order Aggregatilineales; family Phototrophicaceae; genus CAYWGJ01. The sequence continues at coordinate 40,150 of CAYWGJ010000008.1, forward strand.
CCTCATGTTTGTCAAAAGGGTGGACGCGCGTGTTGCCCATTAGGCCTACACAAAACACACTGATTTGTTTCTATCAACTTACAAACAGTCTGTATATGCGGCGAAGTCGTTCTCTGCCGTGCAGCCCAACGCTTTAAGCGTTTGTGCCATCTAGCGCGTCCCCGCACAAATTGCAGCACGAGTCGAAGTGTTGTTGGATTTGGTTTGGTTTAGTATAGACCCCTGTACATTGCAGCGGGTGCGTATGTTTTGCTATCGTTTGTTTACGTAGAGTATAAGGACAATACCATGTCGGATGAGGTCTATCTGACACCCGAGGGCGCGGAAGACTTGCGCCGCGAGTTAGATGAGCTGATTACTGTCCGCCGTCCGGACTTGGCAATGAAGCTGAAGGAAGCGGTCGCGGAAGGTGATCTGAAAGAGAATGCCAACTATCATGATGCTAAAGAACAGCAGGCCTTCATCGAAGGACGCATCCAATACCTTGAGAACCTGCTGCGCCGTGCGCAAATCATCGACAGAAGTGGGCTGTCTGATGTGATCGGCCTGGGGGCGATTGTGACCATCCGCGAGGTGGGGAGCGATGAAGATGAGACGTACCACTTGGTGGGTGCGGCGGAGGCGAACCCGCGTGAGGGGAAAATCTCAGCCAAAAGCCCTATTGGTGCGGCGCTGATCGGTCATAAGAAGGGGGATAAGGTGAAGGTGGAAACCCCGGATGGTCAGATCGTCTTCAAAGTACTTAAGGTCGAGTAGCCGCTACTAGTCACACGCTGTAGAGAACAAAAACCGCCCCACAGTAAGACCACTGTGGGGCGTATTGATACCTGATCTGTCTCTATATTAGCTGCCGATGGGGGTAAAGTCTCCTGTGCCGCCGAAGGGATCGTCGTCATCACGCCGCGGCGGTGGCGGCATAGCAGGTGGTGCCGCTGTTGGTGCGTTGGTGGGTGTGGGCATAGGAGGTGTGAAGTTGGGTGGCTGCCCGCCTTGCGTTGGCATGGGGGGATCATAAGTTGATGGGATGCTAGGTGGTGCTGCGGGTGGCACCGCAGCAGGAACGGGCACGGCTGCTGCGGCTGCGGGCATGGGTGCTGCGACCGCGCTCCCTGTGCCGCCGCCCTTCTTCGACCACGCTTCCATCTTGATCGTCACACCTTCGTAGCTGCCCACAGCAGTCTGTTTGGCATCAACGATTGTGGCTGTCACTAAGAGTTGATCGGTCTCGAGGGTGGCGACCTGGTTGGGCTGGATGACGATGATGTCTGTAGCGGGGTTTTCCACGCGCGGGTCGAGTTCGGCACGCACAGCAGTATCATTGTATGCCCCCTGCGTGACGAAAATCTTGGTGAGGGTACGCACGAAGTCTTCCTTGTCAAAGAGCCAGACTTCAGTCGCTACCATGTCTTTGTTGTCATCTGTTTTTGCCATGGCTGCACCGGTTTCACCGTAGAAGGTATTATCTTCGTCCTCAATGGCGAAGGATTCGTCAAAGCCACGGCCTTTGGTGAAGATGGCTAGTTTTTGAATCATTGGCGCGCCGTAAGGGTTAGTAGCTGCTGCGGACCCGGAGGCGGCGCGCATTTCCTCTTCCATCTTCTTCTTTTCGCGGATCAGCTCGCGCTCTTCAGCCATCCGCTTACGCTCTTCCATTTCTTCTTCTGACTTCGGACGCAGGCGGTCATAAATTGGCATCACGACATTGCCCTTAATGAGCAAGCGCCAGATTGGTGAGATAATCAATGCCAGTACGATCACGACAACAACAGCCAGCACAATGTTGAGCAGGTCCTGGCTGATGCCGCCTGGTTGCGGCGCTGGGTTGCCGGGCGTAAGCACTTGGCCATCAGCCGCGGTCAGTGGGTTGCCTTCCGCATCAGCGATCAATGGCAGCAGGTTCTGCAAACCCCGCTGTACCGAGGCTTCTGTCGTACCAATGAGACGCTGTACATTGCCCACCGGGTCTTCGACTCGATTTAGCAAAGAGCGGATGTCATCTTGGCTGTAGAAGCCGGCTTCATTAGCGGCTGCGACCATCTGTATCCATTGGTCACGCGCTGGCTGACTCAATTGAGAGGGGGACCCATCGTAGTAGATGACAGGCGAGAGCACGTAGCCCCAGAACAGCCCGAACAAAAGCGCCAAGACGACGCCCAGGACCGTGACATAAGACGGCATGTGCGGCTTCAATACGATCACATAGATACCGTTATAGGTATCAATTAACCACTGGCGTATTGCTTTCATCGGGTTGCCCTTTCATGATACGCTGCAGCGACAGTCAGCGCCTTGCGAGCCGACGCGATGTGCGTGGATAAAACATGCGAAGCGTGCTGTATAACACACGCTTCATCTAGTATATAGTGACCTCTGGCTGGCGTCAAAAAGCGGCCACCGGTTGGCAGCCACTCGTGTGCATCACGCGGATTCTTCGTTCAACTTTTCGGTGCTTTCTGATGTGGATGGACTTTCCATCCCCAGCAGTTTCTTTGCTTCGTCCAGCTTCCAGGTGGAATAATCGCAATCGGGGTAGCGCGCACAGCCGAAGAAGCTGCGCCCGCGCCGGTCACGCCGCACTACCAGTTCACCGCCTTCACTGGGGCCGCACTGCGGGCAGGGTACCCCGGTGTATTCCAGGTATGGCTCTGTGTGCTTGCACTCTGGGTAGTTCGTGCAGCCGATGAACTTCCCCCAGCGACCGTATTTGACGATAAGGTCTCCTTCGCCACAAGTTGGGCATGTACGGCCCACGTATTCTGTTTGTTGAACGCGGGGCATGTTCTGGCGCGCATTGCTCAACTGCTGTTCGAATGGGTTATAGAAGCTGCGCAGCATGGGCCGCCAAGCGGTGTGTCCTTCAGCGACCTCATCCAGCTCATCTTCCATACGCGCTGTGAACTGATAATCCATGATATCAGGGAAATATTCGACCAGCAGGTCATTGACTACTTTGCCGGTTTCGGTCGGTTTCAGGCGTTTATCTTGTTTTTCGACGTAATCCCGCTCTTGGATCACAGCCATGGTGGGCGCATAGGTGCTGGGCCGCCCGATCCCGTATTCTTCTAGCGCGCGCACCAGTGTGGCTTCTGTGAAGCGGGGCGGCGGCTGCGTGAAGTGCTGTTGTGGCCGCAATCGCAACAGGTCCAGCAGCTCATTGACTCGCATCTCCGGCAGAATGCGGCCTTCATCGTCGTCGGCTGCCAGGTCTTCGTCGCGCGTTTCCTCGTACAACGCCAGGAAGCCGGGGAATTTGATTGTCTGCCCAGAGGCGCGGAGCAAGTAACGGCTGTCATCATCTTTTGGCCCCGCATTGATGTCCACACGGATGGTGTTGTATACCGCGTTGGACATCTGGCTGGCGACGAAGCGCTCCCAGATCAGGGTGTAGAGTTTCATCTGTTCCGCACTGAGCAGGCCGTTCAGCGTTGAAGGCACGCGGGGCACCGCAGTCGGGCGGATCGCTTCGTGCGCTTCTTGAGCACCTTTGGCTTTTGTTCGGTAGATCGGCGCTTTTTCTGGCATGTAGGGCTTGCCAAAGCGCTGTTCGATGTAACTGCGGGCGTCTTTCTGTGCTTGTTCAGAGACGTTGGTGCTGTCGGTACGCATGTAGGTAATCAAGCCAATGAGACCATCTTTACCCAGGTCGATACCCTCATAAAGTTGCTGGGCGACCATCATCGTGCGCCGTGCTGTGAATCCCAGGCGGCGGGAGGCTTCTTGCTGAAGCGTGCTCGTGGTGAAGGGGGCGGCGGGGCGGCGCTGCCGGGTGCCTTTCTTGACTTGCTGCACGCGGTAGGTGCTGCCTTCCAGGACTTCCAGATGGGGCGTGACGTCACTTTCTTGCTTAAATTGTGGGTCCTCACCTGCGATTTTAGCGAGCTTGGCTGTGAAAGGTGTAGGGCGCTTTCCTTTTTCTGCCTGTTGACGCAGCTCCGCTTCAATCGTCCAGTATTCTTCCGGGACAAATGCTTCGATCTCGCGTTCGCGGTCCACTACCATACGCAGCGCGATGCTTTGCACACGGCCTGCGGACAAGCGGTTACGCACACGGTCCCACAGCAGTTCGGTGATGTTGTAGCCCACGATACGATCCAGGATGCGGCGCGCTTGCTGTGCATTCACCAAGCTCAAGTCCAGCTCACGCGGATGTTGAAAGGCATGGTTCACCGCGTCGTCAGTAATCTCGTGGAAGACGACACGCTTCACGCGCGCTTCTTCCATGTCGGTTGCAGCGATCAAATGCCAGGCAATGGCCTCGCCTTCACGGTCGGGGTCGGTGGCTAGGTAGATTTCTTCCGCTGCTGCTGCTTCTTTCGCCAATTCTTTGACGGTGCTGCGCTTGTCATTCGGCACGCGGTATTCGGGTTCAAAGTTATTCTCAACATCGACCGAGATGCGGCTGCGCAGCAAGTCGCGGACGTGGCCTTTGGATGCTAATACCGTGTATCCGCTGCCTAAAAAGCGTCCGACACTGCGCGCTTTGGTCGGGGACTCCACGATGACCAAGCGGCCTTTACGGCGGCGTGGTGTGGCGGCTTTCTTGCTCTTGTCGGATTTGGCGGCGGTCTTCTTTTTGCTCGTGCTCTTTTTCTTGCTGGCCGCAGCCTTCTTCGTGCTGGCCTTTTTGCGCTTGGGCTGTTCGGTTACCTCAGGCTTCGGCAGGTTTTCGTGTGCTGGTGTTGCGCCCATGCGGAATAGTCCGGTACCGCAAACCTCGCAGGTGCCACGGGTTGCAGCGCGCCCGGTGCTGGTATACACCGGTTCAGGGTCCACCAACGAGCGCTTCTCGCGGCATTTGACGCAGTAGGCTTCCATTGCTTGTTCAGTCATAGTCGGATTGATCGTCCCGTTGTTGATGTGCAGATAGCGCCACCAATGAACTAAAGATAGTCCGTTTGGTTAGTAGCGCGCAGATGGTTCACGACTTCTTTTACTTCCTGTGCCCGGTCCTTGTGGCAGATGAGGATGGCGTCGCCTGCATCTACCACGATCAAGTCGCGCACGCCGATGGTTACGGTCATGCGGTCACTGTAGACCAGCGTGTTCTCCGTGTCTAGGATCACCCGTTCTGGGGCTTGGCCTTTGAAGGTATTGCCGTATTGATCCAGCGGCAGTACTTCGAACAGCGAACTCCAGCTTCCCACATCACTCCAGCCGATGTCAACCGGGATAACGGCCATCTGTTCAGCGCCTTCCATGATGGCAAAGTCGATGGAGGTCTTGGGCATCTGGTCCCAGTGTTCGGCGAGAACCTGTGGGTAGGCGGGGGTATCCACTGCGGCCATGATCGGCTGGAGGAGTGCGTGGAAGGTCGGCTGCTGCCGCTCGAACTCGGCAAGTGCTTTGGCCGTGCGCCAGATGAACATACCGGAATTCCAGGTATATGTGCCCTCTGCTAGAAAAGCTGTGGCAGTGACCACGTTGGGCTTCTCCTTAAAACCCAGTGACTTGTAGGCTGTCAGCTCACCGATGTGCATCATGCTGCTGCCTTGATGAATGTAGCCAAACCCTGTGGCTGGGTAAGATGGGGAAATGCCCAGGGTGACTACGCGGTCCGGCTGTGCCACTTCATAGGCCGCACGCAGCACCTCGCGGAACTTCTCACGTTTGGCGATATGGTGATCCGCTGTCAAGATGGCGACAGTCGCTTCGGGATCGCGTTTGTGAATGACAGCCAGGCCTAGGGCGGTGGCAGCCGCGTTATCACGTGCGGATGGCTCGACAACGAAGTTCCGCGTTGGAATTTCCGGCACGTCGGCCTGCATCCGCTCAACGTAACGCTGCCCGGTCACGACGTAGATGCGGTCTGGGGTGAACAGCGGCGCTAGGCGTTCCACCGCAGTGCGAAACATTGTCTTGTCGTCTGTAAGCGGCAGAAGCTGTTTGGGCGTGTCTTTACGGCTCAGCGGCCATAAACGGGTACCGCCACCGCCTGCCAGAATCATGGCGTAGTAATGGTTCATCAGGTGCATCCCATACGCTCAATTAACGGTTGTGAGTTTAGGCCTAGGTCAAGCTATATTGCATAGGACCACTCAATTGTGCAAGTCCCTTTAGCTCAAGCAAGGTCAGGGTGCTGCTGACGACGGCTGTTGGCAGGCCGCTGATGCGCACAATGTCGTCAATGTGCAGCGGATCGCTGCTGAGTAAGTTCAGCAGTGCGGCCTCGGTGTCGTTGGCGGGCTGAATGCGCTGTGCTTCGACCGCGGTTTGGACGTTTTCGTAGCTGATGTTCAGTTCGTCTAAGATGTCTTCAACGTTGATTACGATTTTCGCGCCGTCCTGAATAAGGCGATTGCTGCCGCGTCCGGTTGCATTGAAGTAGCTGGCCGGAATGACAAATACGTCGCGACCTTGTTCGCCAGCGGTGCGCGCCGTGATGAGTGCCCCGCTGCGTTCCGGCGCTTCGACCACCAAGACGCCCAGCGCGATACCGCTCATCAGGCGGTTTCGGCGCGGAAAGTTGTGCCGTTCAGGGGAGGTGCCCGGCGGAAATTCGGTGAGCAGCGCGCCGTGGTCGGCAATGCGCTGTGCCAATTTTTGGTGTCCTTGCGGGTATACGCTGTCGATGCCGGTGCCCATGAAGGCGATTGTTCGTCCACCGTGATCCAGGCAGCCGCTGTGTGCTGCCGCATCAATTCCTTGGGCTAGTCCGCTGATGATCGTCACGCCTTGTGCTGCGAGTTGCCCAGCAATCTGGTGCGCTGCTTTGGTGCCGTTGTGACTGGGTTTGCGTGTGCCCACTACGGCCAGTGCTCGCGCGTCGGCGTCAATGAGGCGGCCTCGTAGGTAAAGCACCGGTGGCGCGTCCGGCACTTGTCTCAGTAGGGCTGGGTATTCGTCGTCGTCCCAGGTGATTAAGCGCGCATCCCAACGTGTGAGCTTATCTAGTTCGGCCTGGGTATCCAGCTGCTGACGGGTTTCCAGCAGTGCGCTGACGTTGTGGGTGGGAAGCCCGGTTTCATGCAGCATGGCTGCATCTGCTTGCCATACAGCCAGCACATCACCGAATAGCTCTATGAGGGCACGGGTGCGCAGTGGTCCGATGCCTGGCACGCGGCTGAGGCCCAGCCATGCAGCGCGACGTTCTTGATCTGTCACGCGGCTGCCTCCTCTCCATGAGTCACTAAGCTGACATCTTTAAGATAAGCCATCAACAAGAAAACGCCCTGATTTGGACGTTTTCACTAGTGTATAGGCCTCGGCATCAGTTACGCAAGCGGTCAACCGGGTGGGTCGCGGTCGGGCAGCAGACCTTCCGGCAGGCGCATGAGAATTCGCTGAGTATCTGTATTCGTCTCAATCAGCGTTTCGTCGGTCACCGGGATGAGGACTTCGCCGTAGGTGTCGCTCTTGACCACGTACACATCATTGGCACCCGTTTCGATGACATCAGTGAGCGGCCCTAAGAGCAGGCCGTCTATCGTTTCCACCTGCATCCCGATGAGCTGAAAGAGGTAGATTTCGTCGTCCTCTAGGGGGACCGCCTCGCTGATGTCGATGAGCACCATCAAGCCACGCAGCGGTTCAGCGGCATTGCGGTCCGGCACATTGGCGAGGCGCAGCAAAGCATAGCCTTGGTGCATGCGCATTGTGCTTACGTGGTGCTGTTTGGGATGACGTGCATTGATACCCTCAGCCAGGTAAATCGCTTTGAGCTGAGGGATGCGTTCTGGATAGTCGGTTAGCACACGCATCCGCAGCTCTCCACGGATACCATGCGGTCGCAAGATTTCGCCGATAATGAGATAATGGGGTGTGCTGCTCACGCGCTTTAGTCGATCTCCAGGATCACGCGCTTGCCCTTATTGGCGGGCACGCGCATCAAAGTACGGATCGCATTCGCCACACGCCCACTCTTGCCGATCACCCGCCCCATGTCCGCGCTGGCGACGCTGAGGTAGACCACGATAGCACCGCTGGTTTCTTTGCCGTTGACCTTCACGCTGTCTGGGTCATCGACCAAGTTGCGGGCAACGTAATCGACTAGCTCAATGTGCGTGATGGGTTTGGGTTGTGAGGGACGGCGGGCCATGTTTTATTCCTCAGCAGCGGCAGCCGCTTCCTGGGCTTTGCGGCCCTGGCCGGCAGGCGGCGCAGGATAGGCGGTCTTGGGGCTGACCGGTTCAGCCTCGGCTTGGAGCTTTTCGGCTTCGGCGGTCAAGTCTTCGATGCTTTCGCCTTGACGCAGGCGTGCGAAGCGGTCCATCGTGCCGGTGCGCCGCATGATGCTCACAGCGGCTTCGCTGGGCTGGGCACCCACACTCAGCCAGTACAGCGCGCGTGCTTCGTTGATAATGTCGGTGCTAGGCTGGGTCCGGGGGTTGTGATGGCCGATAATCTCGATGAAGCCACCATCACGCGACCGACGCGAATCGGTCACGACGACGCGGTAAACAGGTTGGCGCTTCAGCCCACGGCGGCTGAGACGAATGCGGATCATGGTTTAGGTCTCCTTGCTTTATGCTAGCAGTGTGATGAGCAATCGCTTTACTTGAACATGTCCGGCGACATGCCGGGAATGTTTGGCATACGGCCCTTGCGCAGTTGGTCCATCATTTTCTGCATGGCCTTGAACTGCTTGAGCACGTCGTTGACATCGCGCACTTCTACGCCACTGCCTTTGGCGATGCGTTTCTTGCGGCTGGCGTTGAGTTTGCGCGGGTTATTACGTTCATAGAGGGTCATCGAGTTGATGATGGCCTCTACCCGTTTGATGCGTTTCTCGATTTCCTGCTGATCGATGTTGTTCTGGGCCTGGATGCGGTTGAAGCCGGGGATCATGCCCATGATCTGGCCCAAGGGTCCCATGCGGCGCATCCGCTGAAGCTGTTCGAGGAAGTCCTGGAGGGTGAACTTGTTCTCCATGAACTTCTGTTGAAGGTCCAGCGCTTCGTCTTCGGTGAAGGCTTCTTCAGCGCGTTCTACGATGCTGCTGATGTCGCCCATGCCCAGGATACGCTGAGTGAGCCGATCAGGGTGGAAGACCTCGAAGTGATGCAGGGTGATTTTTTCACCTGTACCCAAGAACTTGATGGGTACATCAGCTACAGCGCGCATTGAGATGGCTGCGCCACCGCGCGCGTCACCGTCCACCTTGGTCAGGATCAGACCGGTTATATCGACGTTTTCGTTGAAGCCCTTCGCGATGTTGACCGCTTCCTGGCCGGTCATGGAGTCTGCGACAAGCAGGATTTCAGCGGGCTTAGTGCGCTCTTTGATCTGCTGAAGCTCGTCCATGAGGGTTTCGTCAATCTGAAGCCGACCAGCGGTGTCAATGATGCAGATGTCAGCACCGGCATCCTTGGCCGCTTGCAGGCCGCGCATAGCGATATCCGCAGGGGAGGTATCAACGCCCTCTTCATGGTAGTTGACGCCGATCTGCCGGGCCAGCGTCACGAGCTGGTCCACAGCCGCAGGACGGTAGGTGTCGGCGGCTACCAGAAAGGGTGTGTGACCTTCACGATCACGCAGGTACAAGGCGAGTTTGGCTGTGGTGGTCGTCTTACCCGATCCCTGTAAGCCCACCATCATGATGACGTGCGGTTTGCTGCTGCCGCTGAAGTCTAGGCGGCCCGGTTCACCCAGGGTGGCGACCAGCTCATCATGGACGATAGCGACCATTTGCTCGCTGCGCTTAAGGGTCTTGGCAACGACTGCGCCCACGGCTTGCTCTTTGACGCGCTTCACGAAGTCCTTGACGACTGGAAGGGCTACGTCAGCTTCCAGCAGTGCCATCCGTACCTCGCGCATCGCGGCATTGACATCGTTTTCTGTTAGACGACCGCCCTTGCCCAGGCCATCGAAGGTGTTTTGCAGACGCTGACTCAAACTCTCAAACATCGCAGCGGGTTTCCTGCTCAGTGACTGATAGATGGGTGCAGATTAACGAAATAGGATTGTAGGTGAGGGCGGGGGCTTCGTCAAGATGAGAGCCTGTGCTGCTGCGGGCAAAAACAAAACCGGGCACCGCGTTCGCGATGCCCGGTGAGGCGTGTTGTGGGGGGCTGGGTGTAGCTTATTCGCCCAGTACGTTGAACGCGTCGAACAGCATCGGCTCGCTCTGCGGATCGCGGGTGTCATAGACGTAGCTGCGGATCATGCCATCTTCGGTGGTAAACAGGCTGAACACCGTCAGTTCGTTGCTGGCGACACAGGGCAGGTCGTTGCCTTCGTCGTCCTGCATCGGGCTGAACTCGGTGGGGAAGATCGGTTCCAGGCCGTGCGGGTACCAGATACGCCTGCTATACAGGCCGCTACTTAAACCGCCTTGGCACCATTCGCCACAAGTAAGCCAGCTCTTCCATGCGCAGCGCTATCGCCGCGGTAATGAACACAATGAAGCCGATGCCCGCTTCCACAACCACCTGTCCCACCACAAACACCGCGCCTCGATCCACAAAGCCCATCGTCTGCCACAAGTTGTTCACCAGCACAATCGCTCCTGCCATTACCAGGCTGGCTGCGGTGGTCTTGAGCACTGCGCGTGACAGCGCACTTTCGTTGATGCCGTGCCAGCGGTGGCGCAGCAGAATTAGCAGCAGTCCCACCTCAAACATCACGCCCAGCGAATTTGCCAATGCCAATCCGCCGACATTGCCGAAATCTGGACGGGGCGGCAGCAGGCCCGGCGCGCTGGCCGATACCGCACCATACGCGCTCAAGGCGGCTTCAGCACGCAGCACGTCGCTGAGCACGAAGGACAGCACCAGGTTAATCAATGCACCGCCGATGGCCGCAAAGAAAGGGGTCAGTGTGTCTTTGTCAGCATAGAAGCTGCGCGCCACCACTTCCAGTGCCGAATGAACGATCAAGCCCAGGGCAAAAAACTGTAAGGTGCTGTAGACCAACACCGAGGCAGCCGCGTCAAATTGCCCCCCTTCCAGCAGCCGGATGATTGGACGTCCAACCATGACCAAACCGACGGCTGCTGGGATGCTGCCGATCAAGGTGAAACGCAGCGCCCCGGACATCGCGCCTCGTTTACCATCTTCATCGCCTAACTCGCTGAGGGCTGCCAGTGTCGGAAAGATGACCGTACCCATGGCCGTGCCGATCAGCGTCTGTGGAATCTGCATTAAACGCCAGCCCCAATCCAGCGCGCTGATAGACCCTGTTCCCAGGCGGGAGGCGATGTTGTTCATCACAATGAAGTTGAGGCTGAACACGCCCAGCCCCCCGATGCGCGGCAACATCAAGCGCAGCACGCGCCGCAGCGATGGATCACGCAGGCCCAGGCCGGGTTTCCAGCGTGCCCGGAAGTGAATCAGTCCGGGTACCTGTATGCCCAAGTGCAGTGCTGCGCCGAACACCGCACCCAAGGCGATACCATTGACGCCTAAAGGTTCCAGCAGAAAAAGGATGCCCAGCAGCAGGCCCAGGTCGAACATGATCGGGGCCACCGCAGGCAGTAGGAAGTGATTATGGCTCTGTAAGATACCCATCACGATCCCGCTCACGGAGAAGATCAAAGTGCTCAGCAGCAGAATTCGCATCAGCTCAACGGTCTGGGTTTGTGCCGCTGCATCGAAACCTGGTGCCACCACAGTACCAATCAACCAGGGTGCTGCGAAAAATGCCAGTGCACTGACTGTCAGCGTGACGGTGAAGATAAAGTTCACCACGTGACTCGCCAGTTCCCAGGCACGCTCGCGGTCTCCCTGGGCCAGGTGGCTGCTGAAGATTGGCAGGAAGGCCTGTGCCAGCGCACCACCTGCGATGAGCGTAAAGATCAGCTCCGGGATGCGGTTAGCGGTGATGTAGGTATCCCATTCTGTACCGACGCCAAACACGCGCGCAATGATGAAGGTCTGGCCTAGGCTGATGACCTTCGCCAGACCGAACGCGACCATGACCATCGCGGTGGAGCGTGCTAGGCGGTCTGCACTGGGGATCGCGGTGGACGGGACCACCTCATTCACCGATTCATTGGCGTTGGTTGGTGTTTCTATCGCCATGCGGTCCCTCCTTACCGATCAACTGACAGGCTATAATCCCAGTGTGTTCAGCGCGTCTTCAGCAGCTTGGAAGCGCGGGTTGCGTCGCAGCGCTGTGCGAAAGGCCACCCCCGCTGCATTCACGTCGTTTTGTGCAGCCAGTGCACGTCCCTGCCAGTAGTAAGTTTCCTCGACGTACTCACCGCCATTACTCAAGTTGGCGGCTACTAGGCTCAGGACTTCGCTGTAGCGCCCGGTCTGATAGTAGGCTTCGTAGGGGCCGAACTGATACCACAAGAAGCGCCAGGGCAGTTCGTTGCTCATGGCGCGATCGAAGGCACTGGCGGCGCGTTCATAGTCACCCAGTGCGACTAGCGCGCTGCCTATGTTGAACCAGGCATAAGGATCAGCTGGGTTTTCCGTGGCTTCGTCTGATGCGACGCTCAGCGCGTGCTCTGCTGCCTTCAGTGGGTCGCTGTGGCCGTCGCCCAGAATGCGGCGCACCAAGTCCTCACGGCTCGGCTCGTAAACGACGATGAACTGCCGATTGAAGTGTCGCCAGTGTTCGTCGAAATACGCATAGGTCTCCGAAATCCCTTCACCATTTTCACCTGCGCCCAGGAAGCTGTCGTAGAGCCACATGACCCCGCTGTTGTCGTCGTAGCCCAAGACCGTCTGATAGTGCCCCAGCCAGTCGTAGGCTTCGGGGCTGTAGCCTGTTTCAATCACGACTGGGATGTCGTTGGCGATGAAATCCTTGAGCATGTCCAGTGTGCCGCCCATACGCGTCAACGCGCGGATGCTGCTCTGCTCATTGACGAAAGCAGCCATCTCGGACGGGCTGACGTTTTTGTCCTCGCGCCCCCCTGGTTTGAGGAAATCGTCGGCGTAATCTTGATCGTTCTGCCAGCCATAGAAGCTCAGTGCCATGGTGATATTGGCCGGACCGCAGTTGTTCCAGGTTTGCCGTTGATGCCGGAAACCGCTCAAGCGCGCGCTGCTGCGTGTCACCGTGTTCTGGGTGTTGGCTGTGTTGAGGACTGCCTCTGGCGACGGGTCCGGTGGGCGTGCGGCTTCTGTGGGCGTCGGTGTCAGCGGGACAGGCGTGAGTGTTGGCGGAAGTGCAGTCTCTGTGGGCAGGGCAGTCTGCGTGGGTTGGATTGTGGGCGTTGCGGTGGGCTGTGGGTTGATCGCAGAAGCATCGTTCGTATTCCCACCCGGTAGGTCCATGCCGGCCAACAGTTCATCGGGGGACATCTCGGTATCTATGCTTGACGCTGGCGTTGGCAGTACATCACCGGCAGCGGGCCGGGGCGGCAGGAAGCCTTCCATGAACGGTAGGGCATCCATGACTCGCTGCTGCTGTGCGGGTTCCAGCACACTGCGGAAGACGATCACCCCCCCCATGAACCCCACAATAGCTAGTGCGAACAGCAGTAGTACCCCCCATAATAGGAATCTTGGCGGCGGCGGCACTTCACTGCGATAGTCATTTATCTTCAATGGGGTACGCGGCTGCGTGTCCTCAAGGTTACTTGTCATGTTTCATCCACCTATACTACTTGTCTCAGCGCGAAGTATAACGCCTTCATCAGCGGGTGATAGGGTGAACCTGCTGTGTTTTGCTGCACCCTACAGTCATTCTGCGGCATATGTACGCCTGATGCTGGGCGTTTGCTCACTGTGTGGTATACGCTTTAACTGTGTCTGGTGGATTGCCGAAGGGGACTGCTACAATGCCGCTGCTTATTGAGCATCGGGTGACCGACCATGTACAAATACCGCAATCGCATTCTGCTCGGTGGCGTGATTGCCTTGGCTATCTACATCGGCCTGCTGCTGCTTTTAGACAATGAGGGGCAGCTCACCGCTGGTGTGCTCGACGCACTGCAAGGCTATCCCTGGCTGCTGCTGGTTCCGTTGGCCTTATGCCAGGTGGCTGCGGGCTTTTTTCGTTTCTTAGAGTGGCACTACTACCTGGGTGTCATCGACGCCCGCGACAAGATCAGTTTGGCGGATAGTGCCATTATCTTCGTGGCTGGTTTCACTATGGTCGTCAGCCCAGGTAAGGCGGCGGAACTGCTCAAATCGGTGTTCCTCAAAATCAAGACCAGTGTGCCCATCGCACGCAGCGCACCGATTGTTGTGGCCGAGCGCGTGGTGGATGGTTTGGCCGTGATTGTCATTCTGACCATTACGCTGCTGGTCGCTGCTGATCAGCTTGACCTGGGCGAATTCGACACGCTCAGCCGGACTATCGTGTTTTCATCGGCGGCGTTTATCGGCTTTGCGTTGGTTGCAGTGCAGATTCAGCCGCTGGGGTATTTCGTACTGCGCGTGATCGGCATGATCCCGCTGCTGCGCCGCACACAGGAATGGTTCACTGCTCTCTACGAGAGCGCTCGCGAGATTTTCCAACTGCGGCATGTCATCCCGACGACGACAATGGGCTTGGGCGTGTATATGTCCAGCACACTGGGCTTCATGGTCATTCTCTACGGCTTTGGCTTGGAGATGAGCGGGACACTGCTGCTTCAGGTGACGTTTATCGTTGGCGTATCATCGGCGGTGGGGGCGCTGAGCTTTGTGCCCAATGGGGCTGGCGTCACGGAGGTGTCCAACGCGGCGATGCTCATGGCAATCGTGGCCCCCGATCACCCAGAAATGACTGTGGGCATGGCCGCCGCTACCGCCCTGCTTCAGGGCTTCTTCCATAAATGGTTCCGGGTGGTGGTTGGACTGTTGGTGGCTTTAATTTTCCGCGAACGTCTGTTTACGCCGGGCCTGGCAGCAGAAATCGCAGCGGCAGAACAGGTCAAGAAGCACACCAACTATGCTGGGGAGGCAGTCGGATGAATCCGTTTAAGCCGGTCGGTAAAGCCCTGAGCATCACCGCAGCGCGTCTGCGTGACCACGGGCCATACATCACCTTGCTCTGGGTGATCGGGCGCGGTTGGCCAAAGCTCACAGGGGTTCCCATGCTGCGCTTCAGTGAGGTCACGCCGCAGATTTACGTCGGTGCGCAGTACACAGCACGCGGCAAAGCCCGGCTGGAAAAGCGTGGCATTCACTATAGCGTGAACATGCGCGAGGAGTTCGATGATGCGACGCACGGGGTCGCGCTGCGGCATTACTGCTATCTGCCTACAGTAGATGATACGATGCCCAGCCCAGAAGCCTTGGATCGCGGTGTGGCGTTCATCCGTGAAGCGGTTACGGCGGGCGCGCGCGTCTACATCCACTGTGCTGGTGGTATTGGGCGCGCACCGACGATGGCTGCCGCTTATTTCATCGCGGAAGGTATGAGCACTGATGACGCTCTGGCGCATATTGCCAAAGCCCGCCCCTTCATCAAGCCGGTGCCAGAGCAGATCGCCGGGCTGCGTGCTTATGAGGCTGCTCAGCGTGCGCTCTAGGCTAATCCGTGAAATTGACTCGGCTGTTATAGGCTGCTAAGAGTACATCCCCGCCGATTTGCGCTGCCCGGCGGACGTCGCTGCTGTCCTCTATGACCACTGCTATGCTGACTCCTTCACCTGGCCCAGTGATGGTGAGGCCTGTGAACCACGTTAAGGTGCTGTCACCCGAATAGGCGAGGGCTACATGCCCCGCAATACTGGCGTTTTGGCTGGCGGCAGGGTACGCTGCGCCACTGATGGTTGCTTCGCGCATGGCCGCCTGTACCTGTTGGCTGACCGCTGTCGTGGTGATGGGTAAGCCGCTTTGTGCTGCATATAAGGGCGTCCAATTGGCTTGTCCTGGTTCGCGTCGTGCCAGCAGGGTGTAAGGGGTCGGGGCATTGCCGCTGTTGATCATCGCACCGGTGAATGCTGCCATCTGCAAGGGGGTTACAGTAATGCGTCCCTGACCGAGGGCATCAGCTAGGGTGAGCGGGGCGGTATTTTCACCTAACGCACTTTCAGGGTTGAATACCGCGTTGTCTGGGCTGACATAACCAGCTTCCAGCATGGGCACTGAGTCAAAAGCGAATAATTCAAACACAGTCTCAATGCGTGGCGACCCCACACTTTCGATCATCTTGGCAAAGGGGGCTGGACAACCAAAACCATAGGCTTCGCTCAGCAGCAGTCGGTCCGCGGGTGGACGGGCGGCACAGCGCAGTGTCAAGCCATTGAGCACAACCTCCGCTGATGCACCTGGCAGCGGCTCAGCCATCGGGTAGGCCTCAAGGTACGCTGCTGTCAGTAGTGCTGTTTGCAGCACCCCACCCGGCTGGTACTGCCCTTGCAGTGCTCGGTTGAAAATGGGCTGCGTTGGATCATCGCGCAGGCGCTCCCAGGTGTCGTCGAGTGTGTTAGGGTCATATGCGGGCAGGCTTAGCAGCGCCAGCACACCGCCATCCGGCACAGACAAGGCCACGAGTGCCCCCGTGAGACCGGTCATCTGGTCCACTGCGACCTGCTGCACGCGCATGTCCAAGGTCAAGCGTAGGTCTGCGCCTTGTTGGGGGATGTGCAGCACATCGCGCGAAAAGGCGCGTTCCCATGCTGGACTCAGATCATCACCGCGCAGCGCGGCATCGAAAGCGGCCTCCGCACCACCGACGCCGTAAGTGAGGCTGCTGTAGCCCACTACACCGAAAGCGGCGTGTTCAGGGTAGACGCGGGTCAGCCTGTTGTTTGAAGTGCTGCGACTCTCGGCCAGGATAACCTCATTACGGTCCATCAGTGTGCCACGCCGCAGTATCTGTTCCGCTTCCATCAAACGCGGGTTATCTTCACGGCTCAGCAGCGAGTCGGCATCTAATGCCGCCCAATAGAACGCTGTCAGCGCTATCAGTGCGAAGCCCAACATGAGTGCCGCCCCTAAACGCTGAATCTCACGCTGCAAGCCCACTCTTATACCTCCTCTGCTGAGAGGCGTATCAGCAGTCCGGTGATGGCGAAGACCACCAGCAGTGAGCTGCCGCCATAACTCACGTAGGGCAGGGTGATGCCTGTCAGCGGCAGCAGTTTGAGCACACCGCCCATAATCATCAGGCTTTGCACGGCGATCAAGGTGGTGAAGCCGACAGCCAAAAGCGCATAGAAAGGACGCTGTGCCTGCTGCACGCTAATGCGCAGCCCGCGCATCACGATGAGTGCAAGCAGGACTATCAGTGTAATAATGCCCAGCAACCCCCATTCTTCGGCGATAGCTGCAAAAATGAAGTCGGAGTGGGCCACTGGCACCCATCCTGGTGCTCCCTGCGCGATGCCCTGCCCGAAGCTGCCCCCTTCTGCCACCGCAATGAGTGCCTGCACCACTTGATAAGCCGTGGTCTTGGCATAGGGCCAGGGGGCCAGCCAAATGTCCACACGCACCGATACGACGTCGAACAAAAGGTATGCCGCTGCCCCACCCATCAAAGTGAGCAGTAGACCCGCCCCCAGAATACGCATGTCACTACTGGTCACATACAGCAGCAGCACGAACACGATGAAGAAGAGGCTGGCCGTGCCCAGGTCACGCTGCCAAACCAGGATCAATACCGACAGGCTCCACATCATCGCGATAGGTCCCAGGATGCGCGCCGACGGTGAAAAGCGGTGCACATCGCCTTCACTGGGTAGGGCGGCGCGCAGTGCTGGCGCATTTTCCGCCAGGTAGCTGGCTAGAAACGCGACCAGGATCAGTTTGAGCACCTCAGAGGGCTGGAAGAACAGGCCGCCACCGCCCAGCCAGAGCTGCGGCGCAAGGGGGTCTCCGGTCGGGTTACTGCCCAACAAGATTGTGGCTATTAGCAGCGCAAAACCTACGATCGCCAACAGGTAACGATAGCGGCGCAGCCATCGCAGCGGCTCTGGGCGGATGGCGAACAGGCACATCATGTCTACGCTCAGGATGAGCCACAAGGCCTGGCGATCCGCAAAAGCAGGTGCCAAACGGTCAATGGCGATCAAGCCCCAACCAGACAGCATCATAGCCGCCGGAAAGATGAGCGAGTCGCGCAGGGGTAGGCGGCGGTTCAGCACGAGATGCCCACCGATCGCTGCCGCTGTCCAGGTTAACAGCGGCAGCCAATCAAGCAGGCTGCCACCGCGAACCAAGCGCAATGCCAGCATATTGACGCCTAAAAATGCTGCTGCGATTATCAACAGCAGGCGCTCACGCTGACGAATGTGTACCTGCTGCTGCTCACTGGCATCCAGCAGGATTTCTGTGACTCGCTCACTCATGCGCGCGTGACTTAACGCTCGCCCAGCAGCAGCGCTAAGTGTGCAGCCAATGCTGGGGACCGCTTCTCATGCATGGTCATAACGGCACCATCCAGTGCGTGGTGGCTGGGGAAATCAGCCGCTTCGTCCAGGCGTTCGACAGCCTGTGCCAGTGTCTGCTGCACTTGCGTAAGGTTCTTTTTCAGCGTTTCCAGTACCAGCTCCGTGCTCACCGCATCTTCTTCCTCGTGCCATACATCGTAGTCGGTGATGTGCACGATAGCCGCGTAGGCGATTTCGGCTTCGCGTGCGAGAAAGGCTTCAGGGGCGGTCGTCATGCCGATCACGGCGAAGCCGAGCTGTCGATACACGTGGCTCTCTGCCTTTGTGCTGAAGCGTGGCCCCTCGATGACGACCAGCGTTCCGCCTTTATGCACCTGTGCACTGGCTGCGTCTACGGCGGCGCCATGGAGGACCTGCGCCAGTTCCAGGCAGAACGGGTCAGCCACCGAGATGTGTGCTACTATCCCGGACTCGAAGAAGCTGCGCCCGCTGCGTTCTGAGCGGGTGTTGTCGTAAAGCTGATCGGGAATGACCAGGTGCCCCGGCGCAATGGCTTCTTTGAGCGACCCGGCAGCGTTTACCGAGATGATAAAACGCACCCCGAGTTTCTTGAGCGCGTAGATATTGGCACGATATGGCACCGTACTGGGTGTGTGTACATGGCCTTCACCGTGACGCGGCAGAAAGGCTACCCGCTTGCCGCGCAGTGTGCCGACCACGATAGAAGTACTGGGCGCACCGTAGGGTGTATCCAGGTCCAAACGAGTTTTGTCACTGATCTCCGGCATGTTATACAAGCCGGAACCGCCGATGACGGCGATCTGCACGTTTTCATTCATTGGGTTTCTCTTAACTCATTTCTCGTCGTAGATATTCACAGCCACCTAGAGTCTTAGCTATAGCGTAGCCAGGATCGCGCCGCCGTCCACCGGCAGCGCCACGCCATTGATAAAACCGGCTGCCGGTGCGCACAGGAATACCGCAGCATTGGCGAATTCCTCCGGTGTGCCGATACGCTGCAACGGAATGGCCGCTGCGCTCTGTGCTCGTTCTGTATCAGGAGTGGTACCGGCGCGCTGTGCCCGTGCCTGCATTAGCTCAGTCACGCGCTCGGTGTCGGTGATGCCGGGCAAGATGCTGTTGCAGCGTACCCCCTGCGGCCCCAGTTCTAACGACAAGGTTTTCGTCAAGCCGACCACGGCTGGGCGCAGTGCGTTGGACAGCGTAAGGTTCTCTACCGGCTGTTTTGCCGCCATAGAGGTAATCGTCAGCACAGCCGCTCGTTGCGATTGACGCAGGTGGGGCAGCGCAGCACGGATTAATTCAACAGCGCTCAGCAAGGTCAAGCGTGCAGCAGACTCCCAGGCGGCCATATCAAAGGTATCAAAACCGCCTGCGGGTGGACCGCCCGCATTCGTCACCAGGATGTCCAAGCCGCCCATAGCCGTCACCGTCGCATCGATCACGGTCTGGGCTGCACCTGGCGCGGTGAGGTCGGCAGCATGGGTGAACACCGCTGCGCCGCTCTCTTGGCGGATTGACTCAGCAGCAGCCGTCAATGCCTCTGGGCTGCGGCTGTTGAGCATCACTTGCGCGCCTTCTAGAGCGAAGCGGCGTGCCGTGGCCGCCCCTAATCCCCGGCTGGCAGCAGTGACAAGTACGCGGGCATTTTGCAGGCCAAGGTCCATGGTGCTGCTCCTTTCTATCAGTGGCTAATCAATTTAGCTCAATACGAAAGAACATACTGCCGATGCCGATCACATCGCCATTAGTCACAATGACTGGTTCAGTGGTAGGCACCCAGTTGAGTGTCGTGCCATTGCGGCTGCGACGGTCTTCCAGCCACCATTGGCCCTGCTTGCGCAGCAGCAGCGCGTGTTCGCTGCTGGCTGTGCTATCCGTGATGACAATAGTGTTGGTCGGGGATCGTCCCAGGCTGGTCATGGGCAGCAGCGGATGCAGGTCCCCGGTAGGCAGCAGCGTACCCTCATGCTCTTGCATCGCGATCAGGTATCCATATACCCGACGTTCGTTTTCCATTTGGTTCGCTGTGCTGCGCAGGTCGCGCCAAAGAAAGAGGGCAATGGCCATGAGCAGAGCCAGCAGCAGCCCCGCAGAGATGACCCGCAGCACAAAGAGTGAGGTAGACAGGTCCATTGAGCGGCCTCAGATCAAGGGCTGTGTCGGTGTCAGCGGCCCATCGGAGTCATGCTGGCCGTCCATGAACACCAGCGTTGAGCGTCCGATTCGGATGATATCGCCGCTGCGCAGTGGGTGTTCACGCACACTGATCCCGTTGACATAGGTCTGTGTCGTTGGGCGCACATCGAAGAGGGTATAGCCATCACCTCGCCGCCGGATTTGCAGATGATAGCGCGATACCTGTGGGTCGTCCAAGATGAGATCGTTATCACGGGCGCGACCGACGCGAAAGAGCACAGCGCTTAGGTCCACGCTGCGCTGTCCATTGACGAGCAAATAAGGCGAAACGTCATCGTGTGTGGAGGCAGGGACGCGCACGCGCTTGACGTAAGCGGTGCTGCTGCTGGGATCGCCACTGCTGTGTCCGGCGCTGATGCGCATTTGCCGCCCGCTGAGGCTGGTGTCTGCGGCGAAACTGACAATGGGCACCTGCATTAGTCGATAACCTGCGTGGCGTGCCAAGCTGACAACGTGCTGGCTCAAAGTTTGGCTTAGGTTCTGATGCTCTTGGATGAGTCTGCCGTGATGCTGGGGGCTGGTGTGGATGATGTAGCGATCAGGAGCCACTGGCCGTGGGTCACCGTCCGCGCTGGGCTTTGCAGCACTTTCCAGGGCGCGGGCAAGTTGCAGCGCGATGTCCTGGGCATGTACGGCACGCCCGAATACACTGGTAAAGACGCTCTCCACCAGGCGCTCGATATGCGACTCGAAACGGGCGAGGTTTGCGTCAATCATGATGGTTCAAGTATAGTGTTGGTTCTGTCAAGACACAACGCAGCGCAGGGGGATCATCGGTTGCGCGAATGCTGCTTGTGATGATCCCCTTCGCCTCAACAAACAGGATGTTAACTGCGTTCCTCGTACAGCCATGATGGCTGTGACGGCACGTAGTCCACCCAATTGGAGTAGATTTCAAAAGCATCGGCCTGTGCTTCGCGGGTGTCTTCGATCAGAAGCGTCAGTTGGCGGTTCAGCGCGTCATCGATCTCGACCTGTTCCGCTTCGCGTTCGCTGCGACTGCGCACCTGGATGATGTGGAATCCAAACTGTGATTCCACCGGGCCGACAATTTCCCCTACAGCCGCGGTCTCGACCGCCTGAGCGAACTCGGTCACATAGCGGTAAGTCGGGCCTTCACCCAGCTCGCCGCCCTGTATGCCGGACCCCGTATCCTGCGACAGCGCCCGCGCCAAGTCCGCGAAGGACTCGCCATTGGCCAGGGCGTCCAGCACTTCTTGTGCTTCTTCTTCGGTGTTCACCAGAATGTGGCGTACATCGGCGATAACCACACTGTCGATGGCGGCTTCGGCAGCTACTAGCTTTTCGCTCAGCACGAGTGCTTCGAAGTAATCGCGGATTGCGTCTTCACCGACACCAGCGGCGCGCTGCACATCGCTAAGGAAATCTTCACGGCGGTCTTGATAGAACTGTTCGGTTTCCTCACGGTTGGATGTAGCGGTGGGGGTGGGGGTGGGGGCTGCCGTCACCGCGATTTCAATTGTGGGAGTAGGGGCATCTGCGTCGGCGGAGTCTTCTGCCGCGCTTTCGTCGGTTTCGACGTCGGTATCAGCCTCATTAGCCGCTGTATCATCAGTGACGTCGGTGTTGTCCTCAGTGCTGACTTCATCGTCGGCAGCAGCAGCACCTATGGGGGTAAAGGTTGGTGTGAAGGTGGCTGTAGGCAGTGGTGTGGCGCTGGCCGTTGCGGTGACGAAAGGCGTAGCTGTCGGTGAGGGGGACGACGTAGGTGTGGGGTCTGTGCCGATGGCTGCGACCTCATCTGGGTCGTAGCCGATGAAGTCGTTGATCTTGGCGTCAATTTCCTCATCGCTGACACTGATGCCCTGGGCTTCGGCTTGGGCACGCAGCAGTTGTTCGTCCACCATATCTTCCAGGACACGGATGCCCATCTGGTCGGGGACATTCAGTTCGTTCCACCAGGTGGCAAAAGGTTCCTGGCTGATGACGACTTGTCCTGCTGTATCTAAGTCGGAATCATTCTCTTCGATGTAATCGTTGAGGGCGTTGTTGAGCTGTTCGATGATGATGGCGCGTTCTAGGCGCACCCGCTGTTGGAAATCGGCCACGCTGATGGGGGCGTCGTTAACAACAGCCACGCTCTGTGAAGGGATCACCAAGCCGTCAACGATAATGGCAATGCTGAGGATGATGACCAGCAAGCCGATGATCGCACCGGTTGCTAGAAGCACCAAACGTTGGATCTGCGCTTCACGTTCTGCGCGTGAATGGAACTCACGGTCAGCGGTGTTAATCAAGCCGAAACGGTCGCGCACGCTGCGCGGTTCGGCAGAACCTTCTTCGGCGGCCTCGGTGGGCGTGACTTTACGCTCAGCCGCTTTTTTAGGGAGTGCTGTGGTTTTGCGCTTGCGAGCCATGGGAGAGATGCTCCTGTTCTGCGTAAGAAAGGGCACAAGGTGTTTCCCTGGCCCTTTGCGTAGTCCGGTCGCGGCTGTTTTAGTCCGTGGCGATAACGAAGGGCAGCAGGGCCAGGTGACGCGCACGCTTCACTTCGCGTGCCAGTTGGCGCTGGCAGCGCGAGCAGTTGCCCGTCTGGCGGCGAGGCTTGATTTTACCTGTCTCGGTGACATAGCGCCGCAGGGTTTCGACATCCTTGTAGTCAAAGCATTTACCCGGCGGGCAATAGGTCCCAGTACGGCGGCGTCGGCCACCGCCACCGCCA
>CAYWGJ010000009.1:0-56025 GCA_964457835.1 uncultured Anaerolineaceae bacterium
ATCCGTTGGGGCAGGGGGCCATAGGGAGAGATGTCATGGTCCAACAGCAGGCGGCGTAAGTTGGTGCCGGGTTCGGCGCTGAGCTGCTGCACCTGGTCGCCGATATGAACGGTTACGGTATGGGTCATGGCGGCTACCTCATCGACTCGCTGGTCAGAAGGCAGTTTAGGCTGGGCGCATGAGCCGCAGGTCAAGGGGGTATGAACAGTCCCTACCAGAATTTGCCCATCCCCCCATTTGCTTTCATAATCGTTGTGATACCTTTAGCAAACCTCACTAGAGAAAGCAGGTGGGCGATGACCTATTCCATCGTAGCACGGGACCCAGCAGCAGGGCAGATCGGTGTGGCAGTGCAGACCGCATTGCCGGGGGTCGGGCGTTTGGTGCCCTGGGCAGAAGCTGGTGTCGGGGCGGTGGCGACGCAGGCGCTGGTGCGTGTGTCACATGGACCATCCGGCCTGCGTTTGATGCGCAACGGTCACAACGCGGAAGAAGCCCTGGCTGCCGTCATCACCGGGGACCCCGGCAGTAAGGTAAGGCAGTTGGGGATGATCGACGTACACGGCAAGGTGGATGCCTTCACTGGCAGCGGCACTATTCGTTATGCTGGGCATCATGTGGGTGTAGATTACGCGGTGCAGGCCAACATGATGGCCTCGCCGACAGTGCCGGGCGCTATGTCTCAGGCTTTTGAAGCCACTGTTGGACAGCCCTTGGTCATGCGTATGGTGGCCGCGCTGGAAGCCGCCCAGGATGCCGGTGGTGACTTCCGTGGGCAGCAGTCCGCCGCGTTGAAAGTGGTCACGCTGGTCCTGCCTAAAAACAGTTGGGACGGCGTAGTTTACGACATCCGCGTGGACGACGACCCGCAGCCGGTTGCGGCCCTGAAGCGGATTGCCACGCGCTACTTAGCTTACAACTATGCCGACGACGCCATCGGTCTGTCCGACAAAGAAGACTTTGACGCTGCGATGCAGCGCTTTAACGAGGCCGTCGCGCTGGATGTGGACGACGAGCAGATGCGCTTTATCTTCGCGCTGAACATCGCCGATCGAGGCCGCTTTGACCTGGTAGAAGCCGTCCTACAGGAGCTGATCCAGCAGGAACGCTGGGAAACGTATCTGCTGCGTGTGGACGAGGCGCGCCCCTTGCAAACTGCCGGCCTGCGCGATCGCATCCTGGCGCTGAAGGCTTAGTCGGCGTTGTCATAAGCGGGCACGATGAAGCCGGCGCGATAGGTGGCGTCCCATTGGGCCGTGCTGACCCCGGCTTCGGCGCGGGTGATGCCGCCCGGCTTCGCGCGTAGTGAGTCCGTCAAGGTGCCGAGGTCGCTGTAGTCCGCGCGGAAGTCGTGATACACGCGTCCATCTGCGCTGCGGCTGCACCAGGGTGCCAGCACCCAGCGTGTTGAGTCGCTCAGCGGCTCGTGCTGATAACGCATAGGTGGTGCAGTCTGTGCATTGAGGATGGCGTCTGTGTAGGCCGCGCGCTGACGGCCCACGTTGTAGTGCTGCTTGAGGTAATCGAAGGTATCCGCTGCGGTACGGCGGCCTGTGGTGATGATCTCGGCGGCAATCGCCGCGGCACTGCGGGCGTCGTCGAAGTCTACTTTGTCCAGTAGATGGTCGGGCAGCAGTGTGCGGTGGGTGGAGATGCGCGCGGCAATCGACGGAGTGCCGCAGCCCAGCGACTCGTACACTGCGTTCCCGAAGGACTCCACGAAGTGCCCCAGCGAAAACGTGACGCTGCCCAGGCTGTAGTATTCTGGCATCAGGTCTTGGGGTATCCAGCCGTGCAGCACGATGTGATCGGCCAGGCCGCGCCGCGCAACCTCCGCTTCGACCTCGGCGTAGAAGGCGCGCAGTTCCGGCGTGGCCTGGTTTTCCAGCCAACGCGGGATAAGGGTCAGCAGCTTGGTTAAGCCGTGTTCGTGCACCAGCAGATCAACGGCGGCCAGGGTTTGCATGATGCCCTTGGACGGCTCCGGGCGATGCGGATGCAGCACGATGGGCTGACCGGCTTGGGCGTGTGCGCGCACGGACGCGGGTAGGTGGGCGAAGATAGTATCCGGCGCGGTATACTGGAATCGTTGCCAGTCCAGGCCATTGGGGATCAACTGCACGCGGCTGCTGAATTCCGGGAATGCCCGGCCCACGGTGGCGGCGTAGAAGCGGCGCGAATACTCCGAGATGAGGATCAGGCGGTGACCCTGAAACAGGAAACCGCCGTGGATCGTTTCTGGGTAGACGTTATCACGCAGGGACACCACGGTCGGTATGTCGGCGTAGGCGTAGGGGAACAGAAACTCGCCATCGTGCATGTAGAAGCGTTCCGCCCAGGTCAGCAGCTCGCCTACGTCGTGCAGGATGTTCGCCAGGTCATAGGCCTGCACCGCGTAGGGCTGTGGAAAGGGCATCTTGAAGGGCAGCACAGGCAGCACCTTAACGTTTGGGTGCCAGTGGAAAGGCTGCTGCTCGGCGTCAGCGCGGGTGCAGATCACGCGCACTTCGTGGCCCTGTTCGCCGAGGTACGTGACGATGCTTTGCAGGTGCTTGGGCGCGCCGCCCATCACCCGGTCGGCGTAAAGGGGATTGATCGAAAAGGCGGCAATGCGCATAGTAGTTTATCCTGTGTGGGGGGGAAAGGCCTACAATCCATAGTAACCTGCTGGTCTGTGCTTGTCTAGGGCCATACAGCCTGGGTACAATAGCATAAGTTCACGATTGATTAGTGCAGCTCCAGGAAGGTCAAGCATGACGGAAGCAGAAATCCGCGCCCTGCGCGATGCCAAGGCCAAGCCACACCTCAGCCAGTACGCGCCGGTGTGGGTGATCGAAGAAAAGCTCATCCCTGAGGACAGCGCGATTCAGTTCCACGCGGTGTTCCAGCATGTGCTCTATGGCTGGGTGAAGCGCCGCTACTTGTACGACGGCTTCAACGATACGCTCTATCACAAGGGGCAGCTTCAGCTCGACGAAGACGATGCGGTCGAAATTCAGGAAGAAGACCCCTACATCGCGCCCACAGTGGCTGACATCCCTAACGCCTACGGCGGCTGATCTGCCAGGCACCAAGACTAAAATTCCTTTACGCCCCGCTGACATTAAGTGGGGCGTTTTGTTTTTTCTCTGCCAGCATCGCCTCGAAAGCCTCAAGCAGGCGATCCACGATGACTTGCCAACGATAGCTTTGGGCAACGCGCGCGGCATTCTCGCCGAGGCGCTGGCAGGCTGCGGGGTCGGCCAACAGGCGTGCCATGCAGTTAGCCAGGGCCTGCGGTTCCCGCGTGGGGACCAGGTAGCCGGTTTCCGCGTCGCGCACCAGGAAGGCCAGCCCGCCGACGTGAGAGGCAATCACCGGCGTGCCGGATGCCATGGCTTCCAGTGCCACCATGCCGAAGGACTCGTAATCAGAGGGCATCATCACCGCTGAGGCTGCCGCGTAATACGTGGAGAGTTGGCTCTGGTCCTTGGCCCCCAGAAAGTCTACCAGATGACGGATACCCAGCGTATCGGTCAGGGCCTTGAGGCGCTTCAGTTCGGGGTTGTCCGGGGTGCCGCCGATGATGGCGATGCGCGTGTTCGCCAGGATGTGTGGCTGTTGATCCAGCAGCAGTCGGGCGGCGTGCAGGATGCTGTCCACGGCCTTGAGCGGCTCAATGCGCCCGACGAAGAGCAGCAGTTGGGCGTTGGTGTCTAGACCGAGCTGACGGCGGGCGTCGACGCTGGGCTGTGGCTGGAAGCGCTGGGCATCGACGCCGGGCGGTATGATGCTGATTTTGCGTCGATCCGCGCGGTAGAGCCATAAGAGCTGGGCCTGCTCCGCTTCGGTGGCCGCGATGAGCCGGTCTGCCCAAGTGACGACGCGCGTCTCGTTTGTGATGCGTAGGTCGGGCAGTATTAGGCCGTGACCGGGGTACGCGCCGCCCTCTGCATTGCCGGGCGCGATACGCTGTTTCATCTGGCCCAGGGTGTGGAACATCTGCGCGAAAGGTGTTCCCCACACTTCCTTTAGCTTGTGCGCCACCCAACCGCTGAGCCAATAATGGCTGTAGATCATGTCATAGGCGGGCACCTGGTAACGCATGGTGAAGGCGATTACCCCGGCAGTGAAGTCTTGCAAATAGGGGAATACTGCATCCGGTTCTAGCGGGGCAGCCGGGCCACAGGGCACGCTCACCACGCGGATGTTGAGGCCTAATTGGGTATCGACTTCCGGCGTCTGCGGGTCAGTGCGGCGGGTGAAGATGTCCACCATGATGCCGCGCTGCGCCATCTCACGCGCCATCTCGCGCACGTAGACGTTCATGCCGCCGGTTTTGCTGCCGCCCAGCGCCGCGACTGGGCTGGTGTGCACGCTCAGTACGGCGATACGATGGATGCGCTGCATGGTGCCTACTCTCTCACGGATTCGTGTATGGATTGGGCGCGAGGCGCTTTAGTCAGCGCGCAGTCGGTAGATACGGGTGTCCACGCCACCCATGTGATACTTGTAGGTCTCATTGCCGCGCAGGAAGTCGAAATGCTGCATCCCGCGCGCGATGGCGTCCATGATGGTGTGGCCCAGCAGCACGATGCCGGGACTCAAGGAGGCGAATTCCTGCCACAAGCCAGAATTATAGACCATCACGCGCCCGTTGTATTCAAAGTTGAGGTAGGCGGCGGTGGCCTCGCCGTTGATGGTCAGGAAGTGCAGCTTCAGCCAGCCGCGCTGGAACATCAGTGGCATTACGCCACGGAAGAAGGCTTCGTTATGGGGCAGGGTTAGAAACTCGGCCTTTTCCGGGTCGCTGTCGGCCATCAGGCGCAAGAACTTGTCGAGTTCGGCGTCCAGATCGTGCGACTCGTCCACGGTATACCAGTCAATGGTGCCCTGACCGTGTGCGCGGCGCATCTTGCGGCGCAGCTCGTGGCGGTCCTTTTTGCTCAACTGACTTAGGTAGCCGTCCCAGGCATCCGGCAGCGTAATAACCGGGCACACCTCTTGTAGGTCGGCTGTCGTGCTGAAGCCGTGGTTTTGCAGCAGGGCGCTGAAGTGAGCGTGGGTGGGGGAGGCTTCCGGGATGTTGCACAATTCAATCCGGTCGAAGTCGGCGCGGTTCTGGCTGAGATAATCGCCCAAGCAGTCCAGTACCTGGGTCGTACAGCTTGCGTCGATGACCAGATCAACGTAGTCGGTCACGTCTACGCAGCCGACGGCACGCAGCACGCGCTCCTCGCCGCTGTGGTCGATGAACCACGGGGCCAGTCCAATGAGCGTCTTATCGGAGGCATAGCAGGCCAGCAGGTACAGCTCACCGGGCTGATAAGCCTGCCACCAGGCACGGTGCCACTCCGGGGTGGCGAAGACGGTGTTGTGATCGCTGCGGCGCAGCAGCGCGGTCCAGTCAGTGTGCAAGGACTCGAATACACCGGGGTCAGTATGGCGGGTGATGGTCACGGACACGTCGTCCTTTGTCGCGTAGTCAATTTGCATACGGTGGCTATCCTATACCGGAGACGTTGGATTGGCACAAAATTCTCAGGCGACCATCATAACCCATTTATGCCGAATAACGCATAAGCCGCCAATGAGCTGTGTATGACAGCTTGTGCGGCAGCGCTTTGTGCGCCCGTCCTCAGTTCAGCGAGAATGGGCCTTCCAACGAGTCTTCCGGTGGGGAGAGCAGGGTTTCCAGCAGCACCACTTCGCGCCGGTAGATGTCGCGCAGGTCGTCCAGCAGGCTGTCCAGCGTTGCAGCGGTGAGCAGGGCCTGCTTCTGTTCCATGCTGATGCCGGCCAGCAGCACCGAGGCGAGGTAGGCTAGGGTGGTGGGGTCACTGGGCAGCACGCGCGGCCCCGGTTGAATCTGCTCGGCGTTTTGCAGCACGTCCAGGTAGCGTGTGACCCAGGCGTTTAGCGCCTGGGCACCGTTGGCCGTGCGCTGCGAGCTGCTGACTTCCAGCGGGAACATCTCTACCTGGCCGACCAGATAGGGCTTGTTGTGCTGGAGCGCATGAATCTTGAAGCGTTCGCGGCCCACGACGGTGATGTTCATGCGGCCTTCCGTCAGGTGCTTGACCTGGGTAATTTGCGCGGTGGAGCCAACCGCGTAAGGCACGCTGGGGTTGGCGCTGAAGGGGTTCATCTCCGCGTTGCCGGTTTCCAGAAGCACAATGCCGAAGGGCTGATGCGTTTCCACACACAGCCCGATCATCTCTTTGTAGCGTTCCTCGAAGATATGCAGCGCCATCGGCTGGCCGGGGAACAGGACGGTATTCAACGGAAACAGTGGTAGCTCAAACATAGCGGTGCATCCCTGTTGATTTGCCCTTATTATACGCCTTCACCCCCGTGCTTGTGTCAGACGTGTATCCGATTCTAATCATCTGTGGCGGCACTCAGCGGGGGCAGAAAACGCTGAATCTCCAGCAGGTAGCCGTTGGGGTCGCGGAAGAAGCAGTTGTAAATGCGGTATTTTTCGGTGATGGCCGGGTTGCGCTCGAAGGGGACGCCTGCCGCGCTGAGCTGTTCGTACCAAGCGTCTACTTCTTCGGTGACGAACGTGAAGATCACGTTGCCCTGCTGGCGCTGTGCCTGGTCTACAGTCTGCGCTTCGCCTGGCCCAGCCTGGCAGATGCCTAAGTAGCTGCTGCTGCTGACCTGGTAGATGCGACAGCCGCCTTGATCCAACCACAGGGGCAGGCCCATCAGCGTGCCGTAGAAGTGGCTGGAGGCGTCTAGGTCCTGGCTGTAGAGAAAGGTGATCTGCGAGTCGATGGGGGGATGTGGCATGGCTGGGTGTCCTCGTGAGCATGTTTGGCTGGATACTAGCTGATATGGTAGCGCGTGGACCGCTGTGCCGCTACCCGTTTGCCTCGGTTTGGCGGTACAATACAGGCACTGAAGAAACTTGTTTTCTATTACGAACGAGAAGGAGTCCATCATGCAGAATGGTGCTTATGTCTGGCATAACGGTGAATTGAAGGCCTGGGAAAACGCCACCGTTCATGTGTCTGCCCACGCCTTGCACTATGGGTCCAGCGTTTTTGAGGGTATCCGCGCTTATGAGACGCCTGGTGGCCCGGCCATCTTTCGCCTGGACCCGCACAGTGAGCGCTTGGTCAACAGCGCCAAGATCGCCCGCATTGCCCTGGATTACAGTGCAGAGCAGATCAGCGCGGCCATCCTGGAAACCGTAGCCCGCAACGGCCATCAGTCCTGCTACATTCGCCCGCTGGTGATGCGCGGCGCTGGGCCACTGGGTTTGGAAGGGCGCAAGAACCCCACCGACTTGATTATCTTCACCATGGAGTGGGGCCGTTATCTGGGTGCAGAGGGTGTCGAGAACGGCGTGGACGTGATGGTCAGCTCATGGCGGCGCAGCGCCCCGGACACCGGCTCGTCGCTGGCGAAGCTGGGTGCCAATTACGTCAACAGCCAGTTTATCGGCATGGAAGCCAAGGACAACGGTTTCGACGAGGGCATCGCGCTGAGCATTGACGGACACGTCAGCGAGGGGCCGGGCGAGAACCTCTTCATGGTCTACCGCGACGTGGTGTACACGCCGGGGGCCGCGTCATCCATTCTGTTGGGCATCACACGCGACACCGTGATTACGCTGCTGACGGACATGGGTTACAAGATTCGCTATGAGCCGATCCCGCGCGACATGCTGTACCTGGCCGATGAGTTGTTCTTCACCGGTACCGCGGCGGAAGTGACGCCGATCCGCTCGGTGGACCGCATCCAGATCGGAGCAGGCAAGCGTGGCCCAGTGACGGCTAAGGTGCAGGAACAGTTCTTTGGCATTACCGCGGGCACCCTGATCGACAAGTACGGTTGGCTGACGCACGTCACGGCGGATGAAAAGGCTGCTGGCGACTAAATCAACGCTTCAGCGCGGGCGGGGTGGCACAGGACTCCCGCCTGCTGTGGATCAGATCGTTACGGTGGGATTGATGTCGGTGTCTTCGCCTGGTGGGCGGGTTGGTTCACCGCGTGTGGTGCCGCCCGGTTCCGGGCGTTCGCGCAGTTCATGGAAGCACAGCCCGGCCAGTAGGAACATCAGCCGCCGTGAGGCTGCGGACATGGTCTGTTCCCAGGTGAGGGCACGCAGTGCGTTGTAGCCCAACGCCACGAAGTATTCCGCCCAGACCTGCGGGTTATGCAGCAGCGGCTTCACAATGCGCCGCACCTCTACGACGGGGGCCATGGCGAGCGTCAGCGCCTCGGCGTCGTCGGGCAGATGTCTGCCTGCGTTGATCAGGTTGATGTAGTGCAGCACGCGCCGGGCGTCGTTCCAGGTGGTGCCTGCCGTCGGCATCACGAGTTCACTCAGCAGGCTGATTTCCAGCATGGCCCAGTCAAAGACGGTGTGCCCCTTGCGCGCGCGGGCAAAGTCGATGAGGAATGCGGTTTCGTTGGGGCCGATCATGATGTTGCCCAGGTGCATGTCTCCGTGGATGCGGCTGCGCTGCCCTGACACCTGGCGTTCGAGTTCGGCGTTATAGCGCTGCAAGGGGTTGATGAACTTCGCGTTGTGGTCCAAACTGTAGGGAATGTACTTGTCGTTGGCCTCGAAGACATCTGGTTCCAGGCTGTGCACGGCGTTGAGCAGTATTTCGTTGCGCGTGCTGTACACCCGGCCTGCCAGGGACTCGATGACTTCACCGTGATAGAAGCTGTGTGCTTGTGGGTCCACACCGCGTACTTCGATGCGGTAGGGCATTTCCGGCACGGACGCGCTGCCTAGGGCCACCTGCATCGTCTTGAGCTTGGGGCGCAGCTTACGCACCGTATAGTTTTCGATCACTACGACGTCATCCAGGCGGATGGCGTTGAGCGTGGTGCGGCGCACGGCCCCGCGAATCACCGGGGCATCCAGTGGGATTTGCGCGTCGTTCACGATTTCAATAGTGAGCAGTGGGGGCAGCAGGGCATCGTATTCGCGCCAGGCCGGAAAGCGCAGGGGGTGCGCCTGTGACCACCACAGGCGTTCGAACGACTTAAAGAGGCGTTGATACAGCCACTCGCCTAGTTGATCGGGCGGCCATTCGCGCAGAATTTGGCGTAGGTCGCGGGCCTGTTGTTGGGCATCGGCTACCAGTGAGTACTTCAGGCCGGCCAAGTCGCTGCCTTCGGGCATCACGCGGTCTTCAATGTGTGCGGTGAACACAGGCATAGCGCTGCGGACGTGCTGTTCGTAGCGCCGCCATTCCTCCAGGATGTCTTCTTTGTAGTCGATCTTGACGACGACGGGCGCGTCTTGATGATCGTCGTAGTCCATGGGTACCACGACGTATAGGACGGCGCTGGTGTGGCCGCCGCTGAGCTGACGTTCGATGCGCACGGCGTGGTATTTCTGAAACATACTGGTGATGACGCGCGTTTGCTGGCTGTCGAGGAGGTAGTTCTGGTCGGTAAAGGTGATCTTGACGCGGGTCATGGGGCCGGTGTTGCCAGTTGGGACGGGGCCATTGAGCAGCTCTTGTGGGTCGATGCCTAGGGTACGCAGCACGATGATGGGCATGGAGTTGGTTTCTTGCAGCAGTTCGACCCATAGGTCGTGTTCGTTGGCTTCGCGGCGGTTTTCTTGTTGGGCACGTCGGCGCGCGCGGTTGAGTACACGGTCCAAGCGGGGTGTTTGTTGGTCTTGGTGGACCAGTCCATCGCGGCTGCCGCGTCCCAATTTCATGCGCAGGTGGTCAATCACGTAATCCGGGGACAGCTTGTGTTTTGCCAGTAAGCGTGCGCCCATACCGTTTTGGATCATCAGCAGTGCGATGAAGAAGTGCTCTACGCCTAAGTAATAATGGCGCATCTGGTAGCTTTCATCGATAGCGTACTGCCGGATTTGTTGGAGTGCCATAGGGGTTCTGACCTGTGCGTTTAAGGGCCGTCTTCAGACAATAGGCTGAGCCAAATGCGGCCAAGGCGGAAAAGTTGATCGGCGTTGATGGGGATGAGACCTTTGATGCGGCGATCGCGGAAGAAGTCATCATCGCGCGGGACGAAGGTCCCGTTGCGACTGTCGAGGTCGATCAAATACCATTGTCTGTCACGCCACTTGATGTGTGCGTGCTGCCGCGACACGAAGCTCTCTTGCACGCGGATGTCGCAGTCGTCATGGCGGCCCAGCAGCAGGGTCCACGTATCTTCATCGACAACACCGTCGCCGCGCTGTGTGGAGCAGCGGTACACCATGCCGTCTTCCACACCGCTGATTATCATCACCTTGAGGGAGAGGTTCATCGCTACCTCGTGCCTGTCTCATTGCAGATACCCTATAGATCAGTATACCCCGAATTCAAATATGACGAAAGTTGCGCGTTGTATCCACAGCCGTTATTTATGCGTGCCTATACGGGGCTGATGCGGTGTAGTTGGGCGACAAGTGCGGGGTAGTCCGGTACCCATTGGCCCACCACGGCCCAAAACGCTGGGCTGTGATCGAATACGAGCAGGTGCGCCAGCTCGTGCACAATGACGTAGCTCACCAGCGGCCTATCTAGGGTGCACAGGGCGGTGTTGAGCGTGATGTTGCCTTTGGTGGAACACGAGCCCCACTTACGGCGCATGTCACGCAGCGTGAGGCGGGCGGGACGTAGGTCCATGCGTGCGGCCCAGTCCCAGAAGAGGGCGCGCACCTGGTCGGGGGGCGTGATTTCTGGGCGCGGTGCCGGGCGCTGGGCGGCCAGTTTGCGGCGGCCTTCGGCGATGAAGCGCTGTACTTCGGGGCTATCGGGACTCATCCAGTGCGGGATATAGACTACGTAACCGCCCTGTGGGGTGGGCTGCATCAGCAGGCTGCGGCGTTTCTGGCGGCGGATGCGCAGCTCTGGTGGGTTTGGTTTGGGCTGGGACTTCACAGGCATGGCAGGTATGTTATCCTCGTGGACATAGATGTGTCGGTTTTAACGTAAGTGTGTGATGAGGTTGGAACGTATGCGCAACGACGACATTATCATCGGGATTCGCCGCCGCAAAATCGAAGATTCGATTGTAGCACGCTATGAGCGCGTGCGCTTTGACCAGCGGCGTTGTGCGTGGTTGGAAGACAAGGCCTTCTGGGATTTCGTCTTTTCGTGGTATGAGCTGGCGAAATACTATGAGGACAGCCGCGATACGGCCATCGGCGCGCACATGCTGGACCTGTATGGGGTCTGCGTACAGCGCTTTAGAGCAGCCGCCACGGACAATCGCCTGCGGGAGCGCCGACGCGACAAGGCTGCTGATGCCCTGTATCAGATCAATTATTACCTCAACCAGATCATGATCCAGGTGGAGCGCAACACACTGCCGGATGACGACGGTCCTTTTGGGCACATCTCTTAGAAGCAGATTTGCCGCTGGCTGTGATCTAGCTGTATACTGTACGTACATCGTTATGCTGTCTGGATCAACGTGCGGCAGGCCCTGTGCGCTGCGGTGCGTTTTCAGGAAATCTTTTATGAGGATTGTGCCCTATGTCAGATCGTCAAGTAAGACGCCTGTCCAAAATACAAGCGGGTGAGCAGGGCCGCGGCGCTGCGCCCCCATCGGCCAATCAGTGGAACCCCCCGGCACTGCGCAGCCTGGAGGATACCGGCTTGAGTCAGCTTGCCATGGCGGACCTGATCTTAAAGGTTATGTACTTCAGCGGGGACATGACTGGCTCTCAGATCGCAGATGTGGTGAAGCTGCCTTTTGCTGGGGTGCTGGACAAAGTGTTTGAGTTCCTCAACCGGGAAAAGTACATCGAGAAGCGGGGCGGTGCGACAGGGAGTTTCAGTGACGCATCCTACCGTTACTTGATCTCGGCCAAAGGGTCGGATAAGGCGCGCGAAGCCCTGGACCGCTCGCAATATGCTGGGCCGGCCCCGGTGCCGCTGCGTCAGTACATTGAGTCCATCAACGAGCAGAACCGCGAACGTCCACCGGTGCATCAGCGGGACTTGCGTAAACTGATGGAAAACCTGGTGATTTCCGACGAGATGCTCAGTAAAGTCGGCCCGGCGGTGAACTCTGGTCGGTCGATCTTTTTGTATGGCCCGCCTGGCAACGGTAAAACGACCATTGCGGAGCGTGTTGGGCGTATGATCCTGGGTGAGGACATGTGGTTGCCCTATGCGGTGGATGTGGATGGGCAGATCATCCAGATCTTTGACAGCGTGAACCATGAAGTGTCCGACACGCAGGATGACGGCAGCGTCAAACGCAGTGTCGGCGAGTTGAGTGATTCGCGCTGGGTGAAGATCAAGCGCCCGATGATTATGGTCGGTGGCGAGCTGACCATGGCCGGGCTGGACCTGGTCTACGACGACATCAACAAGTTTTACGAAGCGCCTTTCCAGGTGAAGTCCAACGGGGGCATGTTCCTCATCGACGACTTTGGCCGCCAGCAGGTGCGCGCCGTGGACCTGCTGAACCGGTGGATCGTGCCGCTGGAAAAAGGTGTGGACTTCTTGACGCTCAACAACGGACGCAAAATCGAGATTCCTTTCCACGTCTTGATTGTGTTTTCGACCAACTTGGACCCCAAAGACCTGGTGGACGAGGCCTTCCTGCGCCGCATCCGCCACAAGATTGAGGTGGGCAACCCGACTTACGAGCAGTTCCGCGAAATCTTCAAGATCATGTGCCGCATCAAGCGCGTGCAGTACGATGAAGAGGGCCTGCGTTACTTGCTTAAGGAGTGGTACATCAACCATGACCGTGACCTGCGCATGGTGCACCCGCGTGACCTGCTGTCGCAGATCATTGACATTGCCAGCTACGAGGACCGCGCGCCGGAGCTGTCGCGCGATTTGATCGATAAAGCGGCAGCATCCTACTTCGTTGAGTTGTAGCACGACACCCCCCGCGCGGGGCGTGATGTGCGGCGTGTTTCGTCACTACAGCGTGTTTCGCTGCCCGGCTTGAGGCTTGATCGACATTGGGTACTGATGAAGAGGTTAAGTGGCTCCGCAGTGGCACGGCATCAGGTGTTCGTCTTGGCCGACGGCACCTTTGTCGTACAATGGGATGACAAGCGCGTTCAGGAACTGCTCAGCGGTGTATACCGTGAGTATGACCATATGCGCGACTTCGGCCATGCCATCACGGAATATGAGCTGAAGCAGTTGCGCGCCGCTGGGCGGGTTGAACATTACAACCCGAAATATGTGTGGCTGTTTCCACTGCCGGAGGTTGGCCGTTTTTCGCGGCGGGAGATGGACCGTGGCAGTCGTGTACGGGGTTACTACCTGGCGACCAGCCTGCCCCGCACTGAGATACAGCGCGTGCGCCAGGTGGTTGAAGCGTCGGGCTTTGACACGGTCTATAAAGTCACCAGCCGCGCAAACCTGGTGGCGATCCTGGGCGAGTACGGCGTGCCCTTCCGCACCCTGGAGGACGCCGAGGCGGCTCAAGCGCAGTTCGAGGCGGGCGCAGATGCTGGTCTGCCGGACACGACAGTGGCTTTTGTTGAGATCGACCTGCGTACCCTGCGCCGCATGGACGCAGCGCATGACGCCGCTGAGTCGTCCAGCCTGGATGAGCTGATCGCCAGCCAGGATGACGCCACCAAGGTGACCGCAGGGCGGCAGGTGGTGGTCGCCGTTAGTGATGCCGAAGAGCGCGGCCCCATCAGTTCGCTTTTCATCGAGATGCGTCTGGATGTGAAACTGGCCGAGACTGCCTGGCAGGCCTTGGAAATCCTGGAAGACAATGACCCCGACCTGCTGGTGATGGACCTTCAACTTCCTGACATGCACGGCTGGCAGCTTCTGCGCAAGGTCAAGGAGATCGAGGCACTGCGTGACCTGCCGATCCTTATTATCGTCGATGAACCCAGCTTGACGATGACTGTTGCCAAGGTAGACTACATGACGCGCCCGGTGAGCATTGCTCGTCTGCGCCTGAACGTGTGGAAGATTCTGCACGAACGGGTGCGCAGTCGAGCGGACTGACCTGTCAACTCGACTCAATAGACTTATTGTTCACTTAATAGTCCATGGATGGTGCACCGTGACACTGAAGTTCGGCAGCAGAGGCAGCGGTCTCCAGTGATCTTCGTAACCGGCGGGACCGGTTTTCTAGGGCGGCATCTGGTGCCGTTGTTGGTGCGTGCTGGGTATCGGCTGCGGCTGTTGACCCGTGATCCAGCCGCGCATCCGTGGTTAGTGCACTGTCCTGGTGTGGAGGTCGTGGCGGGGGACCTACGCGACCCGGAGGCCATCACCGCGCCGACCCTTTCTGGCTGCGACTCGGTGATCCATGCAGGGGGACTCTTTTCTTTTTGGGGCAGCCCGGCAGCTTTCGCTGAGACCAATGTGCGCGGCACGCAAAACTTATTGAACGCGGTCGCGGCACATGGCGGCATCCGGCGTTTCGTGCACGTCTCCACGATTGCCGTGATCGGGCACCCGCACCCTACAGACGTAATGGACGAGACTTATCCCCCCACCCCGGCGGACGCCTATCAGGAGAGCAAGCTGCGTGCTGAACGTCTGGTGCTGCACGTCGGTGCGCAGACCGGACTGCCGGTGGTGGTGGTGCGGCCCGGTGCGTTCTATGGGCCGATGGGGTCGTATGCCTTCAATCGCCTTTTCTTCACGGACCCGATGCGCGGCATCATTATGCAGGTGAATGGTGGGCGCTACGTGATCTTTCCCGCTTATGTCGGTGACGTTGCCGAGGGCCTGCGCCTGGCCCTAAAAAGCGGCACACCGGGCGAGGTTTATAACATCTGCGGGGAACCGATCACCCATCGCGATGCTTTCGCCATCGTGCGGCGTGAGGCGGGCTTGTGGTGGCCGCCGCTGCCGGTACCCGGCTGGCTGGGGCTGAATGTCTCGCGCGTGATGACGGCGGTGTCCGGTTGGCTGGGGCGCGAACCCTTCTGGCCCATCACCCTCCGGTCTTACGTCTACAACTCGTGGCGGGTGTCCAATGCGAAGGCGCGGCGTGAGCTGGGCTTTGTGCCCACGGACTTTCTCGACGGCGCGCGCGCCACCGTCGCCTGGTACAAAGCGGGCCGCCCCAATCACCTGGCCGCGTTGGACTGCACCACACCCGATGATCCCCCGCCGGTGTAACATTCTCTCTCCCCAAAGTACCGGGCACGCCGTACAATGACTCCGCTGAAGGACAAGCGAAAGTCAGCACGATGATATTCGACGAAGTGAAAATCTATGTGCGCAGCGGCGACGGCGGCGACGGCGCGGTGACCTTCCGGCGGGAGAAGTACATCCCGCGCGGCGGGCCATCGGGCGGTGACGGCGGGCGCGGTGGTGACGTGGTGATCCGCGTAAACCCCAAGTTGAACACGCTGGCGCACTTTCAACGCGGCATCCATTTCAAGGCGAAAGCGGGCGGACGCGGCGGCTCCTCAATGAAGACCGGGGCTAGTGCTGACCCGGTGGTGATCGAGGTGCCGCCCGGTACCGTGGTCAAGGACGCTGAGACCGGCGCGCCCTTGGCCGATCTGGTCAAAGCGGATGCCGACTTTACCGTGATGACGGGCGGGCGCGGTGGGCGTGGCAACGCGCGCTTCCGCTCATCGTCTAATCAGGCTCCGCGCCTGGCTGAGCGCGGCGAACCCGGCCAGGAGAAATGGCTGGTGCTGGAGCTGCGTATGATCGCTGATGTGGGCATCGTGGGCGTGCCCAACGCGGGCAAATCCACGCTGCTTTCCGTGGTGAGCAACGCCAAGCCGCGCATTGCCGATTATCCCTTTACCACGCTTCAGCCGAACCTGGGCGTAGTGCTCTCCGGTGACCGCGACCTGGTGTTTGCCGACATCCCCGGCCTGATCGAAGGCGCGCACATGGGCGTTGGGCTAGGGCACTCCTTCTTGCGGCATGTGCAGCGCTGCCGTGCTTTGATTCACCTCATCGACGCCAGCAGCGCTGATCCGCTTGCGGATTTCTCGCAGATCAACAGCGAGCTGGCACTCTATGACGAACGCCTGGGTCAGCGTCCGCAGTTGGTCGTCGTGAACAAGGCTGATCTGCCGCAGGCGCAAGACGCCTGGCCGGAGCTGGAAGCCGCCCTGAAGGCGCGCGGCATTGAGGAACCGCTGCTGATTTCCGGGGCCACGCACACGGGCATACAGGGCCTGATCTACCGTGTGTTCGACCTGGTGGACTCGCTGCCTGAAGACGAAAGCGTCCAAGTGGTGGAGACGCCCGTCTATGCGCTGGATGAGACCGACGTGCCCTTCCAGATTGAGCGGCTGGAGGGCGGGCTTTTCCGCGTGACCGGGCAGCGCATCGAGCGGGCGGCGGCCATGACCCATTGGGATTACGAAGAGGCCGTGCTGCGTTTCCAGAACATCCTGGAAGCTCTCGGTGTGTCCAAGGCCCTGGAGGACGCCGGCGTCAAGGTCGGCGATACTGTGATTATTGGTGACTACGAGCTGGAATGGGCGGACTGAGCCATGCGAAGAATTGGGATTGTCGGCGGTACCTTTGACCCGCCGCACTACGCACACCTGGTCCTGGCGGAGCACGCGCACGAAGAGCTGGCGCTGGACCTGGTACTGTTCGTACCTGCTGGGCAGCCGCCGCACAAGGCCAGCACCCGTACTCCCTTGGAGCACCGCGTCGCCATGCTGGAGCGCGCGCTGTCCGACAACGACAAGTTCCGCCTCTCGCGCGTGGATATTGACCGACCCGGCCCGCACTACACCGTGGACATGATCAACCTGCTGCGGGAGCATGACCCGGGTGCCGAGCTGATCTTCATCATGGGCGAGGATATGTTCAACAGCCTGCCGCGTTGGGAGCGGGCCGAGGCGCTCTTCATGGAGGGGCAGCTGCCTGTGGCCGTGATGCGCCGCTTAGGGGAGCGTGGTACCCTGCGCCCGGACAAACACCATGAGGTGTTCCCCGGCCTGGAGCGCGTCGTGACCATGTTGAAATCGCCGCTGCTGGAGGTGTCGTCCACGGACATCGTGCGCCGCTTGCAGGAAGGGCGCAGCGTGCGCTATCTGCTGCCGGACCCGGTGCTGGACTACATCTACAGGCACGACCTCTACGTGCAGAACCCAGCTGATGTGCCCAAGGCCAACCCAGGAGCGTGTCTATGATCCGCCGTGTACTAAGCCTGATTTTGCTGGGTCTGCTGCTGTTGATGTCGGCTGCCGCGCAAGACCCTGCGCCGACTCTGGTGCCGCCTACGCCCGTGCCCTGGCCGGATACCGGTGCTGATGAGCGCGTGCGCACTGAGTCTGGGGTGGCACGCATCTTGGAGACTGGGCGCGTGCGCGTGGGCGTGCTCTACAACGCGCCGCCCTTTGGGGAGCTGACGCTGCGCGGTGAAGTGGCTGGTTACGACGCTGACCTCGCGCGCGCGCTGGCCGAAGCCTGGGGGGTAGAACTGCGGCTGCGCCAGGTCACGCGGCAGACAGCGTTAGAAATGCTGGACGATGGCCGTGTCGATTTGCTGATTGCCACCCAGGTGCACACCCGCGAGCTGGACCGTGTGGTGGAGTTCAGCCAGACCTATCACCTGGGGGCCAAGGCCATCATGGTTCGCGCCGATGACCCTGCCGAGACACTGGCGGCCATGGGGAGTGGGCGGGTCGGCGTGGTGCTGGGTACAGATGCCGAGCGTGCGCTGCGCGACTGGACTGCACGCGCGGATGTGCCGGTCACGATTGAAACGTATCTGACGCTGGACCGGCTCTACGGGGCACTGCGCAGCGGCCAGGTGGATGGCGCAGCCGGCAGCCGCCATGAGTTGGTGCGCGCTGCGGTGCGCGAGCCGGAGTCTATTCGCATCCTGGAAGAAGCGCTGGAACTGGAACCTTACGCGGTGGCCGTGCCGCGTCAGGACGTGAGCCTACGCAACCTGGTCAATGCAACTCTGCAATACCTTCAGCTCACGGGCGGTCTCAGCGAAATCAGCGGCGAGCACTTCTCAGAGACAGCCTATGACTCGCTGGCGATCTGGGACGGGCTGGGCGAGTCGCCGCCGCGTCCGGATCAATTCGACACGGCGATTCGCTTCCCGCAGCGCTACGTCGTGCCGCGCATCCAGACCGAGCAGACGCTGCGCGTGGCTGGCGTGCAGGGCATTACGGCTGGGGACAGCGAAGCTACCGAGGCAGAGCGGCGGCTGGAGATTTTCCACCGCACGCTGATGGACAGCATGGCGCGGCGCTGGGGGGCCACGGTGCAGTACATCCCGGCTACCCCAGAAGAAGCCGTGGCCTTGGTCGAGTCCGGTCAGGCGGACATCGCCATTGGTGTGGAGCCGAACTGGGCCTACGCGGACCGTGTAGACTTCACCGGGCCGTATTTGCTGCGCGGCCTGCGCCTGATGGTGCCCACTAACAGCGGTGTGTTCGGTTTCGCCGAGCTGCGTGGTAACCAGTGGGTGGCGATCGCCAACGATGATCCGACCGCGCGCAGCGCCGCCGAGACCGCTGCCGCTGAGGCGAATGCTTTTATCAACATCATTGAGAGTAACCCTGGCGCTTTTGCGCGTACCATCTTGGAAGACGACAATGCGGATGTTGCGCTGGCCGACAGCATCGTGTTGATGCCGTATTTGGAGCAGATGCCGGACGATTTTCAGCTCACGCAGGACTGGTACAGCCAGACCTTCCTGGCGATGGCCGTGCCCTATAACGACATTGACTTCCGGCTGCTGGTGGAGTACACGCTGCAAGAACTGGTGCGCGATGGCACGCTGGCGCGGATGCTGGGTCCGCTGATGCCTGCTGAAGATGTGCCGGAGTTCGACGTGTGGCCGGGGCCGCAAGACTACTTCGGTTTTCAACTGGGCGGCTGAGCCACGCCGCAGTACACAGATCAAGCGATTGCACTGCGCGGCCTTGACTTGAATACGGGGCCGCGCGATTTACGTTTGGCGCATAGCGTGGCGCTGCATTTTTCTTACAAGCATCTCATCAATGACACAGGACAGCGGGCTGTGTCTTTGGTACACTAATTTGTGAAATGTGGCACAAATTGTTGTTGGTACTGGTAAGGAGCAGCCGCAAAATGGATCGTATGAAAAGCCTGTTTAACCGTGTGGACGTGACGCTCACGGAGTGGATGGCACGTCATGGTATTAACCTGCTGCGCATCAGCGTAGGTGTGGTCTTCTTCTGGTTTGGCGTGCTGAAGTTCTTCCCGGCGCTTAGCCCGGCGGAGGACTTGGCGGCGCGCACCATCGAAACCTTGAGTTTTGGCCTGGTGGGGCCGTCCCTGTCGCTGCCGGTGCTGGCCGCCTGGGAAGTCGCGATTGGCTTGGGCCTCATCACTGGGCGCTTCATGCGCGCGACGCTGGCGCTGCTGGCTTTGCAGATGTTGGGCACGGTGACACCGCTCTTCCTCTTCCCGCAGGAGACCTTTACGCAGTTCCCGATTGCGCCCACGCTGGAAGGGCAGTACATCATCAAAAATATCGTGCTGGTGAGCGCGGCGCTGGTGATCGGCTCGCAAGTGCGTGGTGGGCGTGTCATCGCCGACCCAGACGTGGCGATGGCTGCCGATGCCATATCCCGAACTCAGCGCGAAACCGCAGCATCCTCCCGCCGCGCGGACCTGCGTTCATAAGCGGCGCTGACCCGTTCCTGAGCCTGATGGTTCAACAGACTGTCAGGCTTTTTGATTCCATCAGGCGCTGAGGATGATACAATAAGGTCTGCGCTTATCTGACAGCGAAAAGGCAAATGGACATGGACGAGGTAATCATCAGTGTGGACCTGGGCGGCACGCAAATACGCGCAGCGGTGCTCGATCAGCGGCTGAACATCCTGGAGCGCAAGGCGACCCTCACACAGGCCGACGAAGGCCTGGACGCGACACTTGCACGCATCAAGGACATGGTGCGCGCCGTCATGCCACAAGACACGTCTACGGTCAGCGGCATTGGCATCTCTGCGCCCGGCCCGCTGAACCCTAATACCGGTGTGATCGTTGCGCCGCCCAACCTCCCCGGCTGGCACAACGTCCCGCTGGGCAAGATTCTACAAGAAGCCTTCAACGTGCCGGTGTACGTGGGCAATGACGCCAACGTCGCGGTGCTGGCTGAATATCTGCGTGGGGCGGCGCGCGGCGATTACCGCCATATCATCTACGTGACGCACAGCACTGGCGTGGGCAGCGGCATCATCGCGGACGGTCGGCTGCTGCTGGGGCGTGCAGGCCTGGCCGCGGAAGTAGGGCACATCCCCATCTTGGTGGATGGTGAGCGTGTGTCGAGCGTGGAAGAAGAGTGTGCCGGGCCGGACATGGCCGACATCGCCCGCGCGCGCATCGAAGCGGGCGAGTCCTCGATGCTCAAGGACATGGTTGAGGGCGACTTGAAACAGATCGGCGGCAGCACAGTGGGGAAGGCCGCGCAGCAAGGCGACGCGCTGGCTTTGGAGATCGTGCGGCGCAGCGGCCACATCATGGGGCTGGCACTGGTGACGCTGCTGCATCTCTTCAACCCGGAGATTATCGTGATCGGCGGCGGCGTGAGTAACCTGGGCGACTTGATCTTCGACCCGATCCGCGAGACAGTGGCACAGTACGCCCATGACCCCGAATACGTGCGTGACGTACCCATCGTCAAGGCGGGCCTGGGCGACGACGTGAGCATCATTGGCGCGGGGGCGCTGGTAGCCACGCGTGGCGGCGTCATCGACGTGATGAGCATCGCGGCCAAACTGAGCTGAGCGGGTGCGGCGGCTTGGCGTCATATAAGTTCGTAAGAAATGCAGCATGTGCGCGTGCGGCGTGGCGTAGTCGTGTTACAATGGCTCCATGTTGATGCTACCTGACTTCCGCGTGCGGCAGCGTGATTTTCTGCTGCAAATTTCACGGGCTATCACCGCGCAGTTGGACCTCAACGAAGTGCTGCGGCGGGTTCTGCACGCCTCGGTGGCGATGATGGCCGGGCAGGTGGGGCTGGTGGCGCTGCGTGCCCAGGACGCTGACTTCTATGTACGCGCGGTACGCGGTGTAGACCCGGACCGCATTCCGGCGCTGGATGCCCAACTTAAGGCGCTCATCCGTAGCCTCGAATCAGACCGCAGCGGACAGCCTGACCTGCTCAACGAAAAGCTGCGCGAGATGGCTGCCTTTATCGACCCGTCGCTGGCACAGTCCATCGCGCTGCCGCTGTCCTTTGCGCAGCAGCCGCTGGGCCT
This sequence comes from uncultured Anaerolineaceae bacterium, assembly GCA_964457835.1. Lineage (GTDB taxonomy): Bacteria > Chloroflexota > Anaerolineae > Aggregatilineales > Phototrophicaceae > CAYWGJ01. The sequence goes on from CAYWGJ010000009.1 coordinate 21,092, forward strand.
GCTGATCGTATTCCGCTCTTATCGCAGCGCTGTGACCAGCAACGACCTCCAAGTCTTGCAGAGCTTCGCCGATCAAGCGGCCATTGCGGTGCACAATGCCCAGCTCTACGAGGCGATCAACCAGGAAAGGATGCGGCTGGAAGCTATCTTAGACCACAGTGCCGATGGCGTGATGATCCTCGACCATAACTTGACGATCCTGCACTTTAACGAATCGCTGGCACGCTTGAGCGGCTGGCCGTCGGAGCAGGCGGTCGGCAGCCATTATGAAGCCGTGATCCAGTGGGAACGCCTGGACAGCATCGACCTGAAAGACGCGCTGGCCTCCGGCTGGCCCTTTAACAGCGAAACGCAGGACGCTGCACGCAACACCCTGTACGTCGAAGGCGACCTGCTCAGCCGGGGTGGGCTGCCCATCAGTGTGGGCATCACCTACGCGCCGATGCTCACCGAAGACGGGCGTTTAGCCACGGTAATTGCCAACGTGCGCGACATCACGAACTTCCGCCGCGAGCAGGAGATGCAGAACGTCTTTATTTCTGGCGTTTCGCATGAGCTAAAGACCCCGGTAGCGATCATCAAAGGCTATGCCGCCACGCTGCGTCGTGATGACGCTGACTGGGACGCTGACGTGATCAAGTCCACCTTGGGCGTGATCGAAGAAGAGGCCGACCGCCTGACCGACTTAATCCAGGACCTGCTGACGGCCAGCCGGCTTCAGGCCCAGCGGCAGATCCGCCTGGACCTGGGCGAGGTCTTCCTAGATGAGTTGAGTGCCCAGGTGGTTGAGCGCTTTCAGACGCAGACCCAGCGGCATATCTTGACCTTGGCCTTCCCGCCTGATTTCCCGCCTGTGCAGGCTGATGAAGTGCGCCTGCGCCAAGTGTTGGATAACTTGGTGGGTAATGCGATCAAGTACTCCCCTCAGGGCGGCACTATCGAAGTGGGCGGCAACGCGGACCGACGCACGGTGACGCTCTACGTCCGCGATGAGGGGGTGGGCCTCAGTGGGCACGACCGCCAACGGGTGTTCGACCGCTTTTACCGGGTGGACAGCAGCCTCAGCCGTCGGACACAGGGTACGGGCTTGGGCCTGTACCTTGCGCGCGCAATCATTAGCGCGCACAAAGGGGTGATCGACTTAGACAGCACGCCGGGTGTCGGCTCCACCTTTTTCTTTACGCTCCCTCGTGAGCAGGCGCTGCGCAGCGCCGATATTGACGACAGCGACGATTAAAGCCAACCAACATAGGAGTTTACATGCAGCCCTCACAGATGACGATCCGCTGCTCCAACTGCGGCCAGGCCGTGCCCGCTAACGTGCATAACTTCGTGGACGCCAGCGCCGACCCCCGCCAGAAGGAAGCCCTACTCACCGGTGAGCTGAACACCGCACCCTGTCCATACTGCGGTGCGCTGAACCGCATCACAGCCCCGCTGATGTACCACGACCCCGATAAAGAGCTGTTGATCGTGCATGTGCCGCAGGAGCTGAACATGAACAAGGATCAGCAGCAGCAGGTGATCGGGGACCTGATGAAGCTGTTGCCTAAGGAGAGCTTCAAGTCCTACATGTTCAAGCCCACCGAGGCGCTGACGATGCAGGGCATGGTGAACATCATCCTGGAAAAGGACGGCATCACGCCCGAAGTGATGGCCGCCCAGCAGGCCCGTGTGGACCTGGCGCAGAAGCTGATCGAGGCGGATGCCAATCAATTGATGGCGCTGGTGACCGAAAACGACTCGATCATTGACCTGAACTTTTTCCAGACGATGGCCGTGATGGCGCAGCGCGCCGCGCAAGGCCGCCGTATGGACCTCGTACAGCGTATCGAAGAGACACAGCAGGCCCTGCTTCAGATGAGCAGCTTCGGGCAGGAGTTCGTGGCCCAACAGGCCGCACAGGAAGCCGCGGTGGAAGAAGTCTCCGGGCTGGTGCAGTCCTTGGGCGAGAACGCCACGCGTGCCGACTTCCTGGCCTTGGCGCGCAAGTTCGCTGACGACGATAACCGCCTGCAAGCCCTGGTTGGCTTGATCCGCCCGGCTTTTGACCCGCAGTTCTTCCAAGAGCTGACCGTTGAGATCGGTAAGGCCCCGGTGGACCAACGTGCAGGCCTGGAGTCTCTGCGCGACCGCCTGACAGAACTCACCCAGTCAATTGACGAACAGGCGCGGGGTGAAGTCGGCGCAGCAGTGGCCCTGCTTCAGCAAATGCTGGAGAGCGGCCCTAACTTGGAGCAGGTCATCCGGCAGAACCTGGACGCAATCGACGATACCTTCATGGCTGTGCTGACGGCGAATATTGAAGAGATGCACAAGCGTGGGGATACCCACATGAGCGCCCATCTTGAGGACGTATATAACCGCGTGATGGCTGTTATCCAAGAGAACATGCAGCCGGAACTAGTCTTCGTCAATAAGCTGATGACCGCCGACGATGCCCAGGCTAAAGCGATGATCCAGGCAGAGGCCCCGCAGTACGGCGCGGCGCTGCTGGAGATCATGGACGCCGTGGTGATGGTGCTCAGCGATCAGGGCCAGGCCGAGCTGGTGGAGCGCTTGAAGACGCTGCGCACGATGGCCGCTGAGACCTTGCAGGCTTGAAAGGTAACCCATGAGCGTCCTCATCTTCCCGACAGTACATGGCGAAAGCGTTGCCGGTAAGTCCTTCACGCTGCCCTACGGCTTGGAAGGGGAGTTTAACGTGCTGCTGTTGGCTTACGAACCGGCGCATCAACTGTTGTTGCAAAGCTGGATGCCGACCCTGAGCCTACTCCAGAAGCAGTACCCACGCCTGAGCTTCTACCAGGTGGCCGTTCTGGAAGACTACGACGCGGCCCAGCGCGAGATGATCGACCTGAGTATGCAGCAGGGCATTCTAGACCCCCGCCTGCGCGAGATCGTCATCACGCTTTATTTGGACAAAGCTCCCTTTAACGCCCTGCTCGACATCGAGTCCGAGCGCACCATTACGCTGCTGCTGCTGGACCATGCCGGGCATGTGCTGTGGCGTGACAGCGGTATGTTCAACAGCGCCAAACTGGAATTGCTGCGAGCAGCGCTGGTGCGGGCACACCGCACTGACAACGAGCCGTCTTGATGCGGCGCAGGCGCGGAACGGGGAGCCAGTGAGTCGGCTCCCCGTTTTTTCCGTGCTGCTGATGGCAGGTGTCCAGCCCTGGTTTAGGCCCGGCCACTGGGTTACAATCGCGTCATCATCGACACACCCTGGGGGCGCATCATGCGTGATAGCACGGTAAAACCAAACGAGATTAACTTACATAAAGGTGATGGCTATTTGGAGGTTAAGTGGCGCGATGGCGTGGTGTGTCGTTATCCTCTGGCGAACCTGCGCGAAGCCTGCCCGTGTGCCGAATGCCGCGGCGGCCATGACAAGATGGGCGCGGCCCATGACCCCGAAGACATCCTCAAAGTCACGATCCGGCTGACGCCTGCCCGCTCTTACGAGATCGACACCATTTTGCCCGTGGGCAATTACGCCTTGCAGCCCGTGTGGGCTGACGGCCACAACAGCGGCATCTATACCTGGGAATACCTGCGCCACCTGTGCACCGACGAAGACCTTCAGCGGTCCGATGAACAGAAAGCAGCCGACGAATGAGTGACACGACCCCTGAACCTATTGACCTGCGTCCCTCGGAACAGTTCGCGCACCTCTACAAGCCGCCGATGATCGACGGAGACTTTACCGATAAGCACATTATCACCGTGGAGCAGTTCCGCCATGCCGACTTGCAATCCGTGATGGACGCGGCCTTTGCCCTGCGTGAGCGGGTCACGGCGCGCGACCCGGAGGTCGTGAAGCTGTGCAGTGGGCGCTTGATGGCGTCCATGTTTTTTGAAGCCAGCACCCGCACCGATATGTCCTTCCAGGCGGCCATGCGGCGGCTGGGGGGCAGCGTGATCGCGGCCAGCAACGGCGTGCGCTTTTCCTCAGTTTATAAGGGCGAAAACCTGGCCGATACCGTGCGTGCGGCGGGCTGTTACGCTGACGTGATGGTGCTGCGCCACCCCTCGGTGGGGTCGTCCTATGAAGCGGCCTACTACCTCGACCGCCTGCGTGAGCGCATCCGCACGCCGGTAGCGGTCATCAGCGGCGGGGACGGCATCGGTGAGCACCCCACACAAGGTCTGCTGGACCTCTTCACCATCATTGACCATAAGCAGGGGGTGGATAACCTGACGATTACCCTGGTCGGCGACCTGCTGTATGGGCGCACGGTGCACTCACTGGCGAAGCTCTTAGCGCTGTATGAAGCCAAGGGCACGCGCCTGTGCTTGGTATCGCCTCCCTCGCTGCGGATGCCGGACGTGATTGTTGATTTTCTTAAGCAGCATAATATCGAGGTCTACGAGACGGGCGACCTCTACGACGTGCTGAGCGAGACGGACGTGATCTACTGGACGCGCATCCAGGAAGAGCGCTTCGTGCGCCGCGCCGATTACGACGCGATCCGCGACAACTTCATCATGACGCCCGCTGTGCTCAATCAAGCGCTGCGTGACGTGATCCTGATGCACCCACTGCCCCGCAAACACGAGATGGGGTCGCCGGCGGACCACGATATGCTGGACGCGAACCCGCGTGCAGTGTACTTTCAGGAGATGGAAAACGGCATGTTCGTCCGCATGGCGCTGCTGGCAAAGGTACTGGGAGTGGAGGTCTAAGCATGGGGCGGCAGATACGCATCCCGGCCCCGCTGGACCCCCATGTGCATTTGCGGGGCATGGATTGGGCGCACAAGGGCGATTTCGACAGCGAGACGGCGGCGGCGTTGGCGGGCGGCTACTGGGCTGTGATGGACATGCCCAACACTGCGCCTTCCACCGTGACGCGCGCGTCTTTGGACCGCAAGCTGGCAGAAATTGCCATCCATGCCCGCTGTGATTGGGGCGTCTACTTTGGCGCGTCCAAGTTGGGGAGCTGGCCGCACTTCTCGGCAGTGATACGGGCCGTGTGCGGGCTGAAGCTCTACAACAACGCCACGACCGGCGATTTGCTCATTGACGACCAGGGCACCCGTGCCCAGCACTATGCCCACTGGACTAGTGATAAGCCCATCGCGCTGCATGCGGAAGGCGAGACCGTGCCGGACCTGCTGGCACTGGTGCGTCAGTACGGGCGGCGGACGCACTTTCTGCACGTCAGCTCGGCGGAAGAGATGGGCTATCTGCGTGCGGCCAAGGCGGAGGGGCTGCCCATCACCATCGGCGTGTGCCCACACCACCTGTGGCTGACGCAGGACGATCTGCCGCGCTTGGGGGCGCTGGGCCTGATGAAGCCGGAACTCAAGACTCTTGCTGACCGTGACGCACTGTGGCAGGCGCTGGCGGATGGCCTGGTGGACGTGATCGAATCAGACCACGCGCCGCACACCTTAGCTGAAAAGCAGAGCGACATGCCGCCTTACGGGGTACCCGGCCTGGAGACCACGCTGCCCCTGCTGCTGACGGCAGTCCATGAGGGGCGCTTAACGCTGGATCAGGTGGTGGCGCTGGTGGCCGAGAATCCCCGCCGCATCTGGGGACTTGGCGCGCCGCCGGATACTTACGCCCTGGTGGACCTGGACGCGGTTTATACGATCCGTGATGCGGACATGCACACGCGCGCTGGCTGGACGCCCTTCGATGGCATGACGGTCTATGGGCGCGTCGTGGAGACCTGGATACGCGGGCGCAAAGTCTACGACGGTGAGCGGGTGCTGGCTGTGCCGGGTGACGGGAGGCCGCTGTATGCTTAGCACGCTGAGTCGTTATGCGCTGCTGGGGGCCTATCGCTTCGTCTGGACCAGCGCGCGCCCACTGCTGTTTAAGCAGAGTCCGCAGGTGGCCCATGACGCGGCACTGCGGGCGTTGGCCGCCTTTGATACTCAGCCGGAGCCGCTGCACCTGCTGCGACGGCTGACCCTGCCGGATATGCCGACTCAGGTAGGTGGGGTGACACTGCCCGTGCCGCTGATCCTGGCGGCGGGCTTCGTCAAGGGCCAGGGCTTCGGCACGGAAGCGGCGGCGCTGGCAGCCGTCGCGCGTGGGGAGAACATCGTCCCCGGCTGGCGCTCGATGGCGGCCCTAGTCGGCCCGGTGGAGTACGGCTCGTACACGCGGCATCCGCGTCTGGGCAATCCGGGCACGGTGATGTGGCGGGACGCCCCGACGCGCTCCACACAGAACCGTGTCGGCTTGAAGAACCCTGGTGCAGAAGCAGCAGCGGCCTTTTTCGCGGCGCGGCCCATGCCCGATGTCTACGGCATCAATATCGCGGTCAGTCCGGGCGTGACTGACCCGGATCAAGAACGCGAAGAAGTCCTGCACGCTGTGGATGCCTTCCTGAGCCGCGGCGTGCGCCCGTCCTGGATGACGCTCAACCTGAGCTGTCCCAACACGGAAGACGACCCGACCGGCAACCAGACCGCGGATAAGACTCGCGATCTGTGTGGTGCGCTGGTGGATCGGCTGGGTGATGGGGTGCCGCTGTGGGTCAAGGTCGGCCCGGACCTGAACGACGCGCAGTATCACGCCCTGATGCGCAGCTTTGACGAGGTCGGCGTGCGGGCGGTGGTGGCGACCAACACACGCGGCGCAGAGGTCCCCGGCGATTCATCGCTGCGTGCGGGTGTTGGGGGAGGGCGGCTGCATGGGGACGCGCTGCGGGCGGTGGCCGCTTTGGCTGATGCGCGTCGTGAGCAGGGCCTGCCGGTCGATATTGTCGGCGTGGGCGGCGTGCTGAACCCGGCAGCATATGTGGCTTTCCGTGCGCGTGACGCGGTGGCGGCGCAGTACTGGTCGGCGCTTGTGTATCGTGGGCCGTTAGCGGCGGCGGTCATTTTGGCGGATGTGAAGGGAGACAAGTATGGCCGATGAGGCTTTGTTGGATGCGGCGGCGCTGTCGCTGCTGAGTGCAGGCGTGGTCACGATGCGCTTTGATGAACCGGTGACCTTCAAGTCCGGTATCAAGGCACCGGTCTACCTGGATAACCGGCGGCTGCCCTTTCACCCGGCGGCCTGGCAGACGGTGATGGGGGCGCTGCGGGCTAAGCTGGAAACAGACGCGCCCAATGCCGACGTGATCGCGGGCATTGAAGCGGCTGGCATTCCGCATGGGGCGGCACTGGCCTACATGATTCACCGACCCTTCGTCTTTGTGCGCAAGGAGGCCAAAGGTCATGGGCTGGGCCAGCGCATTGAAGGCGGTGAAGTGAGCGGGCGGCGGGTGCTGCTCATTGAGGACCAGATCACGACCGGGGGCAGCAGCCTAAGCGGTGTGGAGGCCCTGCGTGAGGCGGGTGCGCTGGTCAACGGCTGCGCGGCGATCACCAGCTATGGCTTTGCTGAAGCGGAAGCCGCGTTCAAGCAGGCTGGAGTGCGCCTGCATGTGCTGCTGCCTTTCGCACGCATCGCAGCAGCAGCACAGGCGCACGGGCGCATCAGTGCTGATGAGCTGGCCGTCATCGAGGATTGGCTGGCTGATCCACGTGCGTGGCGCAGCGGCGAAGGGTCAGGGTGAGCATCATGCAGCAGTCAGCGGCGGCGAGAAAATATGAGGCGCGGGTGGATCGAATCGACTCGTTGGTGTGCGTGGGCCTGGACAGCGATTACGCGCGGCTGCCCACGCGCTTCCGTGCGGAACCGTACCCGCAGTACGCCTTCAACCGCTGGATTATTGAGCAGACCCACTCTTACGTCAGTGCGTATAAGCCGAACATGGCGTTTTATGAGGCGCGCGGTGATGTCGGGCTGTACGAACTCAAGCTGACGATGGATTACCTGCGCGAGGCGCACCCAGACATCTTGACGATCTGTGATGCCAAACGCGCCGACATCGGCTCCACCAATGAGGGCTACATGCATGCGGTCTATGATTGGCTGGGCTTCGACGCGGTGACGCTGAACCCCTATCTCGGTGGAGAGGCACTTCAGCCTTTTCTGGCGCGGGCGGACCGTGCGGCGGTGATCCTGGTGCGCACGAGCAATCCTGGCAGTGGAGAGCTGCAAAGCCTGGACTTCGATGGGCGTCCGCTGTGGCAGGTCGTGGCGGAAAACGTGCGGGACCGTTGGAACACGCAGGGTAATTGTATGCTGGTGATGGGCGCGACATACCCTGATGAGATCGGCATTGCGCGGCGGCTGGTGGGGGACATGACGCTGTTGGTGCCGGGTATCGGGGCGCAGGGTGGCAGCATTGAGCAGACAGTGCGGCTGGGACTCACGACATCCGGCCATGGCTTGATTATCAACTCGTCGCGCGGGGTGATCTTCACTGAGGACCCGGCGGGAGCTGCGCTTCAGATGCGGGACGCCATCAACCTGCCGCGCCATCACCTGATGCAGCGGGCTTAGGGCCATGTTTCTGCCGATCCGCGAGCAGGTGCAGTGGACCGGCCATGGCGGCTTTCGACTGCCGGGGCCACCCCTGATCTACATCAACCCCTGGCGCGTGAGCAAGACGACCTTCCTGGCCGACGTGATCCTGATCGGCCATGAGCACTACGAGCACTTCTCATTGGCGGACATCGAAAAGCTGCGCGGCCCGGACACACACATCTACACCAACGCGGTGGTTGCGGCGCAGCTTGACGACGCGCAGGTGCTGCGGCCCTGGCACAGCGTCAACGTGGATCGTGCGCGCATCACCGCCGTGCCGGCCTATTCGTCCACGGACCTGAGTCACCCCATTGAGGCCGGCGGGCTGGGTTTCCTCATCTCGTTGAATTTCTATGACATCTACTATGCTGGGGATACGCAGCGCATTCCGGAGATGGAGCGCGTCCAGCCGGATTTAGCCATCTTGCCTATCGATGGCAGCGGGACGCTGACCGTCCAGGAAGCGGCGGAGGTCGTGAAGGTGATGCGGCCTCGCTACGCCATGCCCTGTAACTGGGGTATGGACGGTATCGCCACCAGCGCTTCGGTGCAGGCCGCGTTGGACTTCAAGGTGGCGGTGGCTGGGCGCGCGGAAGTCCTGCTGCCGGATTGGCTGGAATCGCAGGCAGGGGCATGAAGAGACACGCAAAAGCCCCCGCGCAAAGGCAGGGGCTTAGGGATGGGGATGGTTTATTCTGCGGGTGGCACGGGGACGTTGGCAAAGCTGCCATTCACCGTGACGCTTTCACTGCCGTCGCTGTTGAGGTCGAAGGTCAGCTCAAACGTGCCGCTGATCTCTTCGCCGAATTCTGTCAGGGTAGCACTGCCGGACGTGGTCGTGCCGGTATAGCGTTCGTCGTTGTCACTGGCGGAGAAGCTGCCTGCGAACGCGAAGGTATCGTCAAAGCTGTACTCGCCGATCTCGACAGCGCTTGCATCGGCGAAGTTAAGGCCGAGGACGAAGTCGGTGCCATCACGGAACACGACGTTCAGGGCTGGGTCTGCCCGATTGACCAGGACATCAGCATCTGTGGCGTTCAGCGACCGTTCCAACGTGCCGGTGCTGGTCAGGCTGAAGGTCATGGCGTCGGGGTCTGCCACGTCGTTGTCGGCATTGCTTGACGGCGCTGTGGTGTCGTCGTTGGCATCCTGCGCGGGCTGCTCTTCAGTGGGGGCGGCGCAGGCACTGAGTACCAGCATCGCCAGCAGCAGCATTAACAGCCACAGGGTTCGTTTCATGCTTTGGTCTCCTTTGACGGTCGTATGTGATCGCGTTTAGGCGGCAGAGTTCAGTTTGCCATCCTCCGACCATTCCAGCGCTTGGCCGTCCACGTCAAAGATCATCGGGCGGGCGGCCCCCCGGATGATGTCGCCGTTAATGACAATGCGGCGGATGTCTGCTCGGCTGGGTACTTCAAACATCACGTCCAGCAGGCGGCTTTCGATGATGGAACGCAGGCCGCGCGCGCCAGTCTCGCGTTCTAGGGTCAGGTCAGCGGCGGCGGACAAGGCCGAGTCCTCGAAGACCAGTTCGACGTTATCGAGGTCTAGCAGGTGTTGATACTGCTTGACCAGGGCGTTCTTGGGTTCGACCAAGATGCGCATCAGCGCCTCGCGGTCCAGCGGGTCAATGGAGACAATCACCGGCAGCCGCCCGACCATTTCCGGGATCAAGCCGTGCGCGATGAGGTCTTCGGGATTGGCCTGCCGCAAAAGCTGCGAGCGGTCGATTTCGGCGCGGGTGTGGCTTTGGCCGAAGCCGATGACGCCCTTCATGCCGATGCGCTTAGCAATGACTTCTTCGATGCCGGCGAAGGTGCCGCCGACGATGAAGAGGATGGCGGAAGTATCGATCTGCAAGAACTCTTGATGCGGGTGCTTACGTCCACCCTGAGGCGGCACGTTGGCAACAGTGCCCTCCACGATCTTGAGCAGGGCCTGCTGCACACCCTCCCCGGAGACATCGCGAGTGATGGAGGGGTTATCGTTGGACTTGCGCGAAATTTTGTCAATTTCGTCGATGTAGATGATGCCCTTTTCGGCGCGGGCGATGTCGCCGTCAGCAGCCTGGATGAGGCGCAGCAGGATGTTCTCTACGTCTTCACCCACGTAGCCCGCTTCGGTGAGGGCGGTGGCGTCCGCGATGCAGAAGGGCACGTTGAGGATTTTAGCCAGCGTTTGGGCCAGCAGGGTCTTACCGCTACCGGTGGGACCCAGCATCAGGATGTTGCTCTTTTCCAGGTCGATGCCGTCCTCGCTGTGCCCGGATTGGATGCGCTTGTAATGGTTGTACACAGCCACGCTCAAGACGCGCTTGGCGTGCTGCTGCCCGACGACGTATTCATCCAAGTGTGCCATGATGTCCCGCGGGGTGAGCAGCTCGCCCAGGTCGAAGTCGGCACTATCTGCGTGGATGGCGACTTCATCGTCCTGAAGCAGGTTGTAGCACAGTTCCACGCAGTAATTGCAGATGTATACGCCGTCAGGGCCTGCAATCAAGCGCTCGACTTCATCATGATTGCGCCCACAGAATGAGCAGCGGTGTGCGCCGGGCGGTACGTAAGTCACTGCTTAGTTACTCCCATTTTTCTGCTGTTCCAGCACGGTATCGATCAAGCCGTATTCCACAGCCTGTTCGGCGCTGAAGTAGATGTCACGGTCGGTATCGCGTTCAATGGATTCTTTGTCTTTGCCTGTGTGGCGGACGAAAATCTCGTTGATACGCTCTTTGAGGCGGACGATCTCGTTGGCCTGAATCACGATGTCCGTGGCCTGGCCCTGTGCGCCGCCCAGCGGTTGGTGCATGTGAATGGTGGCATTGGGCAGGGCCATGCGCTGTCCCGCCGCGCCCGCTGCCAGCAGCACGGTACCGAAGCTGGCTGTCCAGCCTACGGCGGTGGTGCTCACGGGCGGGTTGATGGCCTGCATCGTGTCGTAGATCGCCATGCCAGCGTACACCACACCACCAGGCGAGTTGATGTACATCTGGATGCGGCGGTCTGGGTCTTCACGGTCCAGGAAGAGGAGCTGTGCCACGATCAGGTTAGCGATCTGGTCGTTGACCTGGTGGCCCATAAAAACGATGCGTTCCTTCAGCAGCAGCGAGTAGATGTCATATGCACGCTCACCGCGGCTGCCCTGTTCAATCACCATGGGAACTACGTTAAAGATACTCATCATATGTCGGCGCGTTTACTGACGCGCGGCTCCTTTCTTGGTGTTGCCTACTTTATCAGCGTAAACCACTTCCAAATCCAACGCCAGCCTCTGGTTCGGCCAGGGTCAAGACGTCTCGTCTGCGGTGTCGCTTGATGCCGCATCCACGTCGCTCGTCTGGGCGTCTGGGTCGGCGGCATCGGCCTCTGCGGCATCTTCTTCAGCTTCATTTGCTGCTTCCGCGTTCAGCTCTGGGGCGATGCCACGCGCGATTTCGATGATGCGTGCGTTGGCTTTACGCTGAATGAGCTGGTTCAGGATGTTGGTACGGAAGTTCGGTGTGTCGAGCTGTTTGCGGAGCTGTTCGCCTTGTTCCCCTGTGAACGGGGCCAGGATGCGCTCCAGTTCGGCTTCGACTTCTTCGGCGGTGATTTTCAGCTGTTCTGCACGGACGATTTCGCCCAGCACGAGCGAGCGCTCCAGGATGTCGGCGGCTTGTTCGCGGTAATCGTCGCGCAGGTCTTGCTCGGTCTTCCCGGTGATCTGCATGTACATGCCCAGGTCGATGCCCATCTGGCGGATTTGCTGACCTAGACTCTGGATGAGGTCGTCGATCTGGTCGTTGAGCATGGCCTCTGGGTAGTGGATGTCCGCCTCTTCTACCATGTCACTCAACGCGCTGCTGAAGTAGTCCTCTTCGTAACTGCGCAGGGCTTCTTGTTCTAGGCTCTTGCGGACAAGTGCGCGGAACTGTTCCACGTTGAGCGACTTAGGGCTGTCGTCTTCGTCGCGTTCGTGGTCGTCTTCCAGCAGTTCGGCGTACTGATCGGTGAACTTGCCGGCGAATTCGTCGTCCAGTTCGGGCGGGGTGACGGTCTCGATCTTCTTGACGTTGACCGTGATATGCACACTGCGCCCGCGCAGGTTTTCGGCCACGTCTTCGTCATCCGGGAAGCTGAGGTCGAAGCTGCGCACTTCGCCGATGGTGATGCCTACTACCGCGTCGATGAAGCCAGGGCCGATGGGTTCCCCTTGTTCGCCAATTTCCAGCACGATTGTGACGTCTTCGTCCTGGATATAGACTTCAGGGTCGTCGTTTTCGCTGTCGTCGTCGTTTTCGCTGTCGTCGTCGTTTTCGCTGTCGTCGACTTCGGCATCATCATCTTCTTCGGCCTCATCTTCAGCGGTGGGGGTATCGGTGAAGTGGCTGTCGATGTCGAAGGTAATCTGGTTGCCTTGTTCGGCGGGTTGGTCGCTCCCCTCGATGAGGGCTTCGCCTTGGCGGATTTCGTTGATCTTGGCCTCAACCTCGTCGTCGCTAACCGTAGGGGCCAGGTAGTCACTGCGGATGTCGCGGTAGGCGTTGAGCGCGACGTCAGGCTGTTTGGGAACAGTGTAGACGAAGGTCGGGGCTGGTTCCAGCTTAAAATCCTCCAACTGGCCGGGGCCATAAGGATCGATGGCGGCTTGGTCGAGGGTGTCTCGGTAGACTTCCTGGCCTAGTGTTTCCATTGCTTCTTCGATGATGGAGGCTTCACCGACGTAGCGCGCGATCATGTTGTAAGGCGCTTTGCCTTTACGAAAGCCGGGGATATTGACGTGCTTAGCGATCTTGCGGGCGGCTTTCTTCTTGGCATCATCCAGCCGGGACTGGTCAATTTCCACCGTGAGGCGCGCCATGTGGTTGTCGATGTGTTCGGTTTGAATGTTCAAGGCTTGAATCCTTATGTGCTGACTGAGTATAGCACCGTTTGTAATAACCCAGCTATAAGACTTTTATCAGAAACAAAGCCACACGGTTTGTGGGGGTGCGCAGCGGGTCTGAAGTCGTCGGGTACGAATGGCATCGCGGCTGCGGCGCGGCATGTTTAGTGGGGAAGGAGGGACTCGAACCCTCACCTCCGAGGAGACATGATCCTAAGTCATGCGCGTCTGCCAATTCCGCCACTCCCCCCAACTGTATAGCGCTGCATTGTAACGGATGAGGCGGGGCGTCACAAGGGGAAAAAGCGGGCCGGGTTTATCAACGCAAACACCCCGACTTTTGCGGGGTGTGGGGTGGGTGCGTGGGCCGAATAACCCTATGTGGCCACAAGGCTTTTTCAATAAATCTATTTTGTCTGGGTGCTACTTTCGCGCAGAAGTATGCCGCGTTGTGCCACGCATCAACAGTGACAAGCGTCACCGCTTGGCTGCGGAGAATGTCATGGGCGGCGGGCCAGCCACCAGCCGTAGCGCCCGACTGACGTGTAGCCCGCGGACTCTGCTGCCTGACGCTGGTCCGAGTCTGGCTGTGGGATCACGCTGCCGACGCGGTTTACACCCTGGGCATGGGCCATCCCGCGCGCGGCGTGGAAATCCGCAGCGGTGCGGGCGTTTTCGACCCACAGGCCGCTGTAGGTCAGTGTGGTGACGGGGATGCAGTGTGCGGCTGCGTTCTGCGGGGCGTTGGGATCGGCGTCGGCGATGTACAGCAGCACAGGCAGCAGGTCGCGGTAGAAGCCGCAGCGTGCGAAGGCGGCCTGTGATGCGGTGTTTTCGTCGGCGATAAGGGCACGGGCACGGCTGGCCCCAGGGAATAGGGCGGCCAGCGCGTCGCGGATCAGGTAGGTGCCCAGCCCTTGCCCGTGATGCGTGGGCAGCACCCCCAGCAGGTCAATCTCCCAGCGCAGCGCGCCTTCTCGGTCCACGGTCGTGAAGCTGTCACAGAAGCCGACTGGCCGCCCCGCAGCGCTGGCGAGCTGGGTGTGTCGGGTCGGGTCACCCAGGGCACTGGCCGCCTGCGCTGCGCTGCCTTCACCGGGCCACAGAGCGTCGATCAGGGCGGCAAGGGCGGCGGCATCCGGGGTTTGCGCCAGGTGAATGTGGATGTCGTCTTGCATGAACCGTGTCCTTTCGTGGGCGTGCTGTGCTACACTGTCTGCGTTTTGACCGCGTTCGCACTAGACTAGATAGGGACTACATGGCCTCATCATCCAGCCCGGAAGCCACATCCGCTGTGCAAGCCTTCAGCCGCCGTTGGCTGTATGTCGCGGTCTTTACTGGTGGTATGGTCACGCTGGCCGTGGAGCTGTCGGCCTCGCGTTTGCTGGGCAGCGTCTTCGGGACCAGCAACATCGTGTGGGCCAATGTGATCGGTTTGATCCTATTGTACCTGACGGTTGGCTACTTCGTGGGCGGGCGCTGGGCGGACCGTTCACCGCATTTCCATACGATGTACCGCATCATGCTGTGGGCGGCTTTTCTCAGCGCTTTGATCCCGCTGGTGTCGCGCCCGGTGCTGCGCGCGGCGGCTAACGCTGTCGTCAACGTGGATGCGGCGCTGGGCATTGGATCTTTCGTGGTGGTGCTGGTGCTTTTCAGCGTGCCGGTGACCCTGCTGGGCACGGTGTCGCCTTTTGCCATTCGCCTTGCTATCCATGATGCCGCTGACGCTGGGCGCGTCTCTGGGGCGATTTACGCCATCAGCACCTTGGGCAGCCTGGTCGGAACTTTCCTGCCGGTGCTCTTCATCATCCCGGAGCTGGGTACGTTTGCTACCTTCCTGCTCTTCAGCGGGCTGCTGTTTACGGTGGCGCTGCTGGGTCTGCTGCGAGAGCGGGGCGGTCGGGCGGTCTTCTGGCTGTGGATGCCGCTGGTGATCGCAGTGCTGGCGCTGCTGGTGCTCAACGGGCCGCTGCGGGATGCGCCGGAAGGTTCTGCGCTGCTGTATGACGACGAGAGCGCTTACAACTACGTGCAGGTGACTGAGGACGCCGCCGGGTATCGCTACCTGCTGCTCAATGAAGGGCAGGGGATTCACAGCATTTATCACCCCACGGATTACCGCTACGATGGCACCTGGGATTACTTCCTGGCTGCGCCTTACTTCTACGCGGATGTGCGCCCGGATGACCTGGAGTCGCTGCTGGTGATCGGCTTGGCTGCTGGGACGATCCCGCGTCAGCATCAGCACGTCTACAGCGATGGCCTGCGCATGGTCGGCGTGGAGATCGACCCCAGCGTGATTGAGGCTGGGCGGCGGCATTTCGCGATGAACGCCGCCGACATGCCCAGCCTGGAGGTCTACGCGGAGGACGGACGCTACGCGCTCAACCGCTTGGATGAACGCTTTGACGTGATCGCCGTGGACGCCTATCGCCCGCCCTATATCCCCTGGCATCTGACGACCGTGGAATTCTTCCAGGAAGTGCGTACTCACCTCAGCGAGGACGGCGTGGTGGCAATCAACGTAGGACGCACGCCGGATGACCGGCGTCTGGTTGATGCACTGGCGAATGTGCTGAGCGAAGTCTTCCCTTCGGTGCACGCCCTGGACGTACCGCGCTCGTTTAATACCTTGCTTTACGCCACGGTCCAGCCCACGAATGCGGCAGACCTAGCGGTCAACGCGGCGGCTTTGCCGGACGCCGCACCCGCCCTGCTGCGTGAGGTGCTCGACTCAGCGGTGGGCGCTTTGGTGCCAGTCACGCCTTCTGATCTGCGCTTCACCGATGACCGTGCACCGGTGGAGACCCTGGTGGATTCGCTTGTGATTAACTTCTTGTTGTTTGGTGATACGGAACAGATTCGATGACGGATACACTTGGAACAGTGGACGCGGAGGTGTCGGCGCAGCGCTCAGGTGTCGGTGGAGTGCTGCGCGGTCTGCTGACGCTGCTCTTTACGTTGGCGGTGCCGGTGCTGCTGGTGCTGCTCAGTGTGCGGCTGGTGATGACGCCGCTGTTTTTGCAGATTGAATACAACCGTCCGGGTTTCCCGGCGGACGTGTACGGCTTCAGCACGGCGGACCGGCTGCGTTATGGGCCGTTGGCCGTGGATTATTTGTTCAACGGGGAGGACATAGACTTTTTAGGTAACCTGACTTTCGCCAACGGCGCGCCGCTCTTCAACGCGCGGGAGCTGGGCCACATGGAGGACGTGAAGGTCGTCACGCGGGCGGCGTACTTTATGCTGCTTTACGGCGGGTTGGGGGCGCTGATCTTAGGCGTGCTGCTGAGTCGGCGGTCGTGGGGACCTGTGGTACTGTGGCGCGGTCTGTTCAACGGTGCGGTACTGACGCTGGCGCTGGTGACGGCGATTGTGTTCTTCGCTGTAGCCGCCTGGGATTTCTTCTTCACGGCCTTTCACCAAGTGTTCTTTGAGGCAGGCACCTGGACCTTTGCTTATTCTGACACGCTGATTCGCCTGTTCCCGGAGCAGCTTTGGTTCGACGCGGCGCTGAGCATCGGCGTGCTGACGGTGTTGGGAGCGCTGGGGCTGCTGCTGCTTAGTTGGCGCGTCCTGCGGCACGTCCACACAAAGGCTTAAAGATGCCGCCCTTGATTAACGGGCCATTAGTCATAAGATGGGGTTGTGGGTACAATAGCGCAGAAGTCAAGGACCGGTTAGGAGGGATATGCGTAAGCGATTGCGGGCAGTGATGCGGTGGCTGGTACCAGGAATAGGCCTGAAGCGTTGGCTGCTGGTGATCCTGGTCGGTGTAGTGGCGGTGGCCGGTGGGCTGGCGCTGCTGATGCTTTCCGCACTGACGCAGGCGACTGTCGTATCGCCTTCTGTACTGCCGCTGGCTGTCCTCCTGATCGCGTTCGGCGTGGCTCTGGGTATGTTCGGCACACGGCACATGATCCGCTTTTTCCTCGCGCCCTATCGACAAGCCCGCAGCGGTCCGGTCGCGGACGTCGCCTATTCGCACTCACGGCGTCGTAAAGGGCCCAAGTGTGTGGCGATTGGCGGTGGCACCGGTCTGCCCGCCTCATTGCGCGCGCTGAAGCCCTACACGGCCAACATCACTGCCATTGTGACGGTCGCTGACGACGGCGGCAGTTCCGGGCGGCTGCGACGAGATATGGGTGTGCCCCCCCCTGGTGACCTGCGCAACAACATCGTGGCTCTGGCCGACGACGTGAGCCTGATGGCCCAGCTTTTCCAGTATCGCTTCCAGGATGGAGACCTCGAAGGCCACGCCTTCGGTAATCTGTTCATCGCGGCGCTTTCGGGCGTGGCGGGCGGCCTGGAAAATGCTTTGGGCGAAATTGGGCGTGTGCTCAATATCCAGGGGCAGGTGCTGCCTTCCACGCTGGATGAGGTGGATTTGGTGGCGTCAGTGATACAGCCAGGCAAGGCGCGGGCGCTGCGCGTCCAGGGCGAATCGCAAATCACGGCGCTGCGGGGGCGCATCGAGGACTTCGGCATCGTGCCGCCCGATGTGGCCGCTTTCCCGGAGAGCGTCGCGGCGATTGATGAAGCCGAGTTGATCGTGATTGGGCCAGGAAGCCTTTACACGAGCATTCTGCCTAATCTGCTGGTGCCTGGCATCACCGCGGCCCTGCGACGCAGCAGTGCTTACAAGATCTACGTGTGCAACGTAGCGACGCAGCCGGGCGAAACCGAGGGCTTCGACGTGGCAGATCATGTGTCAGCGTTGGAGCAGTACATCGGGCGCGGCGTATTCCAAGCCGTGATCGCCAACAACGCTACGCCGGTGGTCAATGCCGGCGTGAACACCCGCTACGTGCAAACCGTGCCGCCCTCACATGAGGTCGCACAGCGCTACCAGGTGGTCTACACAGACTTGACCGACCCGGAGCGCCCCTGGCGGCACGATCCCCATAAGCTGGCACAGGCTGTGATGGGGATTCGGGATTTGGAGAGAACGGGGGGCCGTGTGGCTGTCAGCCGTCTAGCCGTTCCGTCTTTCAGTGAATGAGTACCAACCGTTTCGCACTAACGAGCAAGCAAGAAGGAGAAATGACGCATGGCAATCAAGGTGGGTATCAACGGCTTCGGTCGCATCGGGCGTCAGGTGCTGAAGGTAATGCGCGCCAACTATCCCGACGACATCGACGTGGTGGCCTTCAACGACCTGGGTGACCTGGAGACCATGGCACACCTCTTCCGCTACGACTCCGTGCAAGACAACTATCACGGCGAAGTGTCAGTGGCTGAAGACGGGCTGGTTGTGGACGGCGACAAGATTCGTGCGCTGGCCGTGCGCAACCCGCAGGAGCTGCCCTGGGGTGAGCTGGGCGTGGACATCGTGGTCGAAGCGACCGGCATCTTCCGCGACCGTGAAGGCGCGGGTAAGCATCTGACCGCGGGCGCGAAAAAGGTCATCATCTCGGCCCCGGCCAAGAACGAAGACATCACCATCGTGCTGGGCGTGAACGAAGGCATGTACGATCCGGCAGCGCATCACATCATCTCTAACGCTTCCTGCACCACCAACTGCCTGGCTCCGGCGGCTAAGGTCGTGCATGAAACCTTTGGCATCGTCAGCGCCTATATGACCACCATTCACAGCTACACGGCGGATCAGAGCCTGGTGGACGGTCCGCACAAGGACCTACGCCGTGCGCGTGCCGCTGCGCTGAACATGGTGCCGACCAGCACCGGTGCAGCCAAAGCCGTGGCCCTGGTGATCCCGGAACTGAAGGGCAAGTTCGACGGTATGGCCGTGCGTGTGCCCACACCCACCGGCTCGCTGGTAGACTTTGTGGCTGTGGTGGAGAAAGACGCCACCAAAGAAGCGCTGATTGCCGCCTTTGAAGCCGCCGCTTCCGGCCCGCTTCAGGGTATCTTGGACGTGTCGCATGAGCCGCTGGTGTCCAGCGACTACATCGGCAACGAATACAGCAGCATCATCGACGCGCTGAGCTGCGACGCCAACGGCAAGCTGGTGAAGGTCATCACCTGGTACGACAACGAAGCAGGGTACTCCGCACGTACTGCTGACCTGGTGAAGTTCGTCGGCGAGCGCCTGTAAGTCACACCGCTTGACAGCGTGATCTCAGGGGTGCCCATCAGCGGGTACCCCTGTCCACCGGTAGTGTGCTTTCCTCTGCAAAACACGAATCCCAAATAGGGGGTGATCCCATGAACAAGATGACAGTGCGTGACGCAGACTTCAGCGGCAAGCGTGTGTTGGTGCGCGTGGACTTCAATGTGCCGCTGGATGGCGAGACCGTGACGGATGATACGCGCGTGCGGGCTGCGGTCCCGACGCTGGAGCACATCCTGGCGCAGAACCCTAAGGCGCTGGTGTTGATCTCTCACCTGGGGCGGCCCAAAGGCGAACGTAAGCCGGACATGTCGCTGAGGCCGGTGGTGTCGGTGCTGGCTGGCCTGCTGGGTCGTAACGTGGCCTTTGCCGATGACTGCATCGGCGATGCTGTGCTGGCCGCCATCGATGCCCTGCCCGCAGGCGGCGTGATTCTGCTGGAAAACACCCGCTATCACAAGGGCGAGGAGAAGAACGATCCAGAGTTCGCAGCGGCACTCGCCCAAAACGGCGACATCCTGGTCAACGATGCCTTCGGTACCGCGCACCGTGCGCACGCCTCCAATGTCGGCGCAACGCAGCACTTAGAAGCCGTGGCCGGCCTGTTGATGGAAAAAGAGATCGATTACCTGGCGACCACCCTGGAAGCACCGGGACACCCCTTCTACGCCATCCTAGGCGGGGCCAAGGTCTCCGACAAGATCGGCGTGATCCAGGCGCTGTTGGGCAAGGTGGATAAGCTCTTCATCGGCGGCGGCATGGCGAACACCTTCTTCGCCGCTCAGGGGATCGCCATGGGCGGCTCGCTGGTGGAAGCCGACGCCATCGAGACGGCCAAATCCCTGCTGGCGGAAGGCGGCCACAAGATCGTGCTGCCGGTGGACGCCGTGCTCGGTGACAAGTTCGATAACGAGGCCGCGCGCCAGACGATCCAGGTCAGTGCGGATGTGCCGGACGGCTGGGCGATCTACGACATCGGGCCGGACACCGTGGCCGCCTACAGCGCCGCCCTGGCCGACGCCAAGACCGTCGTCTGGAACGGGCCGATGGGCGTTTTTGAGATGTCGAATTTCGCTACCGGTACCTTTGAGGTCGCGAAGGCCCTGGCTGCTGTGACGACCCGCGGTGCTGTGACCATCATTGGCGGCGGCGACTCGGTGGCGGCGGTGCAGGATGCCGGACTAAGCGATCAGGTGACGCACATCTCTACCGGCGGTGGGGCCAGCCTGGAACTGCTGGAGGGCAAGACTCTGCCTGGTCTGGCTGCGCTCAAGGATAAGTAAGCCCTGCGCGCCAAGCGTCACAACAAATCCCTTTTTGCTGCGTATAATTGGGTAGGGGATGCTGAGGCATCCCCCGCCCACGTTGAATGAGAAAGAGAGTCAAAACTCATGGCAAAGCGGACCCCGATCATCGCGGGCAACTGGAAGATGCACATGACGCTCACCGAGTCGGTGGACTTCGTGAAGGCACTGGCCCCGGCGCTGGCCCCCTATGATGCCGTCGAGCGTGTAGTGTGCCCCACGTATGTAGCGCTGGTGGGTGTGGCTGAAGCGCTGGCCGGGACCCCGGTCAAGGTTGGCGCGCAGAACGTCCACTGGGAAGAGAAAGGCGCGTACACCTCGCAGATCGCGCCGACGATGCTGGCCGGACTGGTGGAATACGTCATCATCGGCCATTCCGAAGCGCGCGCCTACCTGGACGACAGCGACGAGAAGGTGAATAAGAAGGTCAAGGCGGCGCTGGCCCACGGTCTGAAGCCGATCCTGGCGGTGGGCGAGAGCCTGGCACAGAACGAAGCCGGTGAGACCGAGTCCTTCGTTGGTGGGCAGGTGCAGGCCGCGCTGGAAGGCGTCACGGCGGAGCAGATGGCGCAGGTGGTCATCGCCTACGAGCCGATCTGGGCCATTGGTACCGGCAAGAGCGCCAGCGGCGACCTCGCTAACAGCATCATCGGCGGCACGGTGCGCGGCACGGTGGAGCGTCTGTATGGGACGCAGGCGGCCGACGCGCTGCGCATTCAGTATGGCGGCAGCGTCAAGCCTGGCAACATGGCCGAGTACATGCAGCAGCCGGATATCGACGGTGCGCTGGTGGGCGGGGCCTCGTTGAAGGTAGATGACTTCACGCAGTTGGTGTCCGTCGCGGCAGACAACGCCGAGTAGCCCCTACTGACAGAGGATGGAGGCCGCAGCGCCTTGGATTTTGTCGCGGCGATAGGGATTGTGCTGGGCCTGTTCTGGGGTCTGCGCAAAATGGAGGACTGGCTGCACCGCCACGTCTTTAAGGTGGGCTGGCTGGTCACCAAGAGCTACGACACGACGACTATCCTCTACTATACGGTGTTTTTGCCGGGGGTGTTCCTCAACCAAGTCACGGTGTGGCTGGTGGCCGGTGCGCTGGACGTGCGCGCAGAGCGGGCACCCCTCGGCTTCCCGAAGAAACAGGAAATCGGCGAGCTGAAGCTGGATTTTGTCAAGCTCTCTCGCAAAGCTTCGCCGGTCAAGCTGGCATTCATTGGCCTCATGCCGCTGCTAATCGGTCTGCTGGTGATCTGGTTGATCGCCACGCAGGTCTTTGATGTAGTAGCGCTGCTGGCCGTCTATAACGTGCCGGACGGCGGCTTGGGTCCTGCGCTGGAACTGCTGCTGCAAACCCCGGATTTCTGGTTGTGGGCCTATTTTATTTTTACAGTCGCTAATACTATGATGCCGGATGGCTCGCTGCTGCCGCCGCGCCGCCCGCTGTTGATCCTGGCCGCCGTGGCGCTGCTGCTGCTGTGGTTCACCGGCCTGGCAGACGACCTGACGGCGGCACTGGGACCGACCGTACTCAATGGGCTGAACGGCCTGTCGCTGCTGTTTGGCGTGGTGATCGCGATTGACATCACCGCGCTGGCTTTGTTGGCCGCTGTCGAGACCACCATTGAGATTATCACCGGGGACAGCGCGACCTTCAAGAACGGCAAGATGATTGCCATGCGCCGTGAGGAAGTGCTCAAGTTGCGCGCCACTGAGCGTGACAAGGCCCGCAAACAGCAGCAGGCACAAAAGGAACAGGCAGCACTGACGGCATCCGCTGGGCCACCTTCAGTGTACAGTCTGGCGCTGCCCATCCCAGGGCCGCCGGGGACCATGCCGGAGCGTACCTTCGTCGAGCCGGAATCCGTGCCGGAGCTGGATAAGCCGCGCTATCGTGCGCCCAGCGTCATTGAAACAGAAGTGGAACAGGGCGCTGAGGCTCAGCCGCTGCCGTTGTTCAGCGTGGACCGTGATAGACCGGACCCTGATGCTGAAGAGGACGCCGACGACGAAGCCGTGCCGTTGGTTCGCCCAGCGTCCTCCGAGCGCGTGATGGAGTTCAACGCGCTGACGCCTACTGAGCTTGCCGATGATGACGACGAAGCCGATGAGGACGTCGCTAACTTTGACTTCCGGCGCTATGAATCAGCGGCTGACGATGGCTACACAGATGATTACGTAGACAATTATGATGACGATGCTGACGCTTCAGCGGAAGACCCGGACACCTCCGACAGCCTCTGATTCGCCGCGATACGTGCGAAGACCAGCCCCGACAGTAGGATCATGGCCGCCAGCGCGACGAACTTGAAAAACTGGCTGGTGGTCACCAGGGTCAGCACGCCGAAGAAGGCGCAGAACAGATAATAGCTCAGGACGATGACGCGCTGCCCGTAGCCCAGGTCATGCAGGCGAAAGTGAATGTGCCCGCGATCACCGTGCATCGGGTTGCGGCCTTGGCGCATCCGGTTGAGCACCTGCCAGGTGAAATCCATTAGAGGCAGGCCCATCACCAGCAGGACGGTTGCCATCTTCGCGCCGCCAATGATGCTCAATGTGCCGACCAGATAGCCCAGCAGCCAGGCCGTGCCGCCCATGAAGACTTTAGCCGGGTGGAAGTTGTAGGCCAGGAAGCCCAGTGCTGCACCGCTCATTGCTAGGGGCAGCAGGCTGACGCTGGTCTGGGCGGGCTGCAAGACGAAGGCGCTGTGTACAAACAGCATCAAGCCGGTGATGACCGCCACGCCCGCCGCCAGCCCGTCCAGACCATCTATGAAGTTGACCGTGTTCATCATGACGCCCAGCCACAACATGCTCAGCGTGACGGTAACGTAGTAGGGGAAGGGGTCGGTCTGCTGGCCGGTGAGCGGGTTGTTAAAGGTCTCGATGAAAATCTGCGCGCCGACCGCGATGCCCGCCGCGATGATCTGGCCGATACCGACCTGCACTGGGTTCAGTTCGTGCAGGTCGTCGATCAAGCCGACGATAAAGATCACCAGTGCGCCCAGCATCAGCCCAGCAAAGCGCACGACTTCCATGGGGTCAAAGCGAGGGATCGGCAGGGCCTGCGCTACCAGCACTGCCGCTGTGAAGCCGACGAAGATCGCCACGCCACCCAGCTTGGAGACTTCGCCGCGATGCTGGCGGCGTCCGCCGGGGATCGCCACGATGCGCAGGCGTTTACCCAGCCAGATAGTCAACGGCACTGTCGCTAGTGACACGCTCAAGGCCAGGCCGAACACGATGAAAAAGGCGAGGGTGTTGTCCATTGCGCGGGCTGCTCCTTTTAAGGCCTTAGTTCATTAAATCCGCACCGCTGCTCATCAGCGATGCAGCGGACAGGCCGGCGATCACAATCACGATCAGCGACATCAGCAGGTAAGCCAGGACGCGCCGGTTAGCGGTGGGCGTCTGTCCTGGTGTGCCGACGTAGATCACCCAGCCGATGAAGTAGGTGCCCAGCGCCAGCCCAGCGATAATCAACGATGGCAGCACGACCGTGCGCTCGCTGAAAAAGTTGTTCAGGTAGATTTGATCGACGATGGGCTGTGTGACGATCGCAACGGCCAGGGCAGGTAGGGCGGCCAGCAGCAGCCGCCCGAATCGCGGCAGCCGCAGCAGCAGGGCTACCGGGCGCAGATACCAGGGCATCGGCGGCAGGTCGGTCTTGGTGGCTGAGGCCTTGCGTGCTTTACTCGACATCCGAGACGCTCCCGGTATTCACCATGAAGTCGGCGGCGCGCTGGAAGTAGTCACGCATTACACGACGGGCCGGGTCGGTGATGCCTACGGCGTCGATGGCGTCCAGCATGTGCGCCAGCCAGCGGTCGCGGGCGTCAGCGTCGATGGGGTAGGGGTTGTGGCGCATCCGCAGGCGGGGGTGGCCGCGTTCGGCCATGTAGTGGGTCGGCCCGCCGAAGTACTGCACTAGGAAGAGGTACTGCCACTGCTTGCCTGGTTCCAGGTCTTCAGGGAAGATGGCACGCAGTGCAACGTCAGCTTCTACGCGGGCGTAGAAACTCCAAACTAAGCGCTTGATCGTCTCGTCGCCCACCTGGGCGTAGACCTGTTGGACCTCTTGCGGGTTCACGCGGCACCTCGTGGGCTGAAATACTGCTGGACAATTAAGGGCATGAGGGTACAATCCTGACTCTGGTTTTGCGTGACGATACGCTATGAAGGAGCGGTTTCCATGCGATTTTCAAATCGGCGGCTGATGCTTGGTCTTGTCTTGCTGCTGCTGTTAGCTCTGGTGTCAATTCCTGCTGCTGCTCAGGACGATGCGACCGACGCCGCAGATACAGCCAATGATACCATTACCGCAGCCGGTTCGGGTATTGCGGCCCCATTGTTTGAGTCTCTGATGAGTGCTTTATCCCCAGACGGTGCGGCTGCGGTCACTGTGGATGTGACGGGTACCGACGCGGGGATTAGCGCGCTGTGTGCGGGCCAGGCAGATATTGCGCTGGCCCCGCGCCCCATGTCCGCCAGCGAGAGCGGCATCTGCGACGGAAACAACGTCGGCTTTCTGGAGCTGCTGCTGGGCCTGGACGGCTATGCTTTTGTTGTGGCCGCAGAAAACACCCTGGTGGACTGCGTGCGCCGCAGCGATCTGGACAGCGCCTTGCCGCCTAGTGCCGTGAGCAGCGTGAGTACCTGGCAGGATTTGGCCCCGGACAACTCCGATACGCCCTTCAGCCTGGTACTACCGCCGCGCAGCACCGCCGCTTACTTCAAGTTGGACAGCCAGATCAACGGGGACGGCTTCCGGGCGGATGCTGTGATCGCTGAAGACGACGCCGCCGTCATTGCAGCGGTGGCCGCGGACGAGGGCGCGTTGGGCGTGGTGTCAGTGGGGACCGCGGCAGTGACGGCGGAGACCGTGCGCGTGCTGACGCTCAACAACGCCAGCCTGGGTCTGTGTTTCCTGCCGGTTGCCGAGAGCATCGAGGCGGGAGCTTATACGGGTGCGGATGCGCTTTATGCCTACGTGAATACGGATGCGCTGGCAGACGCGGCGGTCAGTGCACTGGTGGACGCCCTGGTCAGCGGGCAGGCCGCTGATGTCGTGCGTGAGGCGGGCTACTTGCCCATCACGACCGATGCCGCCGAGCAGCTCCGGGCGGTGGTCGAAAGTGACGACCTGGGCCGCGTCTACAGCCTGGACCTGGTGGCTTATCAGATTCCCTTCGGCGTGGAGGGCACAGTGAACCTGGGCGGCACCGCGGCCATGTTCCCCTATTTTGACGCGCTGGGCCAGGCTATTTCCGGTCAGTACAGCAACTTGGTCACTGATAACTTCTTTGAAGGGCAGGCGGCGGGTGTGCGTCGCTTTTGCAACGGGGAGCTGGATATTGCCGTGCTCAGTGCCCCACTGACCGACGAAGAAACCGCAAATTGCGAGTCTAACGACATCCGATCCACTGCCCTGCCTTTCGGGGCACAGGCCGCTGTGCTGATTGCCAATGCGGACAGCGCCTACCTCAGCGACTTGAGCAGCGCGCAGCTCCAGCAAGTGTGGCAGGCGGCGGACGATGTGCCGCAGACTTGGGATCAGGTGGAAGAGTCCATGCCGGATGAGCCGGTGTACCTCTTCGCGGAGGACCGCGGCAGCACCCTGTTGGGACTGCTGCTCAGCAGCGCTGGGGCAGAAGCTGCGCCCATCGCCCGCGAAGCCACCGAGTACAACCCTGATCCGCTGTACCTGGCCGCTGCCGTGGGCAACGCACCCGGGACCCTGGCGCTCATGAGCTGGGCGGATTACCAGGACGTGCTTGAGAGCGATCAGACCGGCTATCAGCTCGTGGCGGTGGATGGTGTGACGCCAGACGAAACCAGCATCAGTGACGGTAGTTACCCGCTGATACGCGACCTGTACCTACTGGTCAACGATGCCTCGCTGGAAGCGGACCCGGCGCGCGCCGTGCTGTGGTACATGTTCGCGGACGTCAACTACAGCAGCTACGTCGGTGCGGACTTGAACGGCCTGAGCTTGCGCGACTTCGGTGCACAGCGCCAATTGATCCAAGGTCGCTTTGAGGCAGCAGATGCAGCGGTAGAAGCCCGCGATGCGCTTCAGCTTGACCTGCCTGATGTAAACGCCGCTGATGACGCCGCCGACGACGCCGCCGACGACAGCAGCGATACCGACAACAGCGGCAGCGAATAAGCGCCAGCCTACATCAACGCAATGCGGTAACGTGACGGGCCGCCCCAGTATCAGGGCGGCCCGTTTTGCTGCGTGGACGTGGCTTAACGTTCGATCGGCTTAGCGCTCGTCGCGGAAGTCACCCGGTACGGGCGGCAGGTCGATCATGTCGTCAGGCAGCGCGCGCATCTGCGGGGCGGCGGCCTTGGCGACCAAGCTCACGTCGTCGATGAAGAGCTTGCCGCTGGTGTGGCGGCTGCGGATTTGCACGACGACCTTGGTGGGGGTGCCGGTCAGGGTCAGTTCGTCAGCGCTGAACTGCTGATAGTTGGGCTTCTCGTCCGGGGTGGCGTCCTGGGTGGGGGCCTCTAGGCGGATGTCCATCACGCTCTTGCTGCCGTCGGCGTACTTGACCTTGACGATCCCGACACGGCCCGCAGCGGCCAGGGTGGTATCGGCGTACAGGCTGAAGCTCAGTACGTCGTCGGCGGCCAGGAAGCTGCCGTCGGGTTTTTGGATCAGGCGGGCGTTTTCACCGGGGCGGCCTTTGAACAGGTAGGCGCAGTCGCCGCTGTTGGCGAAGATTTTGTCCGGCTTACCGTTGGGGCGATCGGTCTTGTTGCACTTGAGCTTGTCGGCGCTCAGGGCGCGGGCGGTCCAGCCATCCGGCTGTTTGTCCGCGTTGGCATCGGTCTCAAAGCTGGTGTTGACGAGCAGCTCGCGGTCCTGGGTATCCAGGATGAAGGTAAAGGCCGCGTTGCTGGCTTCGGTGACACCGTTACCCAGCACGCTCCAGGCGTAAAGGCCGTCGGCCAGTGCGTCCACGATGGCGGCGTCCGGCGCGTAGGTGCACAGGCCCTCAGCGCAGACGGCGTCTACAGTTTCGTTGATGATCTCGCCCAGGCGCACGTTGTTGGAGATGTGCAGCAGGGTGAAGGTGTAGTTGGTGGCGTCAGCGGCGTCTTCCCAGCTAAAGCTGTTCAGGTCAGCGGTGCTGCGCAGGGTGATCCCATCCGCCGGGCTGAGCAGGTTGAACGGGCCGGTGGGGGCGGCGTCCGGGTCTTGCGTCACGGTGACGGTGATGGTCTCGCGGTCGCTGGCCGGGGTTGCGGCGTCGTCGGTGACTACGACGTCAAAAGTGAACTGGCCGGTAGTGTCCGGAGTCCAAGTGAAGTCACCGCCAGCGGTGATCACTGCGCCGGTGGGCACAGTGCCGGAGTCGCCGTCTTCCAGGCTGAAGGTGAGGGTGTCGCCGTCGGCGTCGGTGGCTTCAGCGGTGAAGGCCAGCTCGGTGTTCACCTGGACGGTCTTGTTACCGATTGCGGTCAGGACCGGGGCGTCGTTGGTCTCGTCAAAGTCGAAATCGACGATCACCGGGTCATGGTCGGAGGAGCGCCACTGGTCAGCAACGTACAGCGCAGCGTTGTTGAAATCCTGATCGTAGTCCAGGGTGCGTGGCTCATCGCTGTTGATGTGCCAGATGTTCACGGCCTCGACCTTGGGCACCAGGCTGCTGCTGGCGAGGGCGTGGTCCAGCACGCCGGCCTCACCGAAGAAGACGTAGCTGTAGCGATTAGCCTCATCCACTTTGGTCTCGACCAGGTTGGTGTAGGTCTTCTCCAGTTCGACGATCGGGTCTTCTTGCGTGTAGGCGTTCAGGTCGCCGATGATGAGCACGCTGTCGCTGCTGGCCCCGGTGGGGTTGGTGCCCAGCCAGGCGGCCAGTTCCTGGGCAGACTGAGTGCGCAGGGCGTTCCAGCAGCCCTGGCCGTCACCTTGATCTTCGTTGCTGCTGCCGTCACTGGGGCAGCTCCCCTTAGACTTGAAGTGGTTCACGACCACGGTGATCTCATCGCCGTCGGCGGCAGTAAAGGTCTGGGCCACGGGCGGACGGGAGCTGGTGGCAAAGGTGCCGTCGGTCTTGGTGGCGAAATTGCCGACCGGGGTCACGCTGGCCGTCTTGTAGATCAGCGCCACGGCGATCTCGTCGGTGCCGACCACGCCGGTATTGATGTAGCTGTAGGTGTTCGCGCCCAGTTCGGTGTTCAGCGCGTCCACCAGGGCTGTGATAGCCGCGTCCACTTCATCGGCATTGTTCTCGATCTCCATCAGGCCGTAGATGTCGGCGTCAATGGCGTTCATGGCCGCGACGATCTTGTCCGTCTGGCGGATCAGCTCACTGGACGTATCGGCACCCCGCGAGTCCAGCGTGGTGAAGTAGTTCAGCACGTTGAAGCTGGCGACGCGCAGGTCCGTGTTGGCGCTCACTGCGGGCACAGTCGGGCGCACGGCGGTGTTGACGAAGGCTGGGCTGCTGGTCGGCTGGATGCGGTAGAAGTCGAAACCGTAGCTCATCACACCAGTGAGGCCGCTGACGGTATCGCCCAGGCGCAGGGTTTGGGGGTTCGGATACAGATAGGGCGTCGGGTCTGGGTTCTGGGTGGTCAGACCGTCGTCCAGCAGGATACGATTCAGGTCGTTGGCGGTATCCAGGTCGCTGTAGTTCTGGCTGCCCGGCTCCACGCGCTCTGTGGGGTTGAACAGGCGCTGGGTTGCCAGGCCGACTTCACCGAAACGGCCCAGGTTAAAAGTCTCAGTAACGTAAAGAGTCTGGCTGATGCTGACGGCCATGCCCTCGTAACGCTCCAGGAAGTCGTCGCTGGCTAGGGGTAGGGTGATGCTGGCAGCGGTAGGCATCGTGCCGACACCGCAGTTTTCCGGTTTGCTCAGGTTCTTTAGCTCTGTCAGATTGAAGAACTCATCGACCTGGCCGGTCACACGCACGACATCGCCGACATTGGCGCTAATCGTGCTGCTGGGGTCGTAGATGAAGAGGCCCTCGCTGGTCAGCGGGTTGGCGTCTGCATCGCTGTCTTCTTCCTGGATGAAGTAGCCATCCAGGCCGGGGAACACGCCCACGACCACGCCTTCTATCGTGTGGGTGTTGTCTTCTTCAGGGCTTTCATCCGTGGTGCCTTGAATTGTGCTGATGAGCGTAGCAGGTTGGCCGCACTCGCTCACGAGCACTTCGCAGTTGGCGTTGGCCGCGCCGGGGGTGTCGTCCGTACCGAGGTCGAAGCCGCCGATGCCCCACTCGCTTGTGTCAGCGCAGACGTAGGCGTGGCCGGGCACGAATTCACCATTCGGGCCGATGCTGGGCGGGCCGTAGTGGTATTCGTTGTTGGTGGGCGGGTTGGCCTCTTTTACCAGGGCGATGCGGTCCAGCTCTGTGGTCCAAGGGGTGACGTCCAGAGTGCCGTTGTTGTCCGTGTCCAGGTCATCATTCAACGCACCGCTGAAGCCCTGCACCAGCAGGTGAGTCACGTTGTCGTCTTTCTCGAAGTTCAACGTGGTTTCGAAGTCAACGATGCCCGCGCCCAGCGTGAAGGTGTTTTCCGCCGCGACGAAGAAACCGTCCGCCGGGATGGTCTGGCTGCTGAGGTCCACGACGGCCTCGATCACGCCGCTGCCGCCAGTGCCGTCACCGATGACCAGGTAGCTCAGGCCGTTCAGGGAAGCGTTGGCCGTCCCCTTCAGCTCAAAGTACTCGTCGTTGTCACCGCTGGGCTGGTCAATGCGGATTTCGTTGATCTTCACGCTGGGCGTAGGATCACCACCGCCACCGCCGCGCAGCGAGTCAATGTAGGTGCTGTTGTCGCCGCCGTTGGGTTGGCCGGGGGTCAGAGAAGCGGCGGCAACGCTGGTGGTCCAATCGGCAGGGGTGGTTGCGCCTGCCAAATCGCTGTTCAGGTAAGCACCCGTGTTGTTGTCCGGTGCGCTGATGGTCACCAGGGCGTTTGCCGCGAAGGCACCGGGGACGCTGTCCCAGGTCAGCGCGAAGCCGTCGGCGCTGATGGTGAGGCCGTCCTGTACGGTATCGACCCAGATCACGTCGTTACCAGCGAAGTCCATGGTGAGGCCCAAACTGTTCAGGTTGGCGCTGTCGGCGGCCAGGGCGATGTTCCAGTCATCACCAGCGGGGTTATAGCTGGTGTCCGTGCTGACGCCGCCGCCGACGGCGATCAGCGTGCCCGCCTGGTAGGTTACGTCCGGCATCCCGGTAAACTGCCACACACCGACTTTGCCACTCGTCGAATTGTTCGAATCACCGAAGAAGAAGCTCTCCAGTTCGCTCTTGGTCAGGTCCTGCACGATGAGCAGTTCCAACCATTCGTCGGTGGTGAAACTGCCTGCGCGGTAGAACTCGTTGATGATAATCTTGTCGTTGGCGGCCTGCACCGAGGGTACAATGCCTAACATGATAAGGACCAGCGCCAGCACCAGCGGCAGCGCGCGGCGGAAGAAAGGTTTGTGCAGCATAGGGCCATACTCCATAGGGGTGTTATGATACGAAAAGGGTTGTGCGCGGATTCGCAATCCGCTTAACGAATCATACTGAGTTTGTGTTAAATCCTATCGGCTGATAAGTTAAAATCGGTTAATGCCACATTTATCTTATGCGCTGCGTGGATAGATTGGGCAAAGCGCGGTAAGGAGGAAAGACATGGGGTCACAGGATCAAGGCGCGGACGCGACTCAAGGCCGCTGGCTGACGATCCCACGTGCGCTGTGCTTCGTGCGCCACGGTGACGCAGTGCTGCTGATGAAGCGCGCCCTGCACAAGCGCGTGTTTCCGGGCTGCTACAATGGCGTCGGTGGGCACATTGAGCGCGACGAAGACCCGGCGGCCAGTATTCGCCGCGAAATCCTGGAAGAGACCGGCCTGCATGTGCGTGAGCTGCGGCTGCGCGGCGTGCACAATATCGACGCGGGCGGCGCAACAGGCATCTTGATGTTCGTCTTTACCGCTCTTAGTGACACACGCGCTACCCAGTCCGATGAGCGTGAAGGCACGCTGCACTGGGTCCCGTTGGATAAAGTCGCTTCACTGGACCTGGTGGAGGACCTGCCCTTGATCCTGCCTAAGGTGCTGTCCATGGCTGATGACGCACCGCCGTATTTTGCGCACGTCAGCTACGACGAAAACGACTCGATCCAGCTTCGCTTGAGCTAAACGCGGGTTGGCCTGGAAGGCGGGCGCGGTTACAATGCGCGGTGTGAGTAACTCAAGGAAAGCAGGTCAAGTATGAGTGATCCGGTCCCGGATACCGGGATGGCACAGGATGAAGCGGGGGGCGACGTGCAGTCGGTGGTGACCGGGCGCGCACGGGCGTGGTTCAGCCGAATCGGCTGTGCGGGCGGTTTGCTGCTGTGGGCTTTTGTTCTCTTGATCCCCGGCACGCTGTTCGTGCTGGCAATCCAGGGGGAAATTGCGCTGTGGCACGGCGGCGGCTTCCCGGCGGGTGAAGAACACCCCATGCTGCAAGTCAAGCTGCTGATGGACGCCGATACCCGCGGCCTGAACATCACTTCCTCGGCGCTGAGTGCTACCGAGGACCGCGCCGCTGAAGAGATCGCCTGTATACAAACGCATGTGCGCTACGTGCTGTGGCAAGGGACAGGCGACAATGCCGCCTACTGTGACTGCTACGCTCGCGTTGACGTGGAGTCGCCGTGGGCGCTGCGCAGCACCTATGCGGGCACCTGTGACGCCGATGACCCGACATCATCGAGCCAGGAGGATGCAGGATGAGCGATCAAGTGGTTTTCTTTGACATTGCCGGGACCTTGGTGCGCGGCACGCCCTGGCATTACTTGTTCATGCATCCCCGTGTCAGCCGGGTACGGTTCCGTTTGATGTACGTACCGTTGGCGTATTACTGGGGCCTGCGCAAGTCGCACCTCATGAGCGACACCCGCTTTCGGCAGCACTGGATTCAGTTGGTGGCCTGGCTGCTGAAGGGGATGCGTCGCGATGAACTGACGGCTATTTTCGCCAATATCGTACAGCAAAGCGCGGCAGAGGGCGATTTTCAGGATGACGTAGTGGCTCGCCTCAAGCAGCATCAAGCGGATGGGGCGCGCGTTGTGTTGGTCTCCGGCATGTTTGATGTGTTCACGGCGGCTTATGCGCAGTACGTCGGTGCAGATGAGGGCATCGGCACCGGGCTGGGCTTCGATGCGGACGGCGTGTGTACTGGGCGCATCGTGGGCGACCCGTCGATTGGGCCGGGCAAGCTGGACTTCATTCGGCGCTATCTGGAGTCACGCGGCTATGCCCCGGACCTGAGCCAGCACGCCGCTTACGCTGACAGCCTCAGCGACCTGCCCATGCTCATCGCCGTGGGGCAGCCGATCGCCACCTATCCGGAACAAACCCTGCTGGCTGAAGCCGAACAGCGCGGCTGGCCGGTGCTGGGCACACCGGTCGCGGAGGCTAACGGCAAATGGGGCGGTAAGTAGCATGGACCTAAGTGCGTTGGAACCCAGCACCGTCGTGCTGATCGCGGCGTTGTGCGGCGGTCTGTGTATCGTGGGCGTGGTGCTGTCGGTGGTGGTGAACCTGCTGGGCAGCGTGCTGGGACTCCTCACGCTGCCGCTTCAACTCTTGGCTGTGCCCTTGGCCGGAGACCCGTTTAGCTGCTGCGGCTGCCTGGTGCTGATCGTGGGGCTGCTGCTATGCGGCGGGCTGACCTTCGGTGGCATCAGCCTGGTGCAGACCTGCGGCACGTCGGATCAAGTCAACTTGTGCCGCCTGCTAGGATACTAAAAGGACAACGCGCGCTTATGGCTTCATCACCGAAACCGACCCCGAACGCATCGGCCCAGGTTACCCAGCTCACGCAGCAGATTCAGCAGGAAGCGGTGGCGTTTCGCGGTTTGCTGAACGCGATGCGGCGCGTGATCGTCGGTCAGGACGCGCTGCTGCATCGTTTGCTGATGGCGCTGCTGGCTGACGGCCACGTCCTGATTGAGGGGGTGCCGGGTCTGGCGAAAACCCTGACCGTGCGCACCTTGGCCGCTACCATCAATGCCGACTTTCAGCGCATTCAGTTCACGCCTGACCTGCTGCCTGCTGACTTGGTCGGCACCCAGGTCTACAACCCGAGCAACGGGACTTTCACGCCACACCCCGGCCCGGTCTTCTGCAACCTGCTGCTGGCCGATGAAGTGAACCGCGCCCCGGCTAAGGTGCAGTCCGCACTGCTGGAAGCCATGGAGGAGCGCCAGGTCACACTGGGCGACGAAACCCGCCGCCTGGATGCCCTCTTCATGGTGCTGGCGACGCAGAATCCGATTGAGCAGGAAGGCACCTACCCCTTGCCAGAAGCCCAGCTCGACCGCTTCATGTTCAAGGTGATCGTGAGTTATCCCGATCGCGACGAAGAGCGCGAGATCATGCGGCGGATGAGCGCTCAAAGTCCTGCCCCGCCTGCTCCCGTACTGGATCGTGATGTGCTCTTCCGGGCGCGGGCGCTGGTGAACCAGGTCTACGTGGATGCTGCGCTGGAGGATTACGTGCTGGACATCGTGCTGGCTACGCGCGACCCGGCGGCCTACGGTTTTGAGGCGTTAGCCCCGTTGATCGCGTTCGGAGCCTCACCGCGCGCCACGATCTACTTGCTGCGGGCGGCGCGGGCGCGGGCTTTCTTGCAGGGGCGCGGCTATGCCTCCCCGGATGACGTGAAGGGCGTTGTGCTGGACGTGCTGCGCCACCGCGTGCTGCTCAGCTTTGAGGCTGAAGCCGAGTCGGTCACGTCGGAGCAGGTTGTGCGGCAGATCGTGGGCGGACTCAAGCTGGCATGAGCGGTACATCCCTGGACCCGGAAACGCTGCGCCGCATCAAGCAGTTGGAGATTCGCACACGGCGGCTGGTCAGTGACTCCTTTGTCGGCGCGTATCACTCCAGCTTCAAGGGGCGCGGCATGGCCTTTGACAGCGTGCGGCCTTATGTCCCTGGTGATGACGTGCGCGACATCGACTGGAACGTCACCGCGCGCATGGCGGAGCCGCACGTTAAGACCTTCACCGAAGAGCGCGAGCTGACCGTCATGCTGCTGGTGGACGCCAGTGCCTCTTGTTTCTTTGGCACACGCGGGCGGCTGAAGGCAGCGTTGGCGGCGGAACTAGGCGCGGTACTGGCGCTGGTCGCGGCCCGCAGCGGCGATAAGGCCGGCCTGCTGGTTTTCAGCGATAACACGATGCAGCATCTGCCACCGCGCAAAGGTCGCAACCACGTCCTGCGGGTGATCCGCGAGCTGCTGGCGGTGCAGCCAGGCCAGGGCACGGACATTGACGCGGCGCTGCGCACGGTCAGCCGGTTGAT
>CAYWGJ010000010.1:0-7810 GCA_964457835.1 uncultured Anaerolineaceae bacterium
GCCACGCCGACGAATACCGCCACAGCCACGCCGACGAATACCGCCACAGCCACGCTGACGAATACCGCCACAGCCACCGAAACCAGTACCCTTGTCCCGACTGAAACCGAGACCCTCATCCCAACTGCTACGGTGACAGCATCCCCATCACCTACCCCCACGCCGACCACTACCCTTGCCATCGGTATCACGAAAGAACCCGCCGCCACCGACGCCATCAACATAACAGTTAACAACGATGGTGATACGGCTATCGAAGACCTTGTGGTGCAAGAAATACTGCGCCAAGGCGTGATTTACCTGGCGGCGATCCCCGGTGAACCGATTTGCGAGGAAGACGCAGGTGTCATCACCTGCCGCGTCGGGACAATCCTAGGCGGTCAATCGTTGCAAATTACCATCGTCGTGGACAGCGACGGCACAGCGATCACCTCCGGCACCACCATCATCAGCGCCCCCGGCCAGACCCGCACACTCAACGAACCCTACGTCGCCAAGTTTGTGCAGCCGCCCTTCGCCACTATCGGCGAAGAGGTCACCTTCACCATTCGCATCATTAATCCCACCGACGAAACCGTGACCGGTGTGTCACTCACCGATCAAATGCCCAACGCGATTGACCTCATCAGCGCAACCGCCAGCAGCGGCACCATCCGCACAGCAGGCCGCAGCATTCGCTTCTCACAGGCCAGTCTAGGGCCAGGCGGACGCATCACGCTGACCATCGTCGGCACCTTGTTAGAAAGCGATGACGCCACCACTGAGGTGGTCAATAACGCCTGCTTGCTCACCGATCAAAGCAGTGAAGTCTGTGCTTCTACGGGCTTCCTGCGCGCGCAAGCCCTGCCGCAAACCGGCGAGTCGCAGCGCTCACCCCTGATGATCCTGCTGCCGCTGCTGGGCATCGCCGCCGCCGCCAGCGTGCTGCTGCGGCAGCGGCTGAAAAGCAGCAGCGCTGCTTAGTTGACCCACGTCAAGCTGAAGGGCACCGTCAACGTGCACAGCTTGGCCGCGAAGTCAATCACAGACTGTCCACTGACGCGGTTGGCGGAGAGTACTGTCAGCGTGTCCTGGTACAAGTTGCCTTCGGCATCAACGTAGCTGCGTGTGTAGACGCCAACCGCCTGCTGCGTATAGGTTCCACCCCAGTCCAGGCTGCTGCCATCCTGCGCCACCGTGAGCGTGCTCAGCTCGCCGCTGCTCTCAAAAGGAATAACCTCACCGTCTGGGCAAGTCATCGACTCAACACCCCAGCTAAAGCGCCAAGACCCCGGCACAGGTGCACCCTCCGCAACGTTCAGCGGCTCAGCCGGTATCACCGTGCGCGGCAGCAGAGTCAAGGGCAGGCCGAGTAGGTCGGTCGGATCGTAAGCGGTCGACACCTCAGGCTCTCCGTCAGCCTGTAAGTCTTCGTTCAGCGGCACGGCGATACTGGTGCCCGCTACTGCGGTCTGCGTGCTGCCGCCCGCCGTCACGTTAGCCGATCCTTGTAAGATGTTGATCGTCAAGTCACCGCCAGGCTGAGCCTGCACAAAAGCGGTCGCGTTCAGCTCAATGATGACCTCATCGATCCACAAGGTCACGGAGGCTTCACCCTCCGGCGTCTGAACCAACAGGCCGCTGTTAGGCGCTTCTTCACACGGGGCATCGTCATCACCACTGCCAAAATAGAACGCCTGCATCGGACCATAGAGCGCAGCCGGGTTCAAGTCCGCATCCAGCGCCACAACTTCCAGCACGTCCAGGTCCCCCTGCGGCGTCACCAGATCGCTCGCCACCCAGCCGATTTGCAGCATGTCGTCAGGCACCTGCACGCGCAGCCAGTCCCCATCTTCACTGCGGCCATTGGCAATCAACACCGTCTCCGCTTCGACCACCGTCAGCGGCGCTTGATCCACAGCAGGCCGCACCCGCACGTTCACGTTTTCCTGCGCGGTGACCTCCACCAATTCAATCGCCGCGTTCAACTCCGTATCGCCAAATACGACAAAGGTCACGTTGTTCTGATCGGCAGCCTCCAGACCAGCTTGAAGCTGCATCAAGATCACGCCCCACACCTGCGAGGTCAGGTCCATGGCGCTCAGGCTCAAACTCTGCATGGCGATCACGTCTTCGATGTCACCCGGCTCTTCAAAGCTGAAGGTCGGCAACCCGGACCGCCCAGCAGCCTCCAGGATAGAATGCCCATAACACACCTGGTTCTGCCCGACCAGCTCACAGTTGCGTTCCGTCAGCTCCAACGCTTTTTGCACCAAGGCCGGGCAGTTCACCGTGTCTTCGGTCTCATCGCCCGCTTCATCGTCCTGTGCCACCGTCCCCACAGAAAGCACCGCCACCATCAACAGCAGCACCACAGCCCACCGAGTCACACGCATTGATCCGCTCCAGACAACTGAACACTTAGCTTAAGTCTATCACAAAGCCGCACGCTTCAGGGCTTATTGCTCACCCTGCTGGCGATTCCCGCAGCGCCGCACAACTATCACGCGGGGTCATGTCCGGCAGATACTGCTCCCATTCTATCGTGCTCAAGCTGCGGTCCACTAAATGACACGCGATCTGCTGCCACGCTGACGTTGACATTTCCCAGCGCATCATCTGGCCGGTCTCATCGATCGACAAGGCTTGGCTGCCATCTGCATTGAAGACCGCATCCAACACCGCACCGGCATGGCCCACCAGCGGCCCGCTGATCGGCTCCAACAGGGAATCGCCCAAACGCCACAAGCGCACTGTGCCATCCGTGCTGCTCGTCAGCAGGCTTTCGCCATCCGGGCTGAGCACCATCTGCGTCACCCAGCCGCTGTGTTCGGCATATGCCCCGTGGCTGCCATCCGCTAAATTATGCAGCAGCACTTGTCCATCGCGCCCACCCGACAGCAGCCGCGCACCACCGGGTACAAAGCGCAGGCTGATGACCGCCTCATCGTGCGCACTCAATGCCACGTCCGCCACTGACCCAGTGGATAGGTCCCACAGCCGCACCTGCGCATCCCGCCCCCCGGAAGCCAAACGCCCGCCGTCCGCACTGAAAGCCAGAGACAGTACGCTGCTCTCATGCGCCGCCGGGAAGTCCTGGACAAGCTGCCAAACCGTGGTCCCATCTTCACGCGCCCACACCTGGATACTGCCGTCACGGTCCCCAGTCGCTAGTCGCATCCCATCCGCACTCACAGACAAGGCCCGCACCGCTGAGGCTGTCGCCAGCGGCTCTCCCACCAGCGTGTCATTTATCATGTCAAAGAAGATTACCTCGCGGCCATCCGTGCCCAGCAGCAGCAGCAGACGCTCAGCATCCAAGGCCAAAGCCGCCACACGTGGGATATCCAGTGTCGTTTCCAGCAGCAGTGCGTCGTCCTCACCATTGACGCGCACCTGCACCCCATCTTGGCCTTCAGCAATCGGGACCACCGCCACCGCGAGACGCGCCGCCTGCCCATCGTCCCAGGTCAAGGCACCTACCAGCACCTGATTAGACGACGACAGCGTGTCCACCACATCACCCAGCCGCGTCACCGAGGTCATGTCCCACAGCATCACCGACTCCGACTCACCGCCCGCGTACAAGCGCGTGCCATCCGCATTCAAGACTGCGCTGAGCATTGCAGTGCCATCTGCGCTGATGATCTCTTCCGCCTGGCCGGTACCGCCTACTGGCAGCAGCAGCACCCGGCCATCGCGTGAAGCTGTCATTAGGCGGCTGCCATCCGCACTGAAGTGCACGTCGCGCACGTCCGACTGGTGCAGGCGAAGCGCTTCGCCGACCTGCTGCCCTGCCGCCGCTGCCCACACACGTATCTCACCATCCTGGCTGCCGGATGCCAACAACGCACCAGCCGGGTTAAAAGCCAGCGAACGTACCCAATTGCTGTGCCCAACCAAAGGCTGACCCAACACCTCACCGCTGACGGGGTCCAGCAGGGTAATCAGGGAATCACTGCCACCGACCGCCAGCCGCTCGGCCTGGGGGTTATACGCCAACGCATAAAACTGGCCGCCTGGCACGGTCAGCAGCGGCGTACTGCTAAAATCACGCAGGTCCCAGGCCAACACCTGCCCATCCTGCCCAGCCGAAAACAGCCGTGAATCGCTCGAGTCAAAGGACAGCCCCCACACCGCGGACTCGTGGGCCTCTAAGCGCGTCAGCAGCTCGCCGGTGCGGGCATCCCACAGCACGATCTGTCCATCACGCCCCGCCGACGCCAAGCGCGTGCCGGACCGGTTGTAAACCACCGCATGAACCGCGTCTGAGTGCCCCTCCACCAGCGAAAACAGCGCTTCGCCATCGGCATCCCACACACGGACTACCCCATCTGCACCCGCCGCAGCGATCTGCTCACCTGATGGACTAAGCGCTAGGTCACGGCCAGCACCAGGCGCACCCGCCTGCATCAGCCGCGCCAGGTGCCCACTGGGGATCACCCGGCTGCGCAGCACCGTCAGCATACTGACCTGCGCATCCTTCGTGTCGGCGATCTCCAAGGCTTCCACGGCCAGCAGCGCCGCCGTGTCGATCTGTGCTAAGTTCAATAGGGCGCTGTTGGCCGCACTGCGTGAACGCGACTCTGACAGAGCCATCAAGGCCTGCTGCTGCTGGTTGAGCGCAAAGGCCGCCAGCACAGCCATCACGACCGCCGTCACCAGCGAAGCTACCACCAACAGAGTCCGCCGCTGATTCTGTCGCTCTCGGCGCGCAATACTGGCATTAATGTACTGGTTTTCCGCCTCACTCAGTGCAATGAGTCGGCTGTCCTTCAGCACAGTAAAGCTTTCCAAACGTGCGCCAGATGCCAAGTAACTGGGGTCTTGGTTGTTGGCGGTCCAATCATTCGTCGCAGTGGTCAGCTTGCGCTGAATGCTGAGCATCTCACGGCTGGCGTTGAGCCAGTTGCGCAGCCGCTCCCACTCACGGATCAAGGCTTCATGCGCAATCTCAATCGTTGTCGTCCGGCTGATACGCTCTTGGTCGAAGGAGAGCAAACGCCACTGACCATACGTATCCAGCACATGCGTCATCACCGCGCGGTCACCCTCCAAAGCCATGAGTTCCGCCTGGGTGGCGCGCCGCCGCGTGTCCTCGGTGCCCTCACCTGGCGTCACTAAACGCAGAAACACCTGCTGAGTCACAGTCTGATAAGCCGGGGACATCATCAGGTACAGCTCATCAGCGCGGCGCGTCATCGCCCCAGACACACCACCCATCTCGCGGTACGCAGCCAAGGTCATCGTTTGGCCTTGGCGCTTACGGAACAGCTCCGAAAGCGCGAATTGCAGCAGCGGCAGCGACCCCGGTTGATTAGCGACATCCGCCAGCATCTCCGCGGCCAGCCCATCCTCCAAGCTCAGGTTCACGCGCGCGGCTGGCTCGGTGATGGCTGCCTTCAAAGCCTCAGTGTTCATGGGCAGGATAAATTCGGTCCGTGCCTGCACCAATTTGCCAAAGACCGTGTACCTCAATGGTTGGTCATAGAAGTCCGCCCGCAGCGTCAGTATCACGCGCACACGGCTGTCAGGGGCCATCACCGCCTTGTAGATCAAATCGAGAAAGGCCTGCCGCAGCGCTTCACTCATCACCAGCGTAAACAACTCTTCGAACTGATCGATAAACAGCACCAGCTCGCTCTGCGCATCCGTGAAGACTAATGGCAACGCTGCATTCAGGCCGCCAGCGGGGGCCGCCAGCGTCTCCGCGATGGGCTGCTGGGCGTCTTGCGCCAGGCCAAGCAGCACCCCCAACAACGACTCCATCGGGTCCGTGCCGGGGATCATGGTACCGATGAACCAATGCGGGCTGTGCGCGCGCATCTTAGGGATCAAGCCTGCCTTGACCACGCTGGATTTACCACTGCCGCTGGCCCCAACAACGGCCAGAAAGCGCTCCCCATTGGCCGCGGCATCGCCTTCCGCCCGGATGCGCTGGTACAAGCGTTCGATTTCATCATCACGCCCAAAAAAGTCTTCTGCATCGGCTTCTTCAAAGGCGCGCAGTGCCTTATAGGGGTTGCGCGGCTCCACCAGCAGCGCCTGGATTGCCGGGTCGTCCAAGTCGATCCGCTTGCGCGCTGGTGCCTCAGATGGTGCAGACGATGAAGGCTCTGCCGTTGGGGAGGCGCTGCGCTGCGCAATCTCGACGAACTCATCAAAGCTCACGGCCATCTCTGCGGGGGACCGGTAGCGGTTGCGTGGGTTCTTGTCCGTAGCCCGCTGAATCACCAAGTTCAGCGTTTCGGGCAAGTCGGCACGGATGGACTGCAAGCGGGGCAGCGGCTCATAGAGCTGCTTCTTGATGAGCGCTTCGTCGTTGGACGAGATGAACGGCTTGCTACCCGTCAACACCTCAAACATCACGATCCCCAAACCATAGACATCGCTGCGGGCATCGCTGCCAGTGCGCAGAATCTGTTCCGGTGCCATGTATTCCGGGGAGCCATGCAGCACCTGATCGTCGTCACCCTCATCGCCCTGAATGGAAAAATCACCACCCTGGGCCAAGTCTTTGGCGATGCCGAAGTCGGTCAGATAAGCGTTCTTTTCCTCGTCAAGCAGAATGTTGCCCGCCTTCATGTCCTGGTGAATCACACGCCGCTGATGCGCTGTAGTAAGCGCGGACGCAATCTGCCGCAGCAGGCGCTGGGCATCCGGCAGGGGCCAAGGGCCGTGCTTGGTCAGCGAGTCTTGCAGACTGCCCCCCTTGAACAGGCGCATCACGATATAAGCACCAGTAGCATCTCGCCAATAATCATACAGTGGTACGATGTGCAGGTGCTCCAAACGAGCAATGATCTGTGCTTCATGCTCAAAACCGCGAATGAACTGCGGTTGATTAGCGTAGCGTGGCAGAATCACCTTGATTGCCACTTCGCGGTCAATCACCGGCTGATACGCCCGATATACCCCGCCAAAGCCGCCCAAACCGATGAGTTCGTTGACCCGATAGCCCTTGATGATCTGCCCTGACAAGTCTTCCATTAATTTACCTTTTACATGCTCGTTTGTTGTTCAGGTATTGTCCACATTTCATCAATTGACTTCATTTCGCATGAAGGTTGAGATAAAGTTGATTCAAAAGTGCTTAAAGGTCATCTGCCAAGCGCATTGTGTAAACCCGGTGTGTTTGAGCTTAACCCAAGCATAAAGCGAGATGCCAAGAGCGTAAATAATTCAGGGTTAACCGCAAGGCTTGTGCTATTATCCATATGTTTACAAGCACAACCTATCACCAGGCCATTTCCCTGGGGGATCACAGTGAGCGCAAGACCAACACAACCCATCATTTCTATGATATGCACAGCGTTCGTTTTGCTGTTCATGACCGCCACACTGCCTGTTGAGGCCGCGACCACTCAGCAAGACGAGCTGAAGCTCACCTCAATGTGCTCACCACAGCCAGAGCTTTACCGTGTCTGGCGCGTCCGCAACCTCACGGATCAGGGCATCGACTACACCTGGCGGGTCTATGGCACTGAGCAGAACGGTTCCGGTTATGCCCCAGCCAACCAGGATGTCTTCTTCCAAACCAACACCATTCCTGGCCCAAACACCACCTTGATCTTCATCGACGGCCAGCAGGAAGACGTCAAGGCCAGCAACCCAGCGGCTTGTAACCCAACTGCTGTGCCCCCCACAGCCACTTATACACCATTGCCTTCAGCAACGCCAACCGCCACGCGCACACCGTCGTATACCTTCACGCCGTCGCCCAGTGCGACCCGTACACCATCACGGACTCCTACGCCGTCACCCAGTGCGACCCGTACACCGTCGTATACCTTCACGCCGTCGCCCAGTGCGACCCGTACACCATCACGGA
>CAYWGJ010000010.1:7910-36336 GCA_964457835.1 uncultured Anaerolineaceae bacterium
ACGCGCACGCCATCACGGACTCCTACGCCCACACTGGTCCCGCTCGTCCGCACCCGCGAACTGCCCGCGACCTTCACACCCAGCCGCACACCTACGCTGCGGCCATCGGCGACGCTCGCCCAGCCCACGCTAACGCGCACCCCGATCAGCCCGGAATGCGATTACAGCGTGCCCCCTGGCGATGTCTACGGTCCCGACGGCCTCGTGAACGCCATTTTGTCAGCTAACCAGAACCCAGGCCGCATCATCTGCTTATCGCCGAACAGCAGCTACGGGCTGAGCCGCAGCTACGAGGCCAGCTCAGGGCTGCCGGTCATTCGCGCCGCCATGACGATCAAAGGTTTTAACGCGACCATTACCCGCAGCGGCAGTGACAGCTACCGCATCATGCAGGTACAGAGCAGTGCCAACCTGACTATGGAAGCTGTCACCCTGTCTAATGGTTTAGTCGCTTTCGGGGCAGGCATCCAGAACTACGGCAGCACAAACCTCAACAACGTCCGCTTGACCGGAGGCACCGCCACCAGCGGCGGCGGCGGCATCCACAACGTCAGCGGCAGCATGACGATCAGCAACAGCCGCATCGAGTTCAACAACGGCGCGGCGGGCGGCGGCATCTTCAACGACTTTGCCTCGGCAAACCTGAACATCAGCTACACCGAGATTCGCAGCAACACAGCAACCGTCGGGCTGGGCGGCGGTCTGCACAACCTCAACGGCAGCGTCAGCATCGACCGCAGCTCGGTAGTCAATAACAGCGCATTCCGTGGCGGTGGCATCAGCAGCGGGCTGGCCGCCATTACCAACGTGA
Source organism: uncultured Anaerolineaceae bacterium (assembly GCA_964457835.1). Taxonomy (GTDB): domain Bacteria; phylum Chloroflexota; class Anaerolineae; order Aggregatilineales; family Phototrophicaceae; genus CAYWGJ01. The sequence goes on from CAYWGJ010000010.1 coordinate 8,722, forward strand.
CCAACAGCTTAGTCGGCAGCAACAGTGCACAAACCACTGGCGGCGGTGTCGCCGCAGATGGCAGCGGCATCGTTACGTCGCAAAACTGTATCATTGACAACAATGCACTAGAGGGCAAACAAGCACACAGCAGTGGCTTCTTCGGTGCCGCGCCCAGCTTGCTGTCGAACTGGTGGGGAGCCAGCAGTGGGCCGCAGGTCGGGGACATTGCCGGCCCCATCACCTACACGCCCTATCTGACCAGCCCGGCCAATGCCTGTGCTGGCCGTGGCCGCGCAATGCAGGTCACGCCGACCCCCACCACCGCACAGTATCAACAGCCAACACAGCAGGTCCCTGGCCCCGGCGATTCAATCAGCCGCTAGCGCCGCGCAGCAGTGCCGCCACCGCCACAGGACGTTCAAAGTGCACGCTGTGCCCGGCATCCCGCACAATATGAAGCCGCGACCCAGGCATCACAGCCTGCATCGCCCCGTTAATCACAGTGAACTTAGTATCTAATGCACCGACGATCAAGCGGGTGGGCAGCCCCAACTCATGCAGCGCGTCCCACAGTGGCGGCTGAACCCCCGTGCCCATTCCGCGCAGACTGTTGGCTAAGCCCTGTACCCGGTTCCCCAGCCGTGACTCGCGCAGCATGGCGCGTTTGTGTAGGTCCACGTTGGCCTGTGACGCAAACAGCGGCAGCGCCTCCCAGCGATCCACAAAGGCCCCCACCCCATCGCGCACTATCGACTCAGCCAGGAAATCATCTTGTGCCCGACGCGCCGCACGTTCATCCTCTGTGCGCAGCCCGGGTGAAGCGCTTTCCAAAGTCAGTGACTCGAAGCGCTGGGCATAGTGCAGCGCCGTGTAAAGTGCCAACCGCCCACCCATGGAGTAGCCGTAAAGGTGCACCCGCGCCAGCCCCAGGTGATCCAGCAGCGCCACCAAGTCCGCAGCGGCGGCGGGCATGGCATAGCGCAGCGGACTGTTAGGCGCATCCGTTTCACCGTGGCCGATCAAATCCACGCTGATGCACCGATAGTCCCCACCCAACAGCGCCGTCAGTTCCACCCAATTGTCGCTGCGCCCAGTGAAGCCATGCAGCAGCAGCAGGGGCGGCGCGCCCTCCTCCCCGCGTATCTGATAGCGGTAGCGCAGACCGTGCAGCCGGGCGTGCAACTCGACAATATTCATGCTATCTTGAACTTTCTAAACCTTAGAGTTTTGCAAGACACGTTCCATTTTTCACAGATGATATGGTAGTATTAGACTGACCAGTCGGTTCGAGGCGATTATAGCATGGAAACAGACCCGCAGCGCCCGAAAAAGTCCAGCCCGAAAGACCCTGAGGCTACCCGCAGCCGCATCCTGGATGCCGCCCTCGACGTGTTTTCCACCAAGGGCTACCACGATGCCCGCGTGGACGAAATCGTCGAGCGCTCGCACACCTCCAAAGGCTCGGTCTACTTTCATTTTCCGAACAAGCAGCGCCTGTTTCTCGCGCTGGTCGACAAGTTTGCCAACCTACTGGAGCGCCGCGTCATCGAGGCCATCAGCGAAGAGAAGCGCGGCATGGACCGCGTGCGTGTCGCCCTGGAAGTCTGCCTGGACACCTTCGGCAGCTACCGCCGCCTGGCAAAGATTATGCTGGTACAGGCCGTCGGACTGGGCAGCCTTTTTGAAGAAAAGCGCCTGGAAGTCCACAATCGTTTCGCCCTGCTCATCAAGACATACCTCGACGAGGCTGTCGAAGTCGGCGATATTCAGCCGATAGACACCACGATCGTCGCTTACGCCTGGACCGGGGCAATCAACGAGGTCGTCATCCGCTGGGTGTACACCGCTGAGCCAGCCCCCGACCAAATCATGCAGACCCTACTCCCTTTACTGTTACGCGGCATCGGTTTTGAGGAAGAAGAACGCTAACATGCTCAAACAACACCCCACCGCACGTACCCAGTCAAACCCCGCCCGGCTCATCAGCTACAGCCGCGCCGTGCCGGAAATCAGCCTGCTGGACTTTCTGCGTATGGCCCCACCGGACGCGCAGCGCGTCTACTGGGCGCACCAAGACCACCCCATCCAATTTGCGGGCTACGGCGTGGCCGCTGAGGTCTACGCGGATGGCCCAGCGCGTTTCGAAACGGTCCAGCGCGAAGCCGCAACCCTGTTTGAAGGGGCCATCGTCGAAGGCCACGAACCCGGCATCGCACCGCGCTTGTTCGGCGGCTTCGCCTTCCGTGATGACCATCAGCCCGATGGCATCTGGGACGCCTTCCCTGCCGCCTATTTTCTGCTCCCACGCTACCTGCTAACGCGCATCGGTGGCCGCGCTTGGCTGACGGTCAACACCTGTGTGATGCCCGGTGACGAAGCCGACGTCAGCCGTGAGCTGGCCTGGATGATCCAGCGCCTGAGCCACACCACGCCGCGCCTGCACTCCGAGTACGCGCGCACCTGGATGCAGTCACCGACGCTGACCTACCCCCTGGAGCGTCCTTTCTGGCGGCAGCAGGTGGACCAGGTCACTAACCGCATCCGCAGTGGTGAACTGAAGAAAGCCGTCCTGGCACGCACCAGCGACCTGACCTACGACGACCCCGTGGACCCGCTCTACGCTATGGAGCGGCTCGCAACACGCTACGCTCAGGCTTACCGTTTCCTGGTCGAACCGCGCGCTGGCAGTGCTTTTTTTGGGGCCACGCCGGAGCTTCTCATCGCAACGCAGGGCGCAAAATTCCACACGGCGGCCCTAGCCGGATCAATCAAACGTGGCAGCAGCCCGGATGAAGACGCCGCCTTCGCCCAACAGCTTCTCGATACGCCCAAGGAACGCCACGAGCACGCCTTAGTCGTTGACGCGCTGCGCGAGATGCTGACCCCCTTCTCCGACACGCTGCACGCCAACGACACGCCCGGCATCTACACCCTGAGTAACATCCAACACCTGTACACACCCTTCAGCGGCACGCTGCGCCCCGGCGCGTATATCCTGGACCTGGTGGCCGCTCTGCATCCAACGCCTGCCCTGGGTGGCACCCCGCGTGGCACAGCGCTAAAGGTCATCGCCAGCGCGGAACCGGCCACACGCGGCTGGTATGCGGCCCCGGTCGGCTGGTTCGACGCTGAAGGCAGCGGCACCTTTGCCGTAGCGATTCGCTCCGCGGTGAGCCGTGGCCGCACCGCACGCCTCTACGCCGGTGCAGGCATCGTTGCGGACTCCGATCCGGACCGCGAATGGGACGAGACACAGCTCAAGTTCCGCCCCATGCTGGAAGCGCTGGGGCTGCCCCAATGAGCGCCAATCCCGCCACACGCTATGCCCGGCACGCAGTAGATGCGCTCGTCCGCGCCGGGGTGTATCGCGCCATCATCGCGCCGGGATCACGCAGCACGCCGCTGGTGATGGCCTTCCATGAACACCCCGACGTGGATATCACCTCGCTGCTGGACGAACGCAGCGCCGCCTATTTCGCGCTGGGGATTGCGCTGGTGTCCGAATGGCCGGTGGCCCTGGTCAGCTCATCCGGCACGGCCACGCTGAACTTCCACCCGGCAGTCGTCGAAGCGCGCTACGCTGAAGTACCGCTCATCGTGCTCACTGCCGACCGCCCACATGAGCTGCGGCACAGCGGCGCTAACCAGACCGTCGATCAGGTCAAGCAGTTCGGGGAGCATGTGTTGTGGTCGGTTGATATGCCCCTGCCCCAGGCCGACGCGCCTGACGTGGCGATCCGCGCTATCCGCACGACGGCGGCGCGTGCTGTGGCCCTCAGTCAGGGGCTGACGCGCGGCCCCGTGCACCTGAACTTTCCCTTCCGTAAGCCCCTAGAACCCACACCCGCCGATGCACGGCCACTCTACGAGCCAGAGCTGAGCGTGCAGCCTGTCGTCGGGCGCGGCGTGGTGATGCCCAGAGAGTCACACCTCAACAGCCTCACCGAGCACATCAGCCGCCATGAGCGGGGGATCATCGTCTGTGGGCCGCGCAGCGCAGGAGATGACATCGCCCAGGTGCTGACCGAATTCGCGCATGTGGTCGGCTGGCCGATCTTGGCCGATCCGCTGTCTGGGCTGCGCTTCCACCCGGACGTCACGCCCCTCGGGGCCTACGAGTCCTTCCTGGGCACAGACCGCGCCCCGCATGACGTACAAGCCGTGCTGCATCTGGGCGCGATGCCCACCGGCAAAGCTATCGACACCTACCTGGACAGCATCACGCCAGAGCTGCGGTTGTGGGTCAACCCCGCCGCGCGCTGGCTGGACCCACAGCACCGCGCCGATCAGCTCATCCAGGCCGACCCTGGGCCGCTGCTAGCCGCGCTCAGTGCAGGCCTAACGCCGCGCACGACACACGCCTGGGCGCAGCGCTGGGACTCGCTGGAAGCCCAGACCTGGACCGCGCTGACTCAGGCCATGGAGAACGTACCCTTCTTCGACGGGGCGGTCATGTCGGCAGCGCTGGACGTATTGCCCGACGACGCACACCTCATCATCGGCAACAGCCTGCCGGTGCGCCACCTGGACCAGTTCGGCCAACCGCGCCACACCTACATCCACACTTACGGCAATCGCGGCGCGTCCGGCATCGACGGCGTGACCTCTACCGCCATCGGCATCGCCAGCGAGGTCAACGACATGAGCGAAGCGCCGACGGTGCTCATCACCGGGGACCTGAGCTTCTATCACGACCTCAACGCGCTCGCGGCGATCAAGCGGGCACGGGTGCGCAATTTCAGCATCGTGCTGGTGAACAACAACGGCGGCGGTATCTTCAAGCGCCTGCCCATCGCCCAACGCGATCCACCCTTCACGGACCTGTTTCTGACGCCGCATGACCTAGACTTCGCACCCATGGTCCAGGGTTTCGGCCTGCGTTACCAACGCAGCGAATCCGCCGACATGCTGCGCCGTGCCCTACGCGACTCGCTGATGGGCCTAACGCCAACCGTCATTGAGGTGCCCACCGATGCCGCCCGCGATCATGACGCCCGCCGCCGCATCACAGACAGCGTTCATGCGCGCCTAAAGCAGTATTTCGCCTAGCCTGGTAAATTCTTAAATCAGTTTATGCGCTTTTTGACACAGCCAAAGAAAGGATACTCACCATGACCGATTGGGTCGAAGTGAAGCAGTACGAAGACATTACCTACCACAAGGCCGACGGTATCGCTCGCATCGCCTTCAACCGCCCGGAAGTGCGCAACGCCTTCCGCCCGGAGACGATCAACGAGATGATCGACGCCTTCCAGCACGTCTGGATGGACCAGAGCGTCGGCGTCGTGCTGCTGACTGGCAATGGCCCGGCCAAGGACGGCAAGTACGCCTTCTGCGCCGGTGGCGATCAGCGTGTGCGCGGTGAAGCCGGCTACATCGGCGGGGACGGCGTACCGCGCCTCAATGTGCTGGAGCTTCAGCGTATCATCCGCACCATGCCCAAGCCAGTGATCGCCCTGGTGGCCGGCTACGCCATCGGCGGCGGCCATGTGCTGCACGTCGTCTGTGACATGACCATCGCGGCGGATAACGCCATCTTCGGGCAGACCGGCCCCAAAGTCGGCAGCTTTGACGCAGGCTACGGCTCCGCGACCCTAGCACGCATCATCGGCCAAAAGAAAGCCCGCGAAATCTGGTACCTGTGCCGTCAATATGGCGCAGAAGAAGCCCTGGAAATGGGCCTCGTGAACACCGTCGTCCCCGTGGACCAGCTCGAAGCCGAGGGCGTACAGTGGGCCAGTGAAATCATGGAAAAAAGCCCCATCGCCATTCGCTTCATCAAGGCAGCCATGAACGCCGACATGGACGGGCAAACCGGACTTCAGGTGCTGGCGGGTGACTCCACCATGCTGTACTACATGACTGAAGAAGGCACCGAGGGCAAGCAGGCCTTCCTGGAGAAGCGTAAGCCCGCCTTCGACAAGTATCCCTGGCGACCCTAGTCACGTCATGCAGGACTGGCTGAGTATGAGTGCCCACGCCTACCCCCAGCGTGTGGCGCTCATCTTCCACAACACCGCCTGGACCTATGCCCAACTCGCAGACTCGGCGGCACAAGCCCGTGCCCACTTGCTGGCGACAGGTGTTGAGCGCGGAACGCGCGTCGCGCTGCTGAGCCATAACAGCCCGGCCTATGTAACTGCTGTCCACGCACTGACACAGCTCGGCGCAGTGCTGGTGCCGCTGAATACCCGACTCACCCTGGACGAACTGCGCTATCAAGTGACGCTGGCACAACCCCGTTTGCTGTTGGTTTCTAGTGACTACGCGAAGTTATCCGACGCGCTGGACCTACCCACCCTGCCACTCGACACCCTCATGCAGCCGCACCCAAACCGCGTGCCGACCCAGCCCTTAAACCTGGACGCGCTGCATACCCTCGTCTTTACCAGCGGCACCACCGGACGCCCCAAAGCCGCCGCCCTGACCCTGAGTGCCCATTTCTACAGCGCCACCGCTTCCGCGCTGCGGCTGGGCGTCCAGGCTGATGACCGTTGGCTGTGCGTGCTGCCTCTCTTTCATGTGGGCGGACTCGCCATCCTGCTGCGCAGCGCGCTTTATGGCACCGGCGTCGTCCTGATGGAGCGTTTCGACCTAGAGGCCGTCCGCCACGCCATCGACGCCCAAGCCGTGACTTTGGCTTCGCTGGTACCCACCATGCTCACACGCCTGCTGGATGCCGGGCTGCGTGGCACGAATCACTTGCGTCTGGCCCTACTGGGTGGGGCCGCCGCCACGGAGTCACTGGTGCAGCGTGCGCAGGCCGTCGGCATCCCGGTCGCTACCACCTACGGCCTCTCGGAAGCCTGCTCACAGGTCGCTACCCAGACGCCAGACCGCATGGCGCACAAGCCGGGCAGTGTTGGCCGCCCCCTGCCCTTTATCCAGGTGCGCGTCGTGGATGAACACGGCGCAGACCTCCCACCCGGCGCATACGGTGAGGTCATCGTCAGCGGGCCGACGCTGATGCAGGGCTACCTGGACAACCCCGATGCCACTGCACACACACTCCGTGACGACTGGCTGCATACTGGCGACATCGGCACGCTGGACGCGGACGGCGACCTGTGGCTGATCCAGCGCCGCAGTGACCTGATCGTCAGCGGCGGCGAGAACGTCTACCCAGCAGAAGTCGAGGCCGCACTGCGCAGGCATCCCGCTGTGGCTGATGTCTGTGTCGTGGGCGTCGATGACCCGGAATGGGGCCAGCAAGTCGCCGCTGCGGTCGTATGCCAGCCGGGCCAGGCCATCGCAGACGCAGACCTCATCGCTCACGCGCGCGCGCATCTGGCAGGCTACAAAGTGCCGCGCCGCCTGCGCTTCGTCGAGGCCCTCCCCCTGACCGGGTCAGACAAAGTGTCACGCGCTGCGGTACGCGCCCTGTTCGACTGACCAAGCAATTACGCCCGCTGAAACAAAACGCGCCCCCGGCCATGTCTCAGACCGGGGGCGATGTATGGCTTTATGCTGCTGCTGGGGTCAGCGCTTAGTCGGCGGCACTGGCACCTGCTGCGGCTTCGGGCTTGACCTCAGACTCGCTGCCACGCACCTTGCGCCCCAGCAGGCGCATGATGCCGCGATGCGGCGGCGTCAGCAGGCTGTAGGCCACCGGTACCACGATCAGAGTCAACAGCGTACTGCTGAACACACCACCGATCACCACCGTGCCCAGCTCTTCAGCGATCAAGCCACCACCGCTCAAGCCGATGGTCAACGGGATGAGCGCAATGATCGTCGCCAGCGCCGTCATCAAGATGGGCCGCAGACGCCGCCCACCAGCCTCCACCAGCGAGTCGTACAGCGACATGCCGCGCTCGTAGTTGTTCTGTCGCACGCGGTCGATGAGCACCACGGCGTTGGTGATCACCAGGCCGATCAGCATCAGCAGACCGATCAGCGCCGAGATGCCCAGCACGCGGTCGCTCAGCGTCAGCGCAATCGCCGCACCTACCGGGGCAACGACCACACTGCCCAGGATCGCCAGCCAGTAGATGGGCGACCCCAGATACACTACCAGGATCACGATCACGATCATGATCGCCAGACCCATAGCGATAAACAAGCTGAAGAAACCTTCTGTCTGAATTTCGCTCTCAAAGCCCTGGCTCACTGACAGCGTCTCTGGCAGGTCCTCAATCTGGTTAATCGCCTCAATCGCCAGTGAGGTCACACCAATGGTGTTCTCTGTGGACAATTCGCCCGCGTAGCTTAGGGCTGTTTCCTGGTTCACCCGCAGGTATGTCACCTGAGAGTCTTCACCGCCACCGGGCACCGCCGCGTCTTCTTCCCCGGCCAGGTTGCTCGTCACGTTGTCGATGCCTTCGACGCTCTCGATGGCCGCGATGATCTGCGGATCGTAGGCCTCCAGCTCGGCAATCGGGCCGGATACCACCAGTGCGAAGCCGCCAAAGCCACCCGCCGAGGTCAGCGAACCGATCGCCACTTCAGCGGTATCCGGGCCGAAAATCTCCTCCGCCCTGACTTGAAGGTCCTCCGCGTAGCCGTTGAGCACTTCTTCCGATGTCACGATGCCCAGCGTCAGGTTCGCACGGTTCTCTGCGATGGAGCCGCCGCTCAGCAGCGAGTCGAAGTTCAGGCCGCCGCCGCCGATGATCGTCTGCACGGTTTCTAGTTCTTCCGCCGGAATCGTCTCGTTGATGCTGGCCTCAAATTCCGCGACCAGCACGTTGGTCTCCAGGATCGACGTACCAGGCGGCAGTGTGATGTCCGCCGTGATTTGCAGTTCGCCAAACTCCGGCAGGAAGGCCGCCGGGCGCGTCCCGAAGAGCACACCGCCCAGCCCCACCGACAACACCGCCAGCACGATCACCACGCCCTTGGTGAAGTTGTTCCGCAGCGCCAAGCGCAGCACCGGCAGATAGAGCTTCGCCAGGCGCATGTCGCCTTGATCCGGCGCATCCTCCACCGAGATGAACAAGTACATCAGCACCGGGATGACCACAATCGCCACCACGAAACTCGACAGCAGCGAGTAAGTGACCGCCAGGCCGAAGGGCAGGAAGAACTCACCGATCAGGCCGCCGGTCAAGCCCAAAGGCAGGAACACGACCACCGCAATCGACGTGGCGGTAAAGATGGCCGTAGACACCTCGCGCACGCCGGTGCGGATGGCTTCCATCTTTTCGGCTTGGCTCTTTGCCGTTTCAATGTGGCGGAAGCTGTTCTCCAGCACCACAATCGAGTCGTCCACGATGCGCCCCACCGCCACCGTCAAACCGCTGAGCGTCATGATGTTGAGCGTCAGCGAAGCCGGGAACAAGCGGATCAAAAAGGCGAAGAAGGGCGAGTCCTCAGCCAATGGTGCCAACACCCCATTGACTGCCGGCGGCACCCAGTTCATCAGCGCGAAGGCCGACAAGATCGACAGCGGAATGCTCACGCCGATCACCAGCGTCGCGCGCCAAGCCGGTACCGGAAGCTGCGTCGGCAGCACCAACACCACCAGGCCCGCCAAGGCACCACCGATCAAGAGCACGCGCGTGACGACATCTAAGCCCTCAAAGGCCGCTTGGAGACTGCCCGCCGCCTCAGCCTGCGAGAGCGTGAGCAGACCCAGTGCCCCAGCGAACAAGACGATCATCACCAGGCCTACCATCTGACGCCGTGCACGCTGCCACTGCCCACCGCTCAAGAAAAGCAGGATGATAATCATGGCGAAAATCGCGCCCGTCGTGCCTTCACGGGCTACACCCGTGATCGACTCCTCAATAAAGCTGGCCTGCTCGAAAGCCACCCCCACCGTGATGTCATCGTTTTGTGCGGCAATCGATTCGATCACGTCCTTGGCCTCGTAGAAGGCTGTCACGGTGTTCGCTTCACCCTCTTTGAAGACCGTTACCAGCAAGCTGGACGAGCCGTTCTGCCGCGTCACCTGGTCCGTCGGGCGGAAGGGTTCACCGCCAGAAACTGCGCGTTCCTGCACTGCATTCGGAAGCTGAGCCAGCACCGCCGGGTCCAGAAGCTGAAGCGCCTCAAGGCGCAGCTCGTCCAGCAGTAGTGGATCGCGCCTTACCATGTAGTCCAGCGCTTCGATGCTCAGCCCGCCGTAGAGGTTGGGCGCAAAGGAAATGCCCTGGGCGCTGTCAAAAAAGCTGTTGAGGAACTCCACCTCACCGTCCGGGTAGAAGCGGAAGAAGTCGTCGGCGGTGTCCAGCTCCACACCGAGGAAGTTGCCAATAAAGGCCCAATCATCATTGAGCAGCGGCGCATCGGGGTCTGCCGGGGGCACGTCACTGGCGTAGAGTTCGCGCAGGTCGTCAAAGGCGGTGTTCACCTCACCATTGGCAATCGCGGTCAACTCGACGACCAAGTCCGCGTCCAGCGATGCGAGCACATCTTCAGGCAGCGCCGCCAACTCCTCAGCGGACAGCTTGCGCAGCACGTCCTCGTCCAAGTTAGCGTAAAAGCCTTCTTCGTTCAGCGCGAAGTAGCGCATCACCACCGGTGTCAAGCTGTTGAACAGGCGCACCTCATAGCCGGCGAAACGTTCCGGGATCGCTGTATTGATCGTGTTCAGCACCTGAGAAGGCGCACCACCGCCTACCTCCACCACGTCTTGCGCCGTGCGCAGCGGGGTTTCGGCAAACTGCGGCTGACTGCTCAGCGCATCCCATTCACCAGCCAGCGGCGGCGTGACGCCCGGAAGTTGCAGCACTGCGTCTGAGAAGCCGTCAAAAATCTCAGCAGGCAGGTTGTCGATAAAGCCCGGTTCGTTCACGATCAAGTAGTCGATCACTTCCGGAGAAATCGTGCCGATAAGCACATTCGGGTCGAAGTTCGCCAGCGCCGGGGGCACTTCAAAGCCGCCCTCCCCCGCCGAGGCAGGATCGATGCTGCCGAACTGCAACAGGAACCCGAAGAAACCCGCTGCGTTGATCGACTCCGCACCGATGGCATCAGCCAACTCCGCGGGCAGCGGGATGTTCAGCAGATCGTCGGCGGTGTTCAGCTCCGCACCGAAGGCCCCGCCCAGCACGTTGAACAGGAAAGGCAGTGCCGGACCTTCCGGCGCTGCCACAACCGGCTCATCGCTTTCGTTCGCGCCAGCGTCTTCGTCGCCGGCATCGACAGCAGCGGCTTCATCGGAGGCGTCGTCCGGGGCTGCTTCGGTAGTCTGCGTGCTGCCACCATTGGCCGTCGTGCCGCTCTGCGTGAAGATGCTGAAAGACCCCAGCGGGATGTCGGCAAAGCTGAAGGTCAAAATCTGCGGGGGCTGGATGCGCCACTGCGAGGGCAGGGTGACGGGGGGCTGTTGAGCCTGTTCGCCGCTGATCTCTACAGCCAAGGCCGCCGCCGCCAGCGCGTCACGGGTGAAGCCGTCTAAGTCAGCGATGAAGTCCTCCGGCAGCACAGCGAAGACCTCCGGTGGCATCGCCACCAGGTGCTCGGCTCCGAAATACTGCACCAGCGTCGGCTCGATGCCCAACATCTGCTCAACGTTTTCCGGCGTCAGGTCGGCAGTGGTACCCAGCGTCCCGATGATCCGCCCGTCAGCCACGAAGTCATTCAACACCGTTGCAATCGGGCGGCCCAGCGGCGGCGCGCCAGGCACCGCAATCTCCAACAGGTCCTCAGCCGTCTCGAAGCCGTCATACTGCCATGCCGCAGGCAGCGCAGGAGCCGTTTCCGGCAGCACCACCTCGACCTCACGCAGCGTCTCAACTACAGCGTCGTCCACAGCAGCGCTCAGCGACAAGCGCGCACTCACGACGTCCCAGGCTTCCGGCGAAAGCTGATACAGTAGGCTGCGCGCGTCGGGCAGGTCTTCCACATCCACTACGGTAAAGTTTTCCTGGCCGGGCAGCACCTGACCGCCGCTCACCTGCACGTTGGCGATGTTCTGAAGCGCGGTCACCTGGGGCACCACTTCTTGCTCGACCAGGCGGCGCAGCGCGCTCTTGCCCACCTGCACCGCTTCCACCTGGCCCGCCAGGTAAGCCGCACCCGCCTGTAGAGTCGCGTCAGGCAGCGTGTCCCAGGCTTCCGGGGCCAGTTGGAACAGGAAGTTGGGGTCTTCCTGTGCCATGTAAAGCAGCATCTGGGGTGTGATTTCCACCATCAGCCCCGCAGCGAAAGCCGCGCCGTCTTCACCCGCTGGCGCTTCAATACGGCGCTGCGGCAGCCAGATGCTCTGGGCCGCCGTGCGGATTTCCTCCACCAGCCGGTCCTGGTCCAGGCCGAAGTCGTTGGCGGCAGTAATCACCGCACCAAACGCACCAGTCGTTGTGGATTCGACATTCACAATGTCTTCCACTGCCGACAGCTCCGTCTCGACACGCTCTGTCAGCACCGTCAAGACCTGCTCGCTGCTCAGGCCAGACGCCTGGGCCAGCACAATCGTCTGGGGGAACTCAATGGGTGGCAGCAGCTCCTGATTGAGCTGCGTTACGGCGGTACCGCCCGCCAGCAGCACCAGGCCCACCAGCACCAGCGTCACATAACGAAAACGCAGGGCGGTCGTTGTGAGCAAGTTGAAAAACGCTCTCATGCTGAATACGTCTCCTTGTATCCGTTCAGGTCACGTATAATCTGTGTCCGACGTCTTTATCATGCGGCGACGGGCGCGGCCAAACACAGCACATGCCGCCCTTAAGCAGCATGTTCTGCGACACTGAGTCTATCATAATCCCGTTTTGAGCCACAGAGCCTATAGACTGAACTCACAGCACTTATTAATACAGCGTTGCGCCTATAGCTATTATTCAGACTGCGCTTACACCCACCCCATTGACGCATAAGCCAAACAGCACCCAAACAAAATGCGCAGGCTCGCGTTGTGCAAACCTGCGCATTCGCAGCGGAGTCGCATGTGCTGACAAGGCATTTAGCCGCGGCGCTGCACCAGGCTGATGTAATACAGCAGCGTCAGGATCGAGGTCACCGCCGCCGCGACATAGGTCATGGCCGCTGCCGTCAGCATCTGCTGCGCGCCGCGCTGATCTGCGGGGTCAGTCATGACGCCGCTGTCGCGCAGCAGCTTTAGTCCCCGGCGGCTGGCGTCGATCTCCACCGGCAGCGTCAGCACCATAAACACTACCGACAGCCCAAACAGCAGCACACCGATCCAGGCCAAACCGGTGAAGTTCAGGAATATGCCCATCAGAATGAGGATATACGACAGCGACGGGCTGAAACGCACCGCCGGCAGCAGAAAGCTGCGCATCCCGATCAGCGCGGACTGCTCCGCGTACTGCTGCGCGTGGCCCAATTCATGCGCCACAATCGCCATTGACGCCACAGAGGGCGTAGACGCCACCCCCGGCGACATGCGCACGACGTTGCTCTGCGGGTCGTAATGATCGCTCAGCTCGCCGCCCGGTGACGGTTCCAAACCGACACTTTGCAGACCCGCCGTCGCCATGATGCGCTGGGCCACCTGCGGCCCGTTCAAGCCATTGTGGTTGCGCGTGCTGCCCCACTTCTGATACGCCGAGCGAATAAAGAGCTGCGCCGCCCCGCTGATGAGCATCGTCGGGATCAGCACCAACAGGATATAGTTCGTGTCGATATAAAACATCAGTCTACAGTCTCCTCGTCTGGGCACCTGCCTGTGATGCGGGTATCATAGACCCGTTTCGTTAGAGGTACGCTAAAAAGCGCGCATGGACCAGCCAAAGTTACACAAATTTTACAGCGGGTGCAATAATTACGAGATCGACTGAGCCACAACCAGCACCGCTACGCTGCGTTGACACGTCCCCACCGCCACTCGCGCCCGGAAGCCCTGCGCCGCCAGGTGATCCAGATAGCCCGCGTAAGTCCGCGTCAGCGCCTCCACCGTATATTGAGTCGGCGCGTGCGCACGGTCTGCCCGCTGGCCGGTGATCCGGTACAGCCACTCTAAAAAGCTAACCACCGGCCCGCGCGCCGTGAACAAGCCATTGAGCACCACCACCAGCCGCCCGTCTGCACGCAGCACCCGCCGGATTTCCGCCAGAACCGCCGGGTCCACGATATACTCAGTAGGAAAGGTTGCCACCACCGTACCAAAGCACGCATCCGCGAAGGGCAGTGCTTGAACACGCGCACCCATCAGCCGGGGCTGGATGCCACGCCGCCGCAGTTTACGTGCTGCGATCCGCAGCATGGCCTCTGATAGGTCCACGCCTACCGGCTGATGCCCCGCCGCATAGAGATCAAGCTGAAGATTGCCCGTACCCTGCGCCAATTCCAGGATCGGCCCATCACCCAGGTGATCCAACGCTGCACGCTGCCAGCAGCGCCAAGCTCCCAGCGATACGAGCTTGCTCACGAGGTCATACGTGAAGGCCAGTTCGTTATAAAGCAGCCGAAAACCAAAGCGAACGAGCCGTGCCCACAGCCCACCCATTAGCCGCCTATGGCCGCACGCATCAGCGCAGGGTGGTCAGTAATGATCGCGTCCACGTTCAGTGCCGCCAGCCACTGTGCTTCATCCGTGGCGTTTACCGTCCAGGTATTGACTCGATAACCGAAACGCCGCGCCTGCTCCATATACACCGCATCAACCAGCGTGTACATCGGATGACGCGCCTCATGCGGCACCCCCATCATGAGCTGAGACACCTGCGGCGGGATGCCCGGCGCATACAGGTAGCCGATGGGAATGTCGGCAGCCTTGTCACGGAAGGCCTTCAACAAGATCGGGTTAAACGACGACACGATCACGCGGCGCTGCAAACCATGTTCCCTGATTAACGCCGCGACCTTCGCCTCAGCCCCCTGGCCGTGCGGCGCTTTAATCTCCACATTGATGAACAGCCTGTCCCCCACCGCGTCGAAGACCTCCGCCAGTGTCGGCACCCGCGTACCGGTATAGCGCGCATCGAACCACGCCCCGGCGTCCAGCTCCTGGAGCTGCGCCAGCGTTAGCGCACCCACCTCTCCGGTGCCGTCTGTTGTGGCGTCCACCGTCGCATCATGAATCACCACCAGCTCCCCATCGGCAGACAGGTGCACGTCCAGCTCGATGCCGTCCGCGCCCTGATCCACAGCCAACTCGAAAGCAGGCAGGGTATTCATCGGCGCATCAGCGCTGGCCCCCCGGTGCCCGAAGATCAGCGGGCCGCGCAGCCCGCTTTCCGCATAGATGTCGGTTTCAGCCACAGCTCAGGCCTTCTTGCGCTTCGTCGTAGCGACCATCACCTGACCGTCTTCCACGCGCACGTCATAGGCCGAGATCGGGGTCAGTGCCGGGGCCTTAGTCACCGCACCACTGCGCACGTCGAACTTCGCCCCGTGCCGCGTACAGCGAATCTCATGGCCGTCCAACGCGCCATCGGCCAGTTCGCCGCCGTCGTGCGTACACTGGTCCTCGATAGCGTAGAACTGCCCACCCACATTAAACACGATCACCCACTTACGCCCGATCTGCACCACAATGCGCTCCCCCGGCGCAATCTCGTTCTCGCCAGCAACCTTCACAAAATCCGTCATGATTTACTTCCATCCTTTATCTTGTGCTGAACGACGCACGTTTAGTCCTCGTCTTCGTCAATGCGTTCCCATTCCACCAGGCCATAGCTGCCGATGATAAGCGTCTTGAAGCCCAGCATGGCGCATTTCATCCGGTTCAAGCTGATGGGAATGCCCAGCATCTCCAGTATATCCTGGCGGCTGATGTGCTTCACCTCGCTCAGCGATTTGCCCAGGATTTCCTCACCCAGCATGGACGCGGCGGCCTGGCTGATGGCACAGCCGCTGCCATCCCAACCCACCGCGCGGATCACGCCGTCGGCGTCGACTTGCAGCGTCAGCCGCAGCCGGTCGCCGCAGGTGTGATTATGCTCTTCGTGGTCCACGTCAGCAGGGTCTAACAGGCCACGATTGCGCATGTTCATCCCGTGGTCGAGAATGTTCTCCCTGTACATGTTGTCCATGTTGTTCACTCCTTAGCAACGCGCTGCACTCACACGCGGAAGGTCTGTTTAGCCTTGTAGAGCGCTTCAATCAGCGCGTCGACTTCTGCGCGCGTGTTGTAAAGATAAAAGCTGGCGCGCGTGGTGGCCGTCAAGCCGTAGTGATCGTGGATGGGCTGCGCGCAGTGATGCCCGGCCCGCACCGCCACTCCTTCCGCATCCAGGAGCTGGGCCAGGTCGTGCGCATGGATGCCGTCGAAATCAAAAGATGCGACGCCGCCCTTGTGCACGGCATCCGGGCCATAGACGTGCAGGCCAGGCACTTCTTCTAGACGTTCCAGTGCATACGCGATGAGCTGCTGCTCATGGACGTGCACCTGGGCCATACCCAGCGCGCTGAGGTACGCCACGGCGGCCCCCAGTCCCACCGCCTGCGCAATCGGCGGGGTGCCTGCCTCGAACTTGTAGGGCAACTCATTCCAGGTGCTGCCTGCCAGCGTCACCGTGGCGATCATATCACCGCCGCCCATCCACGGCGGCATCGCCTCCAGCAGATCGCGCTTGCCGTACAGCACACCGATTCCAGTCGGCCCCAGCATCTTGTGACCGCTGAACACCAGAAAATCCACGTCCAGTGCCTGCACATCGACCGGCAGGTGCGGCACGCTCTGCGCGCCATCGATGAGCGCCAGCGCCCCGGCGTCATGCGCCATGCGCACAATTTGCGCAGCCGGATTGATCGTCCCCAGCACGTTGGACATGTGCGTTAGGGCCACCAGCTTGACCGGCAGCGTATCGAGCATGTCTGCGTAGGCAGCCATGGCCAGGCGGCCCTCATCCGTGACCGGCACGTAACGCACCACACAGCCTGTCTGTTCGGCCAAGAGCTGCCAAGGCACAATGTTAGCGTGATGCTCCATGACGCTGCTGAGCACTACGTCGCCCGGCTTGAGATGAGCGCGTCCCCAGGTAAAGGCCACTAAATTCACCGCAGCGGTCGCGCCTGCTGTAAAGATAATCTCGCGGTGGCTCTTGGCGTTGATAAATTTACGTATTGTCTTGCGCGCCCCTTCATAGGCCGCTGTCGCTGCCTCGCTGAGCTGGTAAATGCCGCGATGCACATTGGCGTTGGCCTCAGCGTAGTAACGGTTTAGCGCGTCAATCACGGCCTGCGGTTTCTGGCTGGACGCCGTGCTATCCAGGAAGACCAGCGGCACGCCGGGGCTGTGCTCACGCTGCAAAATAGGAAAATCCACCCGCAGCGCGTCTACGTCCAGCGCGGGCAGGGTTGGGTCAAGTTCAGTCATCACAAACAAGCCTATCACTCATCACGCTTCGTATGCAAACGTTATTGTCCCACAAACACAAAGCGCGTCACATGATAAGACGCGCTTTAATGTCTGCAAGATGTCACTTTTCAGCGGCCATCAGCCGGACTCAGCGGCGCGTCAGCGCAGAATCTTCGCTTCAATGGCCTGCTGTAAACGCTCACGCACGCCCTCAAAGGGGATGCGCTGGAGCAGCTCATTAAAGAAACCGTCGATCACCATCAGCTGGGCTTCTTTGCGCGGGATACCACGGCTCATCAAGTAATGGATCGGCTCAGCCTCCAGTGTACCGAAGGTGGCTGCGTGCGAACAGGCTACGTCGTCCGCCTCGATCTCCAAACCGGGGATGCCGTCCATGCGCGCATCGTCGCTGAGCACCAGGTTACGATTAGCCTGGAAGCCGTCGATTTTCTGCATCTTGGGCAGCGACTTAATCATGCCCTGCCATACGGTGCGTGCTTCGTCGCGGGCCGCGCCCTTGAAGAGCAGGTCGGTGGTGGTCAGCGGCGCGTTGTGGTTCTGCTGTGTGTCCAGGTCAAAGATCTGGTCGGTGTCCGCGAAGAAGAAACCGGACACGCGCGCGTTAGCACCGGCCCCGTCTGCCTCAGTCTCGATGTAGGCCTTGGTGAGCTGCGTGCCCATCACACCGACCACCCAGTCCAACTGACCATCACGCGCCACACGCCCGCGCTGATGCGAGAACTCGTAGGTCTGGCGGTTCCAGTCCTGCAAAGCCACATAACGCAGATTGCCGCCCTGCCCCACCAACAGCTCGGTCGCACCGATATAGGTGCTGTGGGCACTGCCCGGCGCAGAGGCGTACTCCACCTGGACGGTGGCCTGTGCATTCTCTTCGACCAGCACCAGCACATGGCCCAGGCTGGCACCATCCTTGGTGTTGTAAATTACGACGTGCAGCGGCAGCTCAGCGACCACATTGCGCGGCACATAGACGAACACCCCATAGCCCCACAAGGCCCCGTGCAGCGCCGCAAACTTGCCCTCAGTCGGCAGCACCGCGCGGGTCATCAGGTTGGGGCGCACCAGGGATTCGTGTTCCTTAGCTGCCGTCAGCAGATCAGTGAAGATCACGCCCTGAGCCTTCAGCGACTCGGCAAACTCGTAGTTCACGATCTTGCCATCGACGAAGATCAACGAACCGCCTTCGCCCTCACCCAGCAGCGCCTCGCGGTGCTGCGCAGGCACGGTTGCCACGGTTGCGCCGTTGGCTTGCACCCGTGCGGAGGCTTCGTCCCAGCGGATCGAACGGTAATCCGTGCGCCGCCATTCCTCATCCTTGAGGGTGGGCATGGGCAGCCCCGCGTACACTTCCCACGATGCCTCACGGCATTCAAGCAGCCACTGCGGTTCTTCGTTGTGTGCGCTCAGCGCCCGCACGTCTTCCAGCGTGAAGCTGGGCGCAGCCGGGGCATCCGCACGACGTCTCACGACAGTCACAGGCTTCTTTTCTCCTTGGTTGTTTGGTGTCGATTGGGTCAAGCATGGGGTGCACGTCAGCGCGCACCCCATGGAATGTGTACTAGCCGATGGAGCCTTCAAGCTGAATCTGGATCAGGCGGTTTAGTTCCAGTGCGTACTCCATGGGCAGTTCCTTCACCAGCGGCTCAATGAAGCCGTTGACGACCATGGCGTTGGCTTCGGCTTCGCTCATACCACGGCTCATCAGGTAGAAGAGCTGGTCCTCGCCCACCTTGCTCACCGAGGCTTCGTGACCCATCGTCACGTTGCGGGCATCGACCTCGATGTAGGGGTAGGTATCGCTGCGGCTGCCGTCATCCAGCAGCAGGGCGTCACACACCACGTTGCTGCGGATATTGTCCGCACCTTCGGCCACCTTCAACAAGCCGCGATAGCTGCTGCGCCCGCCGTCCTTGCTGATCGACTTACTGATGATCTGACTGGTGGTGTTGGGGGCCAGGTGGGTGATCTTACCGCCGGCGTCCTGGTGCTGGCCGTGGCCGGCAAAGGCGATGGACAGCACTTCGCCGTGCGCGCCTTCACCTGCCAGGATAACCGCCGGGTACTTCATCGTCAGCTTGGACCCCAAGTTGCCATCGACCCACTCCATGGTGGCGTTCTCGAAGGCAATGGCGCGCTTGGTCACCAGATTATAGACGTTGTTGGACCAATTCTGGATGGTCGTGTAGCGGCAGCGACCGCCCGGCTTCACGATAATTTCTACCACAGCGCTGTGCAGGCTGTCGGAACTGTAGGTCGGCGCGGTGCAGCCCTCCACGTAATGCACGTAAGCCCCTTCGTCCACGATGATCAGCGTGCGCTCAAACTGGCCCATGTTCTGCGTGTTGATGCGGAAGTAGGCCTGAAGCGGCATCTCCACATGGACCCCAGGCGGCACGTAAATGAAGGACCCACCCGACCACACCGCCGTGTTCAGTGCGGCGAACTTGTTATCGTCTGAGGGGATCACGGTCGTGAAGTACTCGCGCACCAAGTCCGGGTATTGGGCCAGACCGCTGTCCATGTCCAGGAAGATCACGCCGCGATCTTCCAGGTCCTTGCGGATGTTGTGGTAGACCGACTCCGAGTCGTACTGCGCGCTGACACCTTGCAGATACTTGGCTTCTGCTTCCGGAATGCCCAACTTATCAAAGGTGTCTTTGATCTCTTCAGGCACATCATCCCAGTCGCGCTTGCTCTCGTCGGTGGCGCGCACGTAATAGTAGATGTTGTCGTAGTCAATTTCCTGGAGCATCTCGGTACCGCCCCAGTTGGGTGTCGGGCGCTCCAAGAAGCGCTGGTAGGCCTCTAGGCGGATGTCCAGCATCCACTGCGGCTCGCCCTTCATAGCGCTCATCTGCCGGATCAGGTCCTCAGTGAGGCCCCGCTCGCTCATGAAACTGTACTGCACGTCGTCATCGTGGAAGCCGTAAACTTCATCATAGCTGGCGCGCACGTCGCGCAGTTGGCTTTCCTCGTCGGTCAGTGCTTTGTCGCTCGGTACGTAGTCCATATCGACCATGCTTACTTCACTCCTCAAAAGCTCGCTTTAATGATGAACGATGCCGCTTATTCAGCGGGGGTGGTCTCAGCGCTGCCGTACTTCTCGCGCACCCAATCATAGCCGGATTCTTCCAGCTTCAGCGCTAGGTCTGGGCCGCCGCTTTCCACCAGCAGACCCTCATACATGATGTGCACGTACTGCGGCTTAATGTAGTTCAGCAGGCGCTGATAGTGGGTGATGACCAGTGCGCCCATCTGCGGGCCGACCAGGGTGTTCACGCCCTCGGCCACGATGCGCAGCGCGTCAATGTCCAGCCCGGAGTCGGTCTCGTCCAGGATGGCGATCTTGGGTCCCAGCACGGCCATTTGCAGAATTTCGGCGCGCTTCTTCTCGCCGCCGCTGAAGCCCTCGTTCAGGTAGCGCCCTGCGAAGCTGTGATCCATGGACAAGCCGTCCATCTTCTGCTTCATCATCTTGATGAAATCGCGCGTGGGCATACCCTTACTTTCGGGGTCTTCAGCCTTCAGGCGGGCGTTAACTGCGTGGCGCAAGAAGTTCGCCAGGGTCACGCCGGGGATCGCCACCGGATATTGAAAGGCTAGGAACAGCCCAGCACGGCTGCGCTCGTCCGGCTCCATATCCAGCAGGTTCTCCCCTTCGAAGACGATCTCGCCTTCGGTGATCTCGTAGGCGGGGTTGCCCATCAGCACGTTTGCCAGGGTGCTCTTGCCAGAGCCATTAGGACCCATCAGCGCGTGAGTCTCCCCCTGCTTCACAGTCAGGTTTACGCCACGCAGAATTTCACGATCTTCGCCTTCAACGCGGGCATGCAGATTGCGAATTTCAAGTGTCACAGCCATCAGCCGGATGACCTCCTCATAGTTTCACACATGTTAAAAATGGTCAATAACGCCAGTATAGCAACCAGGCCTTAGCACTGTCAATATTGACGACGCCAATTTACTAAATCATCAGCGAACGCCATGAATTCTATTAGCCAACACTTATGTTCTGTAGGAATTTTCAGGAGAGATATGCTTGTTTTGGTAAGCCAGCGTATCTATTTGACATCCATAGCACAACCCACCTTACTACGAAGCCACATCACATCAGTAACACTGATGATTGTCTTCTAAATTGACTTTGGCCCAGCACTGTGCTAGGCTTTGATACAACCATGCATTAAGCGATGAAAGAGACCTTCACCTATGACTGACGAAACGCCCAAAACCGAAGAAGGCCTGATAGAGGCCCTGCGCAGCGTCATTGATCCAGAAATCGGCATGAACATCATCGAGCTAGGCCTGATCCGCGACGTGGAGATCAAGCCCGACCGTGCTCACATCACCATGATTATGACCACGCCCTTCTGCCCCTACGCCCCACAGTTGTTGGAGCAGACGCGCCGCACCGCCCAGGGTTACCTCAATGTGCCTGCGACAATTGAGATGGGCCTGGAGATGTGGGACCCCAGCATGATGGAAGAGGGTGTCGCGGACGACTGGGGCCTGTTCTGAAGTCCGGCCAACAACCGCCCCGCTTGGTCGAGAGACGCACAAAAGGCTCAGGACAGGTATCCTGAGCCTTTTTCTGTCGGGGTGCAGGGATTCGAACCCTGGACCTCTTACACCCCATGCAAGCGCGCTACCGGGCTGCGCCACACCCCGAACTGGTGCGTTGATGTATAAAGAATACATCAGTGCTGCCCCCCTGACAAGTGGCAATGTCGCTATCGCTGCAGCGTAGTTATCCCAACTTATCCCAATTTATCCCAAATCTATGCCGACTCCGCACCTGGGCCCTGCTGGCGGTTTGTCTGTAAACGGTATTGGATTACAATGGACTCAGAACGGTTCAATCGACCCCACAGCACGGGTCAGCATGGAAGATGAGGAGTGGCACATGCCCCAGTTATTCAGCCGTATGGATGACATGAACTGGCTGACCCCCACGATTGCCGACATCCTAGAACAGGGTGCCGCACCACCCGGTGGGGATGGCAGTATTCGCCAGCAGATGCTCACCCTTCAGCAAGAGCTGGAGCAGTTAGGGACCCCAGCGCGCGTCGTCAACATGCGCCCCACACCCTCGCATACCCGCTTCATCATCCGCCCGGAAATCGTCGGTAGGCTGGGCAATCGACGCACCATCACGCGCAAAGAACTGCACCGCAGCATTCGTCAAATCGCGGAACAACACACCGAATGGCAAATCGGCTTCATCCCCCAAATTGACGAAGAAGATGACACCGCCGGCGTACTGCTGCGCACCAGCGATCACCGCCCGCTGAGCCTGCGCCGACTGATGGTACGCAGCAGCTACCGCGATTACCCCTCCACCCTGGCTTACCCGTTGGGGTCTACCCTGGATGAAAACCTAGTCATCGGTGACCTAGAGCAGAACGAACACCTCATGTTCATCGGCGAAACAAATGCCCGCAATCATGCCGTCAGCGCCGTGCTGCTGACCCTCAGCCTGCTGAACACCCCCGCAGAGCTGCGCTTCGTGCTGGCCGGCAGCCGGGACGCCGCCCACGTCCGCTTTGCTCAGCTCCCACATTCACTGGGCAAACCCGTCAGCAGCACCGAGCAAATCGTTCGCCTCATCAAGGGCCTCGCGCGGGAAGTCCAGCGCCGTCTAGACAGCTTCTATGAAGAAGGCGTCAGCTTCCTGAGTGCCTATAATGCCCGCCAACAGGAACAAAACGCCCCCAGCGTGCCGCGCATCCTCTTCCTACTCGACTCGCTGTCCGATGAGGCCGTGCGCGCCGCCATCACCGAAGCCAACAACGAACTGCGTGATCTGCTGGTGAACGGCCCCCAGGCCGGTGCCCACATCCTGCTGACGGTCGATCAGCGCGACGACCAGCCCGACGCAGTACGCGAACTGATCCACACCGAACTCGTCCTGCGCTCCGCGGAGCCAGAACTAGCGGAACGTATCGACAGCTTTCACCCTTCGCTGCGGCGTTTCGTTGATGCCTTCGTCATTGAGCTGCGCGAAGAGCGCATCACCCCGGTTGAACTGGCTTCCGTCAGCACCGGCGAGATCCAAGCGGCTGTCGATTACTGGCGGCAGGCGGCACAAAAGCGCGCCCAGGAATCGCCCAGTGAACAAACCAGCGGTGCCACCGGGCTGACTGGAATGCTGCCCCCCACGCCAACCACAGACATCGCCCAAACCTTGCAAACCGGGGACAATCTGCCCTTCGACGACGAAAACGTGAGCAGCCCACTGCTGGGCCAGTGCGCCGCGCTGGCGGGCTACACTGGCTGGTTGTCGGTGGGTATGCTGCGCGACGTACTGCGACTCAGTGAAACGCAGGCGCACAGCGTGATTGCCAGCCTGCAAACGCAGGGCATCCTAACGGGCACAGACCACCATATCGGCTACTTCGCGCACAAGGCCGCCACCCCTGAAAACGATTAGACCGCACGCCGTTTCATCAACGCTTGTACGACAGCACAGCATCAGATTTGTGCTGAATGAATGATTTTATTTGCTAAACCAGGAGTTTTAGAATGTCTCCCATCAGTTTTGCCCAGAGCGTTAACCACATGGTGGACCGCGCCATGGCCCATCTGGACCTGCCGCCCGGTCTGCCGGAATCTATCAAGGCCGTTAACAGCGTGCTGCAAGTGCAGTTTTCCGTGGAGCTGAGCGACGGCCAGTATCACACTTTCACCGGCTGGCGCGCGGTGCACAGCGACCACCGCCTGCCCGTCAAAGGCGGTATCCGCTACGCCGAACACGTCAACCAGGACGAAGTGGAAGCCCTGGCCGCCCTGATGACTTACAAGTGCGCCATCGTCAACGTGCCCTTCGGCGGCTCAAAAGGGGCGCTGAAGATCAACCCACGCGCCTATGCCCCGCACGACTTAGAGGTCATCACCCGCCGCTTTTCGCGTGAACTCATCAACAAGGGCTTCATCAGCGCCAGCGAAAACGTACCCGCGCCGGACATGGGCACCGGCCAACGCGAAATGGCCTGGATCGCCGACACCTACCGCACCCTCTACCCCAACGACATCAACTACCTCGGGGCCGTCACCGGCAAACCTGTTGAACACGGCGGCATCCGTGGCCGCGTAGAAGCCACCGGGCGCGGCGTGCAATACGTCATCCATGAGTTTTTCCGCCACCCGGAAGACCTGCGCAGCGTTGGCTTATCCGGCAGCATTGATGGCAAGCGGATCGTTGTGCAGGGTCTAGGCAACGTCGGCTACCATGCCGCGAAGTTCCTGCAAGAGGAAGACGGGGCCATCATTAGCGCCATCATCGAGCGCGACGGTGCGATCATCAACGATGCGGGGCTGAGTATTGAGGACGTGCGCGCACACCTAATCGAACACGGCGGCGTCCAGGGCTTCCCAGATGCGCAGTACGTCGCAGATGGCCGCAGCGTCCTGGAAAAAGAGTGCGACATCCTCATTCCCGCTGCGCTGGAAAGCCAGATTACCGTCGAAAACGCGCCGCGCATCCAAACCAGGTTGATCGTCGAAGCGGCCAACGGCCCCGTCACCTTTGAGGCCGACGAAGTGCTGCGGCAGCGCGGAATCGCCGCGCTGCCCGATGCCTTCGTTAATGCCGGTGGCGTGACCGTCTCATACTTCGAGTGGATCAAGAACATCAGCCACATTCGCTTTGGCCGCCTTCAACGCCGTCTAGACGAGTATCGCGGCCAGCGCACCATTGAGGCGATCGAACTGCTCACCGGCAAGACCGTCCCCGATGCCCTGCGCCGCGACATCGTGCAGGGTAACGACGAACTCGCCATGGTGCGCTCCGGCCTGGACGACACCATGCGCCTGGCCTACCAGGAAATCCGTGAGGCCATGCACAGCACCTCTGGCGTCAACGACTACCGCACGGCGGTCTTTGTCGTCGCGCTGAAGAAGATCGCTCAAACTATCATGGACATGGGCGTGTAAGCGCACACACTGCCAAGAACACTAAAAGCCCCGCGTTCGCCGGACGCGGGGCTGCGTTTTCCGTCAGACACCCTACCCTACTCGGCGTCGCCCTCAATCACGAAGCCGGTGCACGAGTTGTAATCCGCGCCGACGTACACGACAAAATCCGCCTCACGGTTCGGGTCCGGCTGCACCTGCACCTGTTCCGGCGAGACGTTCAGCGCCGCCAGGATGCCCGGCAGCGGGCTGCCCTTGGACGCCCCAGTGTAGTCGATGACCACGGTCTGCGCGTAATCCAACGAGTCGGCCACCCCGTAAGCCACCGCCGCATAACCGTCATAGCCCAGCCGTTCCGCTGCGACCCGGTCCCACTGTGCGTTCTGTGTGCCGTTGTACACCCGGATGCCCACCTGCCGCTGTGCCAACTGATTCGTCGTCGGCGGCGTGTAGAAATCGCTCATGAGTGTGAAGACCTCATTCGGGTTCGGGAGCTGCACGTTGGACCCATCCGGCGGCTGCCAGGGCGTGGTGTGATACCAGCGCAAAAAGCGGTAGGACTGAATCGCATCCGGGTCTACGCTGAGCGCCACCGGGATCAACCCCAGCACGTCCTGCGCGCTCAAGTCGGTCTGTACTACGGCAAGCCCCTCGTTGACTAAGCCAGGCAGCGCCAGCACGTCGTTGAGCAGGCCGCTGCTTTGCGCTTTGCGGAAGGCAGCACGCAGAATCTGCTGCTGGCGGCGTCCCCGGTCGAAATCGTCACTGTTGCCGCGCGAGCGCGCATACCACAGCGCCTCTTTGCCGCTCAGCGAATAATAACCCACGGGCAGCTCGTACTCCAGCCCTTCCTCATCGACCAGCACCGCATCCGCCGGAACTTCTGCACCAATCAGCGCGTAATCGCGGATCGGGCAGTCCACGGCCAGCTCAATGCCGCCCAGCGTATCGATGAGCGACGCAAAGCCGGTCAGGTCCACCATGGCGTAATAGTGCACGTTGATACCAAAATTGTAGAGGATCACCTGGCGCATGTAGAAGAACGGTCCACCGTCCCAGCCCAGGTTTTGCCCCACGCTGTAGGCCACATTCAGACGCTGCATCCCAGCCTGCGGCATGTACACGTAGAGGTCACGCGGCAGGTTGAGCATGGCGACGCTGTTGGTCTCCGGGTTGATCGACACGATAATCATGGTGTCGGTGCGCGCGATGCTGTCTCCGGTGATCTCATTATCTTGGCCCAGCAGCAGGATGTTCACCAGGTCATAGTTACGTGGCACGATTGGAAAAGCAGTCGGCACAGCAGTCGGTGCCGCGCTGATTTCCGCAGCGGAAGGGTCCGGCAGGTAAAGGATCGTGGGCAGCGGGCCGGGGTCCACTGGGGGCAGCGTGGCCGCAGGCGTCGGCTCAACGGACAAGGGCGTGGGCGTCACAGTCGCCGACTCCGGCGTGTTCGTCGCAAAAGGGTTCGCGCTGCCGCCATCCTCGCTTGCGGTAGGGCGCGGGGTGTTGGTTTCGAATTGCGCCACACGGAGGTCGCTCATCGCGGCAGACACCCACTGCGGCGCGCTGTCATCCGCCTGATGCAGGCCGACTTCCGGTGTGCTCAACACCTCTTGAATGCGAGAGAGTGCTGTGGCCGTCTGCACATAAAGCGGTATGCGTTCCTCAGCCAGCGCGCGTGACTCAACCTGCCGCCCCACATCCTGCACCACCTGCCAGCCGAAGATCAGCACCCCCAGCCCCAGCAGCACCGGAATCAGCGGAAACAGGATAAAGCGCCCTACGCTGCGCATCAGCTTACCCATCGGCATCGCTCCATTGGTCACTTCAGCACGTACTCATCGCGCTCAGTGTAGCGGAGCCGCGCAGCAGCGTCGATACTCATTTGTCACTCGAAGACCAGCGGCACCACACAAATATTGCCCGGTGGCGTGCTGCTGTCTGCCTCCACAACGACCAAGCGCAGCCAATGCAGCCCCGGCCCAAAGCGCGACGTATCCAGCGTACCCAGTGCACCGTTAACCACGGGCGTCTGCCCTGAGGACCAGAAGTTGTAAACAGACGCGAAATCGGGCCGCACCTCCAGCTTATAAGACCCCATCGGGACGGTGTGAGCAGTACCTCCCACCGTGATGCTGCCGCTGACCCGCTGCCCCGGTATCAGGTTGGCGATAAAGGCCCGATCCGGCGTAGTGCAGCCCACCCGTACCAGCCCCCCACCGCCTGGTGTATCGGTTCCACGCGGCGTCAGCGGCACGTTAGTCCGCACCGGTTCATCAGGCAGACGCGGCACGAAGAGGATGTCACCTGTCAGAATACGGTCAGGGTTCGCCAGGCAGTTCACGCGCATCAGCTCTGAGACCGTGCTGCCCACCGCCTGCGCAATGCTGAAGAGCGTGTTTCCCGGCTGCACCACATACTGCTTCCAGGTGGGCGGCTGCGCACAAGGAGCCGTCGTCATGGTGATACCTGGTGATGGGGTGAACACCTCGGTCATCGTGGCCGTCGGCGTGGACGTCGCGCTGTCGGTTGCGGTGTGCGTGGCCGTCGGC